>CAZBVC010000015.1:19583-40453 GCA_964495255.1 uncultured Oscillospiraceae bacterium
GCAATGCGGTCGCCATGGTGCTGCAAAAGAACGTTTTGTTTTCCGGCACGATCAGGGAAAACCTGCGCTGGGGAAACCCGAACGCGACGGACGAGGAAATCCAAGCCGCGTGCGTTTCCGCGCAGGCGGATTCCTTCATCCGCGCCTTCCCCGACGGCTACGACACCGATCTGGGGCAGGGCGGCGTCAACGTTTCGGGCGGACAAAAGCAGCGGCTCTGCATCGCCCGCGCGCTGGTGAAAAGCCCGAAGATTCTGATTCTGGACGACTCCACCTCCGCCGTGGATACCGCGACCGACGCCGCAATCCGCGCCGCGTTCTGCGAGAAACACGGCGAAGCGACAACGATCATCATCGCGCAGCGCATCACGTCCGTTATGGACGCAGACCGCATCGTCGTGTTGGACAACGGAACAATCGACGCGGTCGGCACGCATGAAGAATTGCTTGCTTCCAACGAGATCTATCGCGAGGTCTATCATTCGCAGCAGAAGGGGGTGGCGTAACATGGCAGGCCCCGGACCTAGAAACATGCGCCCCACGGCAAAACCCAAAAACGCCATGCAGACGTTCCTGCGCCTGTTCGGCTATCTGAAACCCAACGCCATCCTGATCGCGGCGATCGTGCTTTGCCTTGTCGTTTCGGCGGGCGCGGGCGTTGCGGGAACGTATATGCTCAAACCCATCATCAACGAGATCGCAGCCCTTGCACGCGCGGGTTCGATCGATTTGACGACGCTTATTCGCAACATTCTCTTGCTCGCGGTGATCTACGGGTTTGGCGCGCTTTCCAACTATGCGGTCAATCGCCTCGTTTTAACCGTTTCCACCGCCGCGCTGGAATCCATCCGCGTGGATCTGTTTACGAAGCTCGAACGGCTGCCGCTCAAATACTTCGACACGCATACGCACGGCGAGATCATGAGCCGCTTTTCAAACGATACGGACGCGCTTCGCGAGATGCTGGGGCAGGGTCTGCCGCAGCTCATCTCCTGCACGATCACGGTCGCGGGCGTGCTCACGATGATGATCGTGCTCTCCCCGCTTTTGACGCTGCTCGTGCTTGCGGTATTCGTTTTGATGCTGTTCATCGTCAAGGGACTCGGCGGCAAATCCGCGTTCCATTTCAAAAAGCGGCAAGCGGCGCTTGCCGACGTAAACAGCTATATCGAGGAGATGATCGAGGGGCAGCGCGAGGTCAAGGTGTTCTGCCGCGAAAAGCAGGTCACGTCGGAATTCGAGCGCCGCAGCGAGACGCTGCGCGTCTCCTCGACCACCGCCATGACGTATACGATGATCCTCATGCCCATCATGGGCAACCTGAGCTATGCGCTCTATGCCGCCGCTGCCGCTGCGGGCGCGGCGCTTGCGATCGTCGGGCGCGCGGATATCGGCACGCTTGCCGCGTTTTTGCAGTATACCCGCTCGTTCAGCCAGCCGCTGACCCAGATTTCGCAGCTGTTCAACGGCTTTATCAGCGCGCTTGCGGGCGCCGAGCGCATCTTTATGATCCTTGACGAAGCGCCCGAGATCGACGAGGGCAGCGTCACGCTGGTCAACGCCGAAAAGGACGCAAACGGCGTTCTGAGCGAATCGCCGCGCCGCACGGGCGTTTGGGCCTGGAAGCGTCCGTCGGAAAACGGTTTTGCCTATGTGGAGCTGCGCGGCGACGTGCGCTTTGACGACGTGACGTTCAGCTACGACGGCGAGGTGACCGTGTTAAAGGACGTCAAGCTCTACGCCAAGCCGGGTCAAAAGATCGCTTTCGTCGGCTCGACGGGCGCGGGCAAAACGACCATCACGAACCTCATCAACCGCTTTTACGACGTGCAGGAGGGCAGGATCACCTACGACGGCATCGACGTAAAGGAGATCAAAAAGGACGACCTGCGCCGCTCCTTGGGCATGGTGCTGCAAGACACGCATCTGTTTACGGGCACGGTTCGCGAAAACATCCGTTACGGGCGCTTGAACGCGACGGATGAGGAGATCGAAAAGGCCGCGAAGCTCGCCAACGCGCATTGGTTCATCACGCATCTGCCGCAGGGCTACGACACCGTGCTCACGGCGGACGGCGCGAATCTTTCGCAGGGGCAAAGGCAGCTGCTCGCCATCGCGCGCGCGGCTGTGGACGACCCGCCCGTATTGATTCTCGACGAGGCGACCAGCTCCATCGACACGCGTACCGAGGCGCTCATCGAAAAGGGCATGGATCGGCTCATGAGGGGACGCACGGTGTTCGTCATCGCGCACAGGCTCTCAACCGTGCGCAACGCCGACGCGATCCTCGTATTGGAACACGGCGAGGTCATCGAACGCGGCGACCACGACGATCTGCTCGCGCAAAAGGGCAAGTATTACAGCCTGTATATGGGTATGTTCGAGTTGTCGTAAGCGCGCCGCCGTCCCGCACTGTTCCGACGGGTTATCCCGCTTTTTCCCGCGGGAAAGAAACCCTTGACAAGCGCGGGGACGCCGCATAAGATAATGGAAACTTCATACGGGCTTTGATTGGGAAAGAGTATGCGCTTGATCCCCGCCGAAAGAGAACGGCGGCAAACGATTCTCCGCCGATTGCGGGAAATCATTTCGCTGAAAGTCGCCACGGCGGAAACTGCGCAAAAGTGCCTCCCATAGCCTTTTGCCGACAAAGGGTTTTCCCCCGAGTATCGGCAAACGACGACATGACCGCGTTAAGGTCGCATAAGCGGGAACGGCGCTCTGCCATGAAAAGAGCAGCGACGCCGCGCCAAGTAAAGTGGAACCACGGAGCGCATTCGTCTTTATGTCGGATGCGCTATTTTTATGTTTGCGAGGATCGATCGTATGTTTCAAACCCTGCGGGGCGATATCGGCGTCGTCAAGAGCCGCGACCCCGCCACGCGCAGCACGTTTACGGTGCTTTTCGCAAGCCCCGGCTTTCGCGCCGTGCGCATGTACCGCAGAGCGCATTTCTACCATACGCACGGGCTGAAGCTCCTGGCGCGCCTCGTTTCGGACGCCTGCCGCTTTCGCACGGGCGTGGAGATTCATCCTGCGGCGGTCATCGGCAAGCGGCTCTTTATCGACCATGGCGCGGGCGTCGTCATCGGCGAAACGAGCGTGATCGGCGACGACGTAACGCTCTATCAGGGCGCGACGCTCGGCGGCACGGGCAAGGATACGGGAAAACGGCATCCCACGCTTTCCGACCACGTCGTCGTTTCGGCGGGCGCAAGCGTATTGGGCCCCGTTTCGATCGGCGACCATGCCAAAATCGGCGCGGGCGCGGTCGTGCTTTCGGACGTGCCGCGCTGCTCGACGGTCGTCGGCGTGCCGGGGCGCGTCGTGCGCAGATACGGCTGCCCCGTCCCCTGCGAGGAAGCGGCGGCGCAAAAAAAGGATTGTCCCTGCGCGGACGCCGATACTTGCGTTCCCGCAGGCGAGGCGGGCGTAGACCTCGATCAGGTGCATCTGCCCGACCCCGTGTGGCAGGCGCTCACCGCGCTGCAAAAGCGCGTGGACGCGCTGGAAACGGAGCATCATGGCAACAATGCGCCGAAATAAGGACATATTTGAAAAAAAGCCCATGCCCAAACAAAAATATGATATGATATTCTGGCAGAATACGGGAGGAACAGTATGCAAGTTTACAACACCATGACCCGCAAAAAGGAGGAGCTTATCCCGCTGGTACCGGGCGAGATCTCCATGTACGCCTGCGGCCCCACCGTGTACAACTTTTTCCATATCGGCAACGCGCGCCCGTTCATCGTGTTCGATACGATGCGCCGCTATCTCGAATACCGCGGTTACCGCGTGAAATTCGTTCAGAACTTCACCGACATCGACGATAAGATGATCCGCCGCGCCGCCGAGGAAAATACGTCCGTCAAGGAGCTGGGCGACCGCTTTATCCGGGAATATTACAAGGACGCGGACGCGCTCGGCGTCAAACGCGCATCCGTCAACCCGCGCGCCACCGAGCATATATCGGAAATCATCGGGCTTGTCGAAACCCTTATCGAAAAGGGACACGCCTACGTCGCGCCGAGCGGGGACGTGTATTTCTCCGTGCGCAGCTTTCCCGGCTACGGCAAGCTCTCCGGGCAGAACATCGACGATCTGGAAAACGGCGCGCGCGTAGACCCCGGCGATGAAAAGCGCGACCCGCTCGATTTCGCGCTTTGGAAGGCGGAAAAGCCCGGCGAGCCGTCCTGGGATTCGCCTTGGGGCAAGGGCCGCCCCGGCTGGCATATCGAATGCTCCGCCATGAGCATGTCTTTGCTCGGGCCGACGTTCGACATCCACGCGGGCGGGCAGGATCTCGTGTTTCCGCATCACGAAAACGAGATCGCGCAGAGCGAGGCGGCGACGGGCAAACCGTTCGCGCGCTATTGGATGCACAACGGCTACATCAACGTCGACAACCAGAAAATGAGCAAGTCGCTCGGCAACTTTTTCACCGTGCGCGAAATCGCGGCGGAATTCGATTTGGAAGCGGTTCGCATGTTCATGCTGGGCGTGCATTACCGAAACCCCGTCAACTTCTCGCGCGAGCTGATTCGTCAGGCGGAAGCCGCGCTGACCCGCTTGAAAACCGCGCGCGAACGCTTGGAAAGCGCCGCCGTTTCGAGCGAAAAGACCGACGCGGACGACGCGTTTGCCGCCGAGCTCGGAGCCTATAAATCCCGCTTCTGCGACGCGATGGACGACGATTTGAACACCGCGGATGCGCTTGGCGTGCTGTTTGAGCTTGCGCGCGCGATCAATGTGTTTGTCACCGAGCCGCGCGGTAAGGATGCGCTGGACAAGGCGAAGTCGCTCTTTGACGAATTGACGGGCGTGCTCGGACTCTGCGTTCAAAAAGCGGAAGAATTCCCCGAGGACGCGATCTCGCTCATGAACGAACGGCAGACCGCGCGCAAGCAAAAGGACTTTGCCCGTGCGGACACGATCCGCGACGAATTAAAGGCGGCAGGTTTCACCGTAGAGGATACGGCGAACGGGCCCAAGCTCAAAAAACTGTAAGGAGAACGATCTATGTTGTTTGATCTGTTGCTGCTCGCGTTGGCAGCCTATGTGCTTTGGCAGGGCATTGTCGGCAAGGGCAAGCTCTACTCTTTGGAAAGCATCAAAGAGGAAAACCGCGATTCCTACGTCTCCAAGGTGAGAAAGCTCTATGTCGTGCTGGGCGTTTTCATGCTGCTCAACAGCGGCATGAGCCTCCTGCGCGGCTATCTTTACACATACGACGCGACCACAAAGGAATACGCGCCCAACTTCGAGCTTGGTCAGTTCTCGTTCCTGACGCCCGAACTGCTCGGCGGGGTTGCCGTCGGCTCGCTTGTCGTAACGATCGCGCTCGTGGTCGTGCTCGTCATTCTCGCGCGAAAGAACACCGACAAGGAAGCGCAGAGGAAGGCGGCGGAAGCGGCGGCGCAGGCGCGCAAGCGCGGCGTCACCTTGCCGTCCTGTGCGTTTGACTTCGACACGCCCGAAAAGACGGACGCGTCGCGGCCCGCATCCGATCCGTCGAACGACGAGCGCTGACGCCGCGCCAAAAATCGCTTGCAAACGTCGATGGAAATTCCTTTCTCCGCGCGCGCGGATATGCTATACTGAACAGAGCGGGTTTCGACGCAGGAACAAGCCGCTCTCCGTTCCGAAAAGGCGACAGGAGGTCAAACACATGTCATTTATCGAGATTCTCGGGCCGACCGCAATTCCCACCATCGTCTGCCTGCTCATCGGGCTGATCATGCTGGTCATCGAGTTGTTTACCCCCGGCGTCGGCGTCGCGGGCGCGACGGGGCTGATCTGCCTCATCGCGGTCGTGGTCATGCAGCTCGGCTGGGGCAACCCGCAGGTCGCGCTGTATATCATCGCCATCACGCTGCTCATCATCATCCTCGCGCTGATCTGGGTCATTCGCTCGCTGCAACGCGGCAAGCTGTCCCACTCCTTCCTTGTGCTGGACGAAAAGGTGGACGGCGAATCCGTTCCCGAAATCGCCAACGCAAAGCGGCAGCTCGTCGGCAAGCGCGGCGTCGCCGTCACGCCGCTGCGTCCCGCAGGCATTGCGGAGATCGACGGCAAGCGTGTGGACGTAAAAACCGCAGGCGCGTTCCTCGAAGCGGGTCAGCAGATCGTCATCGTTGCGGCGGAGGGCGTGAATATCCTCGTGCGCGCGCTCGAACCGGCGGACGACGCAGCCGACGCGGAAGCGACCGCATCCGATTCCGACGCCAAATAGCATGAAATACTGCAAAAAGTGCGGCGTATTGTATTCCGACCTGCTGGACGTATGCCCCAAGTGCGGCGTCGAAACGGAGGATCCGAACGCATTGCCGCCCAAGGAAGCGCCGAAAAGCGTGCGCGTGCGCCAATGGATCGGCATCGTAATCGGCATTCCGCTGATGATCGGCGTGCTGTACGTCGTAATTCGCTTTTTGTACGCTCTCGGCGGATATTGAGCCGCCGTTTATCCCACCATACGACTAAACGATACAGGAGGTTTTCAACATGGATCCCATTTTACTCGTCGTCATCATTATTCTCGCGATCATCTTCCTTACGCTGTTTTTCAGCTTTGTGCCGCTCGGGCTGTGGATCTCGGCGCGCGCTTCGGGCGTCCGCATCGGCATCTTCCAGCTTGTCGGTATGCGCGTGCGCAAGGTCGTGCCGAGCCGCATCGTCAACCCCATGATTAAAGCGACCAAGGCGGGTCTCGACGTTTCCATCAATAAGCTGGAAGCGCACTATCTCGCGGGCGGCAACGTAGACCGCGTGATCAACGCCCTCATTGCCGCACAGCGCGCGGGCATCCCGCTCGGCTTCGAGCAGAGCTGCGCCATCGACCTTGCGGGGCGCGACGTGTTGAACGCCGTGCAGATGAGCGTTAACCCGAAGGTTATCGAAACGCCCGTCATCGCGGCGGTCGCCATGAACGGCATCGAGCTTCGCGCCAAAGCGCGCGTCACCGTGCGCGCCAACATCGACCGTTTGGTCGGCGGCGCGGGCGAGGAAACGATCATCGCGCGCGTCGGCGAGGGCATCGTTACCACCGTCGGCTCCTCCTCGTCGCACAAGGAGGTTCTCGAAAACCCCGATAAGATCTCCCGCACGGTGCTTTCCAAGGGCTTGGACGCGGGCACGGCGTTTGAGATTCTCTCAATCGACATCGCGGACGTGGACGTTGGCAGAAACGTCGGCGCACAGCTCCAAATCGACCAGGCGGAAGCGGATAAGCGCATCGCGCAGGCGAAGGCGGAAGAGCGCCGCGCCATGGCGGTCGCGCAGGAGCAGGAGAACATCGCGGCGGTGCAGGGCATGCGCGCGCGCGTCATCGAGGCGGAGGCAGAGGTGCCCAAGGCGATGGCGCAGGCGTTCCGTGACGGCAAGCTCGGCGTTATGGACTATTACCGCATGCAGAACATCGTTTCGGATACCGAGATGCGCTCCGCCATCAGCAAGGGCACGCGTCCCGTTCCGACCGAGAAAAAATAAGCCATGCAAGGCATTATATTCGTCATCGCGATTCTCTGGGTCGTATTCGGAGCAATCGTAAAGAAAAAGCAAAACGACGCACAGCAGGCGGCGGCGCGGGAACGCGCCCGCCGTCAGGCGGCGCTCGACGCAGAGCGGCAGCGCGCGGGGGCGGAGCAGGCAAAAACGCGCGTCGCACCGCAGCCCATTCGCCCGTCGGTCGTTCTGCATGACGAACCCGCGCCGCAAACGCCGCGTCTTTCCGTTCCCGCCGAGGGAGACGGCAGGCGCATCCCCGCCGCGCAGATGCGTTTGCGCACCGAAGCCGAGCATGTCGTTCGCGCGACGAGCGAAGGCGGACATACGCATACGGAATCCAGCATTACGAGCGTTTCGGCGCCCTGTGCGCCCGACGCGATCACGCATTCGGTCGAAACGGCGGCTCACGTCGGCGCCGATCGGCAAACCGATTCGCAGACGGAGAACCCGTTCGTATGGGATCAAAACGCCGTGCTGAGCGGGCTGGTCATGTCCGAAATACTCGGAAAACCGCTCGCGCTTCGCGAATAAGCGTTATGCCGAATAAGCGCGCCGCGCAGGACGCCTATCGGAACAAAAGGGTACTGTATACAGCGGTACCCTTATTTGCGTTGCTGGTGTTCTTCGGCGCTTGGGCGTTCGGCGCGGCGCCGAGAAGCCCGCTTGCGATTCTCGCCGCGACGCTGCTGACGTTTCTGTACGCGCTCGTCGGCATTCGGTTTATCCCGCAGTGGATGGCGGCGTGGAGCCGCAGACCATGGCTGCCCGCGCGAGAAATCGAGGGCAAACGCAGCGCGCGCAGAAGCCGTTTGCATCCCTTTTGGACGATCCTGATCGGCGCAACGGCGTTTCGCGTGCTTCTGTTCGTTGTCGCCTATGTTCTTCTTTTGCGTGCGGAGAAAGGCATAACCGGCGGCATATTCGACAACCTCGATTTATGGAACCGTCTCGGCACGGACAGCCGCCATTATTTGACCATCGCGGAAAACTGGTATGTCAACGCGGGCGACGATCGCCTGCTCATCGTGTTTTTCCCGCTCTACCCCATCCTCGTGCGCATGTTCCGCGTCGTGTTCGACGACTATCTCATGAGCGGCTTATTCGTTTCCAACGTATGCGCCGTGTTCGCCTGCTGGGCGTTTTACGAGCTTGCGCTGTTGGATGCGGATCGGAAAACCGCCCTGCGCCAGTTCAAATACCTCTGTATCCTGCCCGCGGCGTTTCTGTTTTCCGCGCCGCTTTCGGACAGTCTCTTTCTGCTTTTATCCATCCTATGCGTCTATCTCGTGCGGACGGATCGCTACCCGCTCGCGGGAATGGTCGGCTTTTTCGCCGCGCTCACGCGTATGCCGGGCATTCTGCTGCTCGCGCCCGCCTGCTTTGAGCTGGTCGGAAGGAGCATACGCGAATATGACGGTCAAAAGAACGATCGCCGCCGGATCCTTGGCGTCGTCAAGCGCGCGCTGCCGCTCTTGCTCATCCCGCTCGGACTGCTGCTTTACCTCTATATCAATTACCGCGTAACGGGCAACGCGCTGATGTTTTTAACCTACCAAAGCGAGCATTGGAGCCAGAACCTCGGCTGGTTCTTCGCCTCCGCCGCAACGCAGGTCGTCAACGCGACGAGTCAGTTTGCGGACAATACACAAATGCTTTTCGGGCTTTGGCTGCCCAACCTCGTATACCTGTTCGCTTCGCTCGGCATTGTCGCGGGGGCGCAGCAGAAGATGCGCGCGTCCAACGTCGCCTACTTCCTGCTCTACTACGCCGTGTGTATGGGCGCAACGTGGCTGCTTTCCGCGCCGCGATACCTGACCGCCGCATTTCCGCTCGCGCTCGCGCTGGGGCATCTGACCGAAAACAAATGGGTCGATCGCGCGGTCACGGCGGCCTGCCTGATTCTGATGCTGTACTATATGTTCGCATATGTGAACCAATGGTACGTCTATTAAGCGCATGAACGAGTATCTTTCCCTGTACCTGTGTTTTTTGAAGATCGGCGCGTTCCTGTTCGGCGGCGGTTACTCCATGCTGCCGCTTTTGGAGCGTGAGCTCGTCGACCGCCGTAAATGGACGACCGAGGAGGAGCTTCTCGATTATTTCGCCATCGCGCAATGCACGCCGGGCGTCATCGCCGTCAACACGGCGACCTTTGTCGGCACGAAGCGCAAGGGGGCGCTCGGCGGCGCAATCGCAACGCTCGGGGTCATCACCGTTCCCGTGTTGCTCATCGTGTTGATCGCGGCGGTTTTGCTGCGTTTTTGGCATTTGCCGATCGTTTCGAACGCGTTCAACGGCATACGCGTTGCGGTTGCGGCGCTGATTCTTTCCGCCGTAGTGCGGCTCGCGCGCTCGAACGTCAAAAACTGGTTTGGCGTTGCGCTTTGCGTGCTCGCGTTTGCCGTTGTCGGGATCTTCGGACAGTCCCCCATCATCGTTGTCGCGGGCGCAGCCGTCGCGGGGCTTGTTGCGGGGAGGGTGCGCAAATGATCTATCTGCTTTTGTTCTTCGAGTTCTTCAAAACGGGGCTGTTCTCCGTCGGCGGCGGGCTTGCCACAATCCCCTTCCTCATCAAGATGACGGAAAAGTACCCCGATTGGTTCGGCACGCTGCAAATCGCGGATATTGTGGCGATCGCGGAATCCACGCCGGGCCCGATCGGCGTCAACGCGGCGTCGTTCGCGGGTTACAGCGCGGCGGGCGTATTGGGCAGCGTCGTGGCGTCGCTCGCGCTCGTTCTGCCGTCGTTCATCATCGTCGTTTTGATTGCGCGCGCGCTGCAAAAATATCGGGACAACAGGCTTGTCAACGACGCGTTCCTCGGGCTGCGTCCCGCCGTGACGGGGCTAATTGCGGCGGCGTGCTATTCCGTGACCAAATCCGCGCTTCTGCGCGGCAGTATTTCGCAGCTCGGCTTCTTCGGCGCGTTCGATCTGCCCTGCGTAATTTTGTTTGCGGCGCTGTTTGCCTGCACGCAGATCAAGGCGCTCGGAAAGATTCACCCGATCTTCTATATTTTGGTCGGCGCGGCGTTCGGAATTCTGCTGCGGCTGTAAAACATCGGAGTTTGATTTGACAAGCGCGCGCGGCATGGTAAAATAGCTTCTGTGCGGCTGTGGTGGAACGGCATACACAACGGACTTAAAATCCGTCGGCGAAAGCTTGCGAGTTCAAATCTCGCCAGCCGCACCATAAAAAGAGAGGGCGTTTGCCCTCTTTTGTTTTGGTCTGTTGTTCGGAGAGATTGGAAGGGCGCGACCCGCAGGGAAAAAACGATCCTGTGAATCGTTTTTTAGCGCCCCGCGGAGGGCGGCGGCGCAAGCAAGCAGCGCATTGAGCGGAGAATCCAATCGCCGCTGCCACGAAAATTCCCGAAGTTTCCGCGGATTTTTGCTATACACGGGTCTGTAATCTCCCTGCTGTTTTACACATTTTTACAAAAGTTCATCATTTGAATCATTGCCGTTATGGACGCCAATTCATCGGCAATGCTGCGCGTCCTTAGCGGCATCACGCGTTCGATATGCGCGAAAATGGATCTGCACGGACGACAGTTCGCCGCTTAGGTCGGGCATGACGAACCCCGCGTTCATCAGCGCTGTTCCCGAAAGGATCAAATCATTGCGGTCGTTTCGGTAGTTCACGTTTGGTTTTAGTCCAAGCAGTCGAATGCAGATCTCCGGCGCGTTGGCGTAAGACCGCGTCCGTACAAACGTTACGATTGCCGCGTCCTGCCGCGCAGATACGATCATCCAGCAGGCATATCCGGCGCCCTGCGTATCCTCACATAGCAAATAGTAGGTTCCGGTGACGAGCAGTTCGGCGTTGGCGCGATAGGATTGGATCTGCGCGCAAATCATGCGTCGTTCCTCTTCGTTAAGCGCAGTCGGATCTAACTCATAGCCGAATGCGCCCGTTGACGCGACGGCCGCGCGCGTAGCAATTGGCGATGTCCTTCCCGTTTGGTGGTTTGGGCAGGCGGAAACGTGGCTGCTTATGGTCGAAATAGGATATGCGAGCGCGGTGCCGGTCTGTATGCCGATACGATCCAGCGCGTCCGTGTTGTCGCTTGTCCAGATCTGCGGCGTATAGTACAGCATGCCCGCGTCGAACCTGCCGCCGCCGCCCGAGCAGCTTTCAAAGAGCACGTCGGGAAAAGCCGTGACAAACCGTTCCAGCAGTTCATACAGACCCAGTATATAACGGTGCATCAGCTCTCCCTGCTGCTCGGCAAAAAGCGCGCTCGAAAACGCATTGGCAATGTGCCGGTTCATATCCCACTTTACATAGGCGACGTTTCCTTCCAGCAATGCGCATGAAATCGAATCGAACAAATAATCGCGCACTTCGCTTCGCGTCATGTCCAGCACGAGCTGACCGCGGCTAAGCACGCTTTTTCGGTCGGGCACGCCCAGCGCCCAATCGGGATGCAGGCGGTAGAGATCGCTGTTTTCGGAGACCATTTCGGGTTCTGCCCACAAGCCGAAGCGAAGCCCGCGCGCGGCAGCATAGTCGGATAACGCGCCCAGCCCGTGCGGCAGTTTGGTTCGATTGACATACCAGTCTCCAAGGCTCGAAGTATCGTCGTTGCGCCTGCCAAACCATCCGTCGTCCAAAACAAACAGTTCGATTCCCAGATCTGCCGCGCCGTCGATCAGACGATGCAGCTTTTCCTCGTCAAAGTCGAAGTAAACGCCCTCCCAGCTGTTTAGGAGAATCGGTCGCGGTTTTTGGCGATACGAGCCGCGGATCAAATGGTTGTTCATCAGCTCGTGCAGGCTGTGAGAAACGCCGTTAATGCCGTTTGTCGAGCAACACAGCAGCGCTTCCGGCGTTTGGAAGGCTTCGCCCGCGCGTAGGCGCCACGAAAACCCGTTGGGCTGAATTCCGCCGACGATACGAACCTGGTCGATTTGGTCGAGTTCGGCTTGCAAAAGGAAGCTGCCGCTGTACACGAGCGATATACCATAGCAAACGTCCGCGTTCAAATCGGCATTGTGTTCGCATAGCATGATAAACGGATTCTGCTGGTGACTCGAAGCGCCTCGGGTGCTTTCAACGCGCGCTTTTTCATGCCGAAGCGGACGGCGTTCAATGCAGCGCTCCTGACAATGCCGACCGTAGAGCGAGACAAGGTCGTAATCGCGCGGCACGCAGAAATCGAGGCAGAATGAAAGCGCGCTTGTGAGCGTAACAGACGCAGAACCCGTGTTGAGAATCTTTGCGGAGCGTGCGATGACGTTCTCATCATAAAAGACGGAATAGGAAAGCAGAACGGCGATTTTGCCCGTCGTATCCCGAAGAAGAACATCAAGCGAATCAACCTCGCTTTCTTCGCCATAGCTTGCGGGCAGTCCTTCGAGTTTGCGTTTCCCGCGAGAAACGGTATAGGATTCGTATCTCAGATCCGCCATGCGCGCGCCACGTTCGTCGATCAAAGCAAGGCAGCTTTCGCGATAATCGCCTGTTCCGTAAACCGAGTATTCCTGCGGCAGCGTATCCGTCGAAAAGGTGCGATCCTGCGCGGCTTCATATGGGTTGCCCGAGAAGCCGCGATCTTTGCGCTCAACAAGATAGCTTAAATCGCACCCGTCTATGCGCGGCCCGTAGTAGAGATGCAGAAGAAACCCGTATGCGCCCGTCTGCATTTGATAGGTGGAATCCTGCGTATGCAGGGTAAAGAGCCTTCTTTCTTCGTCGATCCGAATCGCCATTTGTCCCGCCCTCAATCAAACATCGGCAGCCACGCGCGATTTGCTTCGTAAAGCGCGTCGCAAAGGGTTACGATGTCGTCAAGGCTCAGTTCCGCGGCGGTATGCGGATCCATCATCGCCGCATGGTAGACATGCGTAAAATCGCCCGTAACGGCGGCCTGTATGGTCAGCTCCTGGACGTTAATGTTGG
This sequence comes from uncultured Oscillospiraceae bacterium, assembly GCA_964495255.1. Taxonomy (GTDB): domain Bacteria; phylum Bacillota; class Clostridia; order Christensenellales; family CAG-138; genus UBA7703. The sequence continues at coordinate 32,994 of CAZBVC010000015.1, forward strand.
TCAGGTTCATCGCGGCGCATTGCGGCGGTAAAGCGCCCATGCGCACAGGATGGATCCCGTCGGCGGAAACGTAGGCGGGAACCTCTACGCAGGCGTACGACGGGAGATTGTCGATATAGCCGTTGTTTATGACGTTTCCCGCGATGCGGTATGGCTGATCGAGCGTCATTGCTTCCATGATATATGAGGCAAACTCCTTGGTGCGCGTGTGCGTGAGGTTGCATGTCGCGGCAAATTCACGCTCCACGTTCTCCCAATAGGACGTTTGCGACGCGCCCCACTCGCGGTACATCTCGGTCTTGATTCCAAGCTGCTCAATCAATTCCGGATACGCGCGCTTGATAAAGTAGGGCATATACTCCGCGCTGTGCTGGCTGGATTCGGTTACATAGTATCCAAAGCGGCGCATGACTTCGTATCGAACCAGATCGTCATGCGGCTTTTCCCGTTCGGCCGCGCGCCTGCGTATCTCGGGATAGAGATCCTCTTTGCCGCGCTTCACCTCCAAAAGCCACGCCTGATGGTTGATGCCGGCAATTCTGTCGGTTACGTTGTCTGCATCCATGCCCAGCCCCGCGAGCAGATCGCGCGTACAGACCTGCACGCTGTGACATAAGCCGACGCAGTGAATCTTTGTGCGGCGTTGCAGGTAACCCGTGACGATGCACATGGGATTGACATAGTTCAAAAGCCACGCGTCGGGACAGAGCTCTTCGATATCGCGCGCGAATTCGGATACCACGGGAATGGTTCTGAGTCCGCGAAAGATGCCGCCGATGCCGAGCGTATCCGCATAGGTCTGCCTGAGCCCGAAACGTTTGGGCAGCTCAAAGTCGTTGATCACGCAGGGATCGTACCCTCCGACCTGAATGGCGTTGATCACAAAATCCGCGCCCGAAAGCGCGCTGCGCCGATCGGTTGTTGCAGAAATGTGCGCGCGGCCTTGGTTGACGTTCTCGTTCAGCGTTTGCAGCATGGCGCGCGAGAGGGCGAGTTTGTGCGCGTCGATGTCGACCAAAACAATCTCTGCGTCATAAAGGCATGGCGTAAGCAGGCAATCACCTATGAGATTCTTTACAAAAATAATGCTGCCCGCGCCGATAAAGACTATTTTCTTCATACAAGTATCCTCTCAAATATCCTCTCAATGTCCTCTCAATTCTTTCAGCTATTCCTTCACGCTTCCCATGACGATGCCCTTTGCAAAGAACCGCTGCAAAAACGGGTAGATAACAAGCACGGGCAGCGCGGCAACAAACGTCTGCGCGGCTTTCGACGTGCGGTCGGAAACGTTGCTGAGCGTCAAAATATCGCTCGTGCTCATCAACGTCATGTCGCGATTGACAATGACGGTTTGCAGATAGCTTTGCAGCGGATAATTGGACGGATTGTTCATCAAAAGCAGTCCGTCAAACCAGGAATTCCAATGCATGACAACGGAAAACAGCGTAAGCGTTGCAAGGGAGGGAAGCGAAAGCGGAACGACGATCTGGAACAACGTCCGAAAATGAGAGGCTCCGTCCATCGCTGCGGCCTCCATAATTTCGTTTGGGATCTGACGGAAGAAGTTCATAAGAATGATAACGTTGTATACCGACACCGCGCAGGGCAGTATCAACGCCCAAAAGCTGTCGATCAGACCCAGCTTTGCGATGGTCATATACCATGGAATCAGCCCGCCGCTAAAAAGCATCGTGATTACGAAAAACCACACATAAAAGCGACGGAAATGAAGCTGACGATTTTCTTTGGAAAGCGGGTATGCGATCAGGATGGTCACAAGCATATTAATCGGTACGCCGACGAGCACCCGCTTGACCGAAATTCGAAAGGATTCGCCAAACGCCGGCTTGGCGGTGACAAAATCATAGGATTTGGTCGTAAAGTCCACGGGCCAGAGCTTGACAAGCCCCGAACCCGCCGCCACGCTGGAGCTTAGCGAGATGGCCAAAATATTAATCATGGGGATAAGGCACAGTAAAGCCAGCAGCCCCAGGAAGACATAGTTGCAAACGACGAATATTTTCCGTCCCGCAGAATAACGCCGAAACTCTTTTCGTAACATAATGCGCCTCAAAAGATTCGATAATCGCTGGTTTTTTTTGCCAGCCAGTAGGAGAACACGACCAAAGCAAGCGACACGACCGACTTAAACAGGCCGACGGCCGTCGCGACGCCGAACTGTGCGTCGACAAGCCCGAGGCGGTATACAAGCGTATCGAGAATGTCGCCCGTGGCATACACCTGCGGGCTGTAAAGATTATATATCTGCTCAAAGCCTGTGTTGAGCGCCGTGCCCATATTGAGAATGAACATCAAGCCGACCATTGGCAAAAGCGAAGGTATCGTGATGGATAACGTTTGTCGCCAGCGGTTTGCGCCGTCAACCTCCGCCGCTTCATATAGATTCGGGTTCACACCCGCGATAGCCGCAAGGTATACGATCGTACCAAACCCAAATTCCTTCCAGGTTTCGGTGAGCGCCATCGTATAAGGAAACCACTTGGCATTTCCGAGAAAGAAGACGGGTTTAAGCCCGAGCGAACGGATGAATTCGTTGACGATGCCGCTCGAAGGCGAAAGAATATCAATAAAGATGCCGCTCAAAATGACCCATGAGAGAAAATGTGGGAAATAGATGATGGTCTGAACCGTCTTTTTGTACGCGCCCACGCGAATCTCGTTGAGCAGAATCGAAACCGCCGCGGGGACGATCACGCCGAGGACGAGTTTGAGCGCGGCAATATAGAACGTATTCCAAACGACGTTGCCGATATCCGGCATATTGAGAAGATATCGGAAGTTGTCCAGACCCACCCATGTTGAGCCAAAAATTCCACGCTTGGGCGAGAACTTTTCAAACGCCATGACAATACCGGCCATGGGAACGTAGGCAAACAGGACGGTAAGAATAATTCCGGGCAGGAGCATTATATGCAGCGGCAGTTCCGCGAAAAACCGATCGCGGCGAACACGATTTAGTTTTTTCATCTTCCTAAAAAAAGCGGGGAGGGCAGCCTCCCCGCACAGTCTGTCAAAAAAGTCCAAAGGGGTTCGGGGATCGCAATCCCCGGAGGTTCTGTTCCGGCTCCGGCGGCGTGTACGCCGGAACGGATCGCCCATTTGGGGCGGTTTCCTTGCGCTTCCTGCCGCCCGGAAACCCGTAGGGTTTTAGGCCGGAAGCGGCTGCTCCGTCAAAAAACGAAGTTTTTGACGGTTGAGCGGGGAGGGCAGCCTCCCCGCAACCGTTTCCTGACGCCCGTTATCGGGACGCGAGCCATTCGTTGACTTCCTTGGTAATCTGCTCGCCGCCGAGCTGATACCAGTTTTCCACGAACGCGTCAAATTCGTCGATCGACGCGCTTCCGGTGATGATCTTCGTGTAGGTTTCGAGTTGCAGCTTTTGCAGCGTAGCGTTATATTCCGCCATGCCGTCGGTGGTTGCGCCGAAATACTGATCGGTGTTGACGCAGCCGTTTGCGACATACTCGTTGATAACCGCCAAACCGCCCGTCGGCCCCCACATCTGGTATGCGCCCCAGTACTGCAAATCTCCGGTGTCAAGGAACGCCTTGCAGGTGTCAAAGTAGTTCGTCTCCTCCGCGTTGAGCATGGATGTGTCTCCGCTTTCGAGAGCGGCCGTTACTTTGCGCTGCGCGTCGAGGTTCTTCATCGGCGGTTCGCCATAGCTGTATGCGTAGTTGAATACGGCGATATTATCGGGCGTCGCGTTGTAGATTTCCGGCTGCGCTGTCTCGCCAAACATCTTTTCGAGAACCAGATTGTACATTTTGATTGCGGCCTCGGGGTGTGCGCAGTCCTTTTTCACAACCGTATAGTACGTCGTTGCAAAGGGAGCCATTGCGCTTGCAGGCGTATCGTCGATGGAAACGATCGGTACGGCGACCCAGTCGGCTTCCGGGTTATTGATCTTTCCGTCCTGAAGCCAGCCGCTGGCGCAATTCCAAAAGTATCCGTAGAACATACCGACTTTTCCGTTGTTGACGTCCTCGCTGACCTTCACAGCGTCTTTGACGCCAAACTCTGCGTCGATTACGCCCTCGGCGTAGAGACGTTGGAGTTCTTCGAGCGCGGCCTTCATCTCTGCTTGTACGCCGCCGTAAACGAGCTTGCCGCTCTCGTCTTTGACCCAGATGGTCGGATATGCGTGATATGCGTTAAAGAAGCCGTCCAGCACCGCGTAGGGCAGGTTGTTCTGCGCAATCAGGCCCTTGTTTGCGCCGATGCCGAAGGTGTCGTTGACGCCGTTGCCGTCGGGATCCTGCGTGGCGAACGCACGCGCCGCCGTGAGGACGTCCTGCATGGTTTTCGGGGTATCAAGGCCGAGCTTTTTGAGCCAGTCTGCGCGCACAAACATGACCTCGGTCGAGCCATAGCCGCTCTGGATGTGCGGCAGGCCGTAGAGCTTTCCGTTAAACGTGGCAGCTTCCATGGCGCAGCCGCCGTCGTCGTTGAGCACCTTATCCGTAAATTCCGCGGCGTAGCTTGCGTAATATTCGGTTAGATCCGCAAGCTGGTCGTCTTCAACCATGCGTTTGAGCTGTGCGGCGTCTACCCACATAAGGTCGGGCAGATCGTCGGAAGCCGCCGATACGTTCAGCTTCTGTGCGTATTGGGCCTGCGGCGTCGTCCATTCGTAGGAAAGCGTCACGTTGAGCTCGTCCTGATAGGTTCTTGACCAAATGTTGTTTTCCAGGGATTCGCCGTCGGCGTAGGAAATGCCGTCTTGCAGATAGCGAACCGCGCTCAACGTCACCGGCTCGTCGTATTTCCCAAACGGGTCGGCAGGTTCGGCGGGCGTTTCCTCTGCAACCGCTTCCGGTTCAGCCGCGGCTTGCCCGTCGGGTACGGCGCCGCTCGGTTCCGCGGCCGGCGCGGCGCACGCGAACAACGCCGTTGCCATCAGAACGCATACGAACAGGGACAACCATTTTTTCAACATTGCGTTTTCCTCCTGATAGATATGGTTTGGATGTGTTGTTGACTCCAACGCCGATATTCTAGCAAGGAATCGCACATGGCGTAAATGCCGATCTTCTGCTTTCACTTGTCCAAATTCTACCACACTTTTTCGCTAAAACAAGCGTAGAGAATCGGCAAACGAAAGTAGATTGAGTGTGCATACGAGCTATGATAAAATGAGCTATGCGTCGAAATATGCTTCATGGAAAGCCGAATGTAAAAAGCCGGGCGAATGCACAGTCTGTTCCGCTGTACATGCGGATGCTGCTGCTTTTTTTGTTCGTCATGGTTCCCGTATATATCCTCGGAACGGCGATTTATCTCTGGGGCAGCCAGAAAATGAACGAGCAGCTCGCCGCGTCTTCGCTTTCGCAGGCTACCTTGTACACAAAGACGCTTGAATCCGAAATAGACCGCATCGAATATCTGCGCGAGGTGTGCATCAACGACGAAGATCTTCTCTATCTTGTGAACGTATATCCCATATTAAGTAATTATGAGCGAATGCAGTATACGCTGCGCGCGCAAAAACGACTGCTGATCTTGAAAAACAGCAGCGACTGCATTCAGGATATTACGCTGCATCTTGTGCCGATCGGGAAAACGATTACGCCCGGCAAGATTGCGTCTTTGCGCGAGGACTGGGGCGCGCTTTTGGGAGAGAGCGCGCGAAAAAGCGGATCGGGAATCATCTACGGCGATCATGAACGCCTTTCCATGGTCATCACCTATCCCGTGATTCAGCGGGAGGGACGAACGCCGAGGCTCGTGCTGGAAATCACGCTTTCCAACGCGTACATCCAAAAAATTATGCGCGGGTTTGATCTTTCCGAAAGCAGCGAATTGCTTTTTCTCAACACGGACTACGGCTTTTGCATTTCCAGCAAGGGCGAGAACGTAAGGGCTGAGGCGTGCGCAGCCGTTCTCACGCCGCATACGATCGGCACAACGCCGCTTACGATCGACGGGCAATCGATGCAGGCGACCTACGTCTACTCCGAAAAGCTCGGCACCTATCTTGTTTCTCTTGCGTTGACAAACGACTTTTCCGCGCTCGCACAAAAATACAGCAGCATCTTTTTCGGGTTTTCGATTACCTCCGTCGCGCTGATATGCGCTTTTGCTTACTATTTGAGAAAGCTTGTTCACCAGCCGATGCACGAGCTTGTGGGCGCGTTTCACCGGCTGGAAAAAGGCGATTTTTCGACGGAGATCTCCCACGAGCGCAACGATGAGTTCCGCTATCTTTATCAATCGTACAACGACACGATTCGACATTTGCGAAGCCTGATAGACGAGGTTTACGAACAGAAGATCGCCGCGCAAAGAGCGGAGCTAAAACAGCTTCAATCGCAAATCAGCCCGCACTTTTTATACAACAGCTTCTATAACATCTATCGCATGGCAAAGCTTGGCGACTGCGAAAGCATTGTTTCCTTTTCCGATTATTTGGGCAAATATTACGAATACATTACGCGCTCCGCGTCGGATATGGTGATGATGTCCGCCGAGGTGGAACACGCGCACAATTATCTTTCCATTCAAACGATGCGCTTTCAAAGAATCGATACGATTATGGAACAAGCGCCTTCGTCCTTTGCCTCGTATCGCGTGCCGCGCTTAATCTTGCAGCCCTTGATTGAGAACGCCTTTGAACACGGAATCAAAAACGCGGCGCATCCGCGCATTCGCGTCAGCTTCTTTGACGAGGCGGATTCATTCGGCGCGATTGTAATCGACAACGGCGCGAGCGTTACATCTGCCGAAGCGGCCGCGCTGAACGAACGAATTCATGCGCCCGAAAAGGGGAGCGAAACGACGGGGCTCATCAACATTCACAGGCGATTGCAGCTCACGTTCGGCGTTCGCAGCGGACTTATGATCTCCCGCGCCGAGGACGGAGGCTTTTGCGTTTGTATGACGATTACAAAGGAGAAAAGCGCATGTACCGGCTCTTGATCGTGGACGACGAACCGTTCATTCTGGGCGGACTATGCGACCTGTTTGAAAGCAATGCGTCGCGGTTTGACGTATATCGCGCCTCTGACGCGGGCGAAGCGCTCGCGCTGCTCCGGAAAGCGCGCATGGATATCGTCGTGACCGATATTTGTATGATCGGCGTCGACGGGTTGGAGCTGATATCACGCATCAAGGGGCAGTGGCCGATTTGTCGCGTCGTTCTCCTAACGGGATACAGCGACTTTTCCTATATACAACGCGCGATGGATCTGGGCGCGGATGCGTATGTGCTCAAAAGTCAAGGCGACGAGGCGATCACCGACGCAGTCGAAAAAAGCATTCGCCTGTTGGAGCGAGATTCCTCCGATGCTGCGTGGCGTGAGCATGCCGCGTCCGCGATGAAAGCCGCGCTTCCGGCGATGCGGAACGACTTCCTCCTGGGAATACTGCATAAAGACCCCGCGTGCCTCAACGATATTGCGGGTGACTTTCGCGAGCTGGAGATTCGGCTCAACGCC
>CAZBVC010000016.1:0-40295 GCA_964495255.1 uncultured Oscillospiraceae bacterium
TCTCCGTGGGCAGGGGGATCGGGCCGCTGACCTGCGCGCCCGTTCTCTTGGCGGTTTCGACGATCTTCTCGGCGCTCTGGTCGATCAAAGAGCTTTCATACGCCTTGAGCTTGATACGGATTCTGTTTGCCATGTTATTTTTGCTCCTCCTTCGGTATTGGGGCGGTACACAGAGCCGTGTGTTTCCCTCTTCATAATGCATGCGCAGCTTCTTTTTTGCTGCGCGCGCAACGCTTTGGCTGCATTGCATTCTTGTTTGGGACTGCATGAACGCTGCTTTCTCGCCCTCGTCCGCACGTTGGCGGGCGTTGGGTCTGATCGGAAATTACCCGGATGGCAGAACCGGCAACCTCCCGTTCATCCCGTCGTTGCACGTCAAAAATTTCGTCTTGGCGGCGCAACATTGCTATAATACACGATCGGAAAGGCGTTTGCAAGCATATTTTTGCGGAAATTCAAACTTTTTTCGTGCGCTCTTTCCTCCGCCAAAACCCGCCGTCAGCGGGCGCAAAAGCGCAAGAAAGCGCCCGCTCCGCATATCGGTCTTTCACGCGGTGCGAGCGCAATATCTTGTGCCCGTTTGATACGCATTCCGCAAACGCTTTCCTGCCCAAAACTCACTTGCCGCAAATGCGCGTTCTCTTTGTTTCTTTCTCTTTTAAGAGAAAAAACGTTTCCCCGTAAAAGAACCCGCGTTTTCTCTTTTCTCTTTATACCGAGAGAAGTAAGTTCTCTTTGTTTCTTTCTCTTTCAAGAGAAAGAAACGTCCCCCTCCCCCTACGCCCGTTGCAGCGCGTCAATGGGGGTGAGCTTGCTTGCTTTCGCGGCGGGGTAGCTGCCGAACACCATGCCGATGAACACGCAGAACACAAGCGCGGCGACGGCGGCGCGCCATTCCATCGCAATGGTCATTTCCGCCACAAGCGAATAGATTTTGAGCGCCAAAGCGGAGAGCCCCAGCCCGATCAGCCCGCCCAGAATGGAAAGCACGCACGCCTCGATCAAAAACTGCATCATGATATGCAGCCGCCGCGCGCCGATCGCCTTGCGAATGCCGATTTCGCGCGTGCGCTCGGCAACGGACACGAGCATGATGTTCATGATACCGATGCCGCCGACGAGCAGCGAAATCGCCGCGATGCCGCCGAGCATGAGCGAAAGCGTGCTCATAACGCTGTCGAACGTTTCAAGCAGCTCGGACATGTTATACACGCTGTACGCGTCCTCATCCATGGTGAGGGCGTAGAGCGTCTGCTCGGCGATGGACTGCGCAAGCTCGACCTGATCCGTCGACGCCGCCTTGATATAGCAGGTCGTGATGCTCGTCGCGTCGGAGATGCGCTGTGCGGTGGTCAGGGGGATGAGCACGCGCGAATCGAGCGAACCCGTCATATCGGAACCGCTCTCTTCGAGCAAGCCGACGATCGTAAACGTGTGTCCGCTCATGGTAAACGTTTTGCCGATCACGTCGTAGCTTTCGTAAAGCTCGCCCGCGATTTCCGTGCCGACGACCGCTACGCCCGTGCGCCATTCCAGATCCGACGGCACAATGTTTCTGCCCGCTTGCAGCGCCACGCCCGAAACGTCCAAATAGTCCTCCGTTACGCCGATGGCGGACGCCGTAACATAGTCGGAGCCGCTGCGCGCCGTCCCGCTCGTGGTCAGATACGGCGCAACGCCGCTGATGGCGTCGTAGCTTTCGAGCGTGAGGAAGTCGTCGGCGTCGAGGGTAACGTCCTCGTCGGTAATCGTCACGGTAAGCAGATCCGAGCCGCTGGACGCAATCGCGCCCGAAATGGACGAGGTCGCGCTCTGCGCGATGGAAACGAGAATGACGACGCTCATTACGCCGATGATGATGCCCAGCATCGTCAGCATGGAGCGCATCTTGTTCGCCAAGGTCGAGCGGACGGCAAGCCGCAGGGAATTCCAAAACATTGTCATGCGCGCTCCGCCTCCTCCTGCGTGTCATACAGCTTCCCGTCGCGCACAAACACCGTGCGCTGCGCCATAGCGGCGACGGCTTCGTTATGCGTAATAAGCACGATCGTGTGCCCCTGCTCGGACAGGGTGCAGATGAGGCGCATGATGTCCGCGCCCGATTTACTGTCCAAATTGCCCGTCGGCTCGTCCGCCAGAATGACGCGCGCATCCGAGGCGAGCGCCCTTGCGATGGCGACGCGCTGCTGCTGCCCGCCCGAAAGCTGGGAGGGTCTGTGCTGCATACGATTGCTCAGCCCGACGCGCGCGAGCGCATCCTTTGCGCGCTCCGTACGCTCCTTTGCGGAGCATTTGCGATAGATCAGCGGCAGCTCCACGTTTTCCAGCGCGCTCATGGCGTCCAGCAGATTGAACTGCTGAAACACAAACCCGATCTTCTCGGAGCGGATATGCGACAATTCGCGATCCGAGCAGCCCGCAATATCGACTCCGTCCAGCAGATACGTCCCCTCGTCGGGCAGGTCGAGGCAGCCCATCACGTTCATCAGCGTGGTTTTGCCCGAACCGGACGGCCCGCAGATTGCGACGAACTCATGCGGCTTTATGTGCAGCGACACGCCGTCCAGCGCGTGCACAAGCTCCTCGCCCACGCAGTATGTTTTTCGGATGTTTTCCAAATATAGCATCGCGGTGAACCTCAGTTCGACGGTCTGCCGCCGAAATCGCCGGATGGCATCGAGCCGCCGCCGGATGGCATCGAGCCGCCGCCCGAAGGCATCGAGCCGCCCGATGGCATCGAGCCCTGCCCGCCGAAGGAGAACGATGCGCTCGTGTCGTCGTCCTCCGTATAGGTCGCGGTGGTGTTCAGCACAGAGGTATAAACGCGCGTGCCGACGGAAAGCCCTTCGCCCTCCACCACGATGTAGCTGCCGTTCGACATGCCCGTGGTCACGGCGACCTTTTCTGCGGCGGAAGCGTCAAACTCGTCCGCCGATACGGTCAGCGCCTGCACGTCGTCGCCCACGGGATACACATACGCCTGATCGCCTTCATAGAAAACGGAGGATACGGACGCGATGATCGATTCGCCGCTCGTTTCCGTTACGATCTCGACCGACGCGCTCATGCCGGGGAACGCGCCCTCGATGGCGTCCGTCGTTACGGTTACGGTAAAGCTCGTGACATAGCTGCCGCTGCCCGCGTAGGAGATGTTCGTGACCGAGCCCTTGTATTCGCCCTCGACGGCGTCCAAGGTGACGGTCGCTTCCTGCCCGAGCTGCACGGAGGAAATATCGAGCTCGTCGATAGAGAGCGAAAGCGTGTAGCCGGCCGTGCCGCTCAGCGAGCAAAGCGACGCGCCCGCGCTCACCTCGTCGCCCGCTTGCACCGAAAGCGAAACGAGCGCGCTGTCATGCTCCGCGGTCACGACAAGCTGCGCTTCCAGATCCGCAATCTGTTCGAGCAGGTCGGCTTCCGTTTCCTTCAACGTAAGATAGGCGGACGTCGGCGCGCCCGATGCAAGCGTTACGATCGTTGCGCCCTTGCTCACGCGCCTGTTTTCGGCAACGTTTACCTTTGAAATGCGCCCCGCTTCGGCGGTTATGGCGACATGCTCGTTAACCGTTATCTCGCCCGAGCCGAGGATCGCGCCGTCTTCATCCGAAACGCTCGCCGTCTCGCCGACGGAATAGGCGTTGTCGGGGAACACGATTGTCGCGATTCCGCCCGAAAGCTCGGCCACGGTGCCGTTTTGCGTATCCGACCCGATCATAACCTTGACCGCGTCATACTTGCGCATATCGTCCGCCGCGGGAATCTCCGTTTTCATCTTCCCGTCCGTCGAGATGAGGCACAGCGCGTCGTAATCCTCGACGTTGCCGCCGACCTCGGCGACAAGCTGCTTGACGACGCCGCCCTTCGTCGCGGTGACGGTCAGGTTGGAGCGCGCCTGCGTCGTTCCGGCAAGGGACGACTGCGTTTCGGCAAGCGTCTCCTTCAATTCCGCGATCTGTTCGTCGAGCTCGTCCGATTGCAGCGTCAAAACCGTCTCGCCTGCCGACACGGTGTCGCCCGCCTGCTTTTCGACCGACAGCACCGTTACGTTTGCGGGCGCGGTCTCGGTTTGCGAGGTGAGCGCGGAAAGCGTGCCCGAGCCGCTGATGGTGGTGCTGATTACGCCGCCCGAGAGCATATCCACGCGATAGCTCTGCACGCTGAGGCCGGACGCAGCGTCGTTCAGCCTTTGAAACAGAATCAAAAGCCCCGCGGCAAGCGCGATGAGTACGATGCCCAGCACCACAAAGGTGCGAATCCGCTTTTTCTTTTTCTTGTTGCGGATCGATTCGGCAAAGGCGTTGGAGGTCGTTTCCATATATTCTTATGATCCTTCCTTTGGATTCCCAAATATCATATTCGCCCCTTATGGCAAAAAAGTGGCGTTGACGCGCCTGAAATGCGGAACATTTCGCACTTTGCCACAGTGCGCGAAAACATGGCGCGGCAACCGAAATGCGCGGGGGAAACGTCGCGTTTGAGCCAATTTTTTGCCAAGATTGCCCCGTATAGTTAACAAGAGAAACGATAGGAGAAGCATGATGAAACGAATCGCTCGAAAGGCAGCGCGCGTAATGGCGCTTGCGCTGATTCTCTGTCTGCCGCTTGTCGGGATGCAAAGCGCGCGCGCGGCGGACGTTACCGAAACGGCAGCAACCGAAAGCGAGCTGCTTGCCGCGTTTTCCGCAGCGGCGAACGCGCCGGGAGACAGCGTTACCATATTATATGACGGCGTGACGACCCTGTCGATTTCGGGCGGCACGCTTCCCGCAAACGCGACGCTCGATCTTTCCCTCTCGGGCGGCACGCTGACGCTCACGAGCGGCACGCTCTATATAAACGGAAGAATCACGGGCGGCGCGGTGCAGGTCTCGGGCGGCACGCTCGTTCGGGAAACGGGCAGCAGCATCACTTCGACGATCTCGACAAGCGGTTCGGGCAAGGTGCGCGCGCCGCAAACGCTGTCGCTCGAGGGGCTTGATCCGCTCAGTACCGAAACGATCACGGCGATCAAATACGCGGGCGCGGCGGCTTTTGACACAACGAGCTTTGTCTGCCGCGCGGCAACGGACGCGATCTATTCCGAAATGACGGGCGCGGGCTTTGCCACGTCTCGCCAAATCGAGCGCGTGGAGACCGACGCGGGCAATACCTATCGTCTCGGCACGCGCAGCACGGACGTGCTCTCGCTTCAATATTCGATTCAGTATTACGGCTTGGACGGGGCGACGTTCGCGTCGGAAAACCCGACCGCTTATACAAGCTCGGATGCAGCGATTACCCTGGTAAACCCCGTCAAGAGCGGCTATCTCTTCGACGGCTGGACGGGCACGGGCCTAAGCGGGCTGAGCCAAAGCGTGCTGATCCCCGAGGGCAGCGCGGACGCGCGGGCTTACACGGCGAATTGGACGCAGGATCCGTCCGTGATACCCGGCGGAGGCGGCGGCGGAATCGGAGGCGGAAGCGGCGGCACGGCAAGCGCGGCGTCGATCAACGACGCATCCGAAGCGGAGATCGTCCCCGCAGAAGCATCGGCCGCGCAGGCAGCGGAAAATTCGCAATCAAGCGTTCGCATCGGCCGCGGTTCGTCCTCCACCAAGGTGCGCTTTACCGAAAAGGCGGACGCGGTGCAGCCGACAGCCGAAACAACGACGCAACAGACACGCGTGCCGCGCGTCGTTCTCTTCGCCGCGGGCGGGCTCGTTCTTGCCGCGGCGATCACGGCGATCTGTTTGCGGCGCCGCGCCGAGCGGGACAAACCGTAAGCGGGTTCGCTTTCCTCATGCAAAAAAGTCAGGCGCAGCGCCTGACTTTTTTTGATGCGTTTTTTTGATGCGAGAGATTCTTTACGGAGCGGGCGTCGTTGCGATCACCGAAGCGGGGGTCGTCGCACCCGGCGTGGGCGAGAGCTTGGATTTGTCGTTTGCCGCGCCCGTCTTCGCGTCCATCGCGTCGGACGAGTAGACGAGCAGCAGCGTGGATTGACCCGCTACGCCGTCCATCTTTAACCCGTGGTATTGCTGGAATTTCAGCACCGCGTTTACCGTGGATTCGCCATACATGCCCGTTGCGCTTCCCGTCAGATAGCCGAGCTGGACAAGGCGATTTTGCAGCTTGGTCACGTCCTGCACGAGCTTGGTGATGTCCTTCGTGCGCCCGTCGCCGTCGCCGCGCTTGAGGTAATAGGGCTGCGCCGTTTCGCTCATGAGCAGCGCGTAGGTCTGCGAGCCGAGCACGCCGTCCCAATCATGATAATCCTCGATGTTCTTCACCTGGAACAGACGAATGCCCGTCTTCGTCGCGGGCCCATATTTATTGGTATACCCGCCCTCGGGCATATCCATGTAGCCAAGCTCCACGAGACGCTCCTGCACGGCGGGGATCGCGTCGTTCGTGTCGCCCGAAACGCTGATGGTCACGCCGTTCAATGGATCGGGCGCCGTCGTCGGCTCGGGCGTATCGGTCGTTACGGGCACGTCCGTCGGCGCAAGCGACGGCGTCGGCGTCGGCACATCCGCGATCGAAAGCGTGCCGTCCGTCGCGTCGGGCGACTTCGCGCGCTGCGGCAAAAGCACGACCAGCAGAATAACCGCAACGATAACCGCCGCGATCGAGCCGCCGATCACAACCAGCGTCTTGGTCGGCATCTGCGCAAGATATCGCGCCATGCCGCGCATAAAACGGGAGAACTTGCTGCGCTTCTTTTTGCTGCGCTTTGGCGCGCGCCGCGGTTCGTCCTCATCCGAATAGCGTTCGTCCGAATCCGCATCCCGGTCGCGCATGTCCACGCGTCCCGATGCGCCGCGAGGGGCGTAGTAGCCGTCGCCTTGCTCCTGTCCGCGCATATCCACGCGTCCCGAAGCGCCGCGAGACGCGTAATAGCCGTCGCCTTGCTCCTGTCCTTCGCGCATGTCCACGCGTCCCGATGCGCCGCGAGGGGCGTAGTAGCCGTCGCCTTGCTCCTGTCCTCCGCGCATATCCACGCGTCCCGAAGCGCCGCGAGGGGCGTAATAGCCGTCGCCTTGCTCCTGTCCTCCGCGCATATCCACGCGTCCCGAAGCGCCGCGAGGGGCGTAATAGCCGTCGCCTTGCTCCTGTCCTCCGCGCATGTCCACGCGTCCCGAAGCGCCGCGAGGGGCGTAATAGCCGCCTGCGCTCGGATCGGCAGGGGCATACCCGCCGTATGCGTTGGGATCCGCGCCGTATGCGTTGGGATCCGCGCCGTATGCGTTGGGATCCGCGCCGTATGGTGCGGAACCGCCGCGATACCGCGGGTCGTAGGGATCGCCGCCGCGCGCGTCCTGCCCGTCGTCATAAGGTCCGGAACCGTATGAACCGCCGTTATATTCCATAGAGCTCACACTCCTTCAAAAGAGTCGAATTGTGTCGCCAAAGTGGGGGAACACCCGCGCTTTTCCGCCCGCATGGCGCACGAACCCATTCAAATGCAACAATAGTGTATCATATCGTGGGGGGGTGATTTGTTGGGATTATTGTTAAAAAACTATGGACATTTTGTTAATGAAATCGAAAAAGCGCCCATTTTGCCGAAGAAAAGGACGGGCATGCGATTCTGCCGCACGCCCGCCACGGTTTCCGATCGAAAAACTGCGGGGCTATTGCTCGAGAATTTTCTTTGTCGCGCTGCAACCGATGCGCGTCGCGCCCGCCGCAATCATCGCCTCCGCCTGCTCGCGCGTGCGAACGCCGCCGCTTGCCTTGACGCCCATCTCGGCGCCGACCGTTTTGCGCATCAGCGCGACGTCCTCCGCCGTTGCGCCGCCCGTCGAAAAGCCCGTGGAGGTTTTGACGAACGCCGCGCCCGCGTTCTTTGCGCAAAGGCAGCAGCGTATTTTCTCATCGTCCGTGAGCAGGCAGGTTTCGAGAATCACCTTGACGAGCGCGGGCTTGCTTGCCATAACGACCGCAGCAATATCCGCCCGAACGCCGTCAAAATCGCCGTCCTTGACGAGCCCGACGTTGATTACCATGTCGACCTCCTCCGCGCCGTCGCGCACGGCGAGCGCCGCTTCAAGCGCTTTGCTCGCGGTAGACGCCGCGCCGAGCGGGAAACCGACGACCACGCAGGTCTTCACGCCGCTGCCCATAAGCGCCTCGTGAACAAGCGCAGCGCGGCAGGTGTTTACGCATACGCTTGCCGTTTGGCATTCCCTTGCCTCCGCGCAGACGCGCAGAACGTCCGCCGCCGTCGCGTCCGCTTTGAGCAGCGTGTGGTCGATGTATGTGTTGAGCTTCCTCATGCGAAATACCTCCTCAGCAGTCCTTCAAAGCCCTTGCCATGCCGCGCTTCGTCGCGCGCCATCTCGTGAACCGCGTCGTGAATGGCGTCCAGGTTGAGCGCCTTGGCGCGTTTTGCGAGCGCCGTCTTGCCTTGGGTCGCGCCGAACTCCGCAGCGGCTCGCTTTTCGAGGTTCTCCCTCGTGGAAGCGGAAACGCATTCGCCGAGCATTTCGGCAAACCGCGCGGCATGGTCGGCTTCCTCGAACGCATAACGGCGAAACGCCTCCGCGATTTCGGGATAGCCCTCCCGCTCCGCAACGCGCGCCATGCATAAATACATACCGACCTCCGTGCATTCGCCGGAAAAATTCATGCGCAGACCCTCGAGCACCTCGCTCTCCACGCCCGAAGCAACGCCCAAAACGTGCTCGGCGGCATACGCCCTTTCCCCCTCGTTCACAACGACGAACGACGCGCCCTTTGCGCCGCACTGCGGGCAGCACGTCGGCGGCGTTTCGCCCGCAAAAACGAATCCGCAAACGGGGCAGCGGAATTGTTTCATCATCCGATCACGCTCCTTTTCCGATGGCGGCAAAAAGCTCCGCCGCCTTGATTTCATCAGTATATCGCACGACAAGCGAACATGCAATCCGCGTTCTGTTCCAATCATGTTCTGTTCTTGTTCTGTTGCGCGCGCGAATTTCATCCGTTTTTTTCGAATGTAAACAAACCGTCACAAAACGGGGAAAAGCCTACCCTCTCGAACGCGGGGATGCTATACTGCTTTTCGAGCACAACGGGTCGCGGCGGTCTTGCGGCGAGCCGAGCAGTCTATATCGGATATGGGTGATGGGATAATGAAACGCTGTTTTATTTTGTTTCTGCTTGTAATTCTTTGCTTAGCGCCGCGCACGGCGCTTGCCGATTTCAGCTATGACGATATTCCTACGCCAAATATATACGTCGTTGACGCGGACAATCCCGACAACGTGTTTTTTGAGCGAGCGGGCGACCAGCGCGCCTTTCCCGCCAGCACCACGAAAATTATGACCTGCATCCTCGCCATCGAGGCGGGCAATTTGGACGATACCGTCACGGTCGGCGCGGAGGTTACGCCGTTTACGAAGCTCTCCTCGCTCATGGGTATCGTGCAGGGCGAAACCGTCACGATGCGCGATCTCGTCTACGGGCTCATGCTTCCCTCGGGAAACGACGCGGGCGCGGCGATCGCCGTACACGTCGCGGGAAGCGAGGCGGCGTTCGTGCAGATGATGAACGACAAGGCGGCCGCTCTCGGCATGACGGGCACGCATTATACGAACCCGCACGGCGTGCATAACGACAACCATTATTCCACCGCGCATGATTTGGCAACGCTCATGGCTTACGCGCTGAAAAACGAGGAATTCCGCAAGGTCGATCAAACCCTGACCTACACCGTCCCCGCCTCCAACCTGCGCAGCGAGCCGCTCGTATTGACGACCACGAACCGCCTCATGAAAGCGGTCGAAGGCGACCCCGTCGAGACGGTTTATCCCTACGCGATCGGCGGCAAGACAGGCGATACCGATATGGCGGGCAAATGCCTCGTCGCCGTTGCGGAGCGCGACGGCGCGCGCGTAATCGTCGTGCTGCTCGGCGACAAGCTCGGTATGTACGCAAACGATAAGGTGACGACGAACCTCGCGCGCTTTCTCAACGCGAAGGCGATCTTCGAGCATGTGTTCGAAACGCGGTTTGTCGCCGTTTCCGCATCGGAGCTGGGGCTTCCCACCCGCTTTGACACGGGCGTGATCGACGCGGTTACGGAGGATCTTGTCGAAGGAAAGCTGACCATGACGGCGCAGATCGAAGGCGCGGAGATCCGCCTTGGCGCGTCCGACGCGGAAAACCTGCGCGCAAACGCCGCCTCCGTCACCGCCGTCGTCGAGATGAGCGGGGACGCCGCCGCCCCCATTCGCGCGGGGCAGAGCATGGGTATGGTTCGCTACATGCTCGGCGAGGAAACGCTCTGCACCGTGCCGCTTCTTGCGGATTTCGCCGTGCGCGAAATCATGGGTATCCAGTCCGTCAATCCCGACGAATCGGTCGCTCCCGTCTCCCCCGATACAACGCCGCTCATCTCGTCAAAGCCGCGCCACGAATGGGGCCCGCGGGACACGCTGACGCTGACGCTGGTTCTGTTGGTTGCATTATTGGCCGTACTGATCGTTTTGTTCGTCATAACCGAACGAAAGCGCCGCTATGAGCGCAAACGCCGCGCCGCGCGCGCCCGCAGGCGCAAGCAGCTCGAGCGCATGTGAACGTCTCTTTTCGCAACGTTGCGCAGGCAATACAAACACGCAGAAAATGCAGGAAACCCTGCAACAATAGGTGATTGTTCAGATACAGCGTCCTTCGGTCACATGGTAACAATGCGGCGAAAATTTCGTAATAAAGACACATTTGTGTGTAAAAAGTCCTTTTCAAATTAGAAATGGTACGTTACAATATTAGTAATAGTTTTGTATGACGCGCATGACATTTGAGGGCGGCTGCGCCTTGCGCAAGCGATCGAATGTTGATCGGGTTCGGACGGCCCGAAAGCTGAAAGGTGACATTTATGAAAATCGGTACCAACATCAAAAAGCTTAGAAAGCTGCATGGCGAAACGCAGCAGCAGCTCGGCGCTGCCATCGGCGTTGTTCAGCAATCGGTCGCTGCATGGGAATCCAACCGCTGCAAGCCGGACGTTGTCTCGTTGGTCGCGATTTCGACGCATTATAACGTATCCTGCGACTATATCCTCGGCATTATCGACGAACCCATCCCGCCGGCCTGCCTCGGCGGCTGCACAAACGCGCTGTCGAGCGAGGACGTCGCGCTCTCGGATAAGCTGCCCGAGGACATTCGCGACGGCGTGCTTGCGCTCATTCGTATGGAGCGCGCCAAGAGCCCGCGGTAAAGGCGCCCAAAGGAGCGCAGCTGTTTTCGGTTTTCTCTTGCACAAACGGTAGAAATCATATATCATATAATCGGGCGTTGGGTGAACGTCCGATTCGTTTTGCAAGCAGATTGAAGCAAGAGGTGCAATATGAACTACAAATCCATTGCAGATCAAATGGGACCGCGCGCCGGCGCAACGCAGGAATGGGTCTTTCAGGTGCTAAGAACGGGTATCATCAACGGAAGCATTCCGAGCGGAACGCAGCTCAAACAGGATGAAATCTCCGCGGCGCTGAACGTCAGCCATATTCCCGTGCGCGAGGCGCTGCGCCGATTGGAATCGCAGGGGCTCGTCAGCATTCATCCAAACCGCGGCGCATCCGTTACGCAGCTCAGCCGCGACGGCGTGTTGGACATGATGGAGGTTCGCGCGACGCTGTCCGTCATGATGCTCAAAAACAGCGCGCCGCATCTCACCGAAGCGGACTATGCGGCGCTGGACGAGATCATCGAGAAGCAGCGCAGGGCGGACGACCTGTTTGCCTCGGAGGAGCTCAACTATTGCTTCCATGAGATCCTTTCCTCGCACGCGGGCAATTCGGTCGCGGAGCTGCTCATGGAGCTGGTTCACGCAAATATCGACCGTTATGTGCGCGGCGGCTTTTACGGCACGGCTTCCGCACGCGAGAATTCGATTCGCGAGCACGAAGCGATCGTCGCCGCATGCCGCGCGGGCGATTACGAGTCCGCATGCAACCATCTGCGCGACCATATCCTCGATGCGAAGGATTACATCCCCGAATCCATCCGATAAGGCTTCTCAACCGCAGATAGAATCAAAAGCCGCCCATGGGCGGCTTTTGATATGATTATATGCGTTTCACTCAAAAACGTATTCGACTTTCTTTTCCTGCTTCTTCTCGGGGAACAGCTCGACCTCAAACCGATCGAACGCGACGCTCTCGATAAAATCCGTCGGAACGAACACGGTTCGCCGAAACCGACGAAGCTCGTTGATATGCTTCTCCAACAGAATCGGGCAGGCAAGATCGAGCGGCTTTACAAGCTCGATGAGCATGCTCCGCCAATCCTCGGTATCAAGCGCGCGCGCGGGGGTCGGAAACTCCCGCACGACGTCCTTGATGATCTTATGCTGCCGATAGACCTTTGCCCAAACCCGCATGCGGCGCCTTACTTGTTCCAGATGAACCACGCCCAGATATAAGGCGTCTGTCCGTCCGTATACAGCCCCTTCAACGTGCCGGCGATCTGCTTCTTTTGCTTTACGTCGGCGCTGTTGATCGTGTTGCTGTCGCTGCGGTTGACGCAGACGACCTCCGTGCCGTCCGTAAGCTGAACCTTGAAGATCGTGTACGGCGAGGTCGCGATGATCTCCGTCACCTTGCCCGTAAAGGTAAAGTTGCCGCTCGTAACGCCGCCCGCGGCGATTTGCGCATAGCTCTTTGAAATATCCGTGCACGCCTTGCGGAACGTGCTGGACTTATCCGTCGGCTTGCGTTCGATTGTCGCTTCGTATGAAGCTTCGCGATAGCCCTCCAACGAGCCGCTGAGCTTAATGTCGAACGCGCCGACCTCCGCAATGGAAACCGTCATGGTAAAGCTGCCCGTCGTGCTGACAATCGCCTCGCCAAACGTAACCTTGTCGGATGTGCAGGTCGCAATGATCTTCGCGTTCGGTGTCGCCGTGCCCTGCAGGGTCAGCGACCCGTCCGTGGACGTAAGCCCCGTGGCAAGATCGTTCGTCAGAAGCAGAGACATATTCTGAACCACATACGGTTCGACCGTAATCACCTTGCGCGCGGTCACGCAGTTGCTCTTGCGCGCCTCGATGGTGATCGTTTCCGCGTCGGTCGCCGTCGTGCCGTCGGTCGTCGTGCCATCGGTCGTCGTGCCGTCGGTCGTCGTGCCGTCGGTCGCTGTGCCGTCGGTCGCTGTGCCGTCGGTCGCTGTGCCGTCGGTCGTTGTGCCGTCGGTCGTCGTGCCGTCGGTCGTCACCGCAGTCGCTGTCGTGTCGGCCGTCGCCGCGGTCGTGGAATAGTCGAACTTCGGGACATAGGACGTGTTGAACTCGCCCATGTCGTTGACGTAAATCTGCTCGTTGTTGACGTATACGCCGATCGAGCTGTCGTAATTATCCACCTTGCCCATGATGCTGATGGGCTCGTTGCCGTAGGTTGCCGTTACGCTGTCAAACTCGGGCGCGGTGACGGTCATGGAAAGCGAGGGAATCGTCACGGTCATTTCGGGAACGGAAAGCGGCGTGGTCGTTCCGTCGGGACTGACGACCTGAATGTTCGGCGTAATCGTCACAATGTCGGATTCGCAGGGCGCGTTCGGCATGAACACGTCGCGCGCGATATGCAGGATGACGTGATCGTTGGCGGAAACCGTCGCGGCGTCCGTTTCGAGCGTCGCTTCCGTCACGATGCGGATCGTGCTGCCCGTCTTTGCGTAAATGTCGATGGCGTACATCGCTTCGCCCGTGTCGTCGCTGGTAAACTCCGTAATGGTAGCGGTGTTCATCAGCGCGTCGCTGTCCGAGGCAGGCGTCTGCGTGTCGGGCGTGGTTACGCTGTTGCCGCCGTCCTTCTTGAAAATCGTACCGACCGAGGCGAACATCGCGCCGACGCTTCCGCCGAAATTCTTCTTCGCGATATACATGCCGAACACGGCGATCAGCGCGATCAACAGAACGATCAAGCCCACGAACAGAATCGTCGTGCTCTTGCCCTTCTTCTTGGGCATGTCGTCGTCTTCGTCGTAATCGTCGTCGTCGTCGAACTCGTCGTCATCGTCAAATTCGTCGTCGTCGGATTCGTCGTCGTCCTCGTCGTCATAATCGTCATGGCGGGCGGACTTTTTGCCGTTCCGGGGTTTTGCCGCCTTTTTCGGGGCGGGCTTTTCATCGAATTCGTCATCCTCGTCGGAATCCTCGAATTCGTCGTCGTCGAAATCTACGGCGCGTTTGAGCGGCGCCTTACCCTTTTCCTTGTCCGGCACGGCGGCGGGCTTTGCCGCGACTACGCGCGACATGCTTGAGGCCGCGCGCGTAACGGGCGCTTCCTCCGCCTTTGTCCCGCTCGATCCGTCCATGCGTTCGCCGCAATACGGGCAGAACGGAGCGCCCGACACGCCCTGTTTGCCGCAATATGGGCAGGAAGGCGCGCTTGATTGCCGAATGGACGACGGACGATAAGCGGCGGATGCGGTGGGCTTGATACCGCCCTCGGCGTCCGACGTTTTCGCGGTCGGTTTGGTTTCCGGCGCGCCCGAAAAAGCGCGGGTAGGCCAAGCCGGCGCATGCACAAACTCGCGCGCGGGCTTTGCATCCTCCTTCGGTTCCTCGCTTACGGGCGAAACCGCGTCGTCATCCCTGAGCTTTGCCGAGCAAACGCGGCAGTGCGTCAGGTTCTCCGCGTTATAGGTGCCGCATTCCTTGCATACCATCTATCTGATTCCTCCAATCGAAGTTGTCGTTTTCCTTTTCTGCGCGCCAATGACACGCGTATTCATTATACAACCGCAGCGCAAGGCATTCAAAGAACAAATCGTGAATTTTTGCGCGGAAAATCGCCCAATCATTGCAGGTTTTACCGCATTTTTCCCGCAGAAGCTCCGCGCCTTTTCGTCCGCTATGCGCGCGTGGTCAGAAAGTCGGAAACGGCGGCAAAATACGCGCCCTCGTCGGTCAAAGCGCTCAGCGCATGCCCCGCGCCCCGAACCGCGAGAAACTCCTTTTCCGATCTGCACGCGGCATAGTTCTCCTCGGACATCGAAAACGGCACGAGATCGTCCGCCGTTCCGTGAATGAACAGGATCGGCAGCGAATTCGTTTGCATCGCGTCGAGCGTTGCGTACTCCTTCGGGGAAAAACCCGCGAACAGCCTGCAAAACACGCCCGCAATCGGAACGAACGGCACGGCGGGCAGATGATACCTCCCGACAAAGATCGAGAAGATCGCGTAGGGCGAGGTATAGCCGCAATCCGCAATCACGCCGCGCACGTTTTGCGGCGGCGTAAGCCCCGTGGTCATCAGCACGGTCGCCGCGCCCATGGAGACCCCGTGCAGAAAGATCGGCTTTGATTCGCCCATCTCGGCGTTGATCCATTCGATCCATGTGCGGCAGTCGAAGCGCTCCTTTACGCCGAACGTGATGTATTTCCCTTCGCTTTTCCAATGCGCCCGTTCGTCGGGCAAAAGAACGTTCCATCCCTGCTCGGCATAGACGCGAAACATGTTGCAAAAGTCGTTCAGCGGATCCCCGTGAAACCCATGCATGCAAAGAACCGTGCCCTTTGCGTTCGGCTGCTTCAAAAAGCGCGCGCGCAGCCTCAGCCCGTCGAACGACGTAAGATATACGTCCTGCGGCGCCTGGTCCAAAAACCATTGTCGCCCGTTTGCGACGCGCGATGCGAATTTGCCGTAGCCCGCCTCTGCGGGAGCCGGATCCGCCAAAGCGGGGTTCGGTCGCAGGGTCGCCATGCGCATCAGCGCAACGCCGATCGCCAGGCAGACAAGCAGCGCCAGCGTGAAAAGACCGATCAATATCCAAACGATAACCATGCCGTTTTCCCCCAAAAGCAGTTCTTCATGTGAATGGAAACGCAGGCGCCTATTCCTTCAGCGGAGGAAGCGCCTGCCCGTCCAGAAAGAGCTGTGTGTCCATCACCGAATAGCCCTTGCCGATGCAGAATATAATCGCCGCGTCGCGCCGCACGCGCGGGTACAATTCGCCCTTGCCGCCGAGCTTCAAGAGGCGCTGCGTCTCATCGAGCGTCGCGCAAAGCCCGATGGCGATTTGCAGCAGACGGTCGCGCGACGGCGCGCGTTCTCCGCGCAGGATCTGGTATGCGTAGCCGCGCTCCAAGTTGGCGCGCTCGATCAGCTCCGTCTTTGTCACGCCGTGCTTCTCCATGAGCTCGGCGAGATACGCGGACAGATCGTCCTCCGTCAGCTCGGACTTGCAGCGTTCCAGCCAGCGGTCAAAATCGGTTGTGTTCTGCACGTCGCCCAAGAGATCCTTTGTTCGCATGCTTCCCCTCCGCTTCGATTCGGCTCGTTACAAATCATCCAGCCCGTCGGACTCGTCCTCGCCGTTTTTATACTTCATGTAAAGCCAGATGCCGCCGATGATGAGCAGCACCGCGAGGATAATTATCGCCGCGACGAACCAGCCCTCCCCCATCATCCCGCTTGACGCGGCGTCCGCCGCCGTGATCTGCGGCGTGCTCGTCACCGCGGGCGAAAGGCTCGGCGAGACGCTCGGCGCGGGCGTTTCTGCGGGTGCGGAAATATCCCTGTCGAGGAACACATAGTCCGAACAGCTTTCCTGCGACACCGTCGCCCAGCCCGCGCTGTCCACAATCGCGGTTTGCAGGAGATTGAGCGTCTGCTCATTCTCCATCTTGTAGTAGTACAGCGTTTTGCCCGCCTGCGCCGCGCCCAGGCGAAGCCGGATATTCGCCTTTGCCGGCAGCGCGCCCGAATAGTTGAAATGGATCGTGGCGACGTATGCCTCGCCGCCGAGCGCGCGCGCCGTCTGCTCATGGATGCAGCTGTTGATCGCGACGCCGAAATCGTACCAAAGCTGCGTGGTCGTCGACGGGAGCGTCCCTTTTGCAAAGGTGAATTCCGCGTCGGTCAGCTTGATCGTTACGTCCTGCGTCTGGTTGCCCTTTGCAAGGCTTTGCAGCACGGAATACAGAATGCGCGTATTGTCGCCCGTCAGCGTGTAGGTATACAGCGCGCCCGAGGCGGTTGACGGCGTGGTCGTGCTCGTGGATGCGCCCGCATCGTCGCTGCTGCCGCTGTCGTCGGCAACGGTCGCGGTTTTGAGCGCCTCGCTCCTTTCGGAAGTCTCCGTCGTCGCCGTCGCCTTGTAGCGCTGATAGAAATAATAGGTTTTGCCCGCCTTCAAGCCCGAAAACGTGCTGCTCGACTGCCAGGTTTCGCCGCCGAGCGAATATTCGAAGCCGTCCTCCGCGTCCAGCACGATCTTTGTGGTCGTGCGGCTCTTGCGGGTCGGCGCGTCCGGCGCGTCGCCGAAATAGCGCGCCTTTTGCACCGTGCCGAACGTGCGCGTGAGCGTGCCGCCCTGCACGCTTGACGTAATCTCCACGGAGAGCGTGTTGCCGATGTCCACCGCTTCCACGGCGTATACGCTGCCCGTGCCGACGGTAAACGTGCCGCGCTTCCATGTGTAGGTCAGCGTGCCCGTGTTGTTCGTGTTGCTTAGGGAGACGGTGAGGCTCATGCCATAGCGCGCTTCGCCCGTAATCATCACGTCGCCCGACAGACCCGATACCGTTTGGAGCTGCGCCGCCGGGCTTGCGTCCGAACAGGCTTCGCTCGCCGTCGCCGCAAAGCGCTGATAAAACGTATACGTCTTGCCCGCCTCAAGGTTATGGAAGGTGGTCGTGCTCTGCCAGCTTGTGCCGCCGAGCGAGTATTCGCAGCCGTTGACCGCGGTAAGCGTGATGGAGTTCGCCGTGTTAAGCGCCATGGTCGGCGCCGCGGGCGCAGCTTGGCTGCTCGCCGCTTTTGAAATCGCCTGCGTGGTCAGCGTGCGCGTTCCGGTCTGAACGCTGCTGGATACGCTCACGAGAAGCGTCAGCCCGACGTCCGACGTCTGCGGCGTATAATCCGCGCGGTCGCTCACGATGGTTTCGCCGCGCTTCCAAGCGTAGGAAAGCTCGCCGCTGTTGTTCGTTTCGGTCAAGGACGCGGTCATGACGGAATTGACCTTCGCCTCGCCCGAGATCGTGACCGTGCCCGTCAGCGGGGAGATCGTCGTAACGGACAAGCCCTCGCTCGGGCCGGAAGCGGCGCTCGTTTGCGTCGCGGCGATCCGCTGCGTGAGAACATAGGTCTGCCCGCTCGTCAAGGATGAAAACGTGCCGCTTGTTTGATATGCGCCGCCATCCATGGCGTATTCGTACCCGCTTGTTTCAACCAGCGTGACGCTCGTTTCGCCAAGCGTCAATATCACGGGCTTGGGCACGGCGCTCGTATACGAAGCCTTCGTAATCGCCGCCGTCTGCGCGGTGAGCTTGCCGCCGCGCGAAACGCTCGTTACTTCAAGGCGGATCGTTTTGCCGACGTCCGCAGCGGAAACCGTATAGGTCGAATCCGATTTTCCGAATCCGACGACCGTCTCCGCGCCGCCTTCCGAAACGCGAATCCAGGTAAAGCGCAGCTCGCCGCTTGAACCCGACGCGCCCGAAACCGAGCCGGAAAGCGTACCGCCGCACGCAGCCGTGCCGCCGATGGATACCGTGCCGCCGAGGTTGCCCGCCGCGCGCACGTCATACGCTTCCAAATCGCCCGAAACGTCGTGCGCCTGCGTCAGGTCGATGGACGAATCGCCCGCGCCGTTATACACCATGTCGAACGCGCCCGCCTCCGCCGAGGAAAACACGACCTTGGTGCCGCTTTCCAGCGCCTGCCCGCTGACGACCGTTTCGCCCGCCTCGGTTTTCACCGTACCGGATCCGACCCAATACACGATCAAAACGGGATTCGTCAGCGCGTCCGCCGCAACGGTGCGAAACGACGCCGAGCTGCCGCCGCAGGAATTGCCCGCGTCGTCCTGATACGCCCCTGCGGGAACGGCAACGGTATAGCTTTCGCCGTTCGTCAGCGCAAGCGGCGTTCCTCCGCTTGTAAACGCGCTCACGGAAAAGACGATATATACGCCGCCGCTCGTGCCCGCGCCGCGCACGTCGCCTGCGGAAGCGGCCGCCTCATACGTCGTTTCGCCGGCGGTAACGGATACGTTCTTCCCCGATACGGCAGAAACGTTTTCGCTGACGCGGAACAAAATTTTCTGATTTGCCGAGCAGGACGCGTTTTCCGCGTTCGCCGCGGGCGAATAGAGCGTCACGCTCGGCGCGGTCACGTCCGCCGCAAGCACGGCAAGCAGCTTTTGCTCGCTGATTGCGCCGTCGTTCTCCCCGCCGCTCTTTTTGAGATAGTAGCCGATCTGCCCGCCGCCTGACGGCACGCTCACGCTTACGGAATCGTCCCACGAGGGCGCGTCGAACCGCGCGGCGATCTTGTATCCGCTCGGAGCGGTCAGCAGCGCGGAGCCCGCGCAGGCGCCGTTTGCGTCAAGGCAGCTCGCATCGAGCGCCGCAGCCGCGTCCGTATCGTACCAAACGACGTCGTAGCCTGCGTTTTCCGCGAGCGAAAGCGTATAGTTCGCCGCAACAAAGCCGCTTGCGTCCGCCAAAGCGAGCGTACCAAGCGTAATATTTGCTCTTCCCGCGCCCGCAGAAGCGTTCGCGCCGCCCGAAAGCGCGCCCGAAAACGCCGGCGTCTCCCCCGTCACCGCGCCCGCCACGGAATAGCCGAAGCTCGGATTCTCGCAGCCCGCATAGCGGGAAACCCCCGCCGATGGGGTAACGACAAGCGCTCGTTTCTCGATCGTAAACGGTATGGCGGCGCTGATACCCGTATAGCTCGCGTGATCCTCGCGCACGGAGACGGTAAGCGCATAAGCGCCCGCGTTCTTCGGCGCGTCGGCGGAATCATACCCGCCCGCATCCGTGCTGACATACCGATAGACGAGATCGCCTGCGGCAAGCGTCACGGCGCGATTCGACGCATCGACCGCCGAAAGCGCGCCCACGGGCGACGCCGTTCTCCCGTCATACGTTTTGCTCGATACCGACAATCCCGAAAGCGTCAGCGCGGTCTTTCCCTCCGCGTTCGCCGCGCCCGACGCGCAAGCAAGCGTCAGCGCCAAAGCGAGCGCAAGCGCGAGCATACGGGGCAGCAATCCATTCTTACGCATAAACCCTAACCTCTTTTCTTCCTTGTATCCGAAGCGACGCGCTGCCTTGCGTCGAAACCAGCGCATCCCGATCACACAATTACACAAATCTCCGATTTCAGTATGACACACTCTTTTTCGCAAAGCAATTTTCAGCCGCTTTGTTCACCTTTTGTTTCGTTTCATCGCCGTTTTTTCGGTTTTGCGGCAGATCAAACGCATGGTATCACAAAAAACACTTCGCCCGTTCACGCTTGGTTGCATTTCGCGCAAAAAATCGTGTTATACTGGCAAGGTATGGAATCGTTACGGAATCAAGAACCGCATCCGCCCGCGAGCCGCGGTAAAAAGATCGCCTATGGCGCTGCCGTGGGCGCGTTCGTTCTGCTGCTCGTTCTCCTTGCGGCGTTTGTCGGCAAGCCGCTCATATCGAACCTTTCCGACCCCGCCGCGTTTCGCGATTGGGCGGAGGCGCGCGGCGCGTGGGGCAAGATCCTCTTTGTCGGCATGTGCCTTTTGCAGGTGGTCGTCGCGTTCATTCCCGCCGAGCCGCTCGAAATCGCCGCGGGCTACGCGTTCGGCGCGGTGTACGGCGCGCTGCTTGTCTGGGTCGGGCTCGTTTTGGGCAGCGCCATCGTGTTTTTCCTCGTGCGCAGATTCGGCGTCAGGGTCGTCGAGGTGTTCTTCTCCCGCGAACAAATCGACTCGTATCGTTTCCTGCGGGACGAAAAACGGCTCGGCGTTCTGTTCTTCTTCCTTTATTTGATCCCCGGCACGCCGAAGGACTTTCTCGCCTATTGCGCGGGGCTGACGAAGATCCGCTTCCTGCCCTGGCTGATCGTTACGTCCCTCGCGCGCATTCCCTCGATCGTCACCTCGACCGTCGGCGGGAACGCGCTCGGCACGAAAAATTACGGTTTTGCCATCGGCGTATTCGGGATCACCGCCGTCCTCTGTTTTGCCGGTATGCTGCTCTACGCCCGCTTGGAAAAGCGCCGCGCGCAAAGGGAAGCGCTCAAACGGCTTGCCGAGCTGCCGCTCAACGAGGCGACGCCGCCCGAAAACGACACGCGCGTTTGATTTTCTGATTCAAACGGTTCTTTTTGATTCTCGCCGGTTCTGTTTTGATTTTTTGTTTGACAGGAAAAAGATGTATAGCGTTTATGCCTTTTCGTCCATACTAGGCGCAGAGGTGATTGTTGAATGGAATTCGATCGGGATTATCAACCGAAAAATCGCGACTTTCTCAAAAAACAGGGATTCTATATCGTATTGTTCCTTTGTCTGCTCATCGTGGGCACAGCCATCGCGCTGACCGCGCTGCCGCGCGAAACGGAGCCCGAGCAGCAGCCCGTAGAGCAGCAGCCCGTCGTGATCGACGTGCGGCAATCGACGGACGAAACGCTGCAAAAGCGCAACACGCCGCTTCCCACGGCGACCCCCGCGCCGACCGCCGCGCCGACGCCAACCGTTCTGCCGACCGACCCGCCGCGCCGCACCAGCGCGCCGAAGAAGGGGCTTTGTCCCGTATCGGGCGACGTCATCACGGTTTACGCCGTCGAACAGCTGATTTATTCGCGCACGCTCAATCAATGGACGACCCATGCGGGCGTCGACCTATCCGCCGAAGCGGGCAGCGACGTAAAGGCTGCCTTTGCGGGCACGGTGGAGCGCGTATATGAGGACGATGCGCTGGGGCATTGCGTGCTGATTTCGCATACGAACGACCGACAGAGCATCTACGGCAATCTGGATGAAGCAATCGCCGTGACCGAGGGGCAAAAGGTTAACGCGGGCGACGTAATCGGCAAGGTCGGCGCAAGCGCGATCTCGGAATGCGCCGAGCTGCCGCATCTGCACTTCGGCTTTCTCGTAGAGGGCAAAACCGTCGATCCCACGCTGCATATCAACATCGCGCATTGATTTTTTCCGCATGGGCGAACCGTCGCCCGCGTAAAGCAAAAAGACCCGTCCGAAGCAGGACGGGTCTTTGCGCGTTCGTCAACGGTCAAGAAACGCTTTATGCTTCGCCTGTCCCGCGTCGAAGCAGGCATACCGCGCCGAGAACAAGCGTCGGGGTCACGGACAGGATTCCCGTAATCAGCGGCCCCGTGAGCACATCGGGTTCGCCGACGAGCGCAAGCAGCCCGATCGCCGCAACGCCGTTGAGCGACGCATGTGCGAGCGCGGCGGGCAAAGCGCTTTTGGTTTTCTGCGTAATCGCCGCCAGAAAGCACCCGAACCCCATGCAAAAGAGCGTCATGAGCAAAATACCCACCCACGGATACCCCGCGTAGCCATAGCCGTAGTTAAGCCCGAGCGCAATCATGGGCGCGTGCCAGATCCCCCAAATCGCCCCCGAAACGAGCGCAGCGCAGCGTTTCGGCATCAGCGCGTTCAGCTTTTGCAAAAGATAGCCGCGCCAGCCGAGCTCCTCGCCCAGGCAGGGAATCAGGTTCAAAATCGGCGCGAGCAGAATTCCCTGCGCGAGCTGCGCGAAAAAGGACGCGTTTACGCCGCCAAACCGCGCGGGATACACGAAAAAATACAGCGCCGCGCCCAACAGGATCACAAGCGGGGGAACGAGTATCGCCAAGGCGTAGGGCAGCGCGTTCGTTCGAAAACGCGGGCGAAGGAACATATCCCGAAAGCCCTCTTTCAGCACGAGCCGCGTCAATAGGGACGCAAGCGCGGGACAAAACATGCAGATAACGAAGAACAGCGCAATCACGTCCGATATGGGCGCGTGCACAAACAGCATATACGCGCCGCCGCCCCATACGGGCAGAAACGCGAACAGAACGAACAGCAGGATCGCTTTGGTTTCCGTACGTTTCATATTCGTTATACCAGCGCGGCAATCGCAGACGCGGAGATGCAAAGCCCCTTCCCCTCGTCGTTCATGCCCTCCGTCGTGGTCGCCTTGATTGAGACGCGCTCCGCGCCGATTGCAAGCGTTTTGGCAAGCAGCATGCGCATGCGCGGGATAAACGGCATGAGCTTGGGGCGCTGCGCGATCACAGTGGCGTCGATATGCGAAACGGAGAATCCCTTCTCGCACAGCAGCTTGTTGACGCGCGCGAGCAGCACGAGGCTCGAAATCCCCTCATAGCTTGCGTCGCTGTCGGGAAAGATTTGCCCGATGTCGCCGAGCCCCGCCGCGCCGAGCAGCGCGTCCATAACCGCGTGCGTAAGCACGTCCGCGTCGGAATGCCCGAGCAAGCCCTTTTCAAACGGAATCTCGACGCCGCCCAAAATGAGTTTCCTGCCCTCTGTCAGCCTGTGCGTATCAAAGCCCGTGCCGAAGCGCGCAAAACGACTCAGCGCGCAGAGCCAATCCTCGCTTTGCGTGAGCTTGCGGTTCGTATCCGGTTCCGTCATGACGAATCTCGGCTTCCCTCCCATGCGTATAAACAGGGAGCAGTCGTCCGTCGCACCCGTAAGGTCGCCCGCATACGCTTCCTTGATCGACGCAAAGCGAAACGTCTGCGGCGTTTGCATAAGGAGAACGTCGTCCCGGTTCGGCGCGGTCAGACCGTCCTCCCCGACGAGCAGCACCGTGTCCGACGCTTTTTGCGCGACGACGCCGCTGCCGAAAAGCATGGCGCTTTCGATGCTTTGCTCGACGGTTTTCGGGGCGACCATGCAGCGCGCCGCGTCATGGATCACGACCACGTCCGCCGTTTCGATCGCATCCAGCGCTTTTTTGACGGATTCCGCGCGCGTTTCGCCGCCGCGCACGATCGAGCGCGGCACGGGGCAGGGCAGGGCGCTTACATACGCCTCGTTTTGCTCGGACGCGGTGAAAACGACGCTCGAAACGCCGCCGAACACGAGCGCGTCCAACGAACGCTCGATCGCCGTTTTACCCGCGATGGGCGTCGTGAGCTTATCAAAGCCCATGCGCGTCGAACCGCCCGCGCATAGAAGAATCCCGACGGCGATTGTCATGCTTGGCCACTTTCTCCGCTCAAAACCGTATACATTGCCGCCGCGTCCTCTTTTTTGACGGTCTCCTTGACGCTTTCGATGCGAACGATCAGGTGCTTCCCGCCCAGCAGGATGTCCAGCTCGTCCCCCGCCTTAACCTCGGCGGACGGCTTTGCCTGTTTGCCGTTTACGCAGATGCGCCCCGCGGACGCCGCGTCGTTTGCAACCGTGCGCCGCTTGATGATGCGCGACATTTTAAGGTATTTATCCAGCCGCATATTTGCGTTTCCCTCCCCGATGCTTTCTTTTATCGTAATCGTAAGCGCACGGATACCGCTTGTCAAGGTTGACAACGCATGAAAAACATGATACCCTTTCTGCGTCACGGGGGCGTCCGTATCGGATAACGACGGACTGAGAAGCACCCTTGGAACCTGTTGGGTCATGCCATCGTAGGAAAGTGACGCATATGCAAAAAAAGCAGACGCGCGCAGATTCCGAACATGACGGTCGTCCGATGGGAAATCGGG
This sequence comes from uncultured Oscillospiraceae bacterium, assembly GCA_964495255.1. Taxonomy (GTDB): domain Bacteria; phylum Bacillota; class Clostridia; order Christensenellales; family CAG-138; genus UBA7703. The sequence goes on from CAZBVC010000016.1 coordinate 24,417, forward strand.
CGGCTATTTTTTTCGTCTGCACGGACGAAGATCGGAAGGGGTCATCTTATTATGAAATTCAAGCTGTTTCAAAAGCTCGCCTCGCTGGAGGGGCTCGAACTGTATCTGCTGATCGGCGCGCTCGTCCTGCTCGCCGTCTTGATCGTCGCCTTGATCCGCTACCGTAAGAGCGGTTCGCAGGATAGCCCGATGCAAGCGCGGACAAAGCCCGATCGCACGCGCGCGCTCGTTTACGGCGCTTTGTGCGTTACGCTCGCGTTCGTGCTCTCGTATATGAAGCTGTTCTCCATGCCGTTCGGCGGCTCGATCACGCTTTGCTCCATGCTGCCGATCCTCCTGTACGCGTCGGCGTTCGGCCCCGCATACGGCTTTACGGCGGCGCTTTGCTACGCGCTTTTGCAGATCGTGCAGGGCGCGTATATCGTGCATCCCGTGCAGTTTGTGCTGGACTATTTCGTCGCGTTTACCTGCCTCGGGCTTTCGTCGCTCTTTCCGCGCTCGCTGCCGCTCGGCGCGGCGGTCGCGGGGCTTTCGCGCATGCTCGTCAGCGTCGTTTCGGGCGCGATCTTCTTTGCCGACGCGGGGCTTGATTACGGCGTCAACAGCGCATGGGTCTATTCGCTGCTGTATAACGGCCTGACCATCGGCGTGGATACGCTGCTCTGCGTCGTGGTATCGTTTTTGCCGCCCATCAAGCGGCTTGTCAATCGCATTCGTTAAGCGCCGGCGCTACGCTTCCAGTGCCCTGCAGACCGCCGCCGCACAAAGATACGCCGCGCGCTGCTGCATGGCAAGCGGCATACAGTATGCCGTGTCGGACTGCCCCGTGCAGTATGGCAGATGCACAAAACCCGCCGTCATGCCGATGCTCCTGCGCTTTTCATACCGCAGGGCGGCGTACAAAACGCTGTTGCAAAGATAGGTTCCCGCCGTAAACGAATAGCGCGCCGGTATGCTTTCCGACAGGAGCGCGGAGAGCATACGCGCATACGGCAGCGTAACGAAATAGCCGTCCGCGCCCGATGCGTCGATCGGTTCGCCGCGCACGATCTGCCCCGCGTTATCGGGCTTGGCGCTTTCGCGCAGATTGATCCCCACGCGCTCGATCGTAACCGCCGTTCGCCCGCCCGCCTGTCCGAACGAAAGCACCGCCCGCGCCTTTGTCCGCTCGATGGCGGCAAGCAGCGCCCCCTCTGTATGCGCCCAGTCAACGGGCAGAATCTCCTGTTCGATCCTGACGCGCCCGATCTGCTCGGGCAGCGCGCGCACGCATTCCTCGGCGGGGTTGACAAGCTGTCCCCCAAACGGCACGAAGCCCGTTACCAGAATCGCAAGCGGCGTCTCAGTCATGTGCGTTTCCTCCCTGCCCTGCATCGTCAGAATCCAAAACGGTCAGCTTGGCGCGTTTTGTGATGGAACGCGGCGTCGGAAAATCGTCAAACGCGACGATATATGCGCCCTTCTCCCCGTCCCAAGCAAGGATCGTTCCGTTTCCCATAATTGCGTGGCAAACGCGCCGCCCCACGGGGATCGGCGCTTCTTCTCCCGCATCCAGCCTGCGCTCGTCCAGCTCGGCATACCATTTCGCCTCCGCGACGAGCGATTCCTGCGGCGGTTCCTCCCACGCGAGCAGGTTTTGATCGATATCGAACAGAAAGCGCGACGGATAGCGAAACGATCCGTCATGGTTGCGCCCCTCGGATCCGCTCAAATACAGCCGCTCCTCCGCGCGCGTCATCGCAACGAACATGAGCCGCCGCTCCTCCTCCATGCGCGCGCGCGTGTCCACGCGCTTGGACGGGAACACGCCCTCGTTCATGCCGCAAAGGAACACGTTTGGAAACTCCAACCCCTTCGCCGCATGAACCGTCATCAGCTTGACGGCGTTTTTCGGCAGCTCCGCGTCCGCGTTGGTCATGAGCGCGACGTGCGAAAGGAAATCCTCCGCCGCACACTCCTCGCCGCACATCGTTTCGTATTCATAGATCGCCTGTTTCAGCTCGGCAAGGTTGTCTAGGCGTTCCCTGCTCCCCTCCGTTCGGCGCATCTCCTCATAGCCGCTCTTATCCAGCAGGTCGGAAAGCAAAACGGAGATCGGCGTTTCGCGGCTGATGCGATTGAATCGTTCGATCAGCGCGACAAACGCCTTTGCCTTCGTATTCTTGAAGATCTCGTCGTCGAGCGTGCGCCCGAGCGCCGAAAGCAGCGTGCAGCCGTTCTCCGCGGCATACTGCGATAAAAAGCGGATCCTGCGTTCGCCCAGGTTGCGCTTTGGCAGGTTGCATACGCGCAGGAAGGAAAGATCGTCCCCCAGCACGACAAGCCGCAGGTAGGAAAGCGCGTCCTTAATCTCCGCCCGCTCGAAAAACGGCACGCCGCTGTAAATCGTATACGGAATCTCCGCCTGAATCAGCGCATCCTCCAAGGCGCGTGTGACGTAATGCGCGCGGTACAGAATCGTCATGTCCGCATAAGGCGCGCCCGCCTCGTTGAAGCGCGCGATCTCCTTTGCGATACATTGCGCCTCGACAAGCTCGGTTTTTTCCATGCGGCAGCGCACGCTTTCGCCGCTTTCGCGCATGGGAATCAAATCTTTCTTGATGCGCGTCCCGTTTTTCTCGATCAGCGAGTTCGCAGCCGCCAATATCTGCGGGCGTGATCGGTAATTCTGCATCATCATGATCGTTTTTACGTCGGGGAACGCCTTGTCGAAATCCATGAGGAAGCGCACGTCCGCGCCGCGCCAGGAATAGATCGTTTGATCGGGGTCGCCCACGACGAAAAGGTTGTTATGATACGCGCAGAGCGTCTGCATCAAGCGATATTGCAGCGCGTCGACGTCCTGAAACTCGTCGATCATGATATAGTTCAATCGCATCTGCCATTTGGTTCGGATCTCGTCGTTGATGGAGAAAATATACAACACAAATAGGATGAGGTCGTTGTAATCCAGCCCGAAACACTTCTTTTGCTGGTAGAGGTAGCCGTAGAATATCATGTCCCGCGGCTCGGTTGCGGCGATATACTTTTCATACAGCGTTTCGATCGGCATGGCGACAAGGTCGAGGTAATAATCGGGTCTGTCCTTCGTTTTCAGGATCTCGATCATATCCCGCGCGGCGGAAAACGTCATGTCGCGCAGGGTCAGCCCCCGCTCGTCGTATACGATTTTGAGCATGGCGTCGATATCCGCGTTGTCCAGCACGAGAAAGCGCCGCGGGTAGGATACCGCGTGGCTTTCCTCCTGTAAAACCGTGACGCAGAAGCTATGGAACGTGTCGATATAGCCCGTGGCGTCGTCGCCCGTCAGGCGGCGGATCCGTTGTCGCATCTCGTTTGCGGACTTGTTCGTAAACGTCACGCAGAGGATGTTGGAGGGCGGAATGCCGATCTCGCGCACAAGGTATGCAAAGCGATGCGCCAGCGCGCGCGTTTTGCCCGAGCCCGCGCCCGCGATCACGCGCACATAGCCCTCCGTTGCGGTCACCGCCTCGAGCTGCCGCGCGTTCAAATTTGGGGTCGTTTGGATGGAATCCGTCATGCAGACCTCCGATTTGCGCGTTCAAAAACGATCAATCGTTCGTATCGCTATCAGTATACACCGATCACGGCGCGGCTTCAACACCCGCCTGCGCAAACCGAGAGAAAACAAACGGAAGAGCCGTTAAACGGCTCTCCCGCTCATAACCGTGTTCTTCCGAACGCGTGCTTTCGACCTTAGTAGTTGATCTTGCGGATCTCGAAGAACGACTGCGGATGCGCGCAAACGGGGCAGACGTTGGGCGCCTTTTCGCCTTCATAGATGTAACCGCAGTTGCGGCATTGCCAATACACCTTGTTGTCGCGCGCGAACACGACGCCATCCTTGATGTTTTGACGCAGGGCGCGATAGCGAATCTCATGCTCGCGCTCGATCTGGGCAACGGCGGCAAACTGGAACGCGAGCTGCGCAAAGCCCTCTTCCTTCGCTTCCGCGGCAAACTTGGCGTACATGTCGGTCCATTCGTAATTCTCGCCGTCGGCTGCCATCTCGAGGCAGGTCTCCGCATTCGGCATCTCGCCGCCGTTCAGCGCTTTGAACCAGAGCTTTGCATGCTCCTTCTCGTTGTCCGCCGTCTCGAGGAAGATCGCGGCGATCTGCTCATAGCCCGCCTTCTTGGCGACGGAAGCAAAATAGGTGTACTTGTTGCGCGCCTGCGATTCGCCCGCAAACGCCGTCATCAGATTCTGTTCGGTTTTGCTGCCTTTGAGTTCCATTTTTTGTTTCTCCTTTTATTCTTATGATTTTGGATAAAGAACGAAGCCGCCTTTTTCAGTATATCATACCATTCTCACGTTTGGTCGATACAAGAGCCGCGCTTTGCGCCGCTTTCCCGCAAGCACCCGCCGCAAAGCCCGCTTAACGCGACGTCGCAGGAGCGAAGCTGATAGCCCGTCTCGCTCCGAATCGTATCGGAGAGCGCGTCGAGCGGCGGAAGCGACACATCCGCCACGCAGCCGCAGCGCTCGCATACGATATGAGAATGCGCGTGCGTCGTCTTGTCGAAGCGGCAGCCCCCGTCCGCAAGCGGAATCTTCTTCAAGCGCCCCGCGTCCGCAAGCTGATTCAGATTGCGATATACCGTGCCAAGGCTGAGCTTCGGCATCTCGCCCTTGAGCGACTCGTAAACCATATTCGCGGTCGGATGCAGCGCGCTTTCGTTCACGGCGCGATAGATCCGTTCCCGCTGACGTGAATACCGCATCGCTGCTTCCTCCTTATCAATAATGATTACTTTTATTATAATATTCTTTGCGTCTGAGAAAGTCAAGTGTTTCATTGAAATTATCTTCCGCTTTTTTTCAAAGAGTTTACAGGCGGGAAAGTAAACAAGTTGTGAGTTTTGCCGTTTCGATTGAAACAACGGGGCGGCTGTGGTAATATGAAATGCGCTTTTTGACGAATCCTGCTTCGGCGGGCGAAAGGGGTTTGATACGCGAATGACAAAAGTAATGAAAATCATATTCATCGCCGTACTCGCGGTAATACTGGTGGTCGCCGGTTTATTTCTGTATGTGTTCCTCAATATGCGGCAAGGCGCGGTAGACATTGTGGAAAAGCCCGTGGATCTGGTGCTTGCCGAGACGGCGGATCCGCTGGATTCCATCGTCGTCGTGCAGGAGGAGCCGACGCCCGAGCCGACGCCGATGCCCATCTATGAGGAGGAAAAGCGCGAGGAAGGCGTGGTCAACATCCTGCTGGTCGGCACCGACGCGCGCACGACGGCGGAAACGATCGCGGGGCGGTCGGATTCGATGATGCTCGCTTCCTATAATAAGGGCACAAATCGGATCACGATGGTTTCGTTCCTGCGCGACGCACGCGTGGCGCGCATCGGCAAAAAGGGCAAATTCAGCTTTTACAACAAGCTCAACGGCGCGTTTTCGGGCGGTTACGCGGGCGGCGGGCCGGGCGAGCTGATCAACACGATCAACTATAACTTTGGGCTGGACATTCAGGAATACGTTTGCATCGGCTTTGAGGGCTTCGCCGTTTTGATCGACAAAATCGGCGGCATCGACGTCGAGATGGATCAAGCGGAAATTAACTTTGTAAACGACCGCATCACGGGTTACTTTGTCAACGAACCCGCGGTCATCCGCAATTCCGAGAGGATTACCGCAGCGCCGGGCTTGGTTCATCTGACCGGCGGGCAGGCGCTTGCGCACGCGCGCAATCGTCATACGGGCGTGGACGGCGGCACGGGAAGCGATCTTGACCGCGTGAGCCGCCAGCAGGAGATCATCCGCATCGTGTGCAACAAAATTACGACCGAGATGAACGAGCAAAGCGTAATCGGGCTGATCGCGTTTGCATGCGATTATGTCACAACGAATATGTCGCTGGATACCATGACGCAGCTCGCGACGTCGATCCTGAAAAACGGCGTCGATTTTTCCGGCGAGCACGTTCCGTTTGAGGGCACCTACCATCTTTGGAAGGACGAAAAGGGCGCGGAGTCCAGCCAGCTTGAATTCGACTTTGACGAAACCACCGCGCGGCTGCATACGCTGCTCTATGGAGACGCAGCAAGCGCCCCGACGGAGACGCCCGCAGGCTGATCCGCTCTTGTATCAAAAAAACCGCTCTCGGGCGGTTTTTTGTGTGTGTTCGATTCGATGAAACGTCCTTTGACGCGCGTTTTGCGGGCGCTTAGCCCCAGCCCTTGTTATAGATCGGGTCGTCCTCGGTCGGCACCTGCGCGGAATAGCCCCAAACAAGCCCGTCCGGCACGCTGCGCTGATAGGAATCCGTAACCTCGCCCTCATAGCGATTGTCATGGTGATTGAGCTGCTCGCCCATAAAGAGCATGCAGGCGGAAACGCCGCCGTCGAGGTTATAGGCGTTTTGGCAGCCCGCTTCGACAAAGAGCGCCGCAAACTCATCCAGCAGCATGCCCACGCTGTAACCCGGCTGTCTGCCGTCTACAACGATGGCGACGAAATGCCCCGGCTCGACCATGCCGATGCCCGTGCGGGGGTTGTTTCTGCGGCTGAGGCGATGCTTGCCCGCATCGCTGTCCGCAGCGCCGTTCGAGACCAGCGTCGGGCCGAACGAGAATACGTCCCGAATGCCATCCATCAGCAGCTCGTTCGCGCTCGTTTGGTTCGGATCAAATATGCGCAGCGTCATATCGGGATAGAACGCCATGCAGCCGACCGCGCCCCGATCCTGAAACACGATGCCGTCGCGAATCAGCACGCCCTTATAATGCGCGTCGCTCTCCACAATGTTGTCGCCCGTAATCAGCAGAACCGCCTTTTCACGGCGGGAAATGATCCAGGGCTTGATCGCGCCCATACCGTTGCGGTTCTCCGCCGCCTGCGCCGTTCGGAAGGAATCCATGCCGCGCATACGGATATGCGCCGTGAAAATCACGTTCTCCTTCGGCTCCGAAACGACCGTCTTGTCTATGATGATCGACAAAACGTCCGTTTTATATTCCCAATGTCCGTTCTCGACGTCCACGACGATAGATTCCTCGGGATCGTCCGCCTTGCGATAGAATTGGTCGTCCGTCGGGCCGCCGTCGTTGACGTATCCGCTCTCGGAAGCCGCGTCCTCCCCCGTCTCCTCCGCCGTCGGTTCGCCTGCCGCCGGTTCGCCTTCCTCCCCGGTCAATTCGGGCGTCACGGGCGTTTCCGCGGGCAAGGGCGCGTCGGTAGAAATCGGCGTCATCGTCGGTTCGTTTGACAAAACAGGCTCGGCGGTCAGCATGGGCTTAATTGCGATGAGATAAACGCCCGTAAGAATCAGCGCGATCAGGATCGGCAAAAGCAGCGTGATGATCGCGTGCCCCGACGAATAGCGCGCCGTAAGATAGCGGTAGGACGACACGCCGATGACGACGCTGACAAGCGCCCCGAGCGCCAGAAGGATATAGGGAATCCAATTTGCCGCCCGCGACAAAAACGAGGGCGTTTTGCTTTGTGCGTCGGACTGCGGCGCGGAGATCGGCGCTGCGGTCGGCGCAGGCTCGGGCGTCGGGCTCGGCGTAGGCGTCGGAATCGGCGTTGGCGACGGCGTTGGCGTCGGATCCGCAAAATGTTGCAGCGAGGCTGTGTCAACGTTCTCCAAAAGCGCACCCGCGCCCGTGTCCGCGCCCACGCTCGTTTGCAGCAGGCGGAACGTATCGGTCGCCGCGAGCGTTAGGGAATAGATATGCAGCTCTTTGTTGTTCTCGTAGGCAAGGTTCGCCGCCTGCGCGATGCTCTTCCCGCCGAACGAAACCAGCGCGCGCGAAAGATCCAGCGTCGTGCCGCTGCCGCCCGCAAGATAGACCTTTTCGGGCGCATAATCGCCCAGGCTCTTATACCCCGCCTTGGCCGCGCCCGCGTCGAGCACGTCCTTCAAATATTCGCCCGTATACTGCGCCGGTCCGTCAAACGCGAGCCCGTTTTCAAACTCCTGCGCGATGAGGATGCGCGGCGCATATGTATAGAGCGTGCGCTGTACCATCTTCTTGGTCGGCGTCTTGCCCCAGGATTTCACAACGATCTTGTAGGAAGCGTTGTTGATCGACTCCAACGAGCCGAATTCCGGATAGCCGCGCACGCCAAGCGTCCAAAGCCCGCTCAGCATCTCGCCAAGCTGCTCGCGCGTGCTCTTGCTCATCACAACGAGCGCCGACGGAATCTCATGCTCGACGGTATAGGCCGCGATCACCGCGTAAAAATCCTTGACCACGCCCTCGGGCGTTCCCGCCAAATACAAAATATCGGGCGACATGGTCTGCGCCTGCCAAAGCTGCACCCAATTCGGCAGCGTTCCCTCGCCGAAAACATGGATCTCCGCAACGGAAACGCTGCGCTTCATCGTCAGGCGCAGCGCGCTCGCATCCGACGACAGCGGATAATAGCAGTTCAGATACGGCTGCGTCGGCTCAATCGAAATCGTGGAGCCGCTCGCGTCAAGCTGCTCCAAGGCGTATTCGTTCGGCATGGCGTACCATTCGATATAGACGCCCTGCGCCTTTGCGCCCGCGGGGAAATTCACAAGCAACTCGCCGCCGCGCTCGAATTCCTGATAGGACGAGATGTTGTTATCCGTGATCCGCTCGGTTTTCTCCGTATCCGGCCGGGGCAGAACGAACGTGCAATCGGCGGTCAGCTCCGCCGCCTCCGTCTGCGCGTCTCCATCCTCCCCCTCCGCAAGCGCGGCGCCTGTCGGCAAAGCGAGCAGCGCCGCCAGCAGCAGAATCAGAATCATCGTCCGTTTTTTTGGTTTCATGGCACAGTCCTTTGCTTCGTATTCTTTGGGTGCGCCTTGCGCGCGGTATTTCGTTCGTCAGCCGACTCGCTGATACAGATAATAGGTGATGTCGCTCTCCTCGTATCGCAAGCTCGCTTCGTCGATCAGGCGATAGTCGCCGCGCTCCAACAGGCGGTTCGCCGTTACGACAAACTCCGCCGCGCCCGAATTCAGCAGCGTCTCTTGCTCGATCGTCGTTTCGGGTAGGTTGAAGTTGCCCGTCGCGAAAAAACGGCATTGCGGCATCACGTTCGCGGCAAGATAGAACCCGAAGTCCGGGCAGCCGTAGGAAAACAGCGTAACCGTTTCCTCTGTCTTTACCGCCTCCGCTTTCAGCGCGAACCTGCCCTGCGGCGTTTCCTCTTTGCGCATGCCGAGCATATAACGATTGTCCGTATTGACCAGCGCAAACGCGAGGCAAACGGCGATCAGCGCGGGCAAAACGACGCGTTCGATCCGCTTTCCCGCGAGCTTGGGCGCCACGCGCTCGTTCCAAAATAGCAGCGCCGGTATGAACCCGAGGCTCGCGAACGCGGCGAGCACCAGCGCATAATAGCGGAATCCCTGCCCGCCGCAATAAACGCCGAACGTCATAAGCGCGCAGAGGCACCAAAGGTTGATTTTCTCGATCGGCTTGACCTTGTCCCGCTTTTGCAGCGTAAACCAAACCACGCCCAAAATGATGAACCCGGTATACGGCAGGTTGCGGTAAAACGCCGCCAGCGTGCTCTTGACCACCGCAATCGGAAGCTGCAAAAACGAGCTGCCGTCCAGATAGGAATAGCCGAAGATGTTTTCGTAAAAGTAAAACCGCACGAACGCGTCCATCTCGCCCACGCAGGAGAAGTAGATCGCCCACGGGACGCATACGAGCGCCATCGCGCCCAAAAACAGGCAGCAGGCGGCAATTCCATGCTTCCACTCACGGCGAACAAACTGCGAAATCGCCACAACCGCCATCCATGCAAAATGAAACCCGAGCAGGTTGAATTTCGTCATCAGCAGCACGCCCGCAAGCAAGCCGTTGACAAACACGGTGCGAAGCGGAATCTTTTCGGGATACCGCGTCTTAAAATAGCGCATCGAATCATACAGCGACCAAACAAAGATCGGCATGCAAAGCTCCTCCACGCTGCCGCCATGCGAAAACGCGAGGCTCGAAAGCACGCCCGCCGCCAGAATCGGCAAAGCAAGCAACCGATTCTTCTGCGTAAAGAGCGATATGAGCTGATACGCGCCGAGCAAAAACAGCGAGAAGCAAAGCGTTTCCACGACGTATACGCCGAAAAAGCTGCCGCCGGAAATCAGCGAAGCCAACCCGAACAAAGCGAACACGATCGGCCCCTTTTGATCGTACAGCTCCGCATACGGGATATAGCCGCGGACGAAGCCCTTTCCGACCGTGAAATAGGTGTTTGCGTCCACCCAGTCGTTCAGCGGGTACAGCGGCGACGACTTGCTGCATATAAGCAGAAATACCGCCGAAATCAACAGGCAATACAGGTAGATAAGCCATGCCGCGCCGCGGTTTTTCGTTTGCTCCATTGCTTTGATGCGCTCCGTCCTTGCATATCGTTACACGATTCGCATCTATTATAGTTAAAAACCTTCGCCTTGGCAACCGCCGCAGACACGGTGTTACAATTCGTTCTTCTTTAATATTTAGAGTTGGAAAGAGAAGCGACAAATCGGTCGATTTTCCGCGCCGTTACAAACCGTCCATTACCGCCAAAATAGGAATCACCGGCACGCAAAGCCCGAACCACAGAAGCGAATAGGCAAGGCAGACCTGCCCGTACAGATTGTATTTTCGGAACGAGTAATCCCAAACGCGCAGCGCCAAAAGCCCGTTCAGCACCGCGCCGAACACGAACTCAACCGCCGTCACGACCACCGCGCCCAGCAAACACAAAAGAAAGAGCGGCAGCGAGGCAAAGCGCGTCGTAAGCCCGTAAAGCAGAACGAGCACGAGCCCGCCCGCGAAAAACATCGAAACGTGCGTGCGATTGCGCCACGCAAGTTCCAGCAGAACATACAGACCGCCGCCGACCAAAAACAGAATCAAGTATCGCATACGGCGCTAGTTTGCGCCGCTTTCGGCGTTCTCTTACATCGGTTGCCCGACAAGCGCGGCGCTCGTTGCGGAAACCTCATACGCCGTGCGCGTTTCGACGCCGCCCGCTTCGGTCTGCTTCTCATAAACGCGGCTTTGCAGCCTGCCATGCACCCGAACGATTTCGCCCGTGTGCCAGCCGCTCGCCGCGCGCGCCAGCCCGCCCCATACGATAATCGGCAAAACGTCGCGCCGATTGTACGCGCGCTCGACCTCCAGCATCAGGTCGCAGATCTCGCGCCCGAACGGCGTTTTCCGATAGATCGGCGCGCGGCAAACGCGTCCCAGGAGCTCCACGCTGTTTTCCGCTTCGCAGGGGCTGCATACGATTTCGCGCGCAAACGCAACGATATAGAGATGCGCCCCGTCCGCCTCGTAGCGCCGATAGGAGCGCAGCTGACCCGAGACGCGCAAATACGCGCCCATATCGGCGCATTCCCGCAGAACGGCGAGGGTATTCTCCCTCTCCTCGCACAGCGTGCGCACGACGTCGCACACGCCGCTTTTGCGCGGTATGCGCAGCGGAAACGCGGCAAACGCGCGGTCGCGGCAGACATGGTCGAACACCGCCTCTCCGTCCGGCATACCGCAAAGCTCCAAACGGTTCGATCCGCCCTGTACCTGCATATGCGCCCTCCATCGTTCCGTATGGAATACCATATGCGCGCTTCTCTCTTTTAGAAAAGAAAAGGCAAAGAAAACAAATTTGCCGCGCCCGTTCCCCGCAGAAACAGACCCGGCAAAAATATTATTTGAAAGAAATTGCAGATCGGGCCGCTTTCGCTTTTCGCAACAACGAAGCGGGCGTTTTCCCTTATTCCTCTGCGCGAATCACGCTTTCCACCGCGTGTACGCACGGCAATGCGGAAAGCTCGTCCAGCGCCGCGCGGACGGCGAATTCGCTCGCAATATGCGTCAAAAACGTGATGCGCGACGGCTCGTCGAGCTGCAAGACGCTTTTGAGCGACACGCCGTGCTTGGCGAACACGCCCGCGATGGCCGCCATCGTGCCGGGCCGATCCTCCACGTTGAGCCTGAGGCAATATACGCAGGAGAAATCCCGCACAAGCTCGATCTCCTCGCTCATGCTCGCCGCGTTGCGGAAGGTCATATACTTATGCCGCTTCTCGGCATGGCAGGCGTAGATCACGTCGCTGACCACCGCGCTCGCCGTCGGCATACGCCCCGCGCCGCGCCCATACAGCATCACGTCGTCCACGGCGTCGCCCGTCAGGAAAACCGCGTTGAATACGCCGCGCACGCTTGCAAGCGGATGCGTGCTCGGGATCATCGTGGGATGCACGCGCACCTCGATCGCGTTTCCGTTCTTTTTGCCGATGGCGAGCAGCTTGATCGAATAGCCGAGCAGCTTCGCCGCGTCAAAATCCGCCTTTGTCAGCTTCGTAATGCCCTCGCGATGGATCACGTCAACCGGCATATGCGCATGAAACGCCATACTCGAAAGAATGGAGAGCTTATACGTCGCGTCAAAGCCCTCGACGTCCGCGGTCGGGTTCGCCTCCGCATAGCCGAGCCGCTGCGCCTCCTTGAGCGCCTCGTCAAAGCCGCAGCCTTCTTCGAACATACGCGTCAGGATATAGTTCGTCGTGCCGTTGATGATGCCCATCACGCGCGAAATGTTGTTCGCCTGCATGGAGTCGATGATCGTTCGCAGAATCGGTATGCCGCCGCCCACCGTCGCCTCCAAATACAGCCCCGCGCCCGACGCCTTCGCCGCCTGCTCAAACGCGGGCCAATGCTTGCTGATGACCTCTTTGTTGGACGTGACGACCGTTTTGCCCGTCTCGAGGCAGCGCAGAATATAGCTGCGCGCGGGTTCTACCCCGCCCATGCACTCGACCACGACGTCTATTTTTTCATCCGCGACGATCTCGTCGAACACGGTCGTGAACGTTTCCCGCGGCGCGAGATGCAGGTTTGGCTCATGCTCGAAATCCCGCACGAGAATCCGCTTTACGGCAATCGCGATCCCCTCCCGATGCGTGATCGCTCCCGCGTTATCCGTCAAAACGGCATAGACGCCGCTGCCGACCGTGCCGAAGCCCATAATGGCGATTTGAAACGTTTTCATAAGCTCTGTTCCCCCGTTCTTTTTCCGACCGTTTATTCCGACAGAGCCGCACCGATCGCCGTTGCAAACGGCGCGCGCTCGGGAATGACGAATTTGACGCGATGCAGCGAGGCGACCTCGTCCAAACTGCGCTTGGCGATCGGCCAATCCGTAATCGTTCCGACCAGCACGATCGTGCGCGTAAAGTGCTTTTGCACGGCGAACGCCGCCATAACGCCGATGCCCTGGAAAATCAGGTTGCACACGCCCGCCGCAAGATCCTCCCGCCGCGAATCGTCCGCAGCCTTTGCAAGGTTTGCAACCGTGCTCGTCGGGCTCAGGTTGGAGATCGTGCCGCAGCAAACGTCCGCAAGCTGTAAATCAATGGCGTGCAGGTCGCCCTCGTTTGCAAGGCGTTGCAGCTCCTCCATGTCGTTCGTATCCACAATCCATTCGGAAAGCCCCTTCAAAAGCCCGCCGCCGAGCCCCGTGCCGCCGACGTGCCAAGCGCGAATCGGCGTGACGCGCGCAAACGACGTGCCCGTGCCGATGCTCACAACGAGAAAATTATGCTTTTTCGCGAGCTTTGCCGCCCCGCGCGAAAGCGACGAAAATTCGTCCGCGCGCACGGTCGGTATCCCGAACAAATCGCCCTCGATGAACGACGCGCCGACGCCGGTAAGCGCGATGCGCCGAACGCCCGCGCAGCCGAATTCCTTTATCGCCTCGTCAAGCGGCATATCGTCGGGCTTGCGCATGGTTTTGATGCAGCGGCCGTTCTTTACCAGCGCGAGCTTCGTCGTGGACGCGCCGACGTCCACGCCCAGCACCGTTTCGCGCGGCACAATCGCTTTCACGATGATCGGCGTGAGCAAAACCGCGGCGACAAGCTCGATCACGCCGTTGACGCCGATCAGCGTGGCATAGATCGTTCCGAGCAGCGGCACGCCCGCGAGCTGCACGGAAAACAGCTTCAACGCCGACAGCACGAGCGCCGTGTTGGTAATCGTTGCCGCGGCAGCGGATACGCCCGCGAGAAACGCCGTTTTACACCGCGCCTTGCGCAGCCCCTCTGCGACAAGCCCGCCGACGACGCCCACGCATACGCGCGGCAACACCGAAATCAGCGGGTTGACAAACGGCGCCCAAAGCGGATTCGTCAGCGCGCGCAGCATACAGCTCACGCCCCAGACCAGCCCGAGATACGCGCCGTATTTCCAGCCGAGCATCACCGCGCCGGCGGCGACGACGATATGCAGCGTCGTAATCTCGATCAAGCCGTATGAGATATACCCCGTGTAGGGGACGAGCGTCATCACGATAATCAGCGCGGAAAGAATCCCCGCGCGCGCGAGCGACGATGTATTCACCTTTTGAGCGGACGTTTGCATGTTGCGTGAATCCTCCTGTCGAGTGTTTTCGCATTATATATCATTTCCGCGAATAGCGCAACGCAAAACACGCAAACTATTTCTGTTTTACGACATTTGCTAAGAGCGCAGCGCATGCGTGCGGGAAGAAGTGCGAGATCGTCCACGATGGATTGCGCACAAGCGAGCGCAGCGCATGCGCGCGGAAAGAAGGAGTGAACGGATGAAGGCATTGCGGGAAACGACGACGCGGCGCGGCAAAAGCATAGCTGCGACCATATGCTTCCTTGCGCTCGCGCTCGTCACGGTTGGCGTGTTTATCGGCGTGGTAGGCAGCGTGGTCAAGCGCGAGCTGTTGACCGAGCCGTCTGCCGAGCCGCGCCTTTCGGAGATCGCGGCAGCGTCGGAGCCGCCCGTTGAAACGGATGCGCCCGCCGACCCCGCTTCGCTCATCCTCGTGCCGCAGGACGAAAGCCCGTCCGTCTCGCCCGATCCGCTCGCCACGCCGCAGGAAACGCCGCAGATCACCCCCGTGCCGCAGAAAACGCCCGCGGTTACGCTATGCCCCGTGGTCACGCCGCGCGCGTTTACGAAGCAAAACATGGACGTTCTGCTCGTCATGCTTGACGCGGACGGGCACGCGGATTGGATTGTTGCCGCCGCGATCCGCGAAACGGTCTGCCGCGCCGTAAGCATCCCGCGCAACGCGCTTGCCTCGGGCGGCGCTCCGCTTTCCGACGCCACAAACGCCCGAAGCGTGCTGCGGCGTTTAAGCGCGGTCTATCCCGTTCAGTTTGTTTATTATGTGCTCATTGAGGAAAACGGCTTGCCGCGTTTGGTCGATGCGATCGGCGGCGTCGTTTTGGGCGGGCAAAGCATGGACGGCGCCGCAGTGGACGCCTATCTCGCGCGCCTGAACACGGCGGACGAAATGCTGCGCATCGAGCGGCAGCAAACCGTTTTAACCGCGCTGTTCGAGGCGGTGCGCCCCTTCGGCTGGCTGAAACTGCTTTCGCTGAAATACGCCGTTTCGGACAGCCTGAAATCCAACCTGACCCTTCCGCAGTCCATGGAGCTGTATGCCGCGCTGCGCGACGTTTCGCGCGAAGGCGTCGTGTTTTCCACCCTGCCCGTGGACAGCGAAACGAAGGACGGCAAGCGTTTTTACAGGGGAGACGCGTTAGCGATTAATCGTCTGATCGAAAGCATGTATCCCGCGGCATAAGCGCTTTTCGGGCAAAGCACGCCTTCCTGTTACGCACAAATCGCGTGTCGATTGCATGTTTCATTTTTGGAGCGGATCGGCATTTTTTCCGTTGACATCCGAAAACTTGTACGCTATACTAAATAACGCATTTGTGATGTGCGGGGGAGCATAGCTCAGCTGGGAGAGCACTTGCCTTACAAGCAAGGGGTCACAGGTTCGAGCCCTGTTGTTCCCACCATTCGGCTTGGCCCGGTAGTACAGTTGGTTAGTACGCCAGCCTGTCACGCTGGAGGTCAGGGGTTCGAGCCCCCTCCGGGTCGCCATTTT
>CAZBVC010000017.1:0-39322 GCA_964495255.1 uncultured Oscillospiraceae bacterium
ACCGACAGCGGCGTCAACGCCATGAGCGACAACCAGCAGGCCGCCATGCTTATCGCGGACGACAGCTACGCCGGCAGCGCGACGTTTTACCGCCTTGCGGACTCCGTAAAGGACGTGTTCGGCACGACGTGCTTCCTGCCCGCGCATCAGGGACGCGCCTGCGAAAACATCATTGCCGAAACCTTCGTGCATCCCGGCGATATCGTTCCGATGAACTTTCATTTTACGACCACCAAGGCGCATATCGTCAATCGCGGCGGCACGGTGGTAGAGCTGCTTTGCCCGGAGGGATTTCTGGTCAACAGCGATTGTCCGTTCAAGGGCAACATGGATCTCGACAAGCTCGCCGCGCTGATTGCCGAGGTCGGCGCGGCGAAGATCCCGTTTATTCGCTTCGAAGCGGGCACGAACCTGATCGGCGGTCAGCCCTTCTCGCTTGCAAACGCGCAGGCGGCGGCAAAAATCGCGCATGAGCACGGGATATTGACCGTTTTGGACGCGAGTCTTTTGGAGGACAACCTATACTTTATCAAAACGCGCGAGCCCGCGTGCCGCGATATGTCCATTCGCGAGATCACGCTTTCGCTGAGCGGTTGTATGGACATCATCTATTTCTCCGCGCGCAAGTTCGGCTTCGCACGCGGCGGCGGTATGGCGATGCACGATGAAAAGCTGTTTGACCGCATGATGGAGCTGGTTCCGCTTTACGAGGGGTTCCTCACCTACGGCGGCATGAGCGTGCGCGAAATGGAGGCGGTCGCCGTCGGCATTCAGGAGACGATGGATGAGGACGTCATTTCGCAGGGGCCGATGTTCATCCAATTTATGACGGACGAGCTCATCAGGCTCGGCGTGCCCGTCGTAACGCCCGCAGGCGGTCTCGGTTGCCACCTGAACGCGTCGGCGTTTCTGCCGCAGGTGCCGCAGGAGCAATACCCCGCGGGCGCGCTTGCCGCGGCTGTCTATCTTGCGGGCGCGATCCGCGGCATGGAGCGCGGCACAATGAGCGAGCAGCGCGAGCCGGACGGCAGCGAGCGGCTCTCGTCCATGGAGCTTTTGCGGCTCGCCGTTCCGCGGCGCGTGTTCACGATGTCCCAAATCCTCTACGCGGTTGACCGCATCGCATGGCTGTATTCGCATCGCGACCTGATCGGCGGCATGCGCTTTACCATGGAGCCGACGACGCTGCGCTTCTTCTTCGGACGCCTGGCGCCCATCGGGGATTGGCAGGAGAAGCTCGTTCGCCAATTTCGCGCGGATTTCGGCGAGGACAGCCTGTAAATCGTCTTCCCCAAAACCGAAGCGGCGCTCCGTTTGCCGTCGGGGCGTCGCTTGTCTTTGTTAGATGAAGCAGCGTTCGGCGCTTACGCGTCGATTTCGGAGGTGTAGCGCGTAAACCGTCTCTTTCCGCTCCGCTTGGCGAAATACAGCGCCTTATCCGCTTTTTCGTACAGCGTTTCGAACGTATCCTCCCCCGCCATGCCCAGCGCGGCGCCGATGCTGATATAAACGGGATGATCGTTCTTTTCGCCGACCTTGCTTTTCTTGATGCGCCGCATGAGCATGGCGACCGTTTTATGAATTTGCTTGTCGTCGCTCACGCCGTCCAGAAACACGAGGAACTCGTCGCCGCCGATGCGCCCGACCACGTCCGTTTGACGGAACTGCACTTTGAGCGTTTGCGCAACCAGCTCGATCGCCCGATCGCCCTGCGGATGGCCGAGGCTGTCGTTGATTTGCTTCAAGTCGTCCAAATCGGCGATCAGCATGGCGCAGGGTCTTCCCTTCGTTTCGGAAAGCCGCTTGCTTACCGCCGCTTCCGCCGCCCTGCGGTTATAAACGCCCGTCATGCCGTCCTTTGCCGCCTGCTCTTGCAGGATGCGCCCTTCTTCGAGGAGCATCCGCCGCTCCGCCTCCCGATGATACTGCTCGGTTATGTCCCGCATGGAAATGACGGCGGAAACCGGCGCGCCCCGATCGGAAAAGATGGTAGAAAAGGACGCGCTCATCCGACGCCTGCCGTCGCGCATCCTGCATTCAAACTCCGCCGCGCCCGTCTTCTCGCCGCGCAGAATCGCCTCGTAAAAGCCGATATACGCGTCCGCGCTGTCGGACGCGATGGAGCCGAGACGAACGGGCGCATACGGCACGTCGAACACCTTATTCGGCGTGTCGAACGCCGCCGCGACCTCATCCGACATGCTTACGCTTCGATCCGCAACCTCGAAGCGGCACATGATCGTTCCGCTTTGCCGCTGCGCGATGCGGTATTGCTCCTCGCTGATGCGAAGCTGCTCCTCGGTGAGCTTCCGCTGCGTAATATCCAGCTTGACGGCGTTTACGACGACGCTTTCGCCGCGCCGCTCCACCACGACGCCCTGCATGTTCAGCCAGCGGCAAGCCCCGCTTTTGCTGTTTGTTCGGTATTCGCAGGAGAAGCGCTCCTCGCCGTCCAGCAGACGCCGTATGACGTCGCGCATGCGCGGCTGATCCTCTTTGAGCACAAGTTGAAGCGGGTCGGTCTTCGCCAATTCCGCATATTCCTCGCGCGTGTATTCGGTGTCGCTCAAAAAGCCGTCGCTGCAATACAGCATACGCAGAGCATACGGCGATATTTCATACGTCGCAAGCCCGCCCGGAATGCTGTTTGTCAGCAGTTGAAGCTGTTCAAACGTCGTGCGGTACGCCGTGATGTCGCGCCCCGTGCCGTACAGCCCCACGCAGGCGCCCGCCGCGTCGCGCAGGATAAACTTGCTCGTGCTGGAATAATGCGCCGCGCCGTCGTCGGACGGGATGGGCTCCACGCTGTCGAGTATGGGCTCGCCCGTGCGCACGACGTTCTCGTCGTCCGCGCGATACTTTTCGGCAAGCGCGCGGTCAAACAGGTCGAAATCCGTCTTGCCGACGACGTCCTCCTCGCGCTCCAACCCGACCAGATGCGCAAAGCCGCGGCTGCAACAGAGATAGCGGAAGTCCCTGTCCTTGGCAAAGGAGAGATCCGTCATGGATTCCATCAGCGCGGAAAGCACGACGGGCAGCGTTTCGCGCAGCGTCATCTCCTCGCGCGAGATGAGCGTATAGGTCGCATAGATGACCGTCCGCTCCGTGCCGACCTCCGAAACGGAGCCGGTCAGCCGAAACGGCAGATACCCGCCCATGCCGTCCTGTATGCGGATGTCGCAGCTTCCTTCGCGCGACGCGCCGTTCATCGCGGTTTCCAACGTTTGCCAAAGCTTCGCGCGGTCGTCGGGATGCACGTTCTCGGTCACGGACGCCTCTCTGAGGTCTCCGATCTTGCGCTTGAAATACTGTCTGTAACGCCGGTTCAGATAGGTTGCGCGCAGCACGCCGTCCTTCATCTCGTAAATTCCCGCGCCGCACGGCAGATTCTCGATCAGGTTCCTGCGCAGCTCATCCAGCTGTATCTGCTCGGACGCACCCGTACAATAGACGTTGAGGAAAACTTCGCCCTCCTCCGTGCGCATCAGGCGTCCCAGCGCCGAAACGCCGACATAGCCGCTTTCCCCGCAGCGCAGGCGGCATTGCGTGCCGAAATTCGCGCCGTCGCGCTTCCGCATCGCGGCAAAAGTCGAGCGTACGCCCGCCGCATCGTCCGGATGTATGCCGTTTGTGACGTTATCGCCATACAGCCGAAGAATCTCCGCGCGGGGCATATCAACGAGCTTGCAGAAGCCGTCGTTGGCGTAAATCAGTTGACCGCCGTCCTTCGTAATATGAATGCGGCAAAAGCCGCCCGGCGTATCGTTCATCAGCGTTTGCAGCATCTCGTCGTCGCTGCGCATCCGTTTCGCCATGTCGCGCTTGGTCAGCATGACGACGATATAGTCGCCCAACGCGCTCAGATGCGTGGCGTGCGGAACGCGCAGCGGGTCGTCCACGCCGAGGAAACCGACCAGCTTGCCTTCCTGCCGCAAAGGAACGGCGACGAGCGAGCGGATGTTCTGCGCCAGCAAAAGCGCCTTTTCCTCCCTGCCGTCGTCCAGCGCGTTCACGTCCTCGATGACGATATAGTCCTGCCGCTCGAACGCGCGCATCCAAACATGAGCCATGGGAACCGGCACGCCCTGCAAATTCTCCTTTTCGCGCGTAACCCCGGGCGCGCATACCTCGTAGGTGTTGTTCATAACGCGCTGCGCATCGTCCAGCTCGAACACATACGCGCGGTTGCCCGCGAAGTAAGCAAGCAGTCGTTCGAGCACCTGCTCTATGCCGCGCCCGCTGTCCGTCTGCGAAAGAAGGTCGTGCGCCGTCTCGTTGAGGAAGCGGAGCTGTTCGTCCGTTTCTTGAAGCTGCTGCCGCGCCGCGCGCTCCTCGGAAATATCGCGCAGAATGATAATCTGCATGGGAGCGGCGTTGGCGGTATCCCGAACGGCGGAGAATATGGCGCGCGCCCAAAATGGCGTTTGATCCTTTTTGAGAACGCGCATCTCCAACGCGATGGATCGGCCCGTGCGATAGCATTCTTCGGACTCGCGGCGCACCTGCGCGCGATCGTCCGGATGTACGGCGGAACGGATCGAGCCGAAGGTTTCTCGGAAGGATTCGGCCGTGCAGCCGAGCATTTCGTAAAGCCTGTCGTTGGCAAACAGCAGGCGATCGTTGTTCCCGTCCGACGCGATGGCGATGACGCCGCTTCCGATTCCGTCCATGATCGTTTGCAGCTGCGCCGCGTTTTGCGCCGCCTTGCGCTCCGCCACGCGCTGCGCCGTCACGTTGACCACGGTGCAATACATCAAATGCCGTCTTCCCGTTCGGGCGATCTGGCGAACCGCACAGCGGATATACGTCGCCTCATCCGCGCCGTTTATGCCCGACATGGACACCTCGCAGACCGACTCCGTCTGCGCTTCGACGGCGCGGCGGATATTCTCCCGCATGATGCGCCGATTCTCCTCATCCAGATACCGGTCGAGATCCAGCACGAAAAGCGGATCGCCCGCCTGAAAACGAACGCCCAGCTCATGCACATAGTGATCGTTGACGCGCAAAAGCTCCATTGCGCCGTCGAGATATTCAAAGATGCACGCGCCGCCGACATAGCTGTTGAAGATCAGCGTCTCCATGCTCTTCGGATCCCAAAACGCGTTATTGTCCATCTTCTCGACGGTTTCGAGAACAACCGTTTCGTGCTCATGCTCGGAGCGGTTGACCAGCGCCTCGTAATCCGCAACGGGCATCGGTTTCGCGTACAGATAGCCCTGCACATAGTAGCAGCCGATGGATTTCAGAAAATCGGCCTGCGTGTTCGTTTCCACGCCCTCGGCGATGACCATCATGTCCAGCCACTTCGCCATGCGCACGACGGATTCCAAAATGTTGCCGCTGCGCCGCGAATCGCCTGTCGTTTCCAGGAACTTCATGTCCAGCTTGAGAATCGTCGCGGGAACGTCCTTTAAGGGGTTCAGCGAAGAATAGCCGCTTCCGAAGTCGTCAATTTCGATGACGAAGCCGAAGTCGATCAGCTTTTTGACCATGATGATGATCTGTTCCGTCGCCTCGGCAAACGCGGACTCCGTGATTTCCAGACGCATCAGCTCGACGGGCAGGCCGTATTTTTGTATCAGGCCCGTAATGTCGCCGTAAAACTCCGCGCGAAACAAATCGCATCGCGAAATGTTGACCGATATGGGCAGGGGCGTATCCCCCTCGTCCAGCCATTTGCGAAGGAGTATGCAGACCCGTTCCCAAATATAGAAGTCCACATCGTAAATGAATCCGTTTCGCTCAAACACGGGAATGAAATCGCCCGGCGGAACGAGCAGCCCCTCCTTCGGGTGCCGCCAGCGCACAAGCGCCTCCGCGCCGACCAGCGCGCCCGTGGCATGGTTATACTGCGGCTGAAACCACGGCTCAAACTGCCCCGTGCGCAGCGCCTCGTCCATCTCGGTAACGATCCTCTGCTCATGCAGGAGCCGTTCGCGCATGGATTCGGTATATGTGGCGATGCGAACGTCGTATCTGCCCTTGACGGACGCCTGCGCCAGCGTCGCGCGGTCGTACATCGCGCTTGCGGAAAGCGAAAGATTGGTTACGAGATAACGCCCGATGCTGAACGTGACGGGGCGCATCGAGCCGTCCAAAACGCTCGCTTTGCGGCGCGTCTCCGCAACCTCGGGCGAATCCATATATTCCGCCGGATACATCACGGCGTAGTGATCCGCCGTCACGCGGCAGCAGATGCCGCCGATGGGCTCAAACCCGTCCGAGAACGCGTTCGCAATGATTTTCAGCGCTTCGTCGCCCTTTTCCGCGCCGTATTGGTCGTTGATCACCTTGAATTTGTCAACGTCGAAGCTGGCCATTATATAATGACCCGGCTCCTGTTCGGCGATCATCTCCTCGGCAATCTCAAAAAACGTCTTGCGGTTATAAAGCCCCGTCAATTCGTCCCGCTTTGCCGCGTTGACGAACGCAGCCGTTTCGCGCAGCTTGATCGTGTTTTCCACGCGATGCTTGATGACGGTCGGGTGATACGGCTTTACGATGAAATCATGCGCGCCGAGCGAAAGCGCCTTGACCTCCGTCTCGATATCCGCGTCGCTCGTGGTAACGATCACGGGGATAATAGACAGATCGGGGTCGTTCTGCATACGGCGCAAAACCTCGTAGCCGTCCATCTCGGGCATGGATAAATCAAGCAGCGCCGCCGAAACGCCGCCGAGCTCGCCGCTCAGGATGCGCAGGGCTTCCCTTCCGTTTTCCGCCTCGAGCACGTCGTATTCGTCGCCCAGAATCATACGAAGGATGGCGCGGTTGATGCTTGAATCGTCGATGATAAGCAGTTTTCGCTTCATGGCGTTTCCCCGTCGGTCGATGGAGGATCGAACCGTTCATCAGAATGCGTTTTAACGTTCTTTCCAAAATATACCTTAACAAATATGCCTTCTGAATTATGGCATTTACCGACAAAAAAGTCAATCAACAGATATACCGTTACGGCCGCAGGCTGTTTTCGCCGCGCAAACGGATCCGAAAAATCGCACGAATGCGAAAAGCGCCGTTTTTTCGTTGAATTCGAGGCGCAAAACGTGGTACAATGTTTCAAAGAATTGAAGTCGCTCGTCAAAACGGGCGGTCAAGGAGCGACCGCGGATTATGGACAAACAGTCTCTCGTCGAATTTGGCGTGGATTATGACGCCGCTCTGATGCGCTGCGTGAACAGCGTGCCGCTGTACGAAATGCTGCTGAACTCCTTCGCCGCCGATTTACACATCGACGACGTAACAAACGCATACGCGGCAAAGGATTGGGAAGCGCTTTTCGCGCTCGCGCACGAAATCAAGGGCGTCAGCGGAAATCTCGGCTTAACGAAGCTCTATCGCGTTTCCGCGGACGTCACGCAAACGCTGCGCGACAAGCGCTACGAGGCTTTGGACGCGTTGATAGCCGAGCTGCAATCGGAATCGAAGCGTTTCCTCTCCATGATGGCGCAGGCTTGATCGGAATCCAATCTGCTTTTCGGAGGAAGACGACATGAAGCTATTGTTTGCCGTTGTTCAAAACGACGATCAAAAGACCCTGACGCGCGCGCTGATCGAGCACGAGGTCAGCGTGACGCGCATCTCCACGACGGGCGGCTTCCTGCGCGGCGGGAACACGACGCTGATGATCGGCGTTGCGGACGATCAGGTTCAAGCCGTGTTGGATCTGATTCGGAATTCCTCCAGCCGCCGCTCGATCGTTACCGTTCCCCCGTCCGGCATGCCGCATAACGTGGACAGCGTAGCCGTGCCCATGACGGTTACCGTCGGCGGGGCGACCGTGTTTGTTCTCAACGTGGACGATTTTGTCAAGTTCTGATTCCGCCATACGCCTGTACGGCATCGATATCGCGCGCGTTCGGCCACGGCGCGAGGCGCTTCTTTCGCGCGTAGACAAGGAACGCCGCGCGCGCGTTCTGCGGCTCGGGCAGACAGACGAGGCGCTTCGCTCGCTCGCGGCGGGGCTTTTGCTCTCCGCCGTGCTTGGGCGCGACGATCCGCCGAGGAGAACCGAATACGGAAAGCCGTATTATGACGACACGCCGAGCTTTTCGCTTTCGCACGCGGGCGACTATGCGCTGCTTGCCGTCAGCGGCGCGGGAAGCGTGGGTGTGGACGTCGAGCGCGAGCGAACCGTCGCGATTGACGCGCTCGCAAAGCGCTTTTTCCATCCCGAGGAGCAGGCGCTGCTTGCAAAAACGCCCATCTCTGCGCAAAAGAGCCTCTTTTTCACGATTTGGACGCTCAAAGAGAGCTATGTGAAGGCGGACGGACGCGGTTTTTCCGTCTCGCCGCGTTCCTATGCCGTGCTGCCGCGCGACCCGAACGGCGCGCTGCTTTCGGGCGGCGACGCGCCCTATTCCTTCTTCCGCCCGACCGCGCCCGACGGCTATTTTGTCGCCGTGTGCCGAGGTGGCGAACCGTTTGCCTGTAAGATCGAGCCGATTACGGACTTTTAGCGCCCCGTTCTTCTTCTCTTTCGGAAAAAGGCAAGAGAAACAAATTTGCCACGCGTCCCAAACGGAAACAGCGTGGCAAAGCGACATTTTCTGCTTCTCTTTTTCAAAAGAGAAGACGTTCCTCTTCCCCTATCTCTCCGATTTCAGCTTGTCGATCCAGCTTTCGCCCGCGCCCGTAATCAGCGCTTCAACGTCCACCGCCGCCGCCCTGAGCAGCTCATAGGTCGGCGCGGACAGCTTCTGCATCGACATATCAATGAGCTGTCTGCCCAGCGCGCCGATCTCCTCGCGCGTGAGCTTGCCGTCCGCGTGGGACGCCTTCAAGCCCTCTACGACCGTCTGCTGCAATTCGCCGACGGTGATCTTCGCGGCGCGGATTACCTCCTTTTGCGCGACGTTCACGTTTTGAAGATGCGTCGCGTCCGCCAGCTTTTTGGCGAGCCACGCGCCAAGCACGCCGATCAGCGTAATCAGCAGCGTCGCCGCGACCTGCGCCCCCAGGCGAATCCATTCCTCCGTCATATCGTTTCTCCTTTCCGATCGGGTCTATTCCCGATCCTCCTCCAGCACGCGGATACGGGTTTCATGCTCGCAAAGCTGTCTATCCTGCTCGCGCGCATGCATCCAGATCTGCTCATGGCCGGTTCGATTGTTGCTCGTAAGGTCGATCACGCGCGCGTCGATATTTTCAACGGCGGTGGTCAGCCTCGTGATCGCTCTTATCAATTTGACGATCGGTGCGAGAATGGTGGCAAACATGCCGACCAGCGCGACCAATACCGTCACAATGTCCCATCTTTCCATACGTTTCCACCTCACCTATAATATGACGGACGAAGGAATGCGGTCCACGCGCCCTGCCTGACCTGCTTGCCCGAAACGAAGCTGAATCCCGCGCGCGCATCCAGCTTCGTAAGCTGACAGCCATACGCGCCGCCCATCCATTCAACGACGTATCCGCCGCCGACATACAGCCCGATATGTCCGCTTTTATGCACGAGATCTGCGGGACGAAGCGCGCTTTTTTCGATTTGCTTTGCGTGCGCTTTGCCGCAAAAGCCGTTTGCCGAAAGGTCGAACGTCGGTTTGACCGCGCCCGCATGCCGCAAAAGCCCCGCGACTCCGCCCGAACAGTCCGCGCCCGTCGTTTGCGAATCGTTTTCGACCGCCGCGCGCATCATCTCCGCCCGTCCGTTGTCATAGTATTGCGGCTGTCGGCTTTGCCCCGCATCAATGCGCTTGATCGAGATCACATATGGCGAAAGATCGACGTTGTATAGATTCGCGCCGCGGATATACAGGCTCAGCGGGTATTGCCGCGGTACGCGCGGATCGAACGCGAACGAAAGCGCGTCCGTTACCATGTGTTTGCGCAGATCCGTCGCGCCCGCAAGCGCGGCAAGAATCGCCTCCGCCGCCGCATCCCCGATGTTTTGCGGAATTCCCCCGCGCTCCTCCGCTGCCGCATTCCCCGTGCTTTCCGCCTGCGCCTGCTCGTTCGGAAAGAGCCTTTCCCATGTCAGCGGGCCGATCACGCCGTCCGCCGTCAGCCCGTTTTCCCGCTGAAACCGCAAAACGGCTATAAGCGTGTCCCGTCCGAACCGATCATGGGTCACATCAGGCACCTGCGGCTCGTACAGCCCCAGCAGAAAGAGCCTCTCCTTTGCCGCGCGCACGGCTTCGCCCGCGCTGCCCAAACGCAAATTTGTCGTAAGCGTCACCATAGCGTTTGTCTGTTTCGCTGCATTTTTTGCCTCCCTTCGGGGTTATCCATGGGTATCATCGCATGAAGGCGGCAAATTCTTTCCGATAAAACGAAGTTCTCCCGTTTGTTTGCGCATAAAAAAAGAAGAACCGATGCGTCCTTCTTTTTGCTTGCGGATGCGCTTCTTTTTTCTATCGAAGCGCGCTTACAGATCAAACCGGTACAGCTTTCTATTAAAGCTCGCTTACAGGTCAAACCGATACGGCTTTCTATTAAAGCTCGCTTACAGGTCAAACCGATACAGCAGCATGTTCTCGCGAACCCCCTCGTCTGTATACAGCCCCGTATAGCTCGGCGGCACGCGCGTTTCGATCAGCGCGCCACCCAAGGCCGCGAGCGTTTTTGCGGAGGCTGCGTTGCTTTCCCTGCAAGAGATCGTCACATACGGCATTTCGTGCCTGCGCGCAACGTCGAACAGCAGCCGAACCGCCCTTTGCGCGCCGTGACGCCCGCGATACGCTTCGTCGATGCGATAGCCGATGTTGCCGCCGTAATAGGTGTTGCGCACATAGCCGAGCCGCAAATCGCAAGCGCCGATGCACGCGCCGTCCGATACGCGCTCGATCGCAAAAACGTAAGCGGGCACATAGCCCGTCTGCTCGTGATAGCCGCTGACCGAGCGCACGCGTATGCGCACCTCGCCGTCGTCAAGCGGCGGAAGGTTCGCATCCGGCTCGTCTTTCAAGCGAACGTCCGTCTCGTCGCCCCAATCCTTGCATACGTCAACCCAGTCCTCGGCGCGGCTGTAACGAAACAGCTCGTCGGGCTTCATCTCGATGGCGCTGTTGTCGCTGCCGCAGGCGGGAAACACGCTCGTGAAGCGTTTGAGCGACACGTCCGGATAAATGGGTACGTCCGCCTTCTGCGCAAACGGACAAACGCCGCCGGGCGCGCTGCCCGTGAGCGGTTCGACCTCCTCAAAGGCGAGCATACGCGCTTTCGTACCGAAGCGCTCCTTATACTTATGGTTGTCCATGCGCGCGTCGCCCGCCGTCACGACGAGAATGCAGCCCTCGCCCATGCGGAACGAAAGCGTTTTTGCGATGTGCGCGGGGCTGACGGACAGCGCCTTTGCCGCGAGCTCCACCGTCGCGCTGGATTCGTCAAACTCCCAAACGCGCTTCTCCATACCGTGTTCCGCGAAGAAACCCTTGACCCGTTCGATCGACATATTCCCCGATTGTCCCTTCTCAAATATCGTTTCTGCGCAGTAAACGGGGGCAAACGCTCGGTATGCCCCCGCCTCGCCGCGTTTTATGTATACTTTATTCCGCCTTGTCCCGTCGTTTTGGCTTCGGCTTTACCTTGCAGATAAACAGCAGCAGCAATACGAGATACGCCGCCACAATGCCGCAGGTAACGAACGTCATGGTATCGGACTTGGCCGCCATGCCGATAAAGATCAGCATGGGCGCGCCGAATACGATGCCCGTGCCGCTGCCCGAAACGAGATTGTTCGCCGCGGGCGTGTCAAACTGCGGGTCGATCTCGCGCAGCAGCAGGATGCCCGAGCTGATCGTGCCCGTGAGCATGCCGTACATGGAGACGAAGCCCTCGTAATAATAGTTCGGATAGATCTTTTTGCAGAGCCACCGCAAAAACACGAGCGTCACGAGCCCGCCAAGAACGGCCATGAGCAAAAACGGCACCCAAAGCCCCGTCAGGTCGCCGATGTCGATGGAGGCGATGCCCGCAACGATCATCATGTCGAACGCAAGCCCCGAGATGCGGCTGAGCAGATAGTTGTTTTGATACTGCCGCGTCATGATGTTATGCTTTTTGAGCTTGCTAAACACCGTGCGCGTCAAGATGGCAAGCAGCGAGCCGATGATGAAATTGAAGCCCCAGATGATCGACGAAACGGAGGCCGCCGCGCCCGGGCTGATTGCCGCAAGACCCGACGTGATGCCCCAGGTAACAAGATAGGTGGCAAGGTATACGATCACGACAAGCGCAACCTGCATGGAGAGGCGATCCACGGATTCCGAGATCGGTATCTCGCCCTTATCCTGAAACGCGTCTACGCTGACCGAGCCGGAGATCTCGCCGTGCGCCTGTTTCTCGAGCTTCCGCCTGCGATTCAAAACGTTCAGATAAATCACGCCGACGATGCAGGCGCAAAGATAGCCCGCCGCCGCGATCGCAAGCCCGAAGGAACGTCCGCCCGCAAACCCGAGCGCTTCGTAGGTTGTTCCGACGTTGTTCGCCTGCCCGGGGCCCTGCCCGTAGCCCATCGGCAGGAGCAGCCCCGCCGCCTTGAACAGATCCGGCATAAATGTGTAAGCAAGCGTCAGCACGACCGCGAAGCCGACCAGCGCTTGAATGAGGTAGGTGCTGACGATCAGCGCGCCCGTTTTAACCGCCGTCATGCCGCCGTTTTCGTCCCGGCTCTTCTCGGCGGGAATGCGCAGGGACATGGCGATAAACCCGATGGCGATGCCGTGATAGGTCATCATTTCGAGCATGTTGGTATCCATGCGCAAAACGCCGACGCTGCGCAGGATCAGCAGCAGAAAGCCGCCGAGTACCGCCGTTGGCATCAGGCTGTTGCGAATGAATTTGATCTTTCGGCGCATCAGGGTTGCAACCAGAATCGCAGCCGCGATCAGACCGAACTGGATCACGATATTCCATAGGGATTTGTTCGCCGCGGAGAAGTCCATACCTTTCACCTCGCTTGATGGATTTATTGCGGGATCGAGCCGCTATCCTTGCTTGACGCTTTGCGTAAAAAGGAAATACTTGCGTCCGCAAAAGCCGCCGTTTTTCCTGCGCAGCTCGTAATGCGCGCCGTTTGCCGTAAACACGAGCCTGTATGCGCCGATCACGGATACGCTCGCGAATTCGTCGATGGAAAACGTTTGTTCCGCGAGCTTGACCGCGGTTTTCGAAATCGACAGCCGCCCGCATGAAACGGGTCGCATCCTGTGCTTTTGCTCAACCGTCACAAGCTCGACGCCGTCGTCAAAGAACGCTTCCTCGGTTTCGGAAAGACCGTCGATAAAGGCTGAAAGCGCCGCGTTTTGCCATTCGTCCCAGTCCCGAACGTTTTGAAACGGCGCGTTTTCGCCCGCGAAGAAGCCCGTCTCGGAATAGGTCGTCTCCATGCCGCAGTCGCAATAGAAGCGGTTTCCCTTGCTGTGCAGCGTGCCGATCTTGCCGCAGCGCGGGCAAATAAACAGCGCGCGCTCCAGCCCCTCGGCAAGCGCTTTGCCCCGATATGGAACGCCGTCCTCCGCCTGCCGCAGAAAAGCGTCCTCCGCCAAATCCTCGCTGATATGCGCGTTGACCTCGTCGGGCGACATGGCTTTGAGCTGCTCGGGCGAATACACGTTCACGCAATAGCCCAGCATACGCCCATGCCGAATCGTATGGCTCCAACGTGGGCTGGTCAGATATCCGCCCTCGATGCGATAGGTAACGAGCGACGCGCCGGACGCCTTTGCGAGCTTGCCCGTTGCGGGAAAGATCGGGCCCGTTACGCCGTTGAAGGAGCGGTTTCCCTCGGCAAACAGGCAAACGCTTTCGCCCGCGCGCAGCCTGCGGATGATTTGCAGCGCGGCGGCGGCGTCCGTTGAGCCCTTCATGCGCGAAATCGGCGCAAAATAGCGTTTCAGAAGCCAAGAGCCGAAGCCCTTTCGCAGCGCGTGCTCGCTTGCGACAAAGGTCAGGTGTTCCGAAAAGCTCAGCGTAACGAACGCGGGGTCGAGATCGGTGTTGTGGTTCGCGACCACGAGAAACGGCGCCGCGTTCAAGGAAACGTCCTCCAAGGTGATCCCGAAAAAGCGCTTGATCGCGCCACCAAGGAACCGCTTTAAGAAGCGGTTTGCGTTGATGCGTCGTTTTGTGTCGCGATCCATACGCTGCTTTCCATTTCTGTGTTTTCGTCATTATAACCGATTTTTCGTGGTTCGGCAACCATTTGCGCGCGGGTTTTCGGCGCGGCGCATCAAACGTTTCCGCATGGATGCGCATCTGCGCCCCGCCGATCTGTCCATATGTATATGAAGAACGACCCGTCGAACAGACGACGGGTCGCATGTCGCGCCAAACGGCGCGTCGGATTACGAATAGTGGCTCGGATACTGCGTAATGAGCGAAATGTAGCCCTGGTAGCCGACCGACGCGATGATCTCGTCGCGGTAACGTTGGCTCGTTTCGGACGAGCCGTAGTACACGTCGTCCCGCTGCCGCTCCGTCAATCCGCTCAAAAACGCCGCGCAGTTTTCGGGCGTCGTAACGGGGACGTCGGGCGTGTCGTCTCCGCCGCCGCCTCCGCCGCCGCCTCCGCCGCTGCCGCCCGTTCGGTAGGTGGCGTACAGCTTTTGCGCCGCGGCAAACGCCTTTTCATACGCCTGCTGCGCGCGCTCGGTGTTGAACATGTCCGTTTCCAGCGCGCGCTGACGGTCGTTCTCCTCCATGGCGGATACCTCCTCCATAAGCTTTGCGCCATACTCCGATTCCAGCGAAAGGATGTCCTCCGTCTCGTCGGAAAGCTGACGCGCCTTCACGTCGGTAACATAGGTGCTCGTCCCCATGCCGCGTGCGATGGCGTCGGCGTCCAGCTCCGCGCCGATTGCGCGGGTGCGTTCCTCGCGCTTTGACATCGCCTGCTCGTAAGCGGGTCTAAGCCATGATGCGACCGTTTCGCGCAGCGTTTCTGCGTCGCGCGTTTCAAACCGCACCTCCGCGGGCTTGAACTGCGCATACAGCGATTTCAGCAAGGCGTTGAATGTGGCGGTCGCATCGGTTCTTTGCCCGCCGCCGCCTCCCCCGCCGCCTCCCCCGCCGCTCGGCGCGGGGCGATACTTTTCGTCGATCGTATTGGCGGGATCCAGCCCCGCAAACACGGGTTTGGTTCCGTTCGTCACCCTTTTTCGCGATCCCAATAAGGATATAGCCAATGGTTTGCTCCTTTCTTTAAGCCTGATTCGCCAGGTATTCCTCGATTTCAAGCAGCTTTTGGTAAAGCGTTTCGAGGTTTTGGTTGAGATTGGTTTCGTTCTGCGCCGCCGAAACGTCGTAGCTCTCGCGCGGGTCGTTTTTGCTCGCCATGCGCGAAAAGTATACGGGAAACATCGCCTGAACGCCCGTTTTCGTGTATGCCATGCCGATTCCTCCCTTCGTTACAGCGCGCGCCGCTGCATGTCGATGAGCAGCTCAACGCCGCCGTCGATCGTAAAGCGCGAGCCGTTGACGTTCTCAAATGTGAGGCGAAACGCGCGTCCGCCGCCCGAAAGACCCAGCTCGAGAATATCCTCCGTCTGCCCGGGCATGAGCCGCTCGGCATACACCGTGCCGCCGCCCGTCGTCGCCTTTAACGAAAGGATCCCGCCCGTTCCGCGCAGATACAGCTCGGAAAGCCGTTTGCTCGCGATCTTTTGGTCGAGGTCGGTCATGGGCGTGTTCCAATACGCCTCGATGCGCGCGCCGGCATAATCGTCCCCCTCGTCAAAGCGGCAAACATAGCCGTTTCCGTCGAGAATGTATAGAACGCCGCCGCTCGCGCAGAGCCCGTATGCAAGAAATCCCCGCCGCACCATGTAGCAGCCGCGGATCAGGTCGTATACGAGAATCGCGTCGTTCGCGCCCGTTCCCGCCGCCTCGCGCACGGCAAAGCAGAGCTTGTCCTTTGCGATTGCGCCCATGCAGCGCGAAAGACTTGCGCCGGCAAGAAACGTTTTGACCTTGTCCGCATCCGCCATGCGCTTGACGTTCTGACCATCGAAATAGGTAAGCCCCTCGGTGGTCAAAAAGTACGCGACGTCGCCGTTTCGCACGCAGGCGGTATGCGTTTGCAGCCGCACCGCGCCGCTGACGGGCAGCACGCGATAGTTGGACGGTCGATCCCCGAGCAGGCGGTAAAGCGAATCCCGCTTGAAGATCAAAAGCTGGTTGGACAGCGCGAACAAGCCCGTAATCGGGTCGGAATCCGTGCCGATCTCCACATGTCCGCCGCCGACGTTTTCGCTCGCCTCGTCGCTCGCCCAGTTCTCCACGGAGCGGTTGCTTCCCGGCGCGCTGCTCCAATACAGGCGGCATGGGTGATCCGCGTCGCCCGCGGCAAACAGACGGGAGAAATACAGCTCGACGAAATTTGTCGCGACGTTTGAAAGGTTCTCCGCGCTGCCGAACGCCGAAGCCGCGTTTGCCGCGTCCCATTTGACCATCTGCGTTTTCCCGTTTGCCAGCAGCAGGTACTCGGTGCTGTCGATTTTGAGGTTCTGGAAATCGACCGCGCCCTCCGCCGTCACGTTTGCAAACGGAAACAGCTTCGTCCAGGCGCCCGCCGAAAGCGTATACAGCCCGTCCGTCGCCGCAACAAGCAGATGTGTGTTCTCCCCTCGCCGCCAAACGTGCAGTCCGAGCGCGTTCGTCGGCGCGGAAAACGCCGTCTCGTTCGCGCGGACATAGCCTTTTGCCACGGCGAGATTGCCGCTTGACGTATCCATGTTGCACGCGTCGGGGCTTTCGCCCGCGTCGATGCGGTTTTCCGAAACGCTTTGGTTCAGCCCGTAGAACGCGGGAATGCGATATTGCCGCAGCGCCATTTCGAAAGCACCTCCTCAATCACAGTTTTGGATCGTATACGCGTCCGCTTCGCCGCGGTGGCTGCGCATGACGCGCTTTGCCGCGTTGTACAGCTCGAAGCAGGCCCGCGCCGCCTGCACGCTCATGCCGTCGCCCGACGCCCGCTCCCTGCCGACGGCGTAGGAGATCAGCGCCCCGTGGCACCAGCTCGGCAGCTCGGGCACGTCCGTATCGTACAAAAGCGCGTTTGGCATATACCGATACAGCACGCTTACGCTTGTTCCGTTCGGAATCGTCGGCACGCGCAGGTTGTCCGTTCCCGTGCCGTAGTAAAACGGTTGCCGCGCGTGATTCACGTCCAGCGCAAGCACCTTGACTGCGGCGCGCGGAAGCAGGGTCAGATCCAGCGCGCCGTCGTCTACCGTCAGCGTGTCGGTTCTGCGCGGCTGCAACTCCGCCGTCAGGTCGACCATCGCGTCGTTGACATAGCGCGTGAGCTTGTCGCGCCAGGCTTCGAGCGTTTGCGCGTCCGTGCCGCGGTCAAGCTGCAAGAGCGCGCCCGTAAGCAGTTCTTTCAGCGTCAATGGGATCCCTCCTTCAAGAGAGCTTCTTGCCGCCGCCGCTCACATAGGCGCGGGTGCTGCGCTCGCTCTCGACCTTAACCGCGTTGGACAGCGCGATCAGCTTGGCGAGGCTTTCGGGCACCTCGACGCTTTCGTCGCAGCGAATACGGAAGAAATGCCCGTTGATGCCGCCTTCCCAATGCGTTTCGCCTCCCTCGGGGCGAATCGTAACGGTAACCTTCTTTTCCTTTGCGAGCGCTTTGCCCGTTTCGTCCGTCAAGCGGTCGATCTCGGCTTCACCGATGTATTTCATATGTGTTTCTCCTTTCCATATCGGGACGCGGCGGGAAAGCCGCTTTTCATGCCCATATTCCCTGCTCTCCCGCCGCAAATCGTTTTTACGCGGTGACCGCGTGCTCGATGCGCACGAGCCAGAGGTTGTTCAGGATCTTCGCCGCATAAGCCGTCACCTTGGCGCCGACCGTCGCGCGCTGATCGAGTGGATCCGCCGCGCCGCCGCTGCCGATGGGCTTGACGATCGCCTGAACGCAGCCCATGCCCTCAACGTCGACAACGCCGTATGCGTCCGCGCCGAACACGAGCGTCGCGTGCACGTCGAGCCCCTTCTTCGTCGTCCCGTCGCATGCGCCCGCGTCCTCGCTGAACACGATGTCGTCCGCGGAAAGCGAAGCGGCTGCGGACAGCTTGACCGTTTGCGTCGCGGCGGTATAGGATCCCGATGCGGCAAGCGTATATTCCGTGCTGCCGATCTTGATCTTGTTGCCGCCCGTGGAGAGATAGGCTTTCTCCGCTTCGCTCGGCTCGTTTTTGAGCACGAACGTCGCCGATGCGGACGTGTTTGCGTTCACGGCGTTTAGCACGCTCTGGGTGAACACCTTCGCCTCCGTGGATTCCACAAACACCACGCCGAACAGCCGACCGATCTCGCCGGAATAGATCTGTTCCGCGTCGGAATACTTGGAAACGTCCTGCCAAAGCGAGTCGCTCTGCAAATCGTAGGTGGCGTCGGGCGAACAGATGCAGATGAAGTGCGGCTTGCGCGCGCTGCCGTCCGTCGATGCGGTAAACATACGCGCTTTCGCCTTTTTGAGCGTGCGCACAGCCTTGCGGATCTCGCTGACGGCGAGCTTGTCGCTCGCGGTTACGGCGAGGCGGGTGGAGCGTCCGCCCGCATATTGAACGTTCGTGCCCGCGCACATCGCGTCGCGCGTGACCCATTCTACGACCGTGCCGACCTGTTCGCCGAGCAGCTCGGTGCTGTCCGCCAGCGCGGGGTCGAACGACGTCAGATCCATCAGATCGGAAATCTCGACGTATGCGCCATATTGCTTGACCTCCGCCTCCACATGGGACTGTGAAAGGCTCTGACCGTCCGGCGTAACGCCCTCCTGCAAGACGAGCGCGTCGGCGTCGGGCGTGAACAGGTCGTAGCGGCGAAACTCCACGCGCTTGCCGCTGTTCTTCGGAATGCTCCGTTTCTGCCCGTACAGGGCGTGAACAAGGCGCGTCTTTGCCGTTTCGAGCAGGGCGCGGTCATAAAAGGTTTTGTTCGCATAGGTCGACGCCGCGGTGTTTGCGGTGGTGTTGATGTTGCTCATATGCTCTCCTCCGTTTTACAGTCTGGTTTTGCCGCCGTCGCGGGCGGTCTTTTTCATCTGCTGCATCAGGGTGCGGAACGTCTCCCCGTCCATGCCGCGGTAGTCGGGCGAAGCGGGCGCGGCGCAGCCCCTCGCGCTCTGCGGAAGGGATTTTCGCGCGCGCAGTCGCTCGCCGACCTTCTGCATCGCCTGATTCTCCGCATCCTCGGCGCGCTTTTCGGCAACGTATACGCGGATGCCCGCCTCCGCGCCGAATTTCTGCATCAGCTCGATCAAAGCGGGATCCTGCGCGGCCTGTTCGGGGTCGAATCCCTCGGGCAGCGCGTCGTTTTGCATAAGCGTATACAGCTCGTCAACCAGCGCGTCAAACGCGTCGTTGCGCGCGGGAAGCGCGCCGGTCTTTCCGTTCAATCGCTTTTCGATCTCGGATTGTGCTTTCTTCATTGTTTCCTCCTCAAAATCGGTCGTTTTGCCTTTTCCGCAGCGTCGCTCGGCGGCAAAGCCGCATTTGCCGCCTCCTCGCGCAGCGTTTTCAGCAGCGCGTCCTTGCCCTCAAACGTCATCAGCTCAACCGCGTGCTCGGCGTTCATCATGCCGGACGTGTACATTTTGAGCACCAGCTCGTTTTGACTCATCACGGAATACTTCGTTTCCTGCTGCGCCTTAACGGAGATAAAAAACTCGATCGGCGCCGCGATCATGCCGCGTGTCTTTCGCGCAAGCATGGCGCTTTCAAACGTCGCCTCACGCAATTCGCCGTCAACGCTGATGCAGACGGGGCGGGAGAAGAAATTGAACTCGCGCTCCGTCTCGATCTCCATGCGCACCGCGTCGCGAAAGGATTCGTGCAGAATGCGCGATACCATGCGCGCGCGCTTGTTGCTCATCTCCTGCAATGCGGCGATGGCGGACGCCGCCGTGATGCCGCCCGCGCTCATGCCGCGGGAAAAGTCGTTTGCGCCGCTCTCCTGCTTGATGCTCTCGCGGATGTTCTCGATGTAGCCGAGCACATATGCGGGCAGGGGCGGCGTGGTGAACCATGTCACGCCCGACAGGCTTTCGCCGCGGTGCACCTCCTTTGCCCAGTCCCGTAAATCGTCGGGGTCAAAACCGGACGCCTCGGTTACGAGCAGCTTGTTGCGGGAAGCCATCAGCGCGTTTTTCATAACGATCTGATCGAGCTTGTCCGCGTAACGCTGCTGCGTCTCGAACATATCCACATAGCCGAGCCCCAGGCAGGTGCCCTTTCGCGCGAACAGCGTCGTCAGGATAAACGGATACGCGCCGTGCGCGAAGTATCCCTCGGGCTTTGTGTCCCTGCTGTCCGAAAGCACGCAGTTGCCCGCAAGAAGCGCCATATGCACGCTGCATGCGTCCGTTTCCGCGTCATATACGCGTTCCCAGAATTCGATGAGCAGCATGGTCTCCGTGCGGTCGCCGCGCAAAACGTCGTCCTGCGCCGCGTCGGGCGACAAAAACGGATCGCGCGATAAAAACGGCGCCTTTTCGGGATAACGCGCCTCGATCCATGCGCGCGGCTTCTGCGAAATCTTGAATACCGCGCGTCCCTCCTGCATATCGCTCGAAAGCGGATCAAACAGGATGCTCCTCGCGTCCACATGGCGGATAAACGCGCCGCCCAGCCCGCCGTTCAGCGCCCCGTCGTAGCCGACCTCCTGCACGCAGTAGCCGCCGACGAGCAGATCGTGTATCAGCTTGCGGTATTCCTTGACGTAGCCGTCCGCGTCGTGATTTTGGCGGATCACCGCCTCGATTACGCGCGCAACCTCCGCGTCCTTCGCGGTTTCGGGCGAAATCATCGCCTCTGGCACGCGATCCAGCAATTCGGACTTGATGTTCTCCACCGTGCTTTGGATGATGGGCGTGACGGGTCGCGGCTCGTTTTTGTCGCGCATAGGCACGTCGTGCCAATGATCGCCGCGGTACATCCGTTCGCAGTTTTCGAGGCGCTGCCATTCGGCGACATAAGCGCTTCGAAATTCCGAAAAAAGCCGATACGCGCGCTGACACAAAAGCCGCTTCCCATCGTCTTTGTTGTTCGGTTTCATTGTTCCTCCAAATCCCGGCCCGTTCACAGCGCGTCAAAACCGTTTTGACACGGTTCGTTCCGGGCGAACGGGTCGTAAACGCGCGCCTTCGGCTTCGGCTGTTCGACGGATTTGATCGGCCTTGTCATCAAACCGTAGCGAAGCGCCTCGGGCGCATGATCCTCGCACGCGCCGCTCACGTCCTCCGTAAAATGCGTATCGAACGTGAGCATGGGCAGCGTGCGAATCAGGTTTGTGCAGCAGCGAAATATCTGCAAATGCGGTTTTCCGTCCTCCGCCGGCGAGAGGTATTCCCGCACGCGCTGCCAGCCCTGGACGCGCGCGTTGTCGGCCTTGATGAGCGGGACGCCCCCGCGGGTAAACACCTCCGCAATGCTCATGCCGAGGATGTCGCCGCTGCCGGACATCCCCCGCTGCTGCCATGCGTCGGGCGAAGCGACGGTGTATGCGATCGACTCGTTGCCCGTTATGGAACGGATGCGCCGCGCCATCTCGCTGGACAGCGTTCGGCGTTCATAGCTTTCTCGATACACATACACGCGCCCGCTCGGCGACACGGCGAACCACAGCACGGCGCAGGGGTCGCGATAGCCCCAGTCCATGGCGCGAAACCTGCGCCACCAGGACGGAACGTCAAACGGCTCCACGACGTGCTCTTCCCTGGAGAACTCGGAAAAATACTGCCCCGAGAGCACGTCCCAGTCCCCTTCGAGGTGGGCGCGGCGCAAGGCTTCGGGCAGGTTCCCCAGCGTAACGAGATAGGACTTGTCCCGCATCAAAACGGGGTTGTCGGAAACACGCGCGGGAATGAACACATAGTCCTCTTCCTTTTCGCCCCCGCGATAAACGCGGTCGATAAACAGGCGCTTGACCCATGCGTGCCCGACCCCGCCGGGGTTGCAGGTGTAATACATGCGCGGGGAAAAATCCGTGCGCACCGAGCGATTGCAGGTCGTCAAAAACTGCATCTGGCTCTCGGTAAACTGCGTGGCTTCCTCCATGCCGACCACGTCGTACTCCTGCCCCTGGTATTGGTAAACGTCCCTCTCCTGATCGCAATAGCCGAGCTTGATGATGCTGCCGTTGGGAAAGAGGAACGCGCGCTGCGTGCCGTTATAGGTTGCGACGCGTCCGATTTCCTCCAACAGGGGGCGAACATGGTTCTCGGTCAGCTCGGGAAGCGTCCTGCGAAGCAGCAGGATACGGATTCTTTCGTAGCGCAGAGCGAGCAATACGAACTTCCTGCGCATCGCCCAGCTTTTGCCGCCGCCGCGCGCGCCGCCGTAAGCGGTATGCCGTGCGTGCGAAGCAAAAAACGCGCGTTGCTTCGGATTTGGATAACCCCGCAGCAAGATTTGTTTCGTCACTCGCTCCACCCCTCCGGGTCTTCCAGCACGATCACGACGCGCGCGTCGTCCTCGTTTGACGGGTCGCATCCGCCAAGCGCGAGTCCGCCGATTTGCGCCGCCGCCACGCTGCTTTGCAGCTCGCCCAGCAGCGCGCGTTCCACGATGTATCGCTCGATGCGGCGCATCGCGCCCGCAAGCATGCGGTCGATGCCATATTTCCCACGGTTCGCGCGCGTCCGTATCTCGGCTTGCGACATGCCGAGGTGTTCGGACAACCCGGACAGCGTATACGGCGTCTGCCGCACCGTCACGCCGCCGTTCTTGAGTACAATCCGCTCCGCCGTCTCATCGCAGGCGGTAAAGTACGCTTCGATCCTGCTCTTCATGGAGGTTCCCATCAAGGTTCCCATCGTGTCGTGCTCCTTCCCTCGTTTCTATGCGCGCGGTTTGGGGAGAAGGCCGCCTCCCCGTCCCGCATCGTTATCATGCGGCAATGTCGCCCCTCTTTTTTCCGATAAAAACCGGCGCACGAAAAAACCGCCGCCCGTATGGGAAGCGGTTTGACAAGCGGCAATGTTTCTGAACTTATTTGATCGGCAGAAGCTCGATGTAGCCGCGCGCGCCGATCGGTTCGAGCTGATAGCGCGGGTTTGTCTTGTCCCATTCATACCCGACAAGCGACGGATCGTATTTTTGAATCGCTTCCCAAATCTCTCCGATCGCCTCGGCATAGTCCTCCTCGGCAAACGGTTCGCCGCGGAACATCAGGTATTTTGCCGCAGGCAGGTCGATCACGTCAAATCCGTCTGGAATCACGCCGTCGTAATCCGTTTCAACCTCCACGCCCTGCACATATTCGGATGTGTTTTCCTTGCGCAGCGCGGCGGGCAGCCAAAGGCACACGGGTTCGCCCGTCAGCGAGCGCATACTTTTGTGCAGACCCCAAACGTCGCAGCCGACCTCCTCGCAGTATTCCCAATAGTCGCTTGCCTGTACGCCTCGTTTGATGACGATCTTCCGCGCAGGCTTTTCAACGACCTGCACAAACACGTTCTTGACCTTTTCCATCTTACTTTCTCCCTTTCTGTCAAATCTGCTTTTTACGCCGTAAGGAACGAACAGTCCGATCGGCACGGGCGAAAGCGCATATTCCTTCGGGTTGCATCCGAACGCGCGGTAAAACGCCCGCTGATAGCCGTCCACGCTTCCAAAGCCCATCTCGAAGGCGACGTCCGCCACCCTGCATTTCTCGTCCCGCAGTTTCAATGCGCTTTTTGAAAGCCGCAGCCGCCGCACATAGTCCGCAACCGAGCAGCCCGTAAACTGCGTAAACAGCCGATGCGCGTGCCATGGCGAAAACAGCGACGCGCGCGCCAGGTCGGCAAGCGTGATCTCCTCGCCCAAATGCGACGCGATGTAATCCTGCATACGCTGCACCGCGCCCACCTGTTCGTCGTTTCCCCGTGTCTCCATGCGTTCCGTCCTCCCTTGCAAGACGCATTGTAGCGCGTTTGCCGCGTGCGTTTCTCGATGTTTTTTGCGCGTCTTTGCCGTCTGCCGCCGTTCAAAATGTTGCGCGCGACGGCGGATGATGATAAACTGAATGCAGATATCCGGATGCTTGCCTGTCAGAAAGGAATTTTGTTTTGACGCCTAAAAATATCGTATTCGACATGGGCGGCGTTGTCATTCGCTTTGACCGCGACGCGTTTATCGACCGTCTGCACGTTTCGAAAGCCGACGGTCTGCTTCTCATGAACGAGGTGTTCCGCTCAATCGAGTGGGCGATGATGGATCGCGGCACGATCGCCGAGGCCGAGGCGTTTTCGCGAATCTCCGCGCGGATTCCGCTTCGCCTGCATGAGGCGGCGCGCGCGCTGATCTTTGCATGGGATACGCCCGTTTGCCCCATCGACGGCATGTATGCGCTGATCGAGGAGCTTCATCGTTTGGGCTATGGCGTATATCTGCTTTCCAACGCCAGCGTGCGCCAGCCCGCCTATTGGCAAAACGTGCCCGCGAGCAAGCTGTTCGACGGAACGCTCATCAGCGCGCACGTTGGGCTCGTCAAGCCGCAGCCGGAGATCTATCGCCTGTTTTGCGAAAAATTCTCGCTCGACGCCGCAGAATGCTTTTTTGTTGACGATATGCCGATCAACGTCGAGGGCGCGCTGTTTGCGGGTATGCAGGGCTTCGTGTTCAACGGCGACGCCTTGGCGCTGCGAAAGCGGCTCGTCTATCTCGGCGTGCCGCTGAAAAGCGTTTGAGCTTCCCGCGCGGGCGACAAACCGCCCTATTTCCCGATGCGAAGCTGGCCGCCCTTGGTCGCTTTTTTGAGATAGCTGCCGCGCTGGGTCTTGATGTCGGTTACGGTGATGACCGCGCCCTTGCAGTTTGTTTCCAGCCATGCGAGCAATTCGGGCAGGCGTTTACGCTGTATGTTCATAAGCAGCAGGCAATGATCCGTCTCGCGCCCGTGAACGTCCAGCGACGTGATGCCGAAGCCCTTTTCGCGCAGCGACCCCAAAATGCTGTTTGCGCTTTGCGGATCGGGCAGAACCACCTGCACCGCGCTTAAACCGAACGCGAGCAGCTCATCCAGCCGAGAGCCGAAATAGTTGCCCAGCGAGAACGCAAGCGCGTAGACGATTCCCTTGATAAAATCGTCGCGGAAGCCGACAAGCACGCTGCTTGCGATGACAAGCCAAAGCGTGATCTCGATAAACGCTATGATCGCGCCGATGGTTCGTTCCCCGCGGTTGATAAGCACGATGCGAAGCGTGCCGAACGTAACCTCGAGGATCTTGCCGAAGAAGATAAACAAATAGACCCAAATCGTTTTGCCGAGCGCGAAGTCCGCGATGGTCTGTAAAACCTGATTCAAAATAAGTTTCCTCCGTTTCTGCGAACCAAACCGCGGAAAACAGGCGGGGTTTGGCTTTTTTTCGTGTGCCGCCTCAGTGCCTCAGCTTTGAAAGCGGCTGTATCAGTGTACGCATGGGGACGCGGTCTGTCAAACGAACGAATCGTGAACGATTCGGGTCAAAACCATGGCGCTTACGGTTCCATACGAACCTTACGGTTCCATACGAACCTTACGGTTCCATACGAACCTTACGGTTCGTAGAGAGAGACGTATACGCCGGTAATGCGCGCGTCGCTGTCGCATATCGCCGTTGCGGAAACGCCGTCGCCGACCTCGAGCGGCGCTTCAAACAGGATATGGATGACGTCCGTCGCGATCGTATCGCCCGTCGCGTCGATAAACTCGACCAGCGCGTCGATATAGCCCAGCGACTCCGAGCCCATGTTGGCAAAGCGGATGCGGACGCTCGTCGTGCCGCCGTCCACGGTCAATTCGCGCGCGGTCGCCTCGATCTTGCAGCCGTCGCAATAAAACACATCAACCGAGTCAAGCGTGGTTCGACTCTGCGTTTTGCACGCGGAAAACGAGATGATAAGGAGCATGGCAAGCAGCAAAGAAACGAATCTGCGCATCAAAACACCCCTCGCGGCGGCAAATTTTGGAAATTCCGAGCCGCCTGCCGTGTTTCCATTATATCGTTTTGTCGGGCGTAACGCAACCGCGCGGCGCAACAGCGCTTTTCGTTCTGTTTTGCGGCGTTTGCGCATACCCTGTCAAAGAGTAAGCGGGAGGAAAAAACGCCATGCGTATTTTCATCGTCAAACGAAAGTCGATTCTCATCGCCGTATGCGTCGTGTTGGCGCTTATCGCGCTTGTCGTCGCCGCGTGCGCGCTGATTCGCTCGCCGCTCGCGCCGACCATGCGCTCGAACGCGGTAGAGGAATACGAGCTGAACGTGCTCGCGGGAAAGCAGCGCGAGCTGCCCGTTTATTCCGTCGAGCAGACCGAGCAGGTGGTCGCGCTGACCATCGACGCGGCGTGGGAGGACGACAAGACCCAGTTTATACTCGATACGCTGAAAAAGTACGACGTCAAAGCGACGTTCTTTCTTTGCGGCGTGTGGGTCAAGGCGTATCCCGAGCATGTCAAGGCGATCGCCAAGGCGGGGCACGAGATCGGTAACCATTCCATGACGCATCCGCATATGAACGCGCTCGACAAGGAGGCGATTCAAAAGGACGTCTCTTTGCTGAACGACGAGGTCGAACGGCTGACGGGCAAGCGCTGCACGCTCTTTCGCGCGCCCTACGGCGAATACAACAACCTTGTTATTCAAACGCTGCGTGAAATGGGCTACGAGGTGGTGCAATGGGATATCGATACGATCGACTGGAAGCCCGAGCGCGCGGCGGATACCATCTTAAACAGCGTGATTCCCAAGCTGAACAACGGCAGCATCATCCTCTGCCATAACAACGGGTACCAGCTCAAAAACTATCTGCCCGCCTTGATCGAGCAAACGCTCGAAAAGGGCTATCGCTTCGTAACCGTGTCCGAGCTTCTGCTCGACGGCGAAACGACCATCGATCACAGCGGCAGGATGCAGCCCTCCGCTTCGTCCCCCGCGCCGTCGCCGCTCGTAACCCCCGCGCCCGCGTGACGCTTTGCAACCGAAAAACCAACTCGGGCTGTGAAATATTATAACCCCCGCGCCCGCGTGCCGCTTCCTTTTCTTTGAAAAGAAATGAAGCAAAAGAAACAATCGTTGGCGGGAGCTTTTTGCGTCGGGTTTGAACCGTAAAAAATATAAGAAACTTCCTTTGACGCGCGCATTCCGCTTCGGAAACGTACGCAAAAAGTGAAGTTTCTTTGCTTCTGCCTCTGTCAAGGAAAAAAGAGAGCCGCCGCGAGAACGGAATTCGACAAAAGAGCTGCATTCTGCTATACTGTTTCTCGGCAAGCGGAATCCGCTTTGCCAATGACGCCGATAAGGATGATTGCATGAAACGTTTCTTTCTCGTGGCATTGTTTCTTTCGCTGCTTCTGCTTTTTTCCGTTTCGTCCTTTGCCGCAGACGACGAAACCGCGTATGTCGAAGTCGAAGCAACTGCGGATTTCTCCGTGTGCCTGCCCGAATCGGACGCTTTACACGCATGGCGCCTTACGGACGGGGACTATCTTTCCCGCATCTCGTTTAAGAAGGGCAAAACCTGTTCCATCCTGCTCAAAACGGAGCTAAACTATCTGAAAATCGCGTGGTTCGAGCTTCCGACCGACACCGCGATCTCGTTCTACGACGCAAACGGCGCGCTTCTTTCGGAGGAAACCGTATCCGACGGAACGAAGCTCACCGTGTTGTATACCCTGCCAACGGGCTGCGCGGAAATACGCGTGCATACGCTTTACAATTTCGCGATATCCGAGCTTGCCGTATACGGCAAAGACGCGTCGGCAAGCGATTTGACCGTTGCGGGCGACGCGCAAAGCAAGATCGACCTCATGGTCGTTTGCGCGCATACGGGCGACGAGTCGTATTCGTTCGGCGGCGTGCTGCCCATCTATGCGGGCGAGCGCGGGCTTGAAACCATGAGCGTTTTCTTGATGCATAAGGATCGCCAATCGCAGCAGGACGCGATCAACGCGCAGCTTCTTTCGGGCGCGCATGCCGAGCCGCAGTTTGCGGGCTATGCGTATCTTCAAATGTATGCCGCAACCGAAGCGTACGCCAAGGGCTATTTCCCGACGCGCGACGCGGTTCCCTATCTGATTGCGATGATTCGCACCTATCGTCCCGAGGTCATCGTAACGCATTCCGCGGCGGGCGAGGACGGCGACCCCATCCATCTCTACGCGGGCAATGCCGTCATGGAGGCGATTACGCTCGCAGGCGACCCAAGCTATAAGAAGGTCAAGCTGGATGCGTGGCAGGTCAAGAAGGTCTATCGCCACAGCGACGCGCCGGCGGACGTTACGCTCGATTTGGACGCCGTCTCCACGCAGTTTGGCGGCAAGACCATCCGCGACGTCGCGCAATCGGCGTTTGACGCCTATACGCAGTTCCGCATCTACAAAAAAGCGGCGGGACAAACGCCGTATTACGCGCTGGTTTCGAGCACGGTCGGCGACGACACGGGCAAAAACGACCTCTTCGAGCATATTTCGGCGGACGAGCTGACCTATGCTTCGACGCGGCTTTCGCTTGCCGAAAAGCAGCCCGCCATGACCGAGCTTCCCGTTGCGGAAACGAACTTTGACGATTCCTTCTTCCGCAGCGCGGACGATCCAGCCGAGGTGGTCGTGTTCGATTACGAAAACGGGCATTACGAATACAAAAGCGACAATCTTTCGATTTTGATCGACCGATATACGAACGATCTGCCGCTTGTTTATCATGTGGTGCATATCCGTATGCGCAACGAGGACGCTTACCGTCCCGCCTTTGCCACGCAGCGGCAAAACGGAAAGGACGCGGCGGAGGCTTCCGTTATTGCGCGCCGTTACCGCGCGGTATTGGCTTTTTCGGGCGACAACATCGTTCAGATTGATACGAGCTACAAGGGCTTCGTTTTCCGC
The DNA here is from genome assembly GCA_964495255.1 of uncultured Oscillospiraceae bacterium. GTDB lineage: Bacteria > Bacillota > Clostridia > Christensenellales > CAG-138 > UBA7703. The sequence continues at coordinate 28,798 of CAZBVC010000017.1, forward strand.
GACGGCAGGCTGTTTTATCGCAAGAACATCTCGCCCTCGATGATCTTCCATAAGGATATGACGCTTTCGGTCTCGATGGAGCATGAAACCGAAACGGTAGACGTGTTGGAGGACGGCGTGCAAAACACCTATTCGTTCGGGCCGCCGCTCGTCATCGACTCCGAGGTCTATGCGGACGCGTATAAGCATCGCACGAACCCGCGCAACCCACGTTTGGGCATCGGCATGGTCGAGCCGGGTCACTATGTCGTGATTCAGGTTGACGGACGGCTCACGGGCTATTCGCACGGGCTGGAGCTGCTGCCCTACGCGCAGATGTTTGTGGACGAAGGCTGCACGGTCGCGTACAATCTCGACGGCGGCGCGTCGGCTGTCGTCATGTTTATGGGCGAATACCTGAACCTTCGCTCCTCGAAGCACACGCGCAAGATCCCCGACATGATGATCTTCGGCTATTCGGAGAACGTGCCTTCGCCGAGCGACCCGCTCGTTCACGACGGGCTTGTGAACATCGAATAGAAAAACCGACTTGCGCGCGAGGGAAAGGAATTGACTTCCCGCACGCGTTATGATAGGATGCGTTTGACAACCGAACAGCACATGTGATCGCGCTTATGCGCCGCGGCAAAGAAACGCCGCGAAGGGAATACGGATGCGAATTCCGAACTATCCCAGTAACCGTGAAGCCGACGAAAGAGCACGAAGTCACTGCCCCGTTTGCGGGCGGGAAGACGCTTGATTAGGACGAAGCCAAGTCGGGAGACCTGATCGCATGGGAAAATCCTCTGGAGTAAGGGAGCAAAGCGCGACTCGTTTTTTCGCGCAGCTATCGCCGCTTTCCCGTCTCGAGGAAGGCGGCTTTTTCATCGCCCCTTTCGCTGCTCGGTCGATCGCATCATCGAAAGGGGTATTTCTATGAAACCAATCTTCAAACCGTTTTGTCTCGCGCTGTGCTGCCTTCTTTTGTTTGCCGCCCTGTTCGGCTGCGCGCAAAGCAAGGCTCCCGACATGCCGAATGAAACCGCCGCCGTAACCGAGCCCGCCCAAACCGCCGTTCCCGCCGCAGCGGACGAGCCCGCCCAAGCGGAAACCGCGATTACCGTTACGGACATGGCGGGGCGCGTGGTCACGCTCGACCGACCCGCGGAACGCATCGTTGCGCTTGCCGCTGCGGACTGTGAGATCCTGTTCGCGCTGGAAGCGGGCGGAACGCTCGTCGGGCGCGGCGAATACTGTGACTTTCCGAACGAGGTCGCGTCCCTGCCCTCCGTGCAGTCGGGCTACGAAACGAATTTGGAGGAGATCCTTGCGCTTTCGCCCGACGTGGTCATCCTGCCCATCATGAGCCAAAAGGAAGAGCATGTCACGGCGCTTGAAAACGCGGGCATTCCCGTTGTCGTAACAAACGCGCAGGACGTCGAGGGCGTATACGCCGCCGTCCGTCTGCTGGGCGAACTCACGGGCAAGCGGGAAAACGCCGAAAATATCGTGACCTATATGCAGTCCTCTTTTCGGCAAATCGCGGACGCGTGCGTTCCCGCCGAGCCGAAAAAGACCGTCTATTTCGAGGTTTCTCCCCTTGCCTACGGGCTTTGGACGGCGGGAAGCGGCACGTTTATGAACGAGCTTGCCGCGCTGCTCGGGCTGGAAAACGCCTTTGCCGACGTGGAAGGCTGGAGCGCGATCTCCGAGGAGCAGGTGCTCGCGCGCGACCCCGACTATATCGTTACGATCGCCATGTATTACGGCGAGGGGCAAACGCCCGTTGATGAGATTCTTGCCCGCGCGGGCTGGGAAAACCTGAAAGCCGTGAAAAACGGCGCCGTATTCAACGCCGATTCCAATGAGATCTCTCGCCCCGGCCCGCGCCTTGTGGACGCGGCATACGCCCTGCGCGACTTTGTGCAAAGCTGCGCCGGCTGACCCCCTCTCCCCCTCCTCAACATACGGAACGCGCGCTCCGTCGCGGGCGCGTGTCCGTCCGATGCGACGATGCGCCGTTGTGAACGCTTTCCCCTTTGGGTCTATCCGCTGTTCGTGCTCGGCGTGCTTTTCGCGCTGCTTGTTTGCGTATGCGTCGGCAGCGTGAACATCTCTCCGCATGAAACCGCGCGCACGCTGTTTTGCGCGCTTATCGGGAAAACGGCGGAAGGCGCAGGCGCGAACGCGGCGATTCTGTTATCCGTGCGGCTGCCGCGCGTGCTTTGCGCGCTGCTGATTGGCGCTTCTCTCTCCGTTGCGGGCGCGGCGATGCAGGGTCTGTTGCACAACCCTCTTGCCGACGGCAGCACGCTCGGCGTATCTGCGGGCGCGTCGCTCGGCGCGGTGCTCGCCATCGCGATGGGGCTGTCCGTTCCGTGGTTCCCGCTCGGCGGCGTGATTGCGCTGTCCATGGCGTTCGCGTTCGGTTCGCTTTTGCTGATTCTCTTTCTGGCGCATCGGCTCGATCCCGCGCTATCGACGAATACGATCCTGTTGGCGGGCGTGGTGTTCTCCATGTTTGCCAACAGCGCCGTCAGCCTAATCGTTACGTTTGCGGGCGAACGCGTGCGCTCCATTCTGTTTTGGACGCTCGGGTCGCTCGCAGGGCGAAGCTATGGCGACGCGCTCGCGCTTTTTGCCGCGTTTATCGTTTGCGGCGGCGCGCTGTTTCTTTCCGCAAACGAACTGAACGCCTTTTCCCTCGGCGAAAAGAGCGCGCTGTATATCGGCGTCGACGTCAAGCGCGCAAAGCTCGTGATTCTCGCCGCGTCGAGCGCGCTGATCGGCGTATGCGTTTCCGTCAGCGGCACGATTGCCTTCGTCGGGCTGATCGTTCCGCATATGGTGCGCCGCTTGTCGGGGCCGAACCATAAGCGGCTCTTGCCCGCGGCGGCCTGCTTTGGCGCCGTGTTTTTGATGCTCGCCGATCTTGCCGCGCGAACGGTATTAAGCCCGCTCGAGCTGCCCGTCGGTGTGGTCACGTCGCTGGTCGGCACGATCGTTTTTCTTGTCATCTTCTCCGCCGCGAGGAAACGCATATGAGCCTGCTTTCGGTCGAATCCCTGACGGTCAGATACGGTGCAAAGCTCGCCGTCGAAAACGTTAATTTCTCGCTCGAAAGCGGCGACTGGCTCATGCTCGTCGGGCCGAACGGCGCGGGAAAAAGCACGACCGCCGAAGCCATTGCGGGCGGGTTAAGCTATACGGGCAGCGTTCGGTTCGAAGGGCATGAGATTTCCGCGCTCAAACCGCATCTTCGCGCGCAGTGCATCGGCGTGTTGACCCAGGCGCATGAGGCGCTGTCCGATTTTACCGTTGCGGAGGTCGTGTATCTGGGGCGCTACTGCCGCCGTCGCGACCGTCTGCGCGGCAGAGACGCGCTTGACGAGATCGCCGTTGCGACCGCCCTTCGCGATACGGGGCTGACCGATATGCAGGATAAGCGCATCACGGCGCTTTCGGGCGGCGAGAAGCAGCGCGTGTTTCTGGCGCAGGTGTTCGCGCAGCAGCCAAATCTGCTGATCCTCGACGAACCCGCAAACCATCTGGATCTCGTCTACCGTGAGCAGACGTTCGAGCTCATTCAAAATTGGCTCGCAGCCGAACGCCGCGCGTGTATCTGCGTCGTGCATGATCTTTCCGTCGCCAAACTGTACGGAACGAAGGCGCTTTTGCTCGATCGCGGGCGGCAAATCGCGTTCGGCGCGCTTCCCGACGCGCTCTCAAACGCGCGTCTCGCCGCCGTATATCAAACGGACGTTTCCGCATGGATGCGCCGCCAGCTTTCGCTCTGGGCGGATTAGGCTTGCCGCATACCCGCCGATATTCCAACGAATCAAAAAAGGACGCCATGCAGCGTCTCTTTTTGTATGGGGAGCCATTCCGTTATTCGGGAGGAAGGACTATTCCTCCTTGCGAAGCGGCTTCTCCTCCCCCTTAAATAAACGCTTGATGTTGTCGATATGCCGCAGGTAGACGACGCAAAAAAGCAGCGCCGCCAAGATCACAAGCGGCAGGTCGGTTCGCCGAAACAACAGCACCGAAACGAAAAAAAGTAATATACCGATCAGCGACATGAGCGACACGCGCTTGGTCAAAACCGCGATCAAGCCGCCGATGGACAGCGCGACAAGCGCCCCGAGCGGAAACGTCATAAACGCGACGCCGCAGGAGGATGCAACGCCCTTTCCGCCGCGAAATTTGGCGAACGCGGGCCAGCAATGCCCGATCACGACGAAAAAGCCGCCGATATAGCCGCCCGAAGTGCCGCAAATGAGCCGCCCGAGCAGCACGCCCGCGACCGCTTTGAGAAAGTCGCCCGCAAACGTAACGAGTCCCGGCTTGTAGCCGAACACGCGCACCATGTTTGTGCTGCCCGCGTTGCCGGAGCCATGGTCGCGCACGTCGTCATGATAATAGCGCTTGCTGACGAGAACCGCGGTTTGGAAGTTGCCAAGCAGGTAGCCGACCGCCGCGCACGCGATCCATTCTCCCAGAACAAGCGCGATCAGCGCGCCGCTCACTGCTCGTCCTCTTTTTTGCGGCTGCGGAAGAACAGCCGAAGCGGCGTCCCGTCCAAACCGAAGCATCTGCGGAAATAGTTCTCCATATAGCGCTGGTAGGAGAAATGCACGAGCGCGGCGTCGTTAACGAAGATAACGAACGTCGGCGGCTTGATCGAAACCTGCGTGGCGTAATAAACACGCAGTCTGCGCCCGTTCTCGCTCGGCGGCTCGTTCATGGAAACCGCTTCCCCGACCGCGTCGTTGAGCTGACCCGTCGTGATGCGGCGGCAGGTCTGGGCGTATGCTTCGTTTGCGCTTTCAAGCACCTTGTTCACGCGCTGCCCCGTCTTCGCGGAGATAAACAGCATCGGCACATAGCTCATAAACGCAAGATCGGAAGCGAGCTTTTTCTTGAACGCGTTCATCGTATGCGTGTCCTTTTCGACGACGTCCCATTTGTTTACGATCAATACGCTCGCCTTGCCTTCTTCATGCGCGTAGCCCGCGATGCGCACATCCTGCTCGCTGAGGTCTTGGCTCGCGTCGCAAACGATCAAAACGACGTCCGCGCGGCGAATCGCCGCCAACGAGCGAATAACGCTGTATCGCTCGATGCTCTCGTCCTCTATGCTGCGCTTTCTGCGGATGCCCGCCGTGTCAACGAGCGTATACTGCGTGCCGTTATAGGCAAACGGCGTGTCGATGGAGTCCCGCGTCGTGCCGGGTATGTCGGATACGATGGCGCGCTCCTCGCCGAGCAGGGCGTTGACAAGGCTGGATTTTCCGACGTTCGGCTTACCGACCAGAGCGATGTTGATGCGTTCGCCGTCCGCGCTTTCGTCCGATTGCGGGAAATCCTTGACGACCGCGTCGAGCATATCCCCAAGCCCCAGCCCCTGCGAAGCGGAGATCGTAAACGGGTCGCCGAGCCCCAGCTCGTAAAACTCATACATGGATTCCTCGAACTTGGGCGCGTCCACCTTATTGACCGCGAGCACGATCGGTTTTTTGGAGCGCCGCAGCATATGCGCAACCTCGATATCCGCGCTCGTCATGCCCTCGCGCCCATCCACGAGGAACAGGATGACGTCCGCCGTTTCGATGGCAAGCTCCGCCTGCCGCTTCATCTGAACGGCGATGATATCCTCGCTCGCCGGCTCGATGCCGCCCGTGTCGATCAAGGTGAACGTATAGTTGAGCCACTCCGCGTCGCCGTAGATGCGGTCGCGCGTGACCCCCGGCGTATCCTCAACGATCGCCACGCGCCGCCCGATCAGGCGGTTGAACAGCGTCGATTTTCCGACGTTCGGTCTGCCTACGATTGCTACCAATGGTTTCATGCCTTTGCCCTTACCTTTCCCCGGGAAATCGGATCGGTTCGCGTTTTCTCGCCCCAAAGCCCGCAAGCGCCGTCTCTCCGCATCCGAGATCTCCCATCTATCCGCAAAATACCGTTTGAATCAGTTCTTCGCCCGAACGCACGGGCAGCAGCTTTGTTTGCAGCGCGTTTTCAACTTCGGTGAGCGTCATGCCGTCAAGAAACACGTCCTCGTCCGCTTTCAGCATGCAGCGCGGAATGAGCAGCCCCGCGCCAAAGTCCGCGCCGACCAACTGCGAAACGAGATCTCCGCCCGTAATCAGCCCCGCAACCGTTACCTCGCCGCCGAAATAGGTGTTTTGAATTGCGCGCGCGTCGATCGTCACGCCGTATGGAAGCAGCGCCTCATACGTTTTGCGAAAGTACGGCGCGGCGAGCGTTCCACCCGCCATGACGAACCGGCGCTTCTCCGATCGCGGCGTTTCCTCGGAAAGCGCGCGAAAGAAATCGTCCTCAAACAGGCGCATGAGCCCCACGCCGTTTTCGATCTGCGCAAAGTCCTCATACTCGTTTAATGTCGGCAGGTCTTTGCCCGCCTGCAAATACCATTCGTCCGACAAAAATACGAAGCGCGTGCCGAACCGCGCGAGGAAATCCGCCTGCATGGGCGCAATGTGATCGACAATCGCCGCGCATTCCGTCCCCGTATACCGCCGCAAAGGAAAGAGCCCCTCCCGAAAGCGCGTCAGCCCCACGGGAACGATGGCAAGCGACTGCGCCGCGGGAAACAAGTTTTCCGCCGCCGCAAGCGATTCTGTCAGCACGTCCCCGTCGTTTTGACCGGGGCAAAGCACGATCTGCAAATGGAAGCGCAGGCCCGCGTCCTTCAAGCGGTTGAGCTGCGCCAAAATCTCACCCGCGCGCGGGTTGCCCATCATACGCGCGCGCACGGCGGGGTTTGCCGCGTGCAGGGAAACGTACAAAGGCGAAACGCGCCGCGCAATGATGCGCGAAAGCTCCGCGTCGTCCACGTTGGTAAGCGAAACGTAGTTGCCCATGATGAACGACATACGCCAGTCGTCGTCCTTGACGTGCAGGCTCGTGCGCACGCCCTTCGGCATTTGGTCGATGAAGCAAAACACGCAGCGGTTCTTACAATAGCGCATTCTGTCCATCAGGCTCGATGCAAACGTCAGCCCGAGCGGTTCATACGCGTCCTTCTTGATCTTCACCGTGCGCTTCTTCCCGTCGACGCGCCGAACCGCGAGCGTCAAGCGTTCGTTTGCCGTCAGGTATTCGTAATCGACCAGATCGCATACGCTCTCTCCGTTGATCGACAAAAGCGCGTCGCCTGCGGCGAGCCCCGCGCGCTCCGCCGCCGAGCCGGCCGCAACGTCCGATACGATCTGTTCGCGCTTGCACATAATTTCCATAATGCCATTATAGCATTCCCGCGCGCAAATTCCAAATCCTGCCGCAAAACAATTTCTGTCTTGCCTTGACGCTATCGGTCGCTTTTGGTAGAGTATAGATGTTGGTTCCATATCATTTCGAAACCGCTGTACGGCGGCAACGGTTTGTTCCGGTCGATTACGCCGCATCTTGTAAAGGAGGCGATTCTATGGCAAAAATGGTTCTTACGCCTGAACAGCAGGCAGTTTTGAACGGAGAAAAGGGCGAAACGCTCGCAAAGGTCATGAAGACGCTCGTCATGTACGGCGAAACCTTCGGCGCGGAAAAGATGGTTCCCGTTTCGAGCGAGTATGGGCACTTGGTAACGAGCTTCGGGCTCTCCGTGATGAAACCCGTATACGCGCTGATGGATCAGCTCATCGACGCGGGCGCGCTTTCCACGCAGAAATTCTCCGTGGATCCCCGCCCGTTGGACAAGAATGTGCCGTCCACGCTTTTGCAGGATCTCGTTTTCAAGTTCATGTATTCCAAGCAGACGGACTATGAAGCGCAGCTGGACAAGCTGGGCTTGCTGAACCGCAACGCCTTTACCTGCACCTGCTACATGGACGAGGTCGGCAACAAGCCGAAAAAGGGCGAGATATTGAGCTGGGCGGAGAGCAGCGCCGTGGTTTACGCAAACAGCGTTCTTGGCGCGCGCTGCAACCGCAATTCCGGCATTTTGGAGCTGTTCGGCAGCATCGCGGGCTGCGTGCCGTACTTTGGGCTGTTGACCGACGAGGGGCGAAAGGCGACCTGGATCATCGAAGTCAAGACCACGCATAAGCCCGAAGCGCAGATTCTGGGCAGCGCGATCGGCATGAAGGTCATGGAGGACGTGCCGTATATCAAGGGGCTTTCGCAGTTCCTCGGCACGGAGCTGACGGACGACGCCTGCGCCTACTTAAAGGATTTCGGCGCGGCAACGGCAAGCAACGGCGCGGTGGGTCTGTACCATATCGACGGACTGACGCCCGAGGCAAAGGAACAGAGCGAATCGCTGATCGCGGAAGGCGCGAAGGTATACGTCATCGACGACGCGGAGCTTATGCGCGTGAAAAACGGCTATCCGTGCATTTGGAAGGACGCGTCCGCCAAGCCGAAGCTCTGCTTTGTCGGCTGCCCGCATCTCTCCTTCCGTCAGTTGGAAGCATGGACAAACGACCTTGCCGCAGCGCTCGATCAAAACGGCAGAACGAAGGTGCGAATTCCCACCGTGTTTACGACCTCGCCCGATGTGCGCGAGGCGTTCGTCAAGACGGAGGCGTATCAAAAGCTCTCCGCGATGGGCGTTGTGCTTTCGAGCATTTGCCCGCTTATGTACATGAACAACCCCCTCTGCGGCAAGACGCCCGTCGTGACCAACTCCAACAAGCTGCGCACCTATACGAGCGCGCGCTACCATACGGACGCAGAGATCCTCGACATTCTCTCCAAGGAGGGCAAGTGACATGGCAAAAGAGTTCAAGGGACGCCCCGTTGTCGCGGGTAAGATTCGGGCGACCGCGCTCGTATCACACGGTGGCTTCAACACGCTTGCGAGCTTCCAGAAATCGCTGATGTTCGGCGACAAGGAGGCGAAATGCTCGGATCAGAACAACCCCGATCTTTACGGCAAGGCGATGTACGAAACGGCGCTGTGCCTGCCGCAGACCATCGGCTCCACAACGGGCGGCATGGTGCTTTTCTGCGCGGCGGCGCTGGGCAGGCAGCCCGCCTGCATGCTGTTTTCCAAGCCGATCGACTCGCTTGCCGCGGCGGGCGCGATTCTTTCGGATGTTTGGACGGACGTCTCCATGCCCGTCGTGGACGGGTTGGGCGACGCGTTTCTCGAAGCGGTTAAAACGGGCGATACGATCGAAGTGCTGGAAGACGGCACGGTTTATGTCGGGTAAGGGGACTTCTCTGCTTTACTTGAAAGATAAGCAGCAAAAGAACCTCGCTTTGTAAAGCAATCTGAAACGGATGCACGCAACTTGGCTGCATCCGTTTTGGTTTTGCTCGAAGTCAACGTATCGTTCTTTCTGTTCTTTCTGTTCTTTGCCGCATTTTGGGCTTGCTTCCCGCAACGCGTATGCGATTTTCCGAGGAATCCATGCACAAAACCACCGTTTGAAAGCATTCCGATCAATGCCCCTGTTCCGCCAAAAGAGCCGCCACGCCCAGTCGCTGCAAGTTTTCAATCGCCTTTTCGAGAGGCATAACCTTTATACCGAGCGTTTCTTCATACAGCTTGGAAAATGTATCGTTCGCCATGGGAACGTCCAAATCCGTTCTTTCTGCATTCATGCCCGAATACAAATCTCGGAATCTTCCGGGCGTAATGCCGGTCAGTTTCTTAAAGACTCTGTTAAAATGCGAAGGCGTCAAGAACCCGACATATTGACAAATCGCACTGACGGGCACGCTTGACGTATTGGAATAGAAAAAGCAGCTTGTCGCGTGGCGCACCCGAACATGATTGAGATAGTCAACAATGCTGACGCCCGTGTTCTGCTTAAAGACCGAGCACAGGTAATTTGGGTTGTACCCCGTTGCCTCGGCCAAAGCATGCAACCGAAACTGTTCTGTGTGGTTTTGTTCGATGTAGGATACGATTTCCTGTGTAAGCTCGTTGTATCCGTCTGTGATAATATAAGAAGATTGTCTGGAAATTTCATCCGGAACAGCCACGCCGAGGGAAATCAAAAGTGTGCTCATAAAGCAGTCGATATCCTCGACGGAAGCGGAATCGTTGTGCGTCCAGTTCAGCGCAACGAATCGGAGCAGGGTTTCAAAAAAGCGGCATTCATCCCGAATCAAAACGCCCTGTTTTTGCATAAGCTCCCGAATGCGTTCGTCTTCTACCGTGAATTTCACTTCATAAAAGGTGAGCAGCGTATGTCCCTCCGCCTGAAATTCGTGGAGAGTGCCCGGCGATATGATAAACAGGCTTCCTCCGTTCATCTGATACGGCTTGCGGTCTATCAGAATCGTACCTTTGCCGGATATTGTGTAAAAAAGGTGATAGTACAAGTGCTTGTGTTCCTTGATACACCAACCGGCCGGCATATCGGTCCATGCTGCCCAGAGAACCTTCGTGCGATTTGTTTGCGGCATATCCTTCTCCTTCGCGCATCAAGCGTTGATTGACACTCTTTCTTTCATGGTCGATAGACTGCTTTGTTATTATAGCACAACCTCTTTCCATAAAAACATGAATATAAGTCAATGCCGTATCCTTGACGCAGCAACAAGAATCTCATAACATAGCATTATCAAACGCATT
>CAZBVC010000018.1:0-39074 GCA_964495255.1 uncultured Oscillospiraceae bacterium
TCGTGGCTTGCTTTGCTTCTTTTTGTGTTACCTATGTATTGTAGCGCAACAAAAATATATATTTTACGTTTTTTTATGTTGAGAAGCTGTTTGCCTGTTACAATAGTCGGAGGGCGTAACGCTGTTTGCCCAATCATAACCGAAAAGGAGATCGCGCAAAAATGTCGGCAACATCCCCGATTCATGTGACAAGCGAGGTCGGAAGGCTCCAAAGCGTACTGCTGCACCGACCCGGCGGCGAGCTGGAAAACCTCATGCCCGATTACCTTTCCAGACAACTGTTCGAGGACATTCCTTATCTTGTTCATGCCCGCGAGGAGCACGACCGGTTTGCCGAAACGCTTCGCTCCTGCGGCGTAAAGGTTTTCTATTTGCTCGAACTGGTTGCCGAGGCGGTTGAAAGCGCAAACGTGCAGGAGCAGCTCGTAAACGACTTTATCGGCGAGATCGGGCCCGCGGGGCGCGCCGCAAAGAAGGTCATTTCAGAGTACCTCTTGGGGATGCAAACGAGCGATATGCTTTCCGCCATGGCGCGCGGCGTGCGCAAAAGCGACGTCGGGAAGCGCGAACGCGTGCATTTGGTCGATTATATCGACAACGCCTATCCCTTTTACGTCGATCCCATGCCAAACCTGTATTTCACGCGCGACCCGTTTTTTATGGTAGAAAACAACGTTTGCATCTCCGCGATGGCAAACCCCGTGCGTGCGCGCGAGACGCTGTTTGGGCAATACCTGTTTGCCTATCATCCCGTTTACAAGCAAACGCCCGTTCTGCATCGCCGCACGGATCCGTATCCCATCGAAGGAGGCGACGTTCTCGTGCTTTCGGATCGCGTCGTCGCCATCGGCGTTTCCCAGCGCACGGATCCCCACGCCGTTGAATCGCTTTCCGAGCGGCTTCTCTCGGAGGAGACGGGCGTTTCCCGCGTGCTTGCGATCGATATTCCCAAGGTGCGCTCCTATATGCATCTGGATACCGTCATGACCATGGTCGATTATGACAAGTTTACGATTCATCCGTCCATACTGCCGTCGGTGCGCGCTTTTTCGCTCACAAAGCACGGCGGCAAGCTCAAAATCGAAGCGGAGAAGCATAAGCTGCGCGACGTGCTCGCGGATGCGTTGGAGGTCGATCATGTCGAACTGATCGGCTGCGGCGGCGCAAGCGCGATTGATGCGGCGCGCGAGCAATGGAACGACGGCGCGAATACGCTTGCCGTCGCGCCCGGCGAGGTGATCGCGTTTTCGCGCAACTATGTGACAAACGGCGTTCTGCGCGACCATGGCGTGACCGTGCATGAGATTCCGTCCGCCGAGCTTTCGCGCGGGCGCGGCGGGCCGCGCTGCATGAGTATGCCGCTATGGCGCGCGTAACGATCACGACGACCACCAAAATGTTATCCATAAAGACAAGGAGACGCTTATGAACCTGACAGGCAGGAGCTTTTTGACCCTATTGGACTATTCCCCCGAGGAAATTCGGTTTTTACTCGACCTCTCCCATCAAGTCAAGCGCGAAAAGGCGGCGCGCGTGTTTCCCATGCGGCTCAAAAATCGCAACGTCGTGCTTTTGTTCGATAAGACAAGCACGCGCACGCGCTGCGCGTTCGAGGTCGCCGCGCTGGACGAGGGCGCGCATGTTACGTTCCTTTCCAACAGCCAAATGGGCAAGAAGGAGTCGCTTGAAGACACGGCGCGCGTGCTTGGCCGCTTTTATGACGGCATCGAGTATCGCGGCTTTTCGCAGACGCTCGTGGAGGATTTGGCGCGCTTTTCGGGCGTTCCCGTCTGGAACGGGCTGACCGACCTGTATCACCCCACGCAGGTGCTCGCCGACCTGATGACGATCGAGGAACAGGTTCAAAAGCCGCTTTCCGAGGTCAAGCTCGCCTACGTCGGCGACGCGCGCAACAACATGGGCAATTCGCTGATGATCGGCTGCGCCAAGATGGGCATGCAGTTTGTCGCCGTTTCACCCGCGTCGCTTCGGCCCGAAACCGCTTTGACGGAGCGGATGCGCGCGCTTGCAAAGGAAACAGGCGGCAGCATCGAGCTTTCCGACTCGACCGACGCGGTAAAGGGCGCGAACGTCATCTATACGGACGTTTGGGTCTCCATGGGCGAGGAGGCGCATTATTCCGAGCGCATCGAGCTGCTTTCGCCTTACCGCGTTACGATGGAGCTTTTGAAAAAGACGGGCAACGAAAACGTGCGGTTTCTCCATTGCCTGCCCTCGTTCCACGACCTCAACACAAGCGTCGGGAAAGAAATTTTCGCGCAATACGGCTTGACCGAGATGGAGGTTACCGACGAGGTGTTCCGCTCGAAAAGCAGCGTCGTGTTCGACGAGGCGGAGAACCGCATGCACACGATCAAGGCGGTTATGGTCGCAACGCTCGCAGATCTGTAAGCGTCGGCGGCGCAATCATCACGCATCCGATTGCGTATGCAAAAGGATTGCGTTCGAGCGACAAAAAATCTTGTAAAGCGGCGCTTCGCGTCGTATAATATCCGCAATCGGCTTTTTTCATAAGTCGTCTCGCGGGAGAATAACAGGAGGATCAGGGCTTTTTATGGACAGGTTTGCAAACGATGTGGCGGTATGCGTGCCGCGCGTGCTGCTTCCCAAGGCGGGTTCGGACTTCTACAAATGGGCGGTCGTCGCCTGCGATCAGTTCACCTCGCAGCCCGAATACTGGGCGGAAGCGGAAAAGATCATCGACGGCGCGCCATCCACGCTGGAACTCATCCTGCCCGAGGCGTTTCTGGGTAAACAGGGCGAGGACGAGCGCATCGCCTCCGTTAAGGCGCATATGCGCGCATACCTTGACACCGGCGTTTTCACGGAGCATGAGCAGGGATTCGTGCTGGTCACGCGCTCCGTGGCGGGCAACGTTCGCACGGGGCTTGTCATGGCGCTCGATTTGGACGCGTATGACTATAACAAGGGCGCGAAAACGCTCATTCGCGCGACGGAGGGCACGATCGTTTCCCGCATTCCGCCGCGTCTGCGCATCCGCGAGGGCGCGCCGATCGAGCTGCCGCATATCCTCGTGCTCATCGACGACCCAGACAAGACCGTGATCGAACCGTTGGTTCGGCGCAAGGAGACGCTCGAAACGCTCTATGACACCGACCTGATGCTCGACGGCGGACATATTACGGGTCGTCTCGTATCCAAGGATGCGGACGTATGCGGCGTTTTGAACGCACTCAAAAAGCTGACCGATCCCGCCGCGTTTGCCGCGAAATATGGCGAGCACGCGCCGCTGCTGTTTGCAATGGGCGACGGAAACCACAGCTTTGCAACCGCGAAGGCGAATTGGGAAAAGATCAAATCCACGCTTTCCGAAGCGGAGCGGCTTGGCCATCCCGCGCGCTATGCGCTCGTCGAGGTTGAAAACGTGCATGACGACGGCATCGTGTTCGAGCCGATCCATCGCGTGGTGTTCGGCGTTGACGAGAAAGAGGCGATCGAAGCGCTGCGCGCGCTGCTCGACGCGCAAAACGGCTCCGCCCGCGTCGTTACCGGCGAGCTGCCCGACGCCCAAGGCGGCAAAACACACGTTCTGCCGTTTATCGCGGGCGACGTCGTCGGCGCGTTTATCGTGGAAAACCCCGCCTCGCAGCTTGCCGTCGGTACGCTGCAAAACGCGATCGACGCGCTTTTGAAGGCGCAGTCCGGCGCCGAGGTGGACTATATTCATGGCGCGGACGTGGTCAAGGAGCTTGCGCATAAGGGTCGTGCGATCGGCTTCCTGCTGCCCGCCATGGCGAAAGCCGAGCTTTTCCCGACGGTCGTTTACGACGGCGCTTTGCCGAGAAAGACGTTCTCTATGGGCGAAGCGAATGAAAAGAGATACTACATGGAGTGCCGCGCCATCTGAACTTTTGCGCCGCGCTCGGGCTTTATGGAAACGGAGGATCCCCTATGGCAGTCAAGGTCGTCAAATTCGGCGGAAGCAGCCTTGCAAGCGCAGAGAGCTTTCGCAAGGTAAAGGATATCGTGCTTGCCGACAAATCGCGCAAATATGTTATACCGTCCGCGCCGGGGAAACGTTTTCCGGGGGACGAGAAGGTGACCGACCTTCTGTATTTGTGCTATGCGCAGCAATCGAGCGGGCTTTCCATCGACGACACCTTCGCGCAGATCACGGAACGCTACATTTCCATCGAAAGCGGGCTGGAACTCGACGCGCAGATCGCGTTCGAGCTTTCCGCCATCCAGAAAAATATTCTAAACGGCGCAAGCGAGGATTATATCGCAAGCCGCGGCGAATATCTGAACGGTCTGCTGCTTTCCGCCTATCTCGGATTTGATTTCCTCGATGCGGCGGAGCTGATCTGCTTCCATTCCGACGGAACCTACGACGACGAAACAACGCAGAAATGGACGCAGCAGCTTTCCGGTATGTCCCGCGTCGTCATACCCGGGTTTTATGGCAGAAAGCGCGACGGCAGCATCAAGACCTTCTCGCGCGGCGGTAGCGATATCACGGGCGCCATCATCGCGCGCGCGGCGCAGGCGGATGTTTACGAAAACTGGACGGACGTTTCCGGCTTTCTTATGGCTGACCCGCGTATCGTGGATAACCCGAAGGCGATCCATATCGTGACCTATTCCGAGCTGCGCGAGCTTTCCTATATGGGCGCGACCGTGCTGCATGAGGACTCGATTTTTCCCGTCCGCCGCGCGCAGATCCCCATCAACGTTCGCAACACCAACGCGCCCGACGACGAGGGCACGATGGTCATACCCGACGGCTATCTCAAATATTACAAGCGCGACGGCATCCTAACCGGCGTTGCGGGGCGAACGGGCTTTACCGTCATCACCGTATACAAGGACAACATGCATAACGAGGTCGGCTTCGGTTATCGACTTTTGCGCGTGCTCGATCGCTACAACATCTCGTTTGAGCATGTCCCGAGCGGCATCGATACGATGAGCCTTGTCGTTTCCGACGCGAAGCTCAAAGAACATCTGGAATCGGTTCTGCGCGAGATTCAGAGGGACTGCACGCCGCAGTCGATCGAGCTGCATTCCAACATGGCGCTCGTCGCCACCGTCGGCAAAGGAATGGTTCGTTCGCGCGGTGTCGCGGCAAAGCTGTTTGCGGCGCTGTCCGAAGCTGGCGTTAACGTTCGTATGATCGACCAGGGATCGTCGGAGATGAACATCATCGTCGGCGTGGAAAACGACGATTTTCAGACCGCCGTTCGCGCCATATACGCCGCGTTCGCGTAACGTTCTCTTTTCCGGCTGCAAAGAGAATTACGAAAAGTTGATTCGGGACGTAAAATTCAATTTGGAACGCAATAAAAAGGAGCTGTGTTTTTCGGCATAGCTCCACAGTTTGTCAAAAACCCTATGGGATTTTGGGATACTCCCGAGAGGCTCTGTTTCGTCTAAGTCGGCATATTCGCGGAACGAATCGCCAATATAAAGCGGAAATCAGCGCGGTTCAGCCCATGATCCTGCGCCCCTCGAGCGCCTTGGCGAGCGTGACCTCGTCCGTGTATTCAAGGTTTCCGCCGATCGGGATGCCGTGCGCGATGCGCGAACAGCTCACGCCCATAGGCCGCAACAGGCGCGCGATATAGGATGCGGTCGCCTCGCCCTCGACGTCGGGGTCGGTTGCGAGAATGACCTCCTTGACCTTGCCGAGCTTCACGCGTTCAACCAGCTCGTTGATGCGAATGTCGGACGGCCCAACGCCGTCAATCGGAGAAAGCACGCCCTGCAAAACGTGATACTTGCCGTGAAATTCTCGCGTGCGCTCCATGGCGATTACGTCTCGCGCGTCGCAAACAACGCAAAGCACGCTTTCGTCGCGCGTATCGTCCGAGCAGACGGCGCAGGGCGAAACGTCCGTATACATGCCGCAGATGGGGCAGGAAATTACCTTTTCGCGCGCGTCCAAAATGGCGCTCGCCAGCTCGCATGCCTGCTCTTTCGGCATATCGAGGATATGGTAAGCAAGCCTTTGCGCGGTCTTTTGACCGACGCCGGGCAGGCGTGAAAGCTGCGTGGCCAGGCGGACGATGGGTTCGATGGAGATCATATCAGAACCCCAATCCGCCCGTCAGCTTCGACATCTCGCCCTCGATGGTATCGTTCGCGGTGCGAAACGCCTCGTTGACTGCGGACAACACGAGATCCTGCAACATTTCGACGTCCTCGGGATCGACGCAGTCGGGGTTGATCGTAATGGATTTGAGCGCCTTGCCGCCGATTACGGTCGCGCTGACCATGCCGCCGCCCGCGCTTGCCGAAAACTCGCGTTCCGCAAGCTCCGCGCGCAGCTTTTCCATGTCCTGCTGCATACGCTGTGCGCGCTGCATGAGCTGCTGCATGTTTGCGCCGCCCATTCCGCCCATTCCGCCGGGGAATCCGCCTCTTGCCATAATGATTGTTCCTCCTGATTGGTGTATGATATAAGCGGTAAAAAGACTATTCGAGCTTCAACTTATCGCCGAAAAGCTCCATTGCGCGCGCGGTCGCTTCGTCGGCGACATGCGGCGTTTCCTTCGTCAGCACGAACAGGAGCTTCGCTTCGGGTAAAACGGTCTGCAACGCGGCGAGCACGGGCTCAAAGTTGATCGGGTTCATGATGCTTGTGTATTTCACGCGATCCGACTCGGAAAACCCGACGGTCAGCGCATTGTCCTCTAGCTTAATCGGTATGCCTTCGCGCGCAAGCAGCTGCACGAACATATTCGGTATCGCATCGATTGCGGCGCGCCAAACGGCGTCCGCATCCGCAGAAGCGGAAACGGAGGGTGCGCCTTTTTCCGCGCTTGGCGTCTCCTTCGGTTCGGGCGCCGCTTTTTTCGCCGCAGCGGTCGCTTTCGGCTTGACGGGCGCGGCCTCGCTTTGCGGCGCGAGTTTTGATGCGGTTGCGGGTGCGGCGGTCGATTTCTGCGCCTGCACGGGAACGAAGCCCTCCTCCAAATGGGAAACGCGCGCTTCGAGGGCGTTGAGCGAGAGCGCGTCTGCGGGATAACAGATATGCACGAGCGCGCTTTCGAGCAGGGCGCGCGGCGCGGGCAGAATTCGGATTTGATTTTGCACGGAGAGCAGACGGTCGCATGCGAGCGTCAATATCGAAAGGGAAGCGTCCTTTGCCTGCGCAAGATAGCGCTTCATCGCGTCCTGCGTGCATTCGAGCAGACCCGCGCAATCGCCGCACGTTTTGGCGAGCAGCAGCGCGCGAAAATGCATCGCCAAATCATGCGTGAATACGGAAAGATCGCGCCCGTTCGTAATCAGCTCGTCCAGCATACGCAGCGCGCGCGCGGCATCGCGGGAAAGCAGCGCGTCGCCCATGCCGAACAGGAATCCGTCGTCCATGCTGCCGAGAACGTTGAAAACGTCGCGCGTTGTGACCGTATCGCCGCAAAAGCTCAGGCATTGGTCGCAGAGCGAGAGCGCGTCCCGCATACCGCCCTGCGCCGCGCGCGCGATAAGCGAAAGCCCCTCGTTTTCGATGGTTGCGCCGACCTTTGTCAGAACGCCCGCAAGCGTTTTTTTGATGTCCTCCAGCCCGATGCGGTGGAATTCGTACTTTTGACAGCGGGAGATGATGGTAGCGGGCAGCTTCTGCGGCTCCGTCGTCGCCAGAATGAACAGAATATGCGCGGGCGGTTCCTCAAGGGTTTTGAGCAGCGCGTTGAACGCCGAGCCCGAAAGCATATGTACCTCGTCGATGATGAACACGCGTCGTTTGAGCGAAAGGGGCGCATATTGTGCGCTTTCGATCAGGTCGCGAACGTCTTGAACGCCGTTGTTGCTCGCCGCGTCGATCTCGGTAATGTCAACGGACGATCCCTCTCCGACGGCGCGGCATGCCTCGCAAACGCCGCAAGGCTCTCCGTTTTCGGGCGAAAGGCAGTTTACCGCGCGGGCAAGGATGCGCGCCGTGCTCGTTTTTCCCGTGCCGCGCGTGCCGCAAAACAGGTACGCGTGCGCAATGCGGTCGGAAACGATTTGGTTTTTCAGCGTGGTGGTGATATGGTTTTGCCCGACGACCTCGTCAAAGCGGGTCGGGCGATATTGTCGGTACAGCGCGCGGTATGCCATATGGCTATCTGTCTCCCCAAATAAACTCTGTTTAGCATACCACACATTTGCCTCGTTGGCAAAACCTGCGTGCGGCAAAAAAAGGAAATGCCGAGAAAAAGCAAGTCGCCCGCGCGGTACGAACGACTTGCTTTGTTTGCTTGCGTAAAACTTATTTGAACAGCATGGAAACGTGCTTGTAGAAGTCCCAATCGACCTCTTTGCGCTCCGTGACCGCCTTGTCCAAATCGGCGGAAACGATCTTTGTGCCCTGCTGCGCAACCATGTTGCCGTATTCGCCCGCAACGGCGAGCTCGCCCGCGCGGAAGCCCAGACGCGTGCCGAGTACGCGGTCGAAGCAGGAGGGGGAGCCGCCGCGCTGAATATGCCCGAGCACGACGGAGCGGCATTCGAAATACTTGCGCTTTTCGTCCAGCGACGCATCCTCGCGCATGGCTTTCTCGATGCGAATCGCAAGCGTTTCGGCGATCTTCTTTTCGAGCAGCAGCTTGTTTCCGAACGCATCATAGCCGACGTCCTCGTCCGTTTCGCCTTTGAGTTCAAAGCCCTCGGCAACGGCGATGATCGTATGACGTTCGCCCTTGACGTAACGGCTGCGGATGACCTGCATCACCTCGTCGAACGACTTCGGGAATTCGGGGATCAGGATGAGATGCGCATCTGCGGCGAGCCCCGCCTGAACGGCGATCCAGCCCGTGTGACGTCCCATGCATTCAACCACGATGCAGCGCGCGTGCGAAGCGGCGGTCGTATGCAGACGATCGATGCACTCCATGGCGATGTTGCACGCCGTGTCGAACCCAAAGGTGTAGTCCGTGCAGGACAGATCGTTGTCGATTGTCTTCGGTACGCCGATCATCTTCATGCCCATCTTGGAGAGCTTGTTCGCAACGCCGAGCGTATCGTCGCCGCCGATGGCGACAAGTCCCTCGAGACCGAGAGATTCCAGCGTTTTGCGAACGCGTTCCGGCCCGTTTTCTTCCTTCATGACGTTTGTGCGCGAGCTTTCGAGAATCGTGCCGCCCTTCGTCTGCAAGCCCTCCACGTCCTTGAGCGACAGCCAGCGACCCTCGCCCGTCAACGCGCCGCGCCAACCCGCGGAAAAGCCGTAAACTTCGATGCCGTTTGCCGCGCATTCCTCGACGACGCCGCGGATAACCGCGTTCAAGCCGGGGCAGTCTCCGCCGCCCGTCAGAATACCGATTTTTCTCATTGTTTGTTACCTCCTGCTATCTATCCGGAAAAACGTCGCTCTCATGGGAGAGCAAGCGCATTTTCAGCCGTTATAAATATGATTCGATCGCCGCGTCGATTTTTGCGCCGATCTCCTCGATGCGCATGAACCGCGTTTCGTCCATGCAGGGCACGACGACGACGTTGTCCAGCCGTTGCGCATAGGCGAGATATTTTGCCCGCGCCCGCTCCTGCAAGGAGGGCAGCGCCTCGTAAACGTCCTTCGCGTTGCCGACGTATTCGCGGAAGCCCTTCTTTTCGACGTTGACGGATGCGGTTTCGGGCCGCACGTCCAAAACAACGTATGCGTCCGGGCGGGGAATGCCGAAATGCTCGTGTTCCAGCGAAAGGACAAAATCGAGCAGGTCGGGCTTGCCAAGATCGATCTCGCGGATGCTTTGATACACGGCGTTGCTGAGCACATAGCGGTTGATGAGCAGCACGTCGCAGCTTGACGGATCAAACTCTTTTAGCGCCTCAAAACGGTCGAGCGCAAACCAAAGCGCCATGGATTTTCCTTCCACGGCGTCCGCCTTTGCATCGCCGCGTCCCGAAAGCAGTCTGCCGACCTCCTGCCCGAAGAACGAATCGTAAATCGGGAAAGACAGGGTCGAAACCTTGTATCCGCGCGCGGTCAAGCTTTCGAACAGGCGCTGCATCTGGATGGTTTTCCCCGTTCCGTCGATTCCTTCAAACGCGAATATTTTGGTCATACGCCGCCCTTTTTGATACGCTCCATCGCTTTTACCGTGTTTTCGCGCGATGCGAACGCCGTCATGCGCAGGTAGCCTTCGCCCGCCGCGCCAAAGCCGGCGCCCGGCGTGCCGATGATGTTGTATTGATGCAAAAGCTCGTCGTAAAACTTCCAGGAATCTCCGTTCGGCACCTTTAACCAAATGTATGGCGCGTTCACGCCGCCGTAAACGGTATAACCGGCGCTTTGCAGACCCTCGCGGATAATGCGCGCGTTTTCCATATAGTCCGCCACAACGTCCATAATCTCCTGCGCACCGATGCAGCGGTAAGCCGCTTCTGCGCCGCGCTGCGTGATGTAGGATACGCCGTTAAACTTGGTCGCCATACGCCGTGCCCAAAGATCGTGCAGGGAGACGCGGTTGCCGAGCGTGTCGGAATAAACAAGCTCGCGCGGCACGACGGAGAACGCGCATCTTGTGCCCGTAAAGCCCGCCGTCTTGGACATGGAGCGGAATTCGATCGCGCATTCCTTTGCGCCTTCGATCTCATAGATGCTGTGCGGCTTGTCGGGTTCGGTAATGTAGGATTCGTACGCGGAGTCGTAGAGTATGAGCACGCCGTTCTTCCGCGCGTAATCGACGAAGCGTTGAAGTTGCGCGCGATCAAGCGTCATACCCGTCGGGTTGTTGGGATAACAAAGGTACATAACGTCGACGCGGGTATTCGGCAATTCGGCGACGAAGCCGTTTTCCGCATAGCACGGCAGATAGACGATCTTCTCATAGCCGGATTTCTTCGCGTCGTAAAAGCCCGCGCGTCCCGCCATTACGTTGGTGTCCACATAGACGGGGTATACGGGATCCATCACGGCGACGATCGCGTCGGGCGAGAAAATCTCTTGGATATTGCCAACGTCGCATTTGGCGCCGTCGGAAACGAAGATCTCGTCGACGGAGAGCGAAACGCCGCGCGGCGTATAGTCGCGCGCAAGAATCGCATCGCGCAGGAATTCATAGCCATAGTCGGGGCCGTAGCCGCGGAAGGTCTCCTCATGCGCCATCTCGTCAACGGCCTTGTGCATCGCCTCGATGACCGCGGGTACGAGCGGACGCGTGACGTCGCCGATGCCCATGCGGATGAGCTCCGCCTCGGGATGCTCCTTTGCGTAGGCGGCCGCGCGCTTGCCGACTTCGGAAAACAGATAGTTGCCGCACAAAAGCGAATAGGCTCCGTTTGCAACGAACAAAACAAGATCCTCCCCGTTCAAAAATCAATCTATGTTATCATATCACGATCTTCTTGACAAGCAAATGCATTGATTTTTCAACGCAATCCCATGTTTCCGAAAAGAGCGAAGACCGCGCGCGGCGAAAAGCGCTTGTTTTCCCGCTGACCGAAATCGACGTAAGACGTAACCGACCGATGCGACGCAATTCTTCTGCGTTTGCGCGCCATATGCGGCGTTTTCGCGCCGAACCTGCCGAATCCCGAGCTTTCGTATGAATTGCCATAATAAATCGATGCGTTCGATCCGATTTTTTCGCCATTACGCTTCTGTATACTGTGTGGACGGGGGCTGAGCAAATGGAAGAATCGAGCAAGCAAACGGGACGCATCCATGCATATATGCGGCGAAGCGCGTTCAAAACGGAATGTATTACGCTCTTTTGCGGCGCTTTGATCGCGCGCGGCGAGATATTTGGCGGACTGTCGCCGTTTTCGGCGGCGTATCTTGCGGCGTGCGCGCTTTCGGGGCTGAATATCCATTACGCCTTGGCGGGCTGCCTTTTGGGCGGCGTCGCGCTTCACATATCCGTTTCCCTCGAAACGGGGCTGACTTTTTTGCCGCATGCGCAAAGCGCGCTCGTTTGCCTGCTGCTGTATGGGCTCGTTCTCATTTGGCGCAGGCGAAAGGTACGCTGCGCGAGCTTCGACTATCTGCTTTTGCTTTCCGTCGCGTCCGTCGTGACGATGCCGATCTTTTTCCGCGGCAGTCTGCCGAGCATTTTGCGCGGCGTGATCTCGCTTTGCGTTTCCGTTCTTTCGTTTCTCGTGCTGCAAAACGCGCTGCGGGCGCTGCTCCATATCGGCGAAAGACGCGTCTTGACCGAAGGGGAACAGCTTGGCGCAAGCGCGTTTTTGGGGCTGTTATTGCTTGGCGTATCGGATATACATGCGTTCGGGTTTTCGCTGTGCGTCGTGCTTTTGCTGCTATACGCGATGGCGGCGGTGCTTGCGCGCGGCGCGTCTGGCGTTGCCGTCGTTATCGCGCTGTCCGCCGTTTTAATGCTCGGCGGCGATTTTTCGGTTGCGTTCATCGGAAGCGTCGCCTGCTGCGCGCTTGCGGGCGCGGCGCTGCGTTCGCTGGATACATACGGCGTCATCGGCGGCTTTGTTTGCGCGTCGCTTGTGGTCGGGACGCATGTTTACAACGCGTCGCATACCGTCAATCTCGTCAATCTCGGCATAGCCTCGCTTCTGTTTCTGCTGACGCCGAACGAATGGACGCTGCGGCTTTGCGCGTTTTTGGACGCCGCAAAGGAGCGGGAGCGGTTCTCGCGCAAATCGGTCAAACGGATGCGCGCGTCCATTTCGGACGAGCTGGTTCGCATGTCGGCGGTCTGCCGCGAAATATCCTCGCTTTATCAAGCTGACGATGCGGCGGCCGACGCGGGCGACGACCGTATGCAATGGGTCGCGCAAGCCGCGTATGCCGCGTGCGGCGACTGCCCGCTGAAATACCCGTGTTGGAAGGATCAAAGACGCGCGTATGACGCGATTATTCGACTGTTGGACGGATATGAGCACGGCGAGCCGATCCGCGTGAGAAAGCCGTTCGATCCCAAGTGCCGCAGTATGCATCACATCGCGGCGGCGGCCTGGCAGGCGCAGAATCAATATTTGGCGCGCAGCGCCGCAAAAGCGCAGGAAAGCGACCGATACGGCGTTATGAATCGGCAGCTGGACGGGGTTTGCGACGCGCTGTTTCGTCTTTCGGAACGCGTTTTGCGCGATTGCTGGCTGGACGAGGAGCTGGAGAATAAGCTCCTGCGTGGTATGGACAAGCGCGGATACTCCGTTTCGGGCGTGGAAGCGGCGTTTCCGGGCGGGTATCTCTCGATCAAGCTGCATATGCCGGCGGAGGCGATGGGGGAGGCGGATGCGGTGCTGAAAGACGTCGGGCGCATTCTGCATCGCGAGATGCGTCTCATCGAAGCGCGCCTATCCGAGCAAGGCTGCACGATCGTGTCGGAGGAGGCGCAGCAGCTGTTCGCGTGTATGGGCGCGGCGTGCGCGGCGATCAGCAAAAGCGGCGTCAGCGGGGACAGCATCGGTGAGCGGCGCATGGAGCGCGGGCGGGTTTTGTACGCTTTGAGCGACGGTATGGGCGCGGGCGAGGAGGCAAAGGGGGAGAGCGGTGCGGCGCTCAAAATGCTTTTCGACCTATATGACGCGGGCTTTGTGCGGGACGTCGCGCTCGAAAGCGTAAACCGTTTTTTGCTTTCGCGCAAAAAGGATATGTATGCGACGCTGGACGCCGTGTTTCTCGATCTGCGTTCGGGCGAGGCGGAGTTTATGAAGTACGGCGCGCCGCCCTCGTTCGTGTATCGCGGAAGGAAGCTGCATACCATTGCGTCGGAAGCGCTTCCGATCGGCATCGTAAGCGAAGCGGTGCCGGCGATTTCAAGGGCGAGGCTGAGGCGGCGAGACGCGCTCGTTCTGCTTTCCGACGGCGCTTTGGACGCGCTGGGCGAGCAGGCGGAGTCGCTTGTAAAGAGCACGCTCGACGAGGTAAAAAGCAGTGCGGACGCGGCAAAGCGGCTGCTGCAATGCGCCATGGAACGCGAGCAGAGCGACGATATGACGGTCATGGTGATTCGCATTGCGTAGCGGCTTATGGGCGGATACGTCGTTTCCCGTCGAACAAAACGGCTTGGGCGCAGCGCCCGCATACGGATAGATATGACGATATCAATGGAAGCATTTTTGCTGGACAACGCGATCATGAATTATCTGACCATGCGCCTTGCGTGCGCATTCTTCGGCACGCGCGTGCGGCAGATCACGCTTTTGAGCTTTTCCTGCGGCGGGGCGATTTACGCGCTTCTTTCCGTTACGGTGTTTCCCGTGCTTGCGCAGTGGATTCCGAAGCTGCTGCTCGGCTGCATGATGGCGCTTCCCGTCAAGGACGCATGGCGCGACTATCCGCGCGCGGTGCTCGCAACGTATCTCTCCGCTTGCCTGATGGGCGGAATCGCGCTTTGCATTGCGCTTTTGAGCGGCGGCTCCCTGCAATGCGGCGTCGTCATCGGCACGATACCGCTTCGCATCGCGCTTGTTACCATGCTGTCCTGCGCGCTTCTGCCGCGGCTCGTGCTTTCCCTGATCGCCTGCTTTCGGCGCAGGCAAACGCGCGTGCGCTTACGCATACAGCTTAGGGATCGTGCGTTTGAGGTGACCGCTCTTGTCGACAGCGGAAACCTCCTGCGCGAACCGATCAGCGGGCGCAGCGTGATTATCGTCAAACCGGGGCTTCTGCCGCAGGGCAAAGGCTGGCCGATTCCGTTTCGGACGATCGAGGGCACGGGCGTTCTATATGCGATACAGCCGCAAAGCGTCGCCGTATACCTCGGCGGATGGCGGCGGATCGACGCGGTCGTTGCGGAATCGTCAGGCGCGCTTTTGTCCGCCGACGCAATCGTTTCTTCGGAGCTATTTCGGAATAAAGGAGGCTGTTTCAATGAGAAAGGCATGGAAGGCGGCGCTGCTCCGCTTCTATCTGCAAGTGACGAACCGCCGCGATTCGGAGATATTCTACGTTCATTCAAACGATGTGTTGCCAACGCCGTTCAAGCCCGAGGAGGAAAGCGTTTGGATCGAGCGGCTGTCGAGCGGCGAGAAGGCGGCGAAGGACGCGCTTGTGGAGCACAATCTTCGTCTGGTGGTGTACATCGCAAAAAAGTTTGAAAACACGGGCGTGGGCATCGAGGATCTGATCTCCATCGGCACGATCGGGCTCATCAAGGCGGTCAACACGTTTGACGCGGGGAAACGCATCAAGCTCGCGACATACGCCTCGCGCTGTATCGAAAACGAAATTCTCATGCATCTGCGCCGCACGAGCCGTATCAAGCTCGAGGTCTCCTTTGACGAGCCGCTCAACGTGGATTGGGACGGAAACGAGCTGCTGCTTTCCGATATTCTCGGCACGGAGGAGGACGTGATCTCACGCGACCTTGAGGACGAAGTCGATCGGGAGCTTTTGCGCGCCGCGCTGATTCGCCTTTCTCCGCGCGAACGGACGATCGTTGAAATGCGGTTCGGGTTGAACAACCGTCCCGAATGCACGCAGAAGCAGGTTGCCGACCTGCTCGGCATTTCGCAGAGCTACATCAGCAGGCTCGAAAAGCGCATCATGAAGCGGCTGCATCGAGATTTGCTTCGCATGCAGCTATAATTATTGTAGTAACCATTCAGGTTCAAACATACTTTTTCAGCTGTTTGAGCGCCCCTTTTTCGAGGCGCGAAACCTGCGCCTGCGAGATGCCGATCTCGCGGCTGACCTCCATCTGCGTTTTGCCGACAAAGAAGCGCAGCTTCAAGATGCGCGTTTCGCGCTCGGTCAAATGCGCCATACCGTCGTTGATGGCGATGCTTTCGAGCCAGTTTCCGTCCGACGTTTTCGTATCGCAGATTTGATCTATGACATACACCGCGTCGCCGTCGTCCCGATAGACCGGTTCAAACAGCGACACGGGTTCCTGAATCGCGTCCAGCGCAAAGGCGACGTCCTCCTCGGTCATGCCGATTTCCCGCGCAACGTCCGTAAGCGTGGGCTCGCCGGTCTGCGCGTTTGTCAGTCGGTTGCGCGCTTGCAGCGCCTTGTACGCCGTGTCGCGCAGGGAGCGGCTGACGCGAATGGCGTTGTTGTCGCGCAGGTGCCGTCGGATCTCGCCGATAATCATCGGAACGGCGTAAGTCGAGAAACGAACCTCGTGCCGCAGGTCGAAATTGTCGATTGCCTTAATCAAGCCGATGCAGCCGACCTGAAACAAATCGTCCGCCTGCTCGTTGCGTCCGCCGAATCGCTGCACGAGGGAGAGAACAAGCCGCAAATTGCTGCGGATGAACTCCTCGCGCGCCTTTTCGTCGCCCGTTTTCACGCGGATCAGCAATTCGCGCGTCTCCTTTGCCGAAAGCATCGGCAGCGTGTTCGTATCTACGCCGCAAATTTCAACCTTATTGATCGCCATAGAGCTCCTCCGCTTTCGAAAGCATTTTGCGCGGAAGTGATCCGCACTTGCTTTTTAGCATTGCCGCGTCGGCGGAAACATATGCTTTCTTGGAGGGAACGCAGACATGTCGAAAAAGCGGGAAAACACGATTCGAAGCGCTTTGCGCAGGCTCGATCTGCCCGAGGACGCCGCTTTGCGCGCTCACAAATGCACGCTGCTCGGCAGATCGGCGCTGACGATCGAAAATCATGAGGGCATCCTGTCCTACGAGAGCGACGAGATCCGTTTTTTGACGGCCGAGGGCGAACTGACGATCGAAGGAAGCGAATTGGAGATTCTCGAATTTGACGGTGCGAATATCGAAATACGCGGCACGGTAAACGTGATTCGCTACGGAGGCGCGTTCTGATGTGGAAATCGGCGAAAGGGTATGTTATAATTCAAATCAGCGGCTACAAGGCGGAGCGCGTTTTGGAGCGCATGCGCAAAAGCGGCATCCGCGCGCGGGACATACGGCAAACGGCGGATCACACGCTCGAGCTTACCGTGACCCCGCGCGAGTTTCGGGGCATGCGCCCGCTGATGCGCAAAAGCCGCTGCCGCGTCAAGATCCTGAAAAGAGGCGGCGTGCCGTTTCGAATTCATGCTCTTTGGAAACGCCCCGCGCTTTGGGTCACGACCGCGATATTGATCGCGAGCTGCTGTTTTTTATCCACGCGGATCTGGTCCATCCGCGTTGCGGGGACGAGCCGCGTGCCGCAGGGAATCGTTTTGCGGGCGCTGCGCGAAAAGGGCGTTTTTGTCGGCGCGGCAAAGCCGAAAACCGACCTCATCTCTCTTGCGGGCGCGATTCGCGGGTTTGACGAGCGCATCGCATGGGCGGACGTTGCGTTAAGCGGCGTTGTGCTTTCCGTCGACGTCGTCGAGTCGCCGCGCGAGGCGGTGCTGACCGACCCGACCATACCGCACGATGTGACGGCGGTAAAGGGCGGCGTGATCGTTTCCATCGGCGCATACGAAGGTCAGCCGCGCTGCGCTGTCGGCGACAGGGTCAAGGCGGGGGACACGCTGATATCGGGCGTCGTCGATCTTCCCGAAAAGGACGAGCCGCTGCTTGTCCATGCGCGCGGGCTGGTTTGGGCGCACGTTTTCTATTTCGCCGAATACACGGCGGAGAAAACGCGTCTTACGCTGACGGATACGGGGTGCGCGCTGAATTATCGCAGCGTTTTGATATGCGGCGTTCGGCTGTATGAGACAAGCGTTCCGTTTGCCGCCTATGAGATACGGAACGTGAAACGCAAGGTCGTTTCCGACGCGTTTTTGCCCATCGAGTTGATCGAGGGCGTGGCGTATGAGCAAGCGGAAACGCAAACGCCCGACACGCTTGCGGGAATGCGGGAAAGCGCGTTGGTCGAGGCGGAGAAGCTCGCGTTGCTGAAAATTCCGAAGGACGCGCTGATCGTGTCGAAATCCGCCGCATTGACGGAGGAGGGCGGCGTGATCACGGCGATTGTCGGAATCGTAACGGAAGAATCCATCGGCTTGGAAAAGGAGATCGAAGCTTGACGCAAAACGAAGAGAGCATTACCATGCTGATCCCCATCGAAAACATGGACGAGCTTTTGGGCTTGTTCGGCGTATTCGACGAGAATCTGAGCGTGATCGAGGAGGAAACAGGCGTCTCCGTGGATACGCCCGCAGAGGGCGTTCGTCTGCAAGGGCGCGAGGAGGACGTGCGTCTTGCTTGCAGCGTGATCGAGAAGATGCTTGAAATGCAGCGGCGCGGCGATAAGATCGACCGCGGGCGCATTCGCTATGCAATCGACCTCGCAAAGGACGGCAACGCGGACATGATCGACAAGATCATGGGCGACGTCATCGCCATAACGAGCCGCGGACGCCAGGTCAAATGCAAAACGCTCGGGCAAAAGCGCTATGTGCAGGCGCTCAAGGAATTCGAGCTGGTGCTCGGCATCGGGCCTGCCGGAACGGGCAAAACATATCTTGCCGTTGCGACGGCGGTTCTCGCGCTGAAAAACAAAGAGGTCGAGCGCATCATACTGACGCGTCCCGCCGTCGAAGCGGGCGAAAAGCTCGGCTTTTTGCCGGGCGATCTGCAAAGCAAGGTCGATCCTTACCTTCGCCCGCTGTACGACGCGCTGCAAGAATTTTTGGGGCTTGAAAGCTATCGCGCGCTGTATGAGCGGGGCGTGATCGAGGTCGCGCCGCTTGCGTATATGCGCGGGCGCACGCTCAACAACGCGTATATCATTTTGGACGAGGCGCAAAACTGCTCGGGCGAGCAGATGAAGATGTTTTTAACGCGCATCGGCGAAGGCTCGCGCGTCGTCGTAACGGGCGACGTAACGCAGATCGATCTTCCGCATGACAAGATCAGCGGGCTGGTTACCGCGGCGCGCGTGCTCGACGGCGTAGAGGGCGTCAGAATCGTTCATTTGACGCAAAAGGACGTTGTTCGGCATGAACTCGTGCAGCGCATCATCAACGCCTACGAACGCTTCGAAAAGAGGAAACCGTCATGAGCGCGGCAACGAAGGCGCTGATGCAAAAGAAAAGCACGGCCGCCGCGCTTGCGAAAAGAAAGAAGAAAAGCAGGAAACGCGTGCGCTTGCTCGGTGTTTTGATGATCGCCGCCGCTTACGTTTGCTGCTGCGCCGCCGTGATTGCGTCGCTCACGCCGAAGCGCTATGCCGTCAGCGAGGGCGCAGCCGCGCAGGAAACCATCTATGCCCCGCGCATGACGGAGGATATCGCGACGACGAACGCCATGCGCCAAGCCGCGAAAAACAACGTTTCACCCGTCTATTCGATCGACACGGCGCTTTGCGACGCCCTGATTTCGGGCGCGCAGAGCTTTTTTTCCGCGGTATCCAGCTTCCGCGGTCTGGCGGACACGATTCGCGCCTCGTCCGCGCCGAAGCAGATGGGCATCGACGGGGTGGAATATCCCGCCGAGGATACGCGCACATGGGAGGAGGTTATTCCGCAAGCCGACCTCCTGACCATGCTGCTCAAACTGCCTGTTTCGATCAGCGACGCGGCGCTCGGCTACGCCATTTTGGACGCTTCTGCGGAGAACCTGACCCTACTGGAAGAGATGGTGATGACCAAGCTGCAAGTTCGGCTGCGCGCGGGCATATCCGAAAAGGAGCTCGAATCCGTGCGCGCGGAAGCCGTGAAGGAATTGCAGGTCACTACCCTTCCCGTGCGCGTAAAACAGCTCGGCGAGTTGGCGCTCAACGCGTATCTGCTGCAAACCAACGTGCAGGATACCGTTTCGACCACGCGGGCGCGTGAGGAAGCGGCGTCAAACGTGCAAACCGTATACATTGCGCGCGGCGCGGTGATCGTTGAACAAGGGCAGGTCGTGACGGCGGAGCAGATGCTCGTTCTGACCTCGCTGGATCTCGTCAAGGGCGGAAACGCAAACCGCTTTATGAGCGTAGGCGTCTGCCTGTACCTATTCTGCGTGTACGCCATGCTCGCGCTGTGGCTCGCCGCGTTTGAGCGCGAGACGTTTGTTTCGCCCAAGCGTATGCTGATGCTTACGCTCATTCTCATTTTGAACATCGCTTTGCAATGGGCGTGCTATCTGCTCGAACCGCGCGTCATGAGCGTCGTATTCGGCGTGCTGCTTGCCTGCGTGCTTCTTTCGCGCCCGATTGCGACGGCGGTATGCGTTACGCTTTCGCTTTCGTTTTCGCTGCTTGCGGGCGGCAGCGGCGCAACGCTGCTTTCCGCCGACTGTCTGATTGCCCTGGCGTCCGCAATGCTCGCGGGGCAGGCGACGATTCTCATCGCCGAGAAAAGCGAAAAGCGCGGCGCGTTGATCGCGGCGGGCGCCATCGGCGGCGTGCTGGGCGCGGCTTTGATCGCGGGCGGCGGCTTGATCCTCGGTTCGCCATGGAGCGATACGCTCGTTTTCGCGGGGGTCACGATGGCGGCGGCGCTGATTCTCTCCGTGTTCTGCGTCGGTATGCTCAGCGTTTGGGAGAACGTGTTCGACGTGGTAACCACAACGCGTCTGCACGAGCTTTGCAACGCGAACCATCCGCTGCTCAAAAAGATGATGACCGCCGCGCCGGGCACCTATCACCATAGCATGATGACCGCCTCGCTTGCAGAGGGCGCCGCAGAGGCGATTGGCGCGAACGCGCTTCTCTGCCGCGCGGGCGCGATGTATCACGACGTCGGCAAACTGCGCCGTCCGCTGTATTTCAAGGAGAACCAAACGGGCAAAAACATCCACGATACGCTTCCGCCGGAGGAGAGCGCCGCGTGCATTCTGGCGCATCAAAGGGACGCCGAGGCGTATCTTACGCGCTATCGCATGCCGTCCGCCGTGATCAGGATCGCAAACGAGCATCACGGTACGACGCTCGTCGCATATTTTTATTATCAGGCGAAGCGCGAAGCGGAGGAAAGCGGCAATACGGTCTCCGAGAAGGCGTTTCGATATACGGGCGGGTTGCCGAGCACGAAGGAAAGCGCCATCGTCATGCTTGCCGACAGCTGCGAAGCGGCGGTTCGCTCCATGGAGGAACCTTCGCGCGAGGAGGTCGCCGCGATGGTGCATCGCATCATACAGGGCAAGATGGACGACGGACAGCTCGCGCAAAGCCCGCTTACGCTCGCCGAGATTGGAAAAATCGAAAAAAGCTACCTGATTACGCTGACGGGGCTGATGCACGAACGCATTCGCTATCCGGGAACGGAGCTGCCGCAATGATCGAGATTTTGTCAGACGGCGCATCGGTGGATCAATCGACGGAGACGTTGATGAAAGACGCGCTGGAAGCGGTTTTTCGCGCCGAGCATGCGAGCGGAAGCGCGACGATTCTGCTTACAAACGAGGATGGCATACGGGATCTGAACCGCGTTTTTCGGCATATGGACGCGGTAACGGACGTTCTCACGTTTCCCGCGTGGGAGGGGGAGGGCGTGCTTGCGCCGCCCGACGGTTATATCGGCGATATCGCCATATGCGTGCCGCGCGCAGCGGAGCAGGCGGCGGCATACGGGCATTCGGTCGCGCGCGAGTTTGCTTTTTTGAGCGTGCACGGCGGGCTGCATTTAATGGGATACGACCATATGACGGATGCGGATGAGAAGCGCATGTTTCAAAAGCAGGACGAAATCTTAAACGAAATGGGGATAACACGATGACCAAGCTGTCGATCGACGAGAGGGAACGTATGCTCGATATGGCGTTTGAGGCGATGAGCCATGCTTACACGCCGTATTCGCATTTCAACGTCGGCGCGTGCCTGAAAGCAAAGTCGGGGAAATATTATCTCGGCTGCAACATCGAAAACGCCGCGTACACGCCGACCAACTGCGCCGAGCGAACCGCGATGTTCAAGGCGATATACGAGGGCGAACGCGCGTTTGAAGCGCTTGCGGTGGTCTGTTCGGGCAAGAAACCCGGCTTCCCCTGCGGCGTTTGCAGGCAGGTGCTCGCGGAGTTTTGCGAGACGGACATGCCCATCGTATGCGCCAACGCTTCGCGCGAAATCGTCGAAAGCACGTTGGACGGGCTTTTGCCGAACGCATTTACGCCGAAGGACCTCCTATGAGCGAGTTTCAAAGCGGGTTCGTTTCCATCGTCGGCTGCCCGAACGTCGGAAAATCGACCCTGCTCAACAAAATGATCGGACAGAAGATTGCGATTGTGACCGACCGCGCGCAAACCACGCGCAATCGAATCACGGGCGTTTTGTCGCGGGATGATTACCAAATCGTGTTTTTGGATACGCCCGGGCTGACCGAGCCGAAGAACCGTTTGGGCGAATATATGAAAAAGGTTTCCACGGACGCGATGAGCGAGGTGGAGGCAATCGCTTTTTTGATCGACGCAACCATCGGCGTCGGCGCGCGCGACGAAATGATTCTGGAGCGTCTTTCGCACGCGAAGGCGCCCGTTTTCGCGCTGGTCAACAAGATCGACCGCGCAAGCGAAGCGCAAACGCAGAAAGCGCGGGAAGAGCTGATCCGCTTTCCGTTTTTGAAGGACGTTCTCTCCGTGTCGGCGGAGACGGGCGCGGGGCTTGACGCGTTCGAACGGGCAATTTGCGAATGCCTGCCGACGGGGCCGCAGTATTTTCCGCCCGATATGGTTACCGACCAGCCCGAACGCGTCATCTGCGCGGAGCTGATACGCGAGCAAACGCTGCTTTTGCTGCGCGAGGAGGTTCCGCACGGCGTCGGCGTCAGCGTCGATAAGATGGAAAAGCGCGGCGACCGTGAACTGTACGATATTTACGCGACGATCTATTGCGAGCGCGAAACGCATAAGCGTATCATTATCGGCAAGGGCGGCGTCATGCTCAAAAGCATCGGCGCGCGCGCGCGCAAGGAGATCGAATGGCTGCTTGACTGCCGCGTGAACCTCCAGCTTTGGGTCAAAATCAAGGAGGATTGGCGCAATCGCCAAAGCGTTCTGTCCGAGCTCGGCTACGAGTAAGGCGGAATGCCAAATACTGCATTCGCGCTTTTTCCGCCAATTGTGCCAAACTAGGATAAAGCAAGAACGGGAGGCGCGACATGACAAATCGGGAACGAAAGACGTCCGCATGGAAGCGGTTTGAACAAACGGGCGAGATCGGCGCATACCTGCTGTATTGTGCAATCAAGAGCGAGGGAAACGCGCCGCCGTCCCGTTAAGGAAAGCGAAGAAAGCATGCCGATCATCTGCGTGGAAGGGATTGTCACGCGGTATACGAACTATCGCGAGAACGACCGTATCATCAGCCTGTTTACGATCGAGCGCGGTCGGATGGACGCAAAGGCGCGCGGGTGCCGCAAGCCGACAAGTCCGCTTTTGACCGCTTGTCAGCCGTTTGTATTCGGTCAGTTCGAGTTGTTCGTCGGCAAGGAAAAAGCAACCGTAAACGTATGCGACGTCAAGGAAACGTTCTATCCCCTGCGCGAGGATTACGAACGCTTTTCTGCGGCGTCGCTTGCGCTGCGGCTCTGTCAAAACGCAGCGATGGAAAATCAGCCGAACGAGAAACTTTTTTCGCTCGTCTACCATACGCTGTCCTATCTTGCATACGGCAAGGCGACGGCGAACGATCTGCTCTGCTGCTTCCTCGTGCGGTATTTGAACGCCGTGGGCTATCGCCCCTCCGTAACGACCTGCGCGCAGTGCGGGCGCGATTTGAGAAGCGACGCGATCATTCGCTTCTCCTCGCACGGCGGCGCGGTTTGCAACGCCTGTTCGCAATTTGACCCGCCGATCGGAAAAACTGCGCTCGAGGGAATCCGTCGCATGCTTCTTTTGCAGGATGACGAGATGGATCGCGTGGCGCTTTCCGATGCGATTCGCGTCGAGATACTGCGCCATTTGGATCGTTATTTTTCGGACGCGCTCGATTACGACGAATCAATTCTGCGTATTGCCGCGATCGGCGATAAGCCCGATCCGACCGTTTGAACATGGATGCCGAGCCGGTCTTGAACCGCGCAAAATTGTGAACTTTCGGTAATAAGCGACAAAGTGCAGCGCTTGTGTGATACAATATCGGCGATTATTTTGTTGCGAAAGGATTTCTTATGGAAAAAACACGGCATGAAACCAAGCTGCTCTTTTTGCTTGTTTGCGTTTTTGCCGCGCTGTTTGCGTTTGGTTGCGCGAATTTGACGGAGGCTGCCGGCGTTGACAGCCCCGCGCCCACCGCAACGCCCCAACCCGATGTGATCCATGTGGAAGTGATCGAGATTCCGCGCGTGGAAAACTCCGTTATGCCTTCGCCTACGCCGACGCCCGAGCCGACGCCGACGCCCATTCCGTTTTCGCTGTACGCGCCGACGGTGGACATGACCTACGAGGAGCTTGTCGGCAGCACGGACGATATGACGGCAAAGGCGCGCGATCTCTTGAAGGACGGCTATCCCGACCCCAAAACTTACTATATCATTGTAGATAAGTATTGGCAGGTTACGCTCGTATACAAGCGCATCGACGACGGCACGAAATTCGGCAAACCCGACTACGATCAGCCCGTTCGATACATGCTTTGCTCAACGGGCGACCCGACGCGCGAAAACGGCCATGAAACGACGAGCGGCATTTGGCCGATCGAAAAGCCGAAGGAGCGGTTTTGGCAGTTTGTCAACATGGAAGCGGCACAGTACTTGACGCTGATCCACAGCCGCACCTACTTCCACTCGGTTCTGTATAAAAAGGTAAACAACCTTTCCACGCTTGTGCAGCAGTCCTACGACGATCTCGGCAAGAAAGCGTCTCACGCCTGCATTCGCCTGACCGTACCCGATGCGCGCTGGATGTTCTACAACATCGGTTACGGCACGGCGTGCGAGATCCGAAACGGCGGCTCGGACGATCTTGTAACCGCGGCAATTCGCGCGCAGCTCGTTTTACCCGCGTCCAAGAGCAATCCCGTTCTCGACCCCCAAAATTATCCATGGACGGATAATTGGTCGATTGCGGACGTTGCGCACGAGTTGGAATATAAATATCAAAAGCCGCCGATTCCCGATATGGGCGACGGCGCGGATGAAGATACGTCCGACGGATTTGTAACGGACGATTCTTCGGTTGAAATGCCCGATCCGAGTACGACGGGCGGGGACGGCTCCGGCGGGTCGCCCGAAATCGGAGTCACCCCGTAACATGCGGAACGTTTGCTTTTTTCGGCAACCAATCAAGCGCTATGCACGGATCCTTCTGTCGATGCTGCTTTTTTTGAGCGCATCGACAGTTGCTGTTTCAAGCGCATCCGCGTTGGAAGAAACGGAACATGACGACGCTTTGACGATCCTGCAAAAAACGGTCGGCGCAAAAACAATCGCAAGCGAAACGCCGCCCGCCGAAAACGAAGCGCCGCTTGCGAAATTCGTAAAGAGTCTGTTTGGCGCAAAGTATGTCGAGAGCGTTTCCGACGCCGCTAACGCCGCGGCAATGCTCCGCTATGAATACGGGCTCGTTTCCACGCTGCCGGAGGAGAAGGAGCCGTCGCGCACGCGGTTGTATGTCGCCGCGCGGGACGCTGCCGAACGCATGTCGCATCGTGCAATCGCGATCGACCTTTCCGCCTATACCGAACGTCTCAAACCGTTCGATGCGGGCGTTTACGCGAATTTTGCCGCAAAGCGGGACGTGTTTGCCGAAATGGCCGCCGCCGTGAACGACGCGCTCGCCGAATCGGAAACCGCCTGTCTGACGCTGCTCAGCCGCTATATGCGGGATATCGACGTGCCGCTCTACGCGGGAGAATCGTCGGCTCGGCAGCTTTCTTGGCAAGAGATGGCGGCGCTGTACCGCGCGTTTGGCGACGACGCTTCCGAACGGATCGCGAGCAGCGTTTTCGTTCTGCTCGACGGAAGCATGAAGGACGGCGCCGCATTCTCTCTTTCGATTGGCTCCGTTGAGCAAATTGCCTCGTGCGGAACGCGCGCCGAGCTTCTTTCCGCCAAGTTTACGCTCGCTTACCTGAACACGGTGTACGACGATAACGGCGTGCAAAAGGAAACGCCGCCGATCTCTCTGAGCGACGTGTATTTATCGACGCTTGCGCATCCGCTGCCCGGTCGAACGATCAAAAACGGCTGGTATCTGCCCCGTTCGCATAAAACGCGGCTGCACACCGGCACGGATATTCTTGCGCACGCGCGCGAGCCGATTCTTTCCGTTACGGACGGCGTGGTGCTGTATATCGGCTATGCGGCGACGCCGGGCAACTATGTCATCATACGCGACCCATACGGATACGAATACCACTACTACCATATGAACGAGATCACGACCTTCGTCAAGGAGGGCGACGCCGTTTCGCAGGGACAGCAAATCGGCAGGGTCGGCAACACGGGAAACAGCGACGCGTACCATCTGCATCTCGCCATCGTTACGCCCGAAAACGTGTATCTGAACCCATACGAGGTGTTTTCCGCAGCGGGCTTCAAGCCGATTCGCCCTGCATAATCTCCATACGTTGGGACTTGTGCCGAACGGACGCGGGTGTTATAATCTATGTATTCTGCGGAAGTGTCGAATGGAGGCAACAATTTGCGTATCATAGCGGGTACGGCGCGCGGAAGGTGTTTTGACGCCCCCGCCGGCATGGATACGCGCCCAACGCTGGATCGCGTCAAGGAATCCATGTTTGGCATGCTGCAATTCGATCTGCCAAACAGCCATGTGCTCGATCTGTTTTCCGGCTCGGGCAACCTTGGCTTGGAAGCGGCTTCACGCGGGGCGAAACGCGTCGTATGCAACGATCATGCGCGCGCTTGCCGCGATCAGATTGCAAAGAACGTCGTCTTACTCGGCTTTGATTCGATCGTTCGGGTGCTTTGCCTGGATTACGAGGTCTGCATCGGGCTTCTCGCCGCGGAGGGCGAAGCGTTCGACTTGATTTTGATCGACGCGCCGTATGCCGATGCAACGGCATGGCGCGCGGCGGATCTCGCGTTTCAAAAGGGACTTGTCGCCGAAAACGGACGGGTCGTGGTTGAGCATGCGTCCGCGCATACGCCCGACGCGCCCGCTTCCTGCGAAACGAAATCACGAACGCGCCGCTTCGGCAAATGCGCGTTTACGGTTTACGAAAGGGTTTAATTCATGCGAACCTGTATCTATCCGGGCAGCTTTGACCCGTTCACCATTGGGCATCACGACGTTTTGCGGCACGCGGTTGGGCTGTTTGACAGGGTTTATGTGAGCGTGCTCAACAACGCGTCCAAATCGCCCGTATTCTCGGCGGAGGAGCGTGTCGATCTGATCCGGCGCATGGTGGAATCCGAAGGAATCGAAAACGTGGTCGTTACGCATTTTGATGGATTGCTCGTCGATTATGCCCGCGAGATCGGCGCGGATTATATCATTCGCGGGCTGCGCGCCATCACAGATTTCGAGTATGAATTTCAGATTGCCGCTTTGAATCGGCATTTGGCGCCCGAAATACAAACGGTCTACTTCATGGCGAATGCGGAACATTCGTTTTTAAGCTCAAGCGGGATCCGCGAGATCGGCACGATGGGGGGAAACATTCACGGGCTCGTTCCCGACAGCATTGAGCAAATTATCGCAGAAAGGCTAAGAAAACTATGAGCAGCGCACAAACGATGAAGATTTTCAGCATCATCAACCGCATCAAACAGGAGCTTGAAGAAAGCCCGAAGTCAAAGTTTGGCGGCCCCGGCAAGCGCATTGTCGAAACCGATCGTCTCCTTGATCTGCTCGAGGACTTAAAGGTCGTTATTCCCGAGGACATTCGCCGCGCGACCGGCATTCTTTCCGAAGCGGATCATACGATAAGCGACGCGAAGTTCAACGCCGAGGAAATCGTCGAACAGGCGCATCAGGAAGCCGAAACCATCCTGCAACAGGCGCAGGCGGAGGCGGATTCCCTGCGCGCCGAGGCGCAGAGCGAGTTTGAAGCCCGCGTAAACGACGCCGAGGTTTACGCGGAAGCGTCCGCACGCGCGCGTTCGGTTTCGTCGGAAGCGGAGGAGAACGCAACCGCGATCTATAACGGCGCGCGCAAGTATGCGGACGATATTCTTTCCGATTTGCAGCGCTATCTGGCCGAGTATCATCAAATGATCGAGAATAACCGCCTCGAACTTGGCGTAACGGGGGAGGAGCCCGTCGCCGCCGCAAAGCCTGTTCCGCAGCCCGAGCCGCAGCCGCAATATGCGCCCCGGCAGCCCGTTTACGAGGAAGAGCCGCGCCCCGTCCGCCGCCAGTCCGCGCAGCAGCCCGCGCAGCAGCATCCGCAGCACGAGGACGAGCGCCACGCGGTAGAGGAGGATCCGTCCGCAACGCGTCAGTTTTCGCGCCAAGGCGAACGAAAGGCCGCCCGCAGCGAGGAGCCTGCCGAACCGCAAAAGCGCCGTTCGCACCGCGAGGAGGAGGAAGAACAGGAAAAACCGAAAAAGAAAGGCTTTTTCAGCCGATTCCTCGAAGAGGTTGACGACGATGAGGACGACGACGATATAGAAGAAGACGAGGACTGGGAAGACGAACCGAAAGAGAAGAAAAAGCGCAAGCGCCTGATCGAGTTCATCGAAGAGGATGACGACGACGAAGACGAGGATCTTTGATTCGTCAAAACGCAACGGAAGCTACGAAGCCGAGGATGTGCGGGAAACGCCGCCCTCGGCTTTTTTGACGATCATCGCGATCAGGTAGATCGTCAGCGCGCCGATGCAAGAAGCAGAAAGAATCACGGCGAGATCGAACGCGTTACGCAAATACGGTTGATGGATCGCCCCGCCGGTTTGCACCGCGCCATGCCAAAACAGCGGCGTCAACCAATAAGCAAGCCAAAACGCCGTGACCGCCTGCGCGAGTTTGGAGATGAGATAGCGAACGGGCAGTCGCTTTTCCGTGACCGCGACCGTCTGCGCGTAGACGCATAATCCGCCGAACGTTACGGCAGCGGACATACACGCGCATTTGAGGCGAAGCGGCAGTTGAAGCGAAGCAACCGCCGCGCATCCGTTCGTGATTTCGGCAAGACAGGCAAAAGCCGCGTAAAGCGCGCCTTCCGTTTTCCCGAACAACAGTTTCGCGCCGACGTCCGTTGCAACCGAGAATGCGATGATGCAGCCGCAGATCTTCATCATGCCGATCATTGTTTCCGACATATCCGCCGCGACGCCCTCACTTGACGATTTGCTCGAAACGTCGTATGCCCAGACCTTTTTGCCTCGCGAAAGAACAATGCGAACCAGCAAAAACAGCAGGGCGCTTCCGTAATGCGCAATGGCAATCGGGAAAAAGGCGCGGCGATCTCCCAGCAGCGACAGCGCCGGCACGCCAAGCAGAAACGCGGGGCTGCAAAGGTTGCAATATGCGGCATATTGCGGATACCCCGTTTGATTTGCCACGCGCGCGCCCGAGGGATAGCCCGCAACCGCGCCGTATAAGAAGCAGAGCAGCGCGGAGAAAAAATGCG
Organism: uncultured Oscillospiraceae bacterium; assembly: GCA_964495255.1. Lineage (GTDB taxonomy): Bacteria > Bacillota > Clostridia > Christensenellales > CAG-138 > UBA7703. Next base: position 29,198 of record CAZBVC010000018.1, read on the forward strand.
CCTTCGCGCTCAGCCGACGCTTTAAGAAGCGATGCAGCGTTCCGAACGCGTCTGTATGCGCCATGCGCGTGGTCACAAAATAGAAGGGAAACAGCGCGGGCAGGACGCGCGTCGCCCAAAGATCGAACGCGGAAACGACGGCCGAAAACGCGGTTTCCGCGTAGATCAGCAGCAGCGCCGCAAGCAAAAAGGGCGACAGAATCAAAAGACGTTTCAACTTCAAAACTTCTCTTTCTTATGGTATCATAGGAGCGGATCGATCATCCGATTTTGCGTTACAACAGTATATCGATCCGATCAAGCGTGTATGCAAAGGAGTTCTTATGGCAAAAAAGCTCGGACTTGCGCTTGGCGCGGGCTCGTCGAAGGGGTTTGCGCATATCGGCGTTTTACAGGTGCTCGAGGAGGAAGGAATCAAGGTCGATATGGTCGCGGGGTGCAGCATGGGCGCCGTGATCGGCTCGATCTATTGCGCGGGCACGGATCTGCATATGCTCGAAAAATACCTTGGAACGCTCAACCTGTATAGCTATTTTGATCTGCGGAATCCGCTCTCGGGCGGATTCGTCAAGGGCGAGAAAATGGAGACGCTGATTCGCATGTTCACGCATAATTTCTCGTTCGAGCAAACGCGCATTCCGTTTGTCTGCGTGGCGACGGATCTGATCGAAGGCAAACTCGACGTGCTCGACGCGGGCCCGCTGCATGAAGCCGTGCGCGCAAGCATGTCCATCCCGGCGATATTCGAACCTGTGCAGCTAAACGGGAAAACCTATGTGGATGGCGGCGTATTGGAGCGCGTGCCGTGCAAGACGCTGCGCGAACGCGGCATGGACGTCGTTCTCGGCGTAGACGTCGGATACCATGGCGGAAAGGGCGCATTCGACGCGGCGGATACCAACGCATATCAGGTTATGAACCGTATGATTGCGATCATGCAATGGGACAGCACCAGGCAAAAATATGCGGATGCGGATCTGATGCTTGTTCCGGAGGTGTTGTTCGTGAAGGGACGGTTCAGCACGGAAGGCGCGGCGGAATGCGTCGAGGAGGGCAGGCGTGTGAGCCGTGCGGCTCTGCCGCGCATCAAGGAGCTGCTTCAAGACGACCCGATCCCGCTTACAGAACCAAAGCCCCCGAAAGATCGCGCTTTCTTTCGGTTTTGGAAGCGTAAATAAGCGTATCCGTGCCGAGCATATCGGTTTCGAGGTTGCGCCGCGTGAGCGCGTCGCTTTCGTCGATATCCGAATTACGCAGAATCAGCGGCAGCGAGCGTTTGCGCGCGATCTCTCCAAGCAGGGGACGCGCGCTTTTTTGCAGCCCGAGCACGCGCAGGTAGGAGCATTTCTGCGCGGACATCGTCGCGTGTACCTGTTCGAGCGTAATGCCGAGCAGGGCGCAGATGGCGATTCGCTTGCACCTTGCGAGCGTATATCGCTTGCTTTTGACCGCCTCAAACAGCTCGTCTGCGGTTTTGACGGTTCGAACGGCGCGGAAGATTACGTTTTCCAGCCCCTCGGACACGTCGGGAACGCCGCGCAGCTCGTCAAGCGAGAGCCGACGCAGCGCGTAAAGGATTTGGTCGGAAAGCATGGCGGGGGAAATCGTGAATTGTTCGTCAAACAGCATGGGCCCGCCGACGAACGACGGCATGGCGGAAAGCACCTCGCGCCGATTCTCCGCGATGGCCTTGCGGATTGCCGTGGCGCTTGCGTATTCGCCCTCGATCTCTTCGGAGTGGTAATCCGTTCCGATGCGCGTGACGGGCAACGGTTCGATTTGCGGCGCAAAGGCGCGCAGCGCGTTCAGATACTCGATGGCGAGGATGTTGTTCGGCTTCACGATTGCGTCCAGCATTTGGCTCGGCACGCCGTAATCGGAAAGCGCTTCCAACCGTGCGCGCGGATACGGTTTCCCCATGCCAAGGTGCGCGCGAAGCGCGTTACGGTATTGCGGCGGTTCCGTCGAGATAATATCCGAAAGCTGGTACAGCGTGGAAAGATCCGTCTCCTCGCAGCCGAATGCGAGATCCGTGACCACGCCCGTGCCGAACAGCGTTCTGACGCCGCCGATGGCGAAGCGCTCTGCGGGAGCGACGGCAAATACGCTGGGCAGCTCCAATACGAGATCTGCGCCGGCTCGAAGCGCCCATTCCGTTCGCGTGTATTTATCCGCGCAGGCGGGTTCGCCGCGCTGCACGAAGCTGCCGCTCATTACGACGACGCAGTATTCGGCGCCCGAGAGCGCGCGCGCCTGCTCGAGATGGTAGATATGCCCGTTATGCAGCGGATTGTATTCCGCAATGACGCCGACGACGCGCATGCGCGACTCCTTTCGACAATCTAAATTCAGTATACCATTTTTACGCGTCGTATGGTATACTAGCTTCGTTCATTCGCCAAAAACAGCGAAGCATTGATTGGGGAGGCATAAACGATCATGTCATTGATGGAACAAATTCGGGCAAAAGCCAAATCGGACAAAAAACGCATTCTGCTGCCCGAGGGCAGCGAGGAACGCACCGTAAAAGCAGCCGCGTTGATTACGTCGGACGGCATTGCGGACGTAACGCTTCTCGGGAAACGGGATGCAATTTTGGCGCAGGCGAGCACGCTTGGCGTTTCGCTTGACGGCGTATGCATTTTGGATCCCGAGACGGATGCGGATTTGGGCGCCTACACGGAAAAGTTTTACGAAATGCGCAAGGAAAAGGGCGTCACGCCCGAAAAAGCGGCGGTTACGATGAAGAACCCACTGTTCTTTGCCGCAATGATGATCCGCGAGGGCCGTGCGGACGGTATGGTCGCGGGCAGCCTGTGCACGACGGGCGACACGCTTCGCCCGGGTTTGCAGATCATCAAGATGGCAAAGGGCATTTCGGTCGTTTCCAGCTGCTTTATCATGGAGGTTCCGAACGCGGCGTATGGCGACAACGGTCTGCTCGTGTTTGGCGACTGCGCGGTCAATCCCTGCCCGACGGCGGAGCAGCTTGCGGCGATTGCCATCTCCACGGCGGCGACGGCAAAGGCGCTTTGCGGAATCGAGCCGCGCGTTGCGATGCTTTCCTTCTCGACAAAGGGCAGCGCGAAGCATGAGCTGGTTGACAAGGTTACGCAGGCCACGCAGCTTGCCCATGAGCTTGCGCCCGAATTGCTGCTTGACGGCGAATTGCAGGCTGACGCGGCGCTTGTCGAGAAGGTCGGCAAACTGAAATCCCCGAACAGCGCGGTTGCGGGCAAAGCGAACGTTTTGATCTTCCCGGATTTGCAGGCGGGCAACATCGGTTATAAGCTCGTGCAGCGGCTTGCGGGCGCGGAGGCGATCGGGCCCATCTGCCAGGGCTTCAAGTATCCCGTCAACGACCTCTCGCGCGGATGCAGCGTTGAGGACATCGTATCGGTCGTTGCCATCACCGCCGTCCAGGCGCAGAATCTGTAAGGGGGACGAACGAACATGACGTATATTCTGGTAATCAACGCAGGCAGCTCGTCGCTTAAATATCAGCTCATCGACATCGACTCGGAGAAGGTCATCGCAAAGGGTATCTGCGAGCGCATCGGCATTGATCATTCCATGCTCACCTATCAACCGACAAACGGCGAAAAGTATGAAGTCGAACGCCCGATGAAGACGCATGAGGACGCGATCAAGCTCGTCCTCGACGTGCTTTCCGATAAAGAGCGCGGCGTTATTTCCGATATGAAATCCATTGCGGCGGTCGGTCACCGCGTGCTGCACGGCGGCGAGAAGTATTCCGAACCGGCGTTGATCAACGAGGACGTGCTCACCGCGATTGCGGACTGCATTCCGCTGGGGTCGCTGCATAACCCCGCGAACCTCATGGGGATTCGTGGCTGTATGGCGGCGATGCCCGGCGTGCCGATGGTCGCCGTGTTTGACACCGCTTGGGGACAATCCATGCCGAAGAAGGCGTTCCTGTATGCGCTTCCCTATGACGCATATGAAAAATATCGCGTCCGCCGTTACGGCTTCCATGGCACGTCGCATCGCTATGTAACGGGCTGCGCGGTCAAAAAGCTGGAATCGCTCGGCATGAAGAAGGAAGACACCCGCGTCGTAACCTGCCATCTTGGCAACGGCTCGAGCCTGTCCGCCGCAAAGGGCGGCAAGTGCATCGATACGTCGATGGGGCTTACGCCGCTGGAGGGCGTTCCGATGGGCACGCGCTGCGGCAACATCGACCCCGCGATCATGCCGTTTTTGATGGAGCGCACGGGCATGAGCGCGAAGGAAATGGATACCTACATGAACAAAAAGAGCGGTATGCTCGGCATTTCGGGCGTATCCAGCGACTTCCGCGATTTGGAAGATGCTGCGCAAAAAGGCAACGAGCGCGCATATTTGGCGCAGGAAATGTTCGCCTATAAGGTCAAGCAGTATATCGGCTCGTATGCCGCTGCGCTTGGCGGGCTGGACGCGATCGTGTTTACGGCCGGCGTTGGCGAAAACGATCGCCATATCCGCGAAATGGTACTCGAAGGGCTCGAATTCCTTGGCGTGGAAGCCGATTTTGAGAAAAACCGTACCTGCCCGCGCGGCGTAGACGTCGAGCTGTCCAAGCCGACCTCCAAGGTGCGCGTTTACGTCATCCCGACCGACGAGGAGATGACCATTGCGCGCGATACCGCCGCTCTTGCGCTTTCGAGATAAAGCGTGTATACTAAAAAATGCATCAAGATTCGGAGGAAATAACGATTATGAAGCATCTGACCACCGTTATAAAGCCCTGCATCCGCACGGGCAAAGCGACCGCCTGCGGCGAATGTCAGGCAAGCTGCCAATCCGCCTGTAAGACCTCGTGCACCATTGCAAATCAAAAGTGCGCGAAGGAAACAAAGGCCAAGTAACGAAAACCGACAGGAAACAGGGAAGGCCATCGCGGCCTTTCTTTGTTGTGAGGTGGATTTTTTGATACACGCATTTCGATTTCAGGATCAAAATATATTGGTAGATACCGAAAGCGGCGCGATCCATATTACGGACGACGACGCATATTTGATTGCGCGCGCGTTGGAGATGGGCGAAGACCCGCTTTCCTGCGGCGTAGAGATTGACGTCGCAAAGGAGATCCTGTCCGAGTTGGACGCATTAAAGGCGCAGGGCAGCTTTGCCGCCGAAACCAAGGAAGCTCCGCCCGTTTTGGGCGGAACCGCGATCAAGTCCATGTGTCTGCACGTTGCGCATGACTGTAACCTCCGCTGCAAGTACTGCTTTGCCGCAACGGGCGAATTTCACGGCGAACGTATGCTCATGCCGTTCGACGTGGGGAAGCGCGCGCTGGATTTCCTCATGCGCAACAGCGGCGCGAGAAAGCACCTCGAGGTCGATCTGTTCGGCGGCGAACCGCTGATGAACCTGTCTGTATGCAAACAGCTCGTTTCCTACGGGCGCGAGCTGGAACAGGAATTCGGCAAGCAAATCAACTTTACGATGACGACCAACTGCGTCGCGCTGGACGACGACGCAATCGCGTTTATCAACCGAGAGATGCACAACGTGGTCATCAGCTTGGATGGACGCAAGGAGATTCACGACGCGCTTCGTCCGACGCCGAACGGCAAAGGCTCGTTTGACGTCATCCTGAAAAATGCACAAAAGCTGATCGCGGGACGCGGCGGCAAGGAATATTACGTTCGCGGCACGTTCACGCGCAACAACCTCGATTTTTTGGAGGACGTCAAAGCGCTCGTATCGTTCGGATTCGATCAGGTTTCGCTCGAACCCGCCGTTTTGCCGAGCGACAGTCCCTATTCGCTCCTGCCCGAGCATCTGCCGCGTATAAGCGAGGAGTATGACGCGCTCGCGGCTTTCTACATCGCCTCGCGCAAGCATACGAAAACATGGTTCAATTTCTTTCATTTCATGTTCGACCCCGAAGGCGGGCCTTGCCTGCGCAAACGGATCAACGGCTGCGGCGCGGGCACGGAATATGTCGCCGTCACGCCGGACGGGGACGTCTATCCCTGCCATCAGTTTGTCGGGCTGACCGAATGGAAGCTCGGCACGATCGACTCCGACGAACTGGACGCGGAGAAGCAGAAACGCTTTCTTGCCTGCAACGTTCTGACCAAGCCGACCTGCAAGAACTGCTGGTCGAAATATTATTGCAGCGGCGGCTGCATGGCGAACGCGTATCTGTATGGCGGCGCGCTCGATCATCCGCATGAAATGAGCTGCGCGCTGATGAAAAAGCGCTTCGAATGCGCGATTGGCGTTTCTATAACGGAAAACGCATGAACATTTTTCGCCAAAGGCAAACGCCCGAATATGACGCGAAGTGCGCGGATGAAATCACGGCGGCGGCAGGCGTGTCGCCGCTGACGGCGCGCACGCTGATTTGCCGCGGCGTAACGACAGCCGAGGAGGCGAAAGCGTTTCTTCATCCGAATGAAACGCAGTTTCTCGACCCGTTCGATTTGCCCGACATGGAAGCGGCAACGGCGCGCATCCGCCTCGCGATTGCGCGCGGCGAAAAGATCTGCGTATTCGGCGATTACGACGCGGACGGCGTTTGCGCGACCGCCATTTTGGTTACCGCGTTGAAAAAGCTTGGCGGCAACGTTTGCTATCATCTCCCGCTGCGCCATAAGGAAGGCTACGGCATGACGAAGGATGCCGTGGAAAAGCTGATTTCGGACGGCGTCAATCTGATTGTTACGGTGGACAACGGCGTTTCGGCGTTTGACGAGATTGCGCTTTGCGGCGCAAACGGAATCGACGTCGTGGTGACCGATCATCACAGCGTTTCCGATACGCTTCCGAAATGCTGCGCCGTGGTCGCCGCCTCGCGAAAGGACGGCGCGTATCAAAACCCTGCGCTTTGCGGGGCGGGCGTCGCGTTCAAACTCGTTGCGGCGCTGACGGACGACGGCTATGACGACGACGCGCTCGCGCTTGCCGCGGTTGCGACGATTGCGGACGTTGTGCCGCTTACGGGCGAAAACCGCGCGCTTTCGATCTGCGGTATGCGCCATATCCCGCAAAACGTCGGCTTGTCCGTGCTGTGCGAGCTTGCGGGCGTGAATGCGCCGATAACCGAACAGACGGTTTCTTTCGTCATTGCGCCGCGCTTAAACGCCGCGGGGCGGATGTCCTCGGCGGCATATGCGCTCGAATTGCTGCTTTGCGGCGACATGGAGCGCGCCAAGGCGCTCGCCGCACATCTGGATGCGGACAATCAGGCGCGCCGCGAAACGGAGTCCGCAATTCTGGATCAAGCAATGCAGATGATTGCGGATACGGGCGTTTCGAAGCACGCGATTTTGCTTGCGCATGACGAATGGAATCCGGGCGTGATCGGCATTGTTGCGTCGCGTCTTTGCGAGAAATATGATCTGCCTGTGCTCCTTTTTTCCGAAACCGACGGCGTTTTGACAGGCAGCGGCAGAAGCATCGACGGAATCGACCTGTTTGCCTGCCTCTCCGCGTTTTCCCATTTGTTTATGCGGTACGGCGGGCATGCGCGCGCGGCGGGCGTCACGATGAAAGCGGAGAAGTTTGAAGCGTTTCGGGCAGCGTTTGTCGCCTATATCGAAAGAGAGATTCCGCCGGAAGCGTTCCATCGCGTATATGAATATGACGACGCGATTCATCTGAGCGACCTGACGCTTATGCAAACGCTGGAACTTCAAAAGCTCGCGCCGTTTGGCGAAGGCAACCCGGAGCCGGTTTTTCGCATCAACGACGTGCGGTTTGCATCTCCGCGCACGATGGGGAAGGACGCGCGTCACTTCGCGGCGAGCGTTGTGGAAGATCAGAGCGTTATGCGCGTCGTGGCGTTTGGGAAGGGCGAGCTGCTCGAAACGCTGCAAAAGGAAAGCGAGAGAAAATGGGACTTACTCGCAAAACCGACCGTCAACACCTATCGCGGCACGTCGAGCGTCGAGCTTTTATGGGTTGCGGCAGCGGAATCCGCACGGGACGAAAAAGTTTTTAATGCTTTTTTTGAGGAATGCTTGTATAATGATTCTTGTTCGGATGATATACTCGCCGAATGGTTTTTTTCGTTCTGTTCGCAGGCGGAGCTTGGCGAGCCGAACGACGAGAGCCTTCGAACGCATTACCGAACGCTGCGCAGCATTCTGGCAGGCGGCGCAGTCTCGCGCGAAAAGCTGTATCAAACGCTTTCGGGCGAGGAACAGTTCTCGCTGTGCGTGTTTTTGCAGCTTGGCTTCTTTTCCTACGACGCGAGGGAGAAAACGATTTCTCTCGTTGCGGACTGCAAAAGAAACGATAAGGAGAACAGCGCGCTCTATCGCTTGCGCAACATAGAATGGGAGGATTGACCGACATGGATCTGAAAGAAACGATTCGCAACATTCCCGATTTCCCGATCAAGGGCGTACTATTTCGCGACATTACCACGCTGCTGAAAGACAAGGATGCGTATGGCGAGCTGATCGATACCATCGCGACCTCCCTGCGCGATCGGGAAGTCGATCTGGTCATCGGGCCGGAAGCGCGCGGCTTTGTCATCGGCGCCGCGCTTGCTTATGCGCTGCACGCCGGCTTTATCGTTGCGCGCAAGCCCGGCAAGCTGCCCTGCGAAACGATGCGTTATGAATATGGGCTTGAATACGGCGCGGACGTGCTGGAAATCCATAAGGACGCGATACAGCCCGGTCAGCGCGTCGTTATCGTGGACGATCTGCTGGCGACCGGCGGAACCGCGCTTGCGACCATCAAGCTGGTCGAACAGGCGGGGGGCGTGGTCGTAGGCGTTCGGTTTGCCATTGAGCTCTCCTCCGAGTTTGACGGGCGCGCGATGCTCGAAGGCTACGACGTCATGTCCGTCATGCAGTATTAATTTGGTTGAAGGCAACGGGAAATCAACGGTTCGCCGTTGATTTTTTCTACCGTAATCGCCGCGGCGTCCGACGCGTTAACGAAAATCGGACAAGCGCATCGAAAGGAGGGGGAAATATATGGACAAGGAAGCGCTGATACAGGAGTTTTCCAAGCGCTACACGCCCGAGCAAACCGAGCTGTTTCAAAAGGCGATCGCGTTTGCGACGGAGGCGCATGCTTCGCAGCTCCGCGAGTCCGGCGAGCCGTATATTACCCATCCGATTGAGGTTGCCGATCTTGTGATGGACATGGGCATGGACGCCGACAGCGTCATTGCCGCGGTGTTGCACGACGTGGTGGAGGACGGGGACAACATCACCGTCGAGGATATCGAAAAGCAGTTTGGCGCGGAAATCGCAAAGCTGGTTGACGGCGTCACCAAGCTGACCAAATCCGGCAAGCAAACCTATATCACGAAAAAGCAGGAGCAGACGGAGAACCTGCGCAAGCTGTTTCTCGCCATTGCGGCGGATGTTCGCGTCGTCATCATCAAGCTGGCCGACCGTCTGCATAATATGCGCACGCTGGAATATTGCAACCCGTACAAACGTATGCGCAAGGCGAAGGAGACGCTGGAAGTCTATGCGCCGCTCGCGCACCGTTTCGGCATGGGCGCGATCAAGGGCGAGATGGAAGACCTTTCCTTTATGTATCTCATGCCCGACGAGTATGAGAGTATTTCCCGCCAATTCAGGGACAAGCAAAACGAGCGGGCGGAGACGCTTAACAACGCGATGCGATTGATCGGCGAACAGCTCCAATCGGCGGGCATCGACGCCGTCATCAGCGGCAGACCGAAGCATCTGTACAGCGTATACCGCAAGATGCAGCGCATCAACGCAGGCATCAATGAGGTTTACGACTTGATCGCCATCCGCGTGATTGTGGACTCCATCAACGATTGTTACGCGGCGCTCGGCGTGATTCACGCGGCATGGAAACCGCTGCCCGGCAGGTTTAAGGACTATATCGCAACGCCGAAGCCGAACATGTACCGCTCGCTGCATAC
>CAZBVC010000019.1:0-37913 GCA_964495255.1 uncultured Oscillospiraceae bacterium
ATAAAACCTCCGGGGGTTTCGACCCCCGAATCCCCCAAGGACTTCTTTGACAGACTGACGGCGTTCAGCCGTGTTTGCGCGCGCGAATCAGCAAGATGAAGAAAACGAGCGCCAGTACGGAAAGCGCGACGAGCGCGCATAAAAGCGTATCCTCCTGCATCGGGATCTGTCGCTTTTCCGCTTGCTCCGCGCGGCGCTGCGCTTCGGGCGCGCGTGCGCTGCCGCTGCGAACGGTGGACGAGAAGGCATAGGATGCGTCGCCCGCCCGTTCGACGCGGACGGAGTAAGCGCCGCCTTCGCCTGCCGTAACGGTCACGCAATACACGCCGTCCTCGCCCGATTCTGCGGGAAGAACGGTGCAGCCCTCCGCAATCAGGTTGAGCTCGTCGCCGCCCGCGCCGTCGGAAAGCCGAATGAGGAACGATTCGCCCGTGACGAAGCTCTCCTGCCAGCCCGTTACGGCGATCTCGCGCTGTACGGCGCCGCTTGTGCGCCCCGTGTAGGAAACCGCGCTTGCTTCGGCATAGCTTGCGTCGCCCGCTTTTTCCAACAGGATCGAGTATTCGCGCGCGGGATCGTCAAACACGGTGATCGTGTAGGTGTTGCCGTCGTCGGTTTTGAGCAGCGCGGTGCAGGCGCCGTTCGTCGTGATGCTTGTGCAGCCCGTACCGTTGCCGCCGCCGACGACAATGTCGAACGAGCTGCCCGCGGGGGCGTTGTCCACCCAGTTTTCCGCGGAAAGACGGTTTTGCGTCGCCTTGCCCGCCGTGCCGTGCATGGTTCGTCCCGACACCTCATAGTAGCAGTTCGTCGCGTCCATATAGGCGCAAAGGGAGTATGCGCCGACCTGCGTTACCGTAACGGTAAACGTCGAATCCGTCGTTCCGTTGTCGGGCGAAACGGTGCAGCCGCAGGCGGAGAAGCGAACCGTGCCCCCGGGCGCGCCGCCTTTGACCTGAATTTGGAAGGAATCCGTACAGTTGCGGCTTTCCGCCCAACCCTGCACGGAAAGCGCTGCTTGGCGCGCCTTTTTACAGACCCCGCCGACCGAAGCGGAAACGTCGTAATAGCCGTAATTGCCGGCGCGCGACGCGGTGAGGGAATACGGGCTCGCCGAATCGGGCGTAATCTCATATTCGCTCGCGCCGACCTTGGCCGCCTCGCAGCCGATTGGCGTTATAACAAGCGGTTCGGTCGTGCTGCCGCCGAAAATGCTGACGACGAAGCTTTCGCCATAGGACGCGTCCTCCTCCCAATCCTCGATCACGATCGCGGACTGTTTGGATTTGCGCGCGACGCCGCTTTGCATAACGGATTGCGCGGGCAGATAGTTGCCGCTGCCGGACAGGATCGCTTTGAGCGAATAGGAGCCGACGCGGGTGACGGTCACGTTGAAATAGTCGCCGACCGCGCCCGTTGCGGGGGTCACATAGCAGCCGTCCGCCTCGAAGGAAACGGCGCCGTTCGTCGACCCGCCCGAAACGTTGATGGGGAAGGTATAATAGTAGTCCTTGGCGCTGCCCCAGCCCGTAATCACGAGCGGCGCCTGATTCGCCTTGCCCGCCATGCCGGATCTCGTATCGGACACGGCGGAAAACGAGTCGTTGCCGCTCATGGTCGCCGTCAGCGCATAAGCGCCCGCGTTGTTGACCTTGACGGTAAAAACGTCGCTTGTCGTCCCGTGCGGAGGCGAGACGGTACAGTTTGTGGCGGTAAATGTGACGCCGCCGTTCGTCGAGCCGCCCGATATGGTAACGGGGAAGCTCTCGCCGCAGTTTTTGGCGCCCTGCCAGGACTCGATTTTCAGCGCGTTCTGCCTGCCGAGCGGAACGCTTCCGCTGCCCACAGGCACGATTTCGTCCGCCGCGGAGGATATGGGAACCAAAAACAGCATCAGAAACGCAAGCAATAACGCAAGCGCGCACGCAATGCGCCGATATGGAACGAAAATTGAGCGAAACGGGAATACTCGATCCGAAAGGATGGGTCGATCAGCGAGAGACGGTATGAAATTGAGGCACCGACGGTTGTTGCCCATACGATCCCTCCATGCAGAATGCAACCGCTTTCGACTCAAACAAACCGTTCCCATGAATAATAACAAAAAAGTTACGAAGTATTCATGGAAAGTTAATATTATACTATACGTTCCGTATGCAACTGTCAAGCAAAAAAACACAAATTGTTGTGGTATATCGGAAATTTATACACGATTCGTTGGGTTGAAACCCCCGAAACAAGTCGAAAAGCGCGAAAAACGGCTTGAATAAACCGATGTATATGCAGATGTATATTCAAAACATACCGAGCGGACGCGGTTTACATGTTTTTGCAAATAATGGTATAATCATAAATCGATCGGGCAGGGTGACGTTTCCGGGGAGGAATCATACCAACGCGACCCGTCGCCCAAAGAGGAATACGCATGTTGAATGTGATTACATTAAAAGAAGCGAATCGAATCCTTTGCAAACGGTACGCGCGAAAAACGGAGGCGGAGGAAATCCCGCTTGCAAGCGCGTCGGGGCGCGTTTTGGCGCAGGATGCGCTTTGCATGCAGGATCTGCCCGCGTTCGTGCGTTCGAGCATGGACGGTTACGCGGTGCGCGCGCGGGACACGTTCGGCGCGTCGGAGAGCGTGCCCGCGATGCTGCGCTTGATCGGCGAGGCGGAGATGGGGCGGCATACGGCGCTTGCGGTGCAGGAGGGCGAGTGCGTCTATGTGCCGACGGGCGGCGAGCTGCCCGAACACGCGGACGCGGTGGTTATGCTGGAATACGCCGAACCGTTTGCGGACGGCTTGGTCGCGCTGGAAGCGTCCGTTCCGCCGGGCCGCAACGTGGTTTGGATCGGGGACGACATGCGCAAGGGCGAAATCATGCTGCGCGCGGGCGAACGGATTTCTGCGCGATCCATGGGCGTTTTGTCGTCGCTGGGATACGCCGTCGTGCGGGTTTTTCGCAAGCCGCGCGTGGCGGTTCTGTCCACGGGGGACGAGATCGTCCCAACGGAGGAAACGCCGCTGTTCGGGCAGGTGCGCGACGTGAACGGCCCGCTGCTCACGGCTTTATGCACGCAGGCGGGCGCGGACGCGCATTTCCTCGGCGTTGTGAAGGACGAGGAGGATTCGCTCTTGTCGCACTTGCGCGAGGCGACAAAGGACGCGGACCTCGTGCTTGTTTCGGGCGGCAGCTCGGTCGGCGCAAAGGACGCGGCGGCAAGATGCGTTTCCGCGTGCGGTGAAATTCTGTTTCACGGGCTTGCGGTCAAGCCGGGCAAGCCGACGTTTGCGGGCGAGATGGACGGCGTTCCGATCATCGGTCTGCCGGGACATCCGACGGCCGCGGCGCTGATCGGCATGCTGCTGGTGCGGCCGCTGCTTGCCGCCATGCAGGGTGAAGCGTTCGTCTGCCAAACGAGCAAAGCGACGCTGACGGAAGCGATTCCGTCGAACCACGGGCGCGAGGAGTATGTCGCCGTATGCGTAAACGAGGGGCTTGCAACGCCGCTGTTCGGCAAGTCCGGGCTGATCTCGCTGCTTTGCCGCGCGGACGGCTATGTATGCGTGCCGCGAAACAGCGAAGGGCTGCGTTCGGGCGAAACGGTGGATGTAACACAATGGAGCGATCGGTAAAGGAGCGAGCATGGCGAACGGGTATTTGGAAAACACGCCGCTTTCCGAGGCGGTTTCGGGCTATTTGGCGTTTCTGCGCGAGAACGGGATGGAGGTGCGAACGGAGACGGTGCGTTCGGCAGACGCGCTCGACCGTGTGACGGCGGAGGCGATATATGCCGTGCAGTCCGCCCCGCATTATGTTTCAAGCGCGATGGACGGAATCGCGGTGTCGGCGGAAAAAACGTTCGGCGCGACGGAGACGACGCCCGTCATCCTGCGCGAGGGCGCGTTTGTGCGCGTGGATACGGGCGACCCGCTGCCAGACGGCTGCGACGCGGTCGTTATGATAGAGGATTGCTTGTTTTGCGAGGCGGGCGTGCGCCTGATCGCGGCGGCGGCGCCCTGGCAGCATGTGCGGCAGATCGGCGAAGACATCGCGGCGGGGGACATGATATTGCCGTCGTTCGAACCCATCGAGCCGGCGTCCGTGGGCGCGCTGCTCGCGGGCGGCGTGACGGAGGTTTCCGTGTTATGCAAGCCCCGCGTGGCGCTGATCCCGACCGGCGACGAAATCGTTTCGCCGTCGAGCGCGCTTCATGCGGGCGAGGTGCCGGAGTTTAACTCCGCGATTTTTGCCGCCATGCTTGCGCGGCGCGGCGCGGAGGGCGTGGTTTGCCCGATTGTAAGGGACGACGCGGCTTTGATCGGGGAAGCGCTGCAAAACGCGCTGGCGTCCTGCGACATGGCGCTCTTGCTCGCGGGCACGTCCGCCGGGCGGGACGACGATACCGCAAGCGTGATTTCGCGCTTGGGCGAGGTTTTGTACCACGGCGTCGCCATTCGCCCGGGCAAGCCCGCCGTGCTGGGGCGCGTGGACAACAAGCCCGTCGTCGGCGTGCCGGGGTATCCCGTGTCGGGCATTATCGTGATGGAGGAGCTGGTTCTGCCCGTGATCGACGCGCTGCTGCACAGACCGCGCAGGGCGGGGGAAACGGTTTGCGTCAAGATGGGGAAGAGGCTGAATTCGTCGCTGAAATACAGAGAGTTCGTTCGCGCGTCGCTCGGCTTGGGCGCGGACGGTATGCTCACGGCTGCGCCGCTTTCGCGCGGGGCGGGCGTTGTTTCGTCGTTTACCAAGGCGGACTGTCTGCTCGACGTGCCGCAGAACTGCGAGGGATACGAGGCGGGCGACCGCGCGTTTGCGCGCCTGTTGAAGCCCATCGACCGCATCGAGCGCACCGTGCGCATATTGGGCAGCCATGACCCGCTCATCGATGAAGCGGCGGATCTTTTGCGCCGCGCAGACCCGAACGCGTTCGTCTCCTCCTCGCATGTGGGCAGCATGGGCGCGATACAGGCGATTTTGCGCGGCGAGGCGCAGCTTGGCGGCGTGCATCTGCTGGACGAAGCAAGCGGCGCATACAACGAAGCGTATATCGAGCGGTATGTTCCGAACGGCGGCGTCGCGCTGATCGAATGCGTGATGCGCGCGCAGGGCTTGCTCGTGCAAAAGGGAAACCCGCTGCATATTCATTCGTTGAAGGATGCGGTCAACGCGGGCGCAAGATACGTCAATCGTCAGCGCGGGGCGGGCACGCGCGTATTATGCGACTATCTGCTCGGGCAGGCGGGCGTTTCGTCCGAACAGCTGGACGGATATGCGCGCGAGGAGCTGACGCATACGGCGGTTGCGGCGCAGATCAAGGCGCAAAGCGCGGATTGCGGGCTTGCGATTTATTCCGTCGCGCGGCTGTATGATTTGGATTTTATCCCCGTCTGCGAGGAGCAGTACGACCTTCTCGTTTCGTTCGACGCATTGGAAAGGCCGCAGGTGCGCGCCTTTTTGCAAACGCTGTCGACGCCGGCGTTTTCCCTGCGTCTGGAAAAGCTGGGCGGGTATCGCCTGGATAAACCCGGACGCATCCGCAAGCTGTGGGAAGAAAAGGCGTAGTTCGGCGCAAAGCGGGCGCGCTTGCAAATCGGTTCGGAACGCCGTATGATGAACGACAGAAGCGAACACGAAAGGGAACGGTTTTTCATGGAGCGGGAATTGACGCATTTGGACGAGCGCGGCGAGGCGCGCATGGTGGACGTGTCCGAAAAGGCGGTCACCAAGCGCGAGGCGATTGCGGAAAGCGGCGTGCGCATGCGGGAAGAAACGTTGGAGCTGCTCTGCTCGGGCCGCGCGGAAAAGGGAGACGTGCTTGCAGCGGCGCGCATCGCGGGCGTGATGGCGGCGAAAAAGACGAGCGAACTGATCCCGCTTTGCCATCCGATCGCGCTTTCGAGCGTCCGCGTCGAGATTACGATCGAAAGACCGAACTACGTTTTGATTCGCGCGTATACCGCGTGCAGCGGGCAAACGGGCGTTGAGATGGAGGCGCTGACCGCCGCGAGCGTCGCCGCGCTGACCGTATACGACATGCTCAAAGCGGTGGATCGCGGCATGGAGATCGGCATGACGCGCCTGGTGAAAAAGAGCGGCGGCAAGAGCGGCACGTTCGTGCGCACAAAGCGCGTATGATCGTTTCGCGGCTGATGCTCGACGCGGGCAAAGCGGGGCGCGTTCACGCTGACGAGCTTATGCTTTCGATCGAAGCGGGCGTGATGGGCGATTGTAAGAGCGCGCGCGACGGTTCCGTGACCCTGACAGACGAAGCGGCGGCGGATTCCCTGACGGGGCGAGGGCTTTGCGAAAAGCGATTCCATGCACACATCGTCACGCGCGGGCTTGCCTATGCGCTGCTTTCCGAGGGCGACACGCTGGATATCGGCGACTGCGCGCTGGTTCTCACGCGCGTCGGCAAGCGCTGCTTTGACGCGTGCGAGCTGCGCGCGCAAGGGCAAATATGTCAGTTAAAAGCGAATTGCGCGTTTGCGCGCGTGGTACGCGGCGGGGTCGTGCGCACGGGCGATTCCGTGCTGCGAGAGGGACTATGATCGATCAATTCGGGCGTTCCATCACCTATCTGCGGCTGTCTCTGACCGAGCGCTGCACCTTGAAATGCGCCTATTGCCGCGCGGGCGAGGGCGCATGCCCCAAACAGAAGGAGCTGTCGGCGGAGGACTTTTTGCGCATCGTATCCGCCGCGGCGTCGCTCGGGATCAACAAGGTGCGGCTCACGGGCGGCGAGCCCATGCTAAGGCGCGATTTGATCGAGCTGATACAGGGCGTATGCGCGACAAGCGGCATATCCGAGGTGGTTATGACAACCAACGGGCAGCAGCTTTCGGGGCGGACAAGCGCGCTGAAAAACGCGGGTCTGAGCCGCTTGAACGTCAGCTTGGATTCGCTGATTCCCGCGCGATACGCGTCCATGACGGGCGGCGGCTCGCTTGCAAACGTGCTGTCGGGCGTTGACGAGGCGATGGAAGCGGGCTTAACGCCGCTCAAACTCAACGTTGTATTGATGCGCGGCGTCAACGACGATGAGGCGGGCGCGTTTATCGAGCTGACCCGCGCGCGGCCCATCCATGTTCGGTTTATCGAGCTGATGCCCATGGGCGAGACCGATTGTTCGGCGCAGCGCGTATCGAACGACAAACTGCTTTCGGCATTTCCCGCACTCATGCCGGTCAAAGACGACGCGGCGGGGCAGCCCGCGCGTATGTATCAGGTTGACGGCTATTTGGGGCGGGTGGGGCTGATCAGCCCGATTTCGCATCGGTTTTGCGAAGCCTGCAACCGCGTGCGCGTGATGAGCGACGGTATGCTGCGCCCATGCCTCGGCAGCAACCGCGAGGTTTCGCTCAGGGACGCGCTCGCCCGACCCGGTACGGACGCGCTAGTTGCCGTCATGCGCGAAGCGATTTACGGGAAGCCGCGCGCGCATACGTTTTCCGAAGCGTTTCATACGCAAAAAAACATGAGCCGCATCGGCGGATAAAAGGAGTCTTTCTATATGGCGAGCATCGTATCCGTCAATATAAGCGAGAAACGCGGAACGTTCAAATACCCCGTCGCCGAAGCGGAATTAAAACCCGACTGCGGCATCGTCGGGGACGCGCACGCGGGCGCATGGCATCGGCAGATCAGCCTGCTCGCCCGGGAGAGCATCGAAAAAATGCGCGCGCTCGGGCTGCTCGAGCTTCGGGCGGGCATGTTTGCCGAGAACGTCACAACCGAGGGGATCACGCTGTATACCCTGTCCGTCGGGACAAAGCTCATGCTGGGCGAATGCCTTGTCGAGGTCACGCAGATCGGCAAGGAGTGCCACGCCCAATGCGAGATCGCGCAAAAGGTCGGCAAGTGCGTTATGCCCAAGGAGGGCGTTTTCGTGCGCGTATTGACGGCGGGGCGGATTAAGCCCGGGGACGCAATTACGCTTTCCGTTTCTTGAAAGCAAAGGAAACGAAAAGAACCGCGCTTGGGGATCCATCCCATCCATACAGTTCGGGAAGAACAGAAAATGAACTCTTTTCTAGGAACGCTGTGAACGCAAGAAGCGACCGAAAGGTTGACAGGCTGTCGAAAAACGCTGTTTTTCGACAGAATAACCGCTTCCCGCCTAAAACCCTTCGGGTTTCCGGGCGGCAGGAAGCACAGGGAAACCGCCCGTTCTCGGGCGATCCGTTCCGGCGTACATGCCGCCGGAGCCGGAATGAAACCTCCGGGGTTTCGACCCCCGAATCCCCCCAAGGACTTTTTTGACAAGCTGGCGACCGAAAGGTTGATTCTCTTGCTTTTGGTTTATAAAAGATGAAGGAAAGCGTTGTTTTTTTGAAAGAATAATGCTATGATGCGAATATGAAGCTGATTGAAACGAGAAAAGCGGTCGGACAGGTGCTGTGCCACGACCTGACGCGCATCGTGCCGGGCGAAATGAAGGACGCGCAGTTCCGCAAAGGGCATATTGTGACCGAAGCGGATATCCCGATGCTGCTTTCCATGGGCAAGGAGCATCTGTACGTTTGGGAGACGGACGAGAACACCCTGCATGAAAACGACGCTGCGGCGCGGCTTTGCGCGCTCTGCGAAAACGAGCATATGACGCGCGGCGCGGTCAAGGAGGGCAAGCTGGAACTGTTTGCGGAAGCGGACGGGCTGTTTGTTGCGGACAAGGCGCGGCTGGACGACGTCAACGCGCTGGACGACGTCATGATCGCCACGCGGCACAGCCATACGCCCGTGTACAAGGGGGATAAGCTCTGCGGCACGCGCGTGATCCCGCTTGTGATCGACAAATCGCGCATCGAGGAAGCGGAGCGCGTCGCGGGGAAAGAGCCGCTTTTGAAGCTGCTGCCGTTTCAAAAGAACCTGCGCGCGGCGATTATCACCACGGGGAGCGAGGTGTTTTTCGGGCGCATCGAGGATAGATTCACGCCCGTCGTGGAGAAAAAGCTCGCCGCCTACGGCATAAGCGTCGCGTTCCGACAGATAACGGACGATCAAAGCGCGAATATCATGCAGGCGATTCATGCGGCGCGGCAATGCGGCGTCGATATCGTTCTTTGCACGGGCGGGATGAGCGTCGATCCCGACGATCGCACGCCCGCCGCGATTCGGGACAGCGGCGCGCGCATCGTGACCTACGGCGCGCCCGTTCTGCCGGGGGCGATGTTCCTGTTTGGCTACTATGACGACGGCGTATGCGTCATGGGTCTGCCGGGCTGCGTGATGTACGCGCGCGCGTCGATTTTTGATTTGATTCTGCCGCGCGTGACCGCGGGCGAAACGCTGTCGAAAAGCGATTTTACCACGCTGGGCTGCGGCGGGCTATGCCTCGGCTGCGAAAGCTGTACGTTCCCGAACTGCGGGCTCGGCAGCGGAAAATAAAAGCAACAATCAACAAAACGGAGGAAAAAAAGATGAAAAAGACCCTATGCGTGTTTCTTGTACTTGTAATGGCGCTGACCCTGTTTGCCTGCAAGGCGACAACCGCGCCCGTCGAAGCGACAGCTGTGCCCGTCGAGGCGACAACCGCGCCCGTCGAGGCGACAACCGCGCCCGTCGAGGCAACCGAGGCGTCCGCAAAAGAGACGACGATCCTCGTGTTTGCCGCGGCGAGCATGACGGAGGCGCTGACCGAGATTCAGGAGGCGTATAAAGCGATTGCGCCGAACGTGACGATCGAGTTCAACTTCGATTCGTCGGGCACGCTGCTCACGCAGATCAAAGAGGGCGCGGACTGCGACGTCTTTATTTCCGCGGGGCAGAAGCAGATGAACGCGCTGGATGTGAACGCGGACGAGAGCGCCAACGCCGACAAAACCGATATGCTGCTTGCGGATTCGCGCTTCAACATCGTGTCCAACGAGGTCGTTTTGATCGTTTCGGAGAACGCGGAAACCGAGATCGCCGCGTTTGAGGACGCGCTGACAAGCAAGGTGACGCTCATTGCGCTGGGCAACAGCGACGTGCCCGCGGGTCAGTACGCCGAGGAAGTGTATACGAGCCTTGGGCTTTGGGACGAGCTGGTGGCAAGCGGCAAGGTCAGCTACGGCGGCAACGTCAAGGAGGTTTTGAGCCAGGTTGAGGCGGCGAGCGTGGATTGCGGCGTGGTGTACAGCACCGACGCGGCGACGGCAAGCGGCGTTCGCGTGGTTTGCAGCGCCCCCGAGGGCACGCATAAGGCGATTGTCTATCCCGCCGCGATTTTGAAGCAGGCGAGCGACATGGAAGCGACCCTCGCGTTCGTCGAATATCTGAAAAGCGACGCGTGCAGCGCGGTGTTCGAGAGCATCGGATTTCTGATTCCCGAACGATAAAGCCCTGCATCAAACCTGCCGCGAAACGGCGCTTGCCCAAAGCGGGGAAGCGCCGCGCGGCTTGATTCGGAAAGGACGAAAATGGACTGGTATCCCCTGCTGAATTCCCTGCGCATCGCCGCAATTTCGACGGTCGCAACCTATTTTCTCGGCATAGGCTTGGCATATTACGTCGCAAAAACGCCGCGTGTGATCAAAGGCGTGCTGGATTGTATCCTGACGTTGCCGATGGTGCTTCCGCCGACGGTCGTCGGGTTTTTCCTGCTCAAAGTGATCGGGGCGCGCACGCCGATCGGAAAGCTGTTTCTCGATTGGTTCGACGTGAAGCTGGTCATGCAATGGTTCTCCGCGGTGTTTGCGACGATTATCGTTTCGCTGCCGCTGATGTATCGCGCGGCGCGCGGCGCGTTCGAGTCGTTTGACGAGGATCTGGCGGATGCGGGCAAAACGCTCGGGCTTGGCAACGCGGGCGTGTTTTGGCGGGTGCGGCTGCCCGTATGCAGGCAGGGACTCATGGCGGGGACGGTGCTCGCGTTTGCGCGCGCGCTGGGCGAATACGGCGCAACGAGTATGGTCGCGGGCTACATTCCCGGGCGCACGGCGACGATTTCGACGACGGTCTATCAGCTTTGGCGGGAGGGAAACGACGCGCTTGCGTACCGATGGGTGCTCGTGAATCTTGCGATTTCCGCGGCGGTGCTCATCGCCATCAACCTGCTCGAACAAAGCACGACGGGCGAAAAGAAGCTGCCGCGCGTAAGATAAACGCGAAAAAGCACATCGAATCAGGCGGCGTTCTTCACGAAGGCCGCTTTTCTGCTATAATAGAGAAGCACATTGCATTGCGGAGGGAAACGGCATGTTCAAAGCGTCGGTATTGACGGTAAGCGATAAGGGGTTTGCGGGCGAACGCGAGGATACGGCGGGCCCGCTTGCCGCAGAAATGCTGAAAGAGGCGGGCTATGCGGTTCTTTTGATCGAGATCGTGCCCGACAAGAGGGAGCAAATCGCGCGCGCGCTTCGCCGCCACGCGGACGAATTGGGCGCGAATCTCATATTGACCACGGGCGGCACGGGCTTTGCCAAGCGGGACGTAACGCCCGAAGCGACGATGGCGGTCTGCGAGCGCATGGCAAACGGGATCAGCGAGGCGATGCGCTTTTACTCCCTGCAAAAGACGTCCCGCGCAATGCTTTCGCGCGGCGTGTCGGGGATTTATCACGACGCGCTGATCGTCAATTTGCCCGGCAGCCCCAGGGCGGTCAAAGAGAATCTGGAAAGCGTATTGCCCGCGCTGGAACATGGGCTTTGCATGCTGCTTGGCACGAAGAACGAGTGCGCGAGCGATCCCGCGCTAAAATGACATGGGATAACAAACGAAAAACCCGCCGCTCCGCACAAAACCGAACGACGGGTCTTTTTGCTTTGAATTCTCATGTGAGCCCCGCACATCAAAATGCCGTTCGGTAACGGTGAAAAGCGCGGGTCGGCCGGCAAATTGCAGCTTACGTTCTTACGCGGGCACCCCACGCGTTCATGCGCCGTTCGGTAACGGTGAAAAGCGCGGGTCGGCCGGCAAATCGCAGTTTGCGTTCTTACGCGGGGACGCCTTGATACTGCGCGCTGCCAAAGGCAAGGATGCAATAGAAGATCACGGGCAGGAAGATCAGCCCGAACGCGAAGCCGCCGCCTTTGCCGAACGCTTTTGCCAGCTTGCACATGGCGATAATGTAGATCACGACGTTGGCGATGGGGATGAGCAGCAGCAGAAACTTCCAGCCGTTGCCGCGGATGATCTTGAACAGCACATACGTTCCGTAGAACGGAATGATCGCCGCCCAGCCCGGCTCCCCCGCTTTTTGGAAAATGAACCAAAGCGCGACGATGGAAAGCACGGCGAGCATCGGCGCGCCCCAAGAGACAAACGGATTGCTTTCGCCCATGAAATCGGCATATTGCGTGAGTTCCGACATGACAGAATACCCCCCTTCAAATTTCCCTGTCAGTATAGCACGCTTTCGGCAAACGGAAAAGCGCCAATGCGGAAAGGTGTTGTTTTCCGAAAAATGAGTGGGGGAACAGACCTGCGCATCCCAAAAAGCTGCCCGTTTTTGCGGGCAGCTTTCTTGATTCGATCGTTTCGACTCAGCCGACAGCCTTGCCGACGTCGCGGTATACGTCCTCAAAATAGGTCGCGAGCGACGTGTCGTTTTCCCATTCGTCGAGCTTCTCGTTCCAGTAGGTTTCCGCCTTCTCCGAAACGACCGACGCTCTCAGCGCGTCCGAAACGTCGGCAAGCGTCTTTTCGCCCGCAGGCTCGTCGCCCACAAGCTGCAAGATATAGAACATATCGTCCACCCGAATCACGTCCGTATATTCGCCGGGCTGCAACGTTTTGACCGCCTCCAAGAGCGCGTCGGACCAGGTGTCGTTCGGCTGCGAATACATGACAAGACCCGTGTCCAGGAACGACGGATAGGTCACATACATGTCGTCCTCGCCATATTCCTTGATTGCGTCCGCAAACGACATACCGCCCTTGATTGCGGCAAGCGCCGTGTCCGCCTTTGCGCGCGCATCCGCGATATACGCCTCAAACAGCGCGTCCGCCTGCGCCTTCTTCTCGATATACGATTTCACGATTTCCGCGCCGCCGTCCAGCTCGGTAAACGGAACGTTCAGCGTCGTCGCGGCGGGATCCGCGTTGCTGTTTGCATACTTCTCTGCCAGGGCGTTCAGCAGCAGCGTGCCGTATTGGCTTTCCAGCTCGGTCAGCTCGGTTTTCAGGGTCGTATACTCCTCGCCGATCTCCTCCGCGGGCGAAATGGTAATCGTGCGCACGCGCAGATATCCCTCGGGCACGACAAGCACCGGGTCGCCGCCGTACATCTCAAACGATTCGGCGTCTTCCTGATAGGTTTCGGGCGTTGCGGCATATGTTTCCTTCTGCGTGGCGAGCAGCTCGTCAAACGCGGTTTGGATCTCCTCGTCCGTCGCGGTGACGTCCTCCTTGACCTTGGCTTCCAGCGCCTCGATGCGCGCGGACTTGCTCATTTCGTCCACGACGTATTCATAGAAGCCAGCAATGTCCATGTTCATGCCGGACGCTTCCAGATCCGCCACGAAAAGCTCCTCGGCGCGCGCATCCAAATCGCTTGCGCCCTCGTCCTCGGCAAGATCACGGTACTGCGCGGTGTAATCGTCGATGGTTTGCTGCGCTTCCTCCTTGATGGATGCGAGTTTCTCTTCGGACAGCTCGACGCCCATGAGATCCGCCTGATAAAGCTGGATCAGCCGGCTCGTGAGCTGGGAAACGACGGTATCCTGAAAGCTCTCAACGTCCGCGTCCGCGGTCGGCGTGCTGTATCCGTAGTAGGAATACATGCTGATGAGATAGTCGTATTGATCGATGATTTCACCCTTCGTAACGGTGTAATCGCCAACCTGCACGGCAACCTCGGCGCGTTCCTCCTCCGAATATTCGCTTGCGGTTTCATCCGTCGGCGCTTCGGTCTCCTCGGCGGCAGGTTCCTTCTCCGTGAGCGAACATCCCATAAGCGCGGCCGCAAGGCAAATCGCAAGCAGCAGCGCCAAAAATCGTTTTGTGTTGTTCTTCATGTCCCATTCTCCTCTCGTTTTTGTCCGCAAACCCGCAGACGCGACCTTATTATAAGCTTTCTGCGCCATCAACGCAACCGACAATCCTGTGTACGAATTGCGGCATTTTTTCGGTCATTTGCTCGGCGTTCCGCGCTTGCAGACGCAGCGTGATCTGCGGCGGCGACGTCGCCTCCAAGTGCGCGCCCTCGCTCTGCTGCATGAGCATCAGCAGCTTTCCGCCGTCGATCTGCGCGTCCGAAGCGAATTTGAGCTTCGCCTCACCGTCCCGAATCGTGACGCTTTCGATGTATGCGCGGGCGGCGTTCGCCTTGATGAGCGAAATACGCATGAGGTTGACGACGCAGTCCGGCAAATCGCCGTAGCGGTCGATAAACTCCTCCGTCGCGTCCAGAAACGCTTCTTCGGAATCAATCTCCGCGATGCGGCGATACGCTTTCAGGCGAAGCAGCTCGCTCGGCACATATCCGTGCGGAATGTGCGCGTCGATCGGAATATCGGTTGTTACGTCGATCTCCGGCGGCGCCTTATTGCCGCGTTGCTCGTCTACCGCACGGCGAATGAGCTTCGTGTAGTATTCGTATCCCACGTCGGAGATATGTCCGTGCTGTTCCGCGCCGAGCAGCGAGCCCGCGCCGCGAATCTCCAAATCGCGCATGGCAAGCTGGAACCCCGCGCCGAACTGCGTGAACTCGCGAATCGCCATCAGCCGCTTTTGCGCCTTGTCGGTCAGCTCGCGCCCCGCGTGTACGGTGAAATACGCGTATCCGATGCGGCTGCCGCGCCCCACGCGCCCGCGAAGCTGATAGAGCTGCGCAAGCCCCATGCGATCCGCGTTCAATACGATGAGCGTGTTGACGTTCGGCATATCCAGCCCGCTTTCGATGATTGTCGAGCAGAGCAAGACGTTCGTCTCACGCTCCAAAAACGCCAGCATCGCGCGTTCCAGCGCCCTTTCGTCCATCTGCCCGTGGGCGATTGTGATCTGCGCCTCGGGCACGAGCTTCTCGATGCGGCGGGCGGTGTTTTCCATCATTTGCACACGGTTGTCAACGAGGAACACCTGCCCCTTGCGCGCAAGCTCCTTTGAAATCGCGTCCCGCAAAAGCGCGTCCGTCTCCTCGAGCACATACGTCTGCACGGGGAAGCGTTCCTCGGGCGGCGTTTCGATCACGCTGATATCGCGCACGCCTGTCATGGACATATTCAGCGTGCGCGGAATGGGCGTCGCCGTCAGCGTCAAAACGTCAACGGTGTGCTTGATCGCCTTGATCTGCTCCTTGTGATTGACGCCGAAGCGATGCTCTTCGTCGACAATCAGCAGCCCGAGCCGCAGAAACCGCACGTCCTTTGCGAGCAGCGCATGTGTGCCGACGACCACGTCGATCTCGCCCGAGGCGAGCTTTTTCTTGATCTCGGCGCGTTCGTTCGGGCTGCGAAAGCGCGAAAGGCACGCCGCCCGAATCGGAAAATCCGCAAACCGCGCGCACATCGTGGCATAGTGCTGCTGCGCCAATATCGTGGTCGGAACGAGCAAGGCGACCTGCTTGCCGTCCTGAACCGCCTTGAAGCA
The DNA here is from genome assembly GCA_964495255.1 of uncultured Oscillospiraceae bacterium. Lineage (GTDB taxonomy): Bacteria > Bacillota > Clostridia > Christensenellales > CAG-138 > UBA7703. The sequence continues at coordinate 15,516 of CAZBVC010000019.1, forward strand.
CGCGCGCAGGGCGACCTCCGTCTTGCCGTAGCCCACGTCGCCGCACAGGAGCCGATCCATGGGGCGCGGCGCTTCCATATCCGCCTTGATCTCCGTAAGGCTCTGCCTTTGATCGGGCGTCAGTTCATACGGAAAGCGCTCCTCAAACGTTCGCTGCCAAGCGGTATCCTTGGAAAACGCAAACCCCTTCATGCCGATGCGCTCGGCATACAGCGCGGAAAGATCCACAGCAAGCTTCTTTGCGGCGCTCTTTGCGCGCGCCACGCGGTTCGCCCAATCCGTTCCGCCCAGCTTGGACAGCGCGGGCGCAACCTCATCCTCCCCGCCGCCGACGTATTTCTGAATGCGGTCGAGTTGATCCGTCGGGATATACAGGCGGTCGCCGCCCTTGTATTCGATGAGCAGATAATCCTTCGTGTTGCCCTGCACGGTAAGCGCTTCGACGCGCACGAACCTGCCCACGCCGTGCGATTCGTGAACGATATAGTCGCCAACCGCCAGCTCGGAAAACGCCAAATGCGCCTTTTTCCGCGTATGCTTTACGCTTCGATCCGCTTTGCCGACGAGCTCCTGCTCGGTCAGTATGTTCAGCTTGATTTGCGGGAAGCTCACGCCGCGCCCGAGCGAGATCGGCAAAACATACGTTCCCGCGCCGAATCTCTCCGCATTTGCCGCCGCTTCGCCGTACAGACGCGCCGAAACGCCGCCCTCCGACAGCTCGTCGGAAAGGGACTCCGCCCGCTCGCCCGCCGCAATCAATGTGGTTTCGCCCAGCTCGTTTGCGCGTTTCAGGTCGGCAAAAAGCTCGTCCGTCAAGCCGGTATAGGGCTGCGCGGCGCGGCTTTCCGCCGTTGCGATCTCCTTGGGCGCAAACTGCGGATGCGTGCGCGACAGCGCGTAAAACAGCATCGTCCTGCCCGTGTTGAGCAAATCGAGCGCTTCGTTCGCGCCGCATTCCAGCGCGCCCTGCTCCGGCACGCCTTCGCCGCGCGCCAGCATCGCCTGCACGCTCTCGGCAAAGCGAAGCTGTTCGGTGCGCAGCGCTTCGTCGATGAGCAGCGGCTCGTCCGCGACGATCAGCGCGTCGGGCGCGAGATAATGCATCAGCGTCTCCGTTTTGCGATACAGAAGCGGCAAAAGCACGTCCCCGCCAAAGCTCGACGTTCCCTCCGACCAGGCGCGCTCCTGCTCCATGAGTCCGACCTTGCCGACGATCTTTTGCAGCGCGCGGCTCGTTTTCTCCTTCGGCTGCGGCGTTTCCAGCGCGGGACAGAGCGTTATCTCGGGAAGCTGCTCCACGCTGCGCTGCGTCACGGGGTCGAAATAACGCATTTGGTCGATCTCGTCCCCGAAAAATTCGATGCGAAGCGCCCATGGCGCGCGCGGCGCATACACGTCCACAAGATCGCCCCGTGCGGACATCTGCCCGCGTCCCTCCACCATGTCCACGCGCTCGTATCCCGCGATGGACAGGGTTTCGATCAGCGCGCGCGGCGAAAGCGCATCTCCGACGGAAATATGCGGCATGCTGCCGAGGAACGCTTCCTTCGGGGCAAGCGCCTGCAACAGCGCCGAGGCGCTCGCGGTGACAACGCAGCTTTCGCCCGACGCAAGCGCGGCAAGTGCGGAAATGCGCCTTTCGCGCTGCGCGCCCGACGACGCATGGACAAATACCAGCGGCGTGTCCCGCGGCAAAAACAGCTCCGCACGCGGACACAGCGCTTTGACGTCCTCATAAAATCGTTCTGCGGCAAGGTCGGACGCGGTAACGAAAAGCACCTGCCTGTCTTTCATCAGCGCTGCGGTCAGATACGGTTTTGCCGCCGCAGCCACGCCAAATATCGCGACAGGGCCCTTGCCCCCCCTCAACGCCTCTTCACAGCGTTGTATGTCCGTCGCGGTATCCATTCGTTCCCATATTCTGTTTTGTAAGCGTTCCTGCGTTAAAATTCCCTCCCGTTTCGCATGGCAACGCGCGCGGGCTTTCCGCCTTTTCTTACGCCGACGGGTTTTTCTCCGCACCGCCCTCGTGCTTCTTATTGTACAACGCCTGCGCATCCGAAATGCGCCCGTCGATGATCAAAACCGCAGCTTCCGCCGCGCTTGCAAACGCGTCTTCCAACCGCTCCTGCTGCTCCTTGCCGGGTTTGCCCAGCACATAGTCCTTCAATTCGCCCTGCGCGCGGTCGCCCACGCCGATGCGTATCCGCGGGAAACCCTCCAAGCCCATGCAGGAAACGACCGAACGCATACCGTTGTGCGTGCCCGCCCCGCCCGAGGCGCGAATGCGCAGAGAGCCGACGGGCAGCTCGATGTCGTCGTAAATCACAAGCAGGCGCTCCGGCGGACACTTAAAATAATCCGTCACGCGGCGCACGCAGTCGCCAGAGAGATTCATAAACGTTTCGGGTTTGATAAGAACGATGCGCTCGCCGTTTCGCACGCCCTCGCCGTATACGCCGGAGAAGCCGTGCTTGGTTACGCGCACGCTCAGCTTGCACGCAAGCGCGTCAAGCGCCTGATAGCCCGCGTTGTGCCTCGATTTTTGATACGCAATGCCCGGGTTGCCGAGCCCCGCGACGATGAACATGCCGTTTGCCTCCGCCGAGAAATCGCCTTATCTTAACATGCTTTCGGGCGCTTGACAACCATTGCCGCAAGGTGATAAACTGCATAGGTCATATAAGCGACGACGGAAAGAGTAAGCGGACGCGTTTCGTTTGTAGAGAGTCGGGGCAAGGTGCAAGCCCGACACGAAATCCCCGCCGAACATGGCTCCCGAGCTTCTTTGCGTGAACGTTTCATTCGCCTGAGCGCAAGCGGGTACCGCCCGATACAGCGGGAGCTTATGCCTCCATGCAGCGATGCGGGGGAAGTAGGGTGGTTTCAGCAGATGCACGAGAAAACGCGCATACTGTCCTTACATAAGGTCGGTATGCGTTTTTTGTACGCATTCGGGAAATTAAGAACAGCAAGTTTCTTTTGTTTCTTTCGAAAGCGCAAGCCAACGTTAAGAAACAAAGCGGGAAACGAAACGGAACAACGAAAAAGGAAGTTTGAAAGAGCAAGTTTCTTTTGTTTCTTTTCTTTTCAAAGAAAAGAAAAAGAAAAGAGAAGGAAGAGTTTGGAGGACGAAAGCATGGCAGAGGCAACGAACGACAAAAAGACGTTTTACATTACGACCCCGATCTACTATCCGAGCGCGAGCCTGCACATCGGTCACGCCTATTGCACGGTCGCTACGGACGCGATTGCGCGGTATAAGCGGCAGCGCGGCTACGACGTGTTTTTCCTGACAGGCGCGGACGAGCACGGGCAAAAGATCGAGCGCAAAGCAAAGGAAGCGGGCGTCACGCCGCAGCAGTATGTGGATAAGATCGTCGGCGGGTTCAAGGAGCTTTGGAAGCTGCTGGATATTTCCTATGATAAGTTCATCCGCACGACGGACGATTACCATGTCAAGGCCGTGCAAAAGATGTTCAAAAAGCTGTATGAGCAGGGCGACATCTATAAGAGCAAGTATACGGGCTATTATTGCACGCCGTGCGAGAGCTTCTGGCTCGACCGCCAGGTCAAGGACGCGGGCGGCGTTTGCCCGGACTGCGGCAGATCCGTCGAGCTTGTCGAGGAGGAGAGCTATTTCTTCCGCCTTTCGAAGTATGCCGACAGACTCATCCAATACATCAAGGATAACCCGACGTTTATTCAGCCCGTCAGCCGCACGAACGAGATGCTGCAAAACTTCCTCCTGCCGGGCCTCGAGGATCTCTGCGTGAGCCGCACGAGCTTCAAGTGGGGAATACCGGTCGATTTTGACGATAAGCACGTCGTTTATGTATGGCTTGACGCGCTTTCCAACTATATTACGGCGCTCGGGTGGGGAAGCGACGACGATTCCCTGTATCGCAAGTATTGGCCGGCGGACGTGCATATCGTCGGCAAGGAGATCGTGCGTTTCCATACGATCATCTGGCCGATTATGCTCATGGCGCTCGGCGAACCGCTGCCCAAGCAGGTGTTCGGGCATGGCTGGCTGGTCATCGACGGCGGCAAGATGAGCAAATCCAAGGGCAACGTGGTCGACCCCGTTCAGCTTTGCGAGCGTTACGGCGTGGACGCGATTCGTTACTTCCTGCTGCGCGAGGTTCCGTTCGGCTCGGACGGCACGTTTACAAACGAGGCGCTGATCGCGCGCATCAATACGGACTTGGCAAACGACCTGGGCAACCTGCTCTCGCGCACGGTCGCCATGATCGGCAAATACTTTGACGGCGAGATCCCGACCCCGCTGGTCGGCGCGGACGAAGACTTTGATTTGACCAAGCTCGCCATCGAGCTGCCGCGCAAGGTGGATTTGCAGATGCAGGAGCTGCATATTCCCGACGCGCTTGCGGAGATTTGGAAGCTCGTTTCCGCCTGCAACAAGTATATCGACGTAACCTCGCCCTGGGTGCTCGCCAAAACGGAGGAAGGCAGGCAGCGGCTCTCCGCCGTGCTGTTCAACCTTGCGGAGTGTCTGCGCATCATTGCCGTGCTGCTGAAACCCTTCCTGACCGCGACGCCGGATAAGATGTTCGAGCAGCTCGGCACGGAGCCGCGCTTTACGGAATATGAAAACGTCGGTTGGGGCGGCACGATCCCCGGCACGCGCGTATGCAAGGGCGACGCGATTTTCCCCCGTATCGACGTTGAAAAGGAGCTTGCCTACCTCGCCGAGCAAACCGCAAAGGCAAAGGCGGACGCAGCAAAAGCGGAAAAGGCGGACGAGCCCGCCAAGAAGGAGATCGTGCCCGAGATCGAATACGACGACTTTGCGAAGGTTGATCTGCGGCTGGCTAAGGTCGTTTCCTGCGAGGAGATCCCGAAATCCAAAAAGCTGCTGAAACTGACGGTCGAGGTCGGGGACGAAACGCGCACGGTCGTTTCGGGCATCAAGAAATGGTACGCGCCCGCGGATCTGGTCGGCAAGACGGTCGTATTGGTCGCGAACCTCAAGCCCGTCACGCTTTGCGGCGTGGAGAGCCGCGGCATGATCCTTTGCGCATCGGACGAGAGCGACGAGCAGCTTTCCGCCCTTACCACGCTTTCCGAATTGGGAAGCGGCTTGAAGGTGCGATAAATGGCGGTATTCGACGCGGCGCAGTTCCCCTTGAAGGACGGGCGCACGCTGCTGATTCGCAGCGCGGAACCGTCGGATGCGGAGGCGTGTCTTGCATACCTTTGCCAAGTCGGCGGTGAAACGAACTTCCTGCTCGTCGGTTCGGATGGGATCGACGCCACGGCGGAGCAGGAGGCGGCGTTTTTGGAGCGCACAAAGCAAAACGAGCGCGGCTGTATGCTGCTCGGGTTTGTGGACGATACGCTCGTCTCCGTCGCAAACGCGCAAACGCCCGCACATCCGCGCCTAAGCCATAACGCGGGCATGGGTATCTCGGTATTAAGCGCGTATTGGGGCGTTTTTGTCGGCAGCCATATGATGCAGTGCCTGATCGACTTTTTACGTCGGCCGGGGGACGTGCGCGCGCTGCGCCTTGAGGTGTACGCCGACAACGCCCGCGCGATTTCGCTGTACAAGCGGTTCGGCTTTACCGAAATCGGGCGCAGGCATGATTATCTGAAAGTCTGTGGCGAATACCACGACGAGCTGCTCATGGAGCTGTTTCTGTAAACGACCCGCATCACAAGAACGAACCAAAGGGGATGTTTGACCCATGCAACTGTTTGATACCCACGCGCATTTGCTGGATGCGCAGTTTGACGAGGATCGAAGCGACCTGATCGCGGACCTGCCCGAATATGGCGTAGGCCGCGTGCTGGAAGCGTGCTGCGATGCGGACGACATCCCGAAGATTCATGCGCTCGTGCTGCTTTACGATCATGTGTACGGCAGCGCGGGCGTGCATCCGCAGGAGGCGAACCATGCGGGGCAAGCGGAGCTTTTGCGCGTGGAGCGCGCGTTTTTGCGGGAGAAGATGGTCGCCGTCGGCGAGATCGGGCTGGATTATCACTATGAATACGCCCCGCGGGACGTGCAGAAGGCGGTGTTCGACGCGCAGCTTTCCATCGCGGAAAGCGTGCATAAGCCCGTCATCATCCATGACCGCGAAGCTCATGGCGACACGATGGATCTCCTGCGCGCGCATCGAAACGTTTCGGGCGTTCTGCATTGCTACTCGGGCAGCTATGAGGACGCGTGCCGCTATATCGACATGGGCTACCATATCGCGTTCGGCGGCGCGCTGACGTTCCATAACGCGGTCAAGCAGCGGGAGATCGCGGCAAAGCTGCCCATTGATCGCCTTGTGATCGAGACAGACTGCCCCTATATGACGCCCGAGCCGCACAGGGGACGCCGCAACGACCCGAAACACCTGCATTTGACGCTGGAAACGCTTGCCGCCATAAGAAACATTTCTGTTGCAGAGGCGGCGAAGACCACGTTCGACAACGCCAATCGGCTGTACGGGCTTATGTGAACCATCTCGCGATACAAAAGACAAGCGGCGAAACGCAATTGGATGCGCCCGCCGCTTTTTTTGAAGGAACGTTTCCGCTTTTGCCGCGTCCCGCTTCGAGGGAGCGGCTTTCCTTATATCGTTTCGCCCGCGCTTTTTTGACCGTTCGCCGCGGCTTTGTCCAAATCGGTAAACGTTAAAAACAGCTTTTCGGTCAAGCCGTATTGGTTTGACAGCTTGCTCACATGCAGGCGGAAGCGATGCTTTTCTCCCGACGGCGTTTTGAGGGAAACCATCATGCCGCCGCACGCGCGCGTTTTGTCGTTGGCAATGCCTTGTACGAGCGCCTGCATCTCTTGCGCGGGTTTAGCGTCCGCGACACGATCCGAAAGCAGGATGCGCCAAAGCGCGCGGTCGTCAAACACGCCCGCGATATGCTCCGAAACGGACGCGTCATAGGCGAACGTTCCGCCCAGCCAGTTGTAGTCGATCACGAAGGAGGCGGTGCTTTCCAGCGCCGCGCGGTATTTGACGATTTCGCCGCTTTGCAGGGTGAGGAAACTGTTTTGCGCCCGCAGACGCTCGTTTTCCGCCTTGCTGACGGCGGACTGCACGCGGATGCGTATGAGGTCGGGATCGACGGGTTGACTGACGAAGTCCGCCGCGCCGCTTTTGATGGCGCGAAGGGCGGCGTCGCGGTTTTCGTCGCGCGAGATGACGATCACGGGAACGGTCTGCATCTCCGCGCTTTGCCGCATCTTTTCCAACACGGTGAAAGCGTCCATGCCGCGCGCCGTCAGATCCATCAGGACGATCGATATCGCCGTGCCGCAATGCCGCAGGCGGGTCAGCGCCGCCGCGCCGCTCTTGACGGTTTCAATGGTGTATTCGCCTGCGAAAATATCGATGAGCGGTTCGGGGTTGGCGTCGTTTTGAACGATCAGCATACGGCGCTTGCCTGCGGCGGCGCGCGGAACGGGCGATGCGGCGGGCGCAAGCGTAACGCGTTCCATGCGCTCGCCCGCGGTTATGTCCGACCGATAGAATGCGAAGTTATCCTTACCCGCCTCCTTGACGTAATAGAGCGCCGCGTCCGCCTTGCGGTAGATCGTGCCAAAATTGCTGCCGTCGAACGGACAGACCGCGACGCCGAGGCTCACGGACAGAACGATCTCCTCGCTGTACGCCTTGCGCAGGAGCAGGCAGATCTGCCGCGCCTTTCGCTCGATATCGGCGGAGCTTGACATATCTTTCAGCCCGACGAGAAACTCGTCGCCGCCAAGCCTGCCGAGCAGGTCGCTTGGGCGCAGAATGGAGCGGATGGCGTTTGCCATGTCGATAAGCGACTGGTCGCCCGCCGCATGGCCAAACGTGTCGTTGAGCAGCTTGAAGCCGTCTACGTCCAGCACGAAAAGCGCGCATTCCGACCCGACCGCCGCCTGCGCGCCGATACGATCAAACTGCGCGGAGAATGCGGCGCGGTTCAGCACGCCCGTCAGCGGATCCAGCTCCGCTTGTTCGCGAACGAGCAGATCCGCCTTCTTGCGCGCGTCGATGTTCTCGAACATCAGATACGCCTCGACCTCCGTGGAGTTCGGATACTCGACCAGCTCGTTCGTAACGCGCAGCCAACGCACGCCATCGCCCGTCATTTCGCGATATTCCAGCGAATTCATGCGCTTGCCGCGGTGGTAGGCGGCAAGCAGCGCGTCGGAATGGAGCAGCGCCAAAAAATCACTTCGGTCGTCGATGAATACATGCGTCAAGGCATAGGCCGAAGCGTTTTCGTTGAACGTGCGCGCGCGCATATCGTCGGAATTCAGATGCAGCAGCTTGCCCTCGAATGCGTCTACCATTACGTCCCGCGTCAGGTTCCAACGGAAGAGCGTATAATTCTTCGGCGCTTTTTCGGAGATCGACTGCTGCCAGCGCTTGAATACGGTTTCCTTTTCGCGGAGCTCGGTGATATCGGTCGTTACAATAATCGCTTGATCGGGGCGATTCTTCTCGTCAAACATGACGGTCGCGTCCAGCCTGCACCAACGCAGCTCTCCGTCGGCGGGTTTTAGCCGCACCTCCGCGCTGCAAGGCGATTCGCCGCGTCGAATCGCGTCGAAAAAAGCGCGGAAGGCAGGCAGATCGGCGTCGTCGATGATACCGGAGCGGGCGACGGCGTTCGGCGCGTCGGGTATGCTTGTCGGCTTGCCAAAGCGCGCGGCAAGCATCTCGGGCAGCGTGAGAACCTTTGTCGAAATGTCGTATTCGCAGACCGGTCTGCCCATTGCGGACATGGCGATCTTCAATTCCGCTTCATGGATGCGCAGCCGTTCCGCGGCGCTCCTTTCCGCCGTAATATCCATATGCACGGCGACGTGAACGGGCTTGTCCACGCCCGCCATATGGAACACGGAACCGCGCGCGGCCATCCACATGAGACTTCCGTCGCGCTTGTAAACGCGGAACGTTTGCGCCAGTACGCCGCTTTCACTCGCGTGCGCCGCAATCGCTTTGCTCGTTTTTTCGATGTCGTCGGGATGGATGCGCGTGCCGAGTCCGTCCGGACACTCGCGCGCAAACTGCTCCTTTGTATAGCCCAGCATGGCGTAAAACTGATCGTTTGCAAACAGGTAGGCGCTCTTTTTGCCGTCCACCGTGGCTGCGGTCACGCCGCCCGGCACGTTGCCGATTACGAGGGAGAGCAGCTCGGCGGTTTCGCGCGCCTTCTGCTCAATCTCGCGCTGCGCCGTCATGTTTTCATAGGCGCAGTATACGAGGTTTCTCTCGCCCGCCGTGGCGATGACGCGCATTTGAAAGCGCAGATACAGCTTTTCGGGGCAGTCGGGCAGGTTTCGGAAGATCAATTCGCGCTGGACGGCGTCGTGTGTTTCGCGGGATTGACGCAGCGCGTCGGCGACCTTTGCCGCGTCCGCCGCGTCCATATAGTTCGCCCAATCGAGGCGCATCGCCTTCCTGACGTCGATGCCGACGGTCGCGATCGTGCGCGCGTATTTGGGGCTGACGCGAAGAAGCTCAATCTTGCCGCTTGTGTATTCAAATATGCTCGCCGCGCCCACATAGCTGTTGAAGATCAGCGTGTCCATGGAGTTCGGATCCCAGAACGCGTTGTTGTCCAGGTTTTCCACCGCTTCCATGGCGATGAGCCGTTCCTTTGCGGCGGCGTTTGCGAGCAGCGCGTAATCCGTTTCCGAGATGGGGCGGGAATAGAGATAGCCCTGCACATATACGCAGCCGACGGAGGAGAGAAAGTCGGCCTGCGCGATCGTTTCCACGCCTTCCGCGATGACGGACATGCCGAGCCATTTCGCCATGCGAACGATGGATTCGAGAATGCTGCCGCTGCGCCCCGCGGTTTGCGTTTTGTTCTCTGCGGCGGGCGGCGCGTCCTTCAAAAAACGCATATCGAGCTTGATGATCTGCGCGGGGACGTCCTTCAAGGTGTTCAGCGAGGAATAGCCGCTGCCGAAGTCGTCGATTTCGATCGTAAAACCATGGTCGATCAGGCGGTTGACCGCGTCGATGATGATCCGACCCGATTCCGCGAAGGCGGATTCCGTGATCTCCAACCGTAACAGCGAGGCGGGCACGCCGTACTTCTGCGTCAGCGCGAGGAACGCGTCGGTCATGCCGTCATGCAGCAGGTCGTGGCGCGAAATATTGACCGAAATGGGCATGGGGGAGACGCCGTCGTCCATCCGCTTGCGCAAAAACGCGCACGCCTTCTCCCAAATGTATTGATCGAGCTCATATACGAAGCCGTTTTGCTCGAACACGGGGATAAAGTCGGAAGGCGGAACGAGCCCCCATGCGGGATGCCGCCAGCGCGCAAGCGCCTCCGCGCCGATGAGCGCGCCCGTGGAATGATTATACTGCGGTTGGAACCAGATCTCGAACTGCCCCGTTTGCAGGGCGTTGTTCATATCGTTGACGATCTCCTGCCTGTGCACGACGTCGCTGCGCATGGTTTCGTTGTAAGTTGCGATGCGATTGGCGTAGCGTCCCTTGATCGTCGCCTGCGCGATGCTCGCTCTATCAAACATGGCGGAAACGGACAGCCGTTTATCCTGAACGAGATAGCGGCCGATGCTGAGCGTTATGGACAGACCCGTGTCCCCGGCGACGGCTTCCTGCAAATAGCGCGATCGAAACCGCGTTTTTTGCAGCGCGGTGCGCGGGAACAACGCGATGAAGTTATCCGCCGCGATGCGGCCGCAAAGACCGCCCTCCCGCTCAACGATCTCTTGCAGGGCGCGCGCAAGGCAGCAAAGCACCTGATCGCCCTTTTCCGTGCCGTATTGATCGTTGATGACCTTGAAACCGTCTATGTCCAGACAGGCGAGTATAAAAAAGCCTTCGGGCTGTTCGGCGATTTTTCGCGCCGCCTTTTGCAAGAACGTTTCCCGATTCCAAACGCCCGTCAGCCCGTCCTTTTGCAGCGCGTTTACCATGGCGGCTGTCTCGCGCAGGTTGATGAGGTTGGCAAGGCGGCGTTTCAGAATATCGGGGTTGTAGGGCTTGGCGACGAAGTCGTTCGCGCCGAGGGAAAGCGCCTTTTTCTCCCATTCCGTGCTCGTGTTGCCCGTGGTTACGATGATGGGAATTTGGGACAGCGCCGCATCCGCGCGTATGCTTTCCAGCACCGCGTAGCCATCCATGACGGGCATAACGATATCCAGCAGGATCGCGGCGACGTCTTGATGGCTGCCCGCCAAAAGCGAAAGCGCCTCCCGCCCGTTCTGCGCCTCGAGTACGGCGTAATCCGCGTGCAGAATCTGCGTTAGGATACGGCGGTTGACCAGGTTATCGTCAACGATCAGGATCGTTTTCTGCATTTCCCGCTGCCTCCTAGCCATGCTGTAACGAATATCCATCCGTCGGGGCGTGTCGCTCGATCATGCGAAACGGCGAGAACAGATCAAACTCGCATATCACGGGCAAATATACAACACAAAAGCAGTATAATTCTATCGCATTCGTTGGGGTCAATCAATCATTATCGCGTTTTTTGGTAAAACCTGTCGCGACAGTGACCGACGATTGCGCTTTTCCGATGAAACCGCGCGCATCAAAAGTAAAAAGCGAGCGCGTTCCCGCTTTTCGGCACAGGCTTGTTTCACACGCCGCCGTTTTGCGCTTTCTCGAGCCAAATCTCGTAAAGCGCGTCGACGTCGTCGAAAAACGCCTTGTCGGTCTGCGTTTCCCGCTTTTGCAGCTCGTCCAAAACGGCGAACGAGAAGGATTCGACGCCGTATTTTTCCCATTCGCCGCGCAGCGTGGGATCGGGGCATCCGCCCGTCGAGATCGCAAAGCGATAGCGGTTTTTCAGCCCTTCGAGGTTTCTTGTCGCCTGAATGCAGACGCGGTTGTTGCCGCTGCATCGGATGCAGCATACGCCGCCGACGATCGGCTTGGTTCGATACGAGCTTCTGAGCTCTTTTTTTCGATCTGCGTTCATAAGGGGCGCCTCCCGCGCGCGCCGTTTGGCGCGCATGAATGGATTATAGCATCGACGGCGCTTTTTCGCCATGGACGAGAGGTATACGAAGCGTAAAGTGACTTTGCGCCGCAGCCATGGTACAATCAATCAAGCCGAAATCGGGCGGAACGTCGATTTGCCGTTCGGTCATGGAGGAAAACGTATATGTGCGACATTCGCGCCTATCGGGAAACGGATGAAAAGCGTGTGCAGCGAATCTGCATCGAAACGGCGTCGCCGCTTGCGGCAAGAAGCGCTGCGCTTCAAAAGGCGCTTCTCACGGTGTTTTGCCGCTACTATGTGGAACAGGAGCCGCAGAATTGCTTCGTCGCCGCAAACGAGCGGGACGAGGCGATGGGCTATCTTCTCTCCGCACAGGATTTTTCCGCATGGGAAACGCGCTTTCGCGCCGAATACCTCGGTTTGTTCAAAGACCCGCTCGCATACGGCATGGGTATGGATTCCGTGCGCGCGCTCAGACCCTACGCGCCGCAGTACCCCGCGCATCTGCATATCGACATTCTGCCCGCCTGCCAGCGGCAAGGCGTCGGCACGCGGCTCATACAAACGCTGTGCGCGCATCTTTCCGCGCAGGGCGTTAAGGGGGTCATGCTCGGCGCAGGCAGGAAGAACGAGCGGGCGATTCGCTTCTATCGCAAATGCGGGTTTACCGAATTGGGCGTCACCGCAAACGAAATTCTGTTCGGCGTCAAGCTGTAAGCTCCCATTCGCTTTAAGAGGCGCGGATGGTTTCACATATAGCAATACTCCGCCATGCAATCACGGCAACAAAAAACGGACGCCGTTTGTCGTCCGCTTGAGACTGTCGAAAAACGCTGTTTTTCGACAGAATAACCGCTTCCTGCCTAAAACCCTTCGGGTTTCCGAGCGGCAGGAAGCACAGGGAAACCGCCCGTTCTCGGGCGATCCGTTCCGGCGTACATGCCGCCGGAGCCGGAATAAAACCTCCGGGGGTTTCGACCCCCGAATCCCCAAGGACTTTTTTGACAGACTGAAAAGAGGGCGTTTGCCGCCCGTTTTTGTGTTTGTTCAGCGGAGCAAAGCCAAAACCGCTTCCTGCGTGCGCGACAAAGCCGCCTCTTTTGCAAGCCGCTCCGCCTCGTCGATCCGCGTTTGCGTGAGCCGCTGCTTGACGCGCGCAACGTTGGACGCGCTCATGCTGAGCTTGCGCAGCCCGAGCCCGACGAGCAGCGCCGCCGCGTCGGGGTTTCCGCCAAGCTCGCCGCATACCGAGATGGGCTTGCCCGCGTCCCGAAACGCGCGGATCGCCATGCCCATGATGCGCACCATCGCGGGCGAAAGGCTTTGGTAATACGGCGCGACCGCGGGGTTCATGCGATCCACCGCGCAGGTATATTGGCAAAGATCGTTTGTGCCGATGCTCGCAAAGTCCACCTCCTGCGCCGCCAGATCCGCTACGAGCGCGATGGACGGGATCTCGATCATGATTCCCAGCTTGCAGTCTTTCCCGTACGGAACGCGCGCAGAATCCAGCTCCGCCTTGATCTCGCTTATCGTCGCCTTTGCGCGGCGAATATCGTCCAAACTCCCCACCATGGGCAGCATCAGCCATAATTCGCCATAGGCGCTTGCGCGCAGCGCCGCGCGAAGCTGTGTGTCAAACAGCGCCGTTTCGTCAAAGCAGAGCCGAAGCGCCCGTTTGCCGAGAAAGGGGTTCTCCTCCTGCGGCAAGGCGAGATACGGCAGCTTTTTGTCTCCGCCGACGTCAAGCGTGCGCAGCGTAACGGGTTTTCCCTGCGCGCGTTCCAGCACGCGGCGATACGCGGCGAACTGCTCCCCCTCGGTGGGGAGATGGTCGCTGTTCATATAGAGAAACTCGGTGCGAAACAGCCCAACGAAATCCACATAATCGGGTATCTCGTCCTGATCGGAGCCGATGTTCAGCCCGATTTCGACGCGCACGCCGTCCTGCGTTTGCGCCTTTACGCGTAAAAACGCGTCCTGCTCCGTCCGCTCGGCAAGCCAGGTTTCGCGCTTGCGCTCGCCCGCCTTTTGCGCCGCCTCGTTCGGACGAATCGTCAACTCGCCCGCCAGCGCATCCAAAAGCAGCATATCGCCCGTTCGGATCAATTCCGACGCACCGCTCACGCCCACAAGCGCGGGGATGCGAAAGCTGCGCGCCAAAATGGTCGTGTGCGAGGTCGCGCCGCCCGTTTCTGTTACGACGCCCAAAACATGCGCGCGATCCATGCTTGCCGTATCGCTCGGCAGCAAATCATGCGCGACAAGTATGCAGTTCCCCGCCAAACGGGAAAGACCCTGCGCCTGTTCGCCGCGCAGGCAGCGAACCAGACGGTTTTGCACATCGCGTACATCCGCCGTGCGCATGGCGATGTTCGCGTCGCCCGCTTGGGAAAGCAGGTCGATAAACATTTGACAGGCCGTAAAGACGGCGTACTCCGCCGTTTGATGTTCGCCGTTGATCGCGTCCAGAATCGCTTCGTGCAGCGCCTCGTCCCGCAGAATCTCCCGATGCGCGGCAAAGATCTTCGCCTGCTCGGCCTCCTCCGCGGAAAACGAGCCGATCAGCGCGCAAAGCTCGGCGTCCGCAAGCTCGATGGCGCTGTCCACCGCGTTTACCGCCTGCGGCGCCGCTTCGGGCGCAAGAAACGCTTCCTTTACGGTATCATCCATCGGCTTATACACATACGCGGGCGCAATGGCTATGCCCTCGGAGACAGGGTTGCCTTTTTCCATGGAAAACGTCACTCCTTATGCCGCAGCGCGGCCGAATCAAGTTTCACACGTTCCAAAAGGTACGCCGTCAGCTCGCGCACGGTATGCAGCACCGCGACACAGCCCGCGCCCCAAAGCTCCTCGTCGCTCCCATAGCCGCAGGGGCTGAACCCGACGCAGGATAGACCGAGCGCGCTTGCGCCTTCCGCGTCAAACTTGCGGTCGCCGATCATGCACGCTTCCGCGGCGGCACGTTCGGGCGAAACGCCCAGCAGCCGCAGCGCATCCGCGATCAAGACGGACTTCTCCTCGCGCAGATCTCCCGATACGCCGCTTCCGACGACGGCGTCCATCAGGTTGTCCATTTTGAAATGTTCCAGTTGGCGCATACAATAGGCCTGCGGCTTTGAGGACGCGATCGCGGTACGGCAGCCGTTCTCGCGCAGCGCAAGGAGCATCTCCCGCGCACCCGGCACGATGGACGCCTCCGACAAGCCGCTGCTCTCATATCGCGCGCAGAAGATCTCCCGCGCGCCGAGCGCCTTCGCCTCGGAAAAGCCGCAGTACCGCTGCATGGAATCCTGAAACGGCGGCCCGATAAAGCGCAGCATGGTTTCATACGGCAGGGCGGGCGCGTGCATCGCTTCGATCGTTTCCGCCAAACAGCGCATAATGCCCGGCTTGGAGTCGATCAGCGTGCCGTCCCAATCGAATATCAGCGTTGTCAATCCGTGCATACGCTCCTCGCTTTCCGATGCGGATTACTCGCCAAACCCGGATGCAAGCAGGGCGGAAAGACGCTCTACCGCGTCCGCTTCGTCCGCGCCGTCGGCAGCGAGCTCCAGCCTTGTGCCGCAGTCGCATCCCTCGGCAAGCACCATGAGGATAGATTTCGCGCTGACGGGCTTACGGTCGGTATCCGCCTTGCGAATGGTTATTTTTGCTTCAAATGTTTTGGCAAGCGCCACAAAGTCCGACGCGGGCCGCGCGTGCAGCCCCGTGGCATTGATTACCGTGACCAGTTTTGTCGTCATATTCCGATTCCTCCGATCGTTCCAAACGGATCGTCGTCGCGCGTTTTCAAACGCCGCCCAGACGGATCCATGCGTCAAGCCCATCCGGCGCATCGGGGTTCACGCCGATGCGAAGCGCATACAGATAGCAGATCATCTGGATGCAGTAAAGCGCGTACACGGCGGACGCCGCGTCGCTTCCGCAGTCCGGCAGGCGGATCGGGCGGCAGTTTTGCAGCTTTTCCGCCTTCGCATCCCGCGAAAGGATCACGAGCTGCTTCGTCTTTTTTGCCACGTCCGCGATCAGATCGGCCTGCAAGCGGAAATCGCCCGAGGAAACGAACGCGATTACCAGCGTTTTTGCGTCGATCTGTACCATCGGCCCGTGCCGAACGTCCAGCACATGATAAAAGTTGGAGTCCCGCCGGCAGATCTCCTTGAACGCAAGCGCGCCCTCCTCGGCAAGCCCCGCCACGGCGCCGTCGGCAAGCACGACCGCCTTCTCCCAATCGCCGTTTGCAATCTCTTGCAGCGTTGTTTCAACGCCCGCGCAAAACGCTTCCGACGGGTCGCAGATCGTTCGCGCGGCTTCGAGAATTTCGCGCTTGCCCGCCACGATCGCCGCGATCATCCAGCCCACGAGATATAGGTTTGTTACGGTGCGCGTTTGGCATACGGATTCGTCGAAGCACCATGGAATGACCAAATTCGTATCCGCCGTGGCCTCGATGGGCGAGCCCGCCTTGGCGCAGACGGAGATCACGCGGTTATGGTAAACGCGCTTGCAGCGCTCCGCCGCCTGAACGACTTCGCTCGTGGAACCCGAGCGCGAGAGCAGCAACAGCGTCGCGTTGGACACGATGTTCTCATAATCCGCGAAATTGACGAGCAGGTCGCCCGCCGCAACCGCGAACGCGGGAATCTGACTGAGCAGCGTGAACTGCCGCGCGGCGGATTTGGCGAGGCTGTAACTTGAACCGCACCCGATTACGCAAAGCGAGCGCGTTTCGTCGAACGCATTCAAAATTTCTTCTTTTCGTTCCCAAATATACGCTGCCGTTTGACGAAGCGCGGCATACTGTGACCGAATCTC
This sequence comes from uncultured Oscillospiraceae bacterium, assembly GCA_964495255.1. GTDB lineage: Bacteria > Bacillota > Clostridia > Christensenellales > CAG-138 > UBA7703. The sequence goes on from CAZBVC010000019.1 coordinate 32,289, forward strand.
CCGTTCTGTGGTAAACATGTCCTCATCTCCTTGCTTATTTGCCCGTTTCGGCTGAATCGCAGCAATGATATCAAACAAAAGACGATTTGTCGACCGTTGCCGCAAATGCCGGGAAGGAACGCTTCCCGGCATTTGCAACGGCGGAGTGACGTTGGGCAGATCGTGCGGTTTTCTTACTCGGCGGGTTTTTCCGCTTCCGCGGCTGCTGCGGCAAGCGCCTTCTTGCGTTTGACGGCAAGCACGGAAAGCAGCACGAACACGGCCGCGATGATTATGACGCCGATCCAAACGTTTTTCAGCGCGACCATGACGGCCATCGCGTCGATGCAGTCATGACCCGTGCCCTCGGCGCCGACCGCCTTGAAGTGGTCAAACAGCTTATACGTGAAGCCCGAGAGGAAGATCAGTTCAAAGCCGTATACAAAGCCGGCGACCATTGCGCCGCGACGACCGCCGCGCGCGTTGCCGAAAATACCCGCGACGCCGCCCGTGAAGAACGCGCCGATGATGGAAACGAGCGGAACCACGCCAAACGCGGCGGAGCTTGCAAACATGGCTACGATCATGCCGAGGGTGGCAAAGATGAAGCCGAGCATCAGGGAGTTGGGCGCGAAGGTGAACAGCACGGGCACGTCCAGCGCGGGAATCGCGTTGGGAACGAGTTTGTCCGCGATGCCCTTGAAGGCGGGAACGAGTTCGCCAAGCAGCATGCGAACGCCTTGCAGCAACACGAGGATGCCGGCGGTGAAGCCCAGCGCTTTCAGCAGACCGTAGATGATATAGTTCGTGCTTCCGGCGTATGCGGCAACCTTTTCGGGGCCGGCCGCGATGACGACGATCATGTAGAAAACGAACATGACGGTCGCGATGGACATCGAGGTGTCCTTAAAGAAGGAAAGCGCTTTCGGGAGCTTGAGATCTTCGGCGCTCTTTTCCTTGTTGCCGACCAAACCGCCGATGTAAGCGGAGGAGACGGTGCCCAGCGTGGTCAAATGACCGATTGCGAACTCGTCGCTGCCCGTTACCTTGCGCACGAGGGGCTGGGAAATCGCGGGCAGCAGCGTCAGGATCGCGCCTTGCAGCACGATGCCGACGACGATGATCATGGCCTCGCTCAGACCTGCGGAATACAGGCTGTATGCGATCGCAATGGAGGAGATCCACATCATATGTCCCGTGAGGAAGATGTATTTGAGCGGTGTGAAGCGCGCAAGCAGGATGTTCATGAGGAAGCCGCCGCCCATGATGATGGCGGACGTCGCGGCGATGACGGGCACCGCTTCGGACATGGCGCCAACGATGATTTCGGAGCCGGTGGCAAAGCCGTCCAGCCCGAACACCTCTTGGAACAGACCCACGAACGGCAGAATCTCCGTTACCAGCAGAGAGGAGCCGGCTGCCAACACCAGGTAGCCCAACGCGGTTTTAACGGTTCCGCTGATGACCTGCGTCGCGTTCTTTTTCTGTACCAACAGACCGATCAGCGCGACGAGCGCCAGAACGATGGCCGGCGTTTCCAGCAGCTGTAAAAAGAAATTTAGTACTTTCACAAGGATTACCCCCTTCTCAATATTGGATGTTGTGCTCTTTTAGGTACGTTTCCAGCTTTTGCTTGACTTCTGCGGCGCCGACGATGTTATGTACGCAAATCACATTGTCCTGCCCTGCGAACCGCTCGGCAAAGTCCTCGGAGGTCATAATCAAGTCGGCGTGCTTGCTTCCGACCGTTCCGGCGTCCCAGTGTTCGATCTCCGCATCAAGCCCAAGCTCTCGGCATGCTTTATCCACCGTCATTTTCAGGATCAGGCTTGACCCCATGCCAAGACCGCACACGCATACGATGTACATGAATCGCATCACTCCTTCCTATATGACTAATCAAAGATCCCGCCCGGGTCTTTGAGTAGCTCCGCATGGCAATGCCCTTACAGGCACGAGATCAGTTTCGAGTATTTCTTGATGTACTCCGCGTTGATCGCGTCGCCCTTGTCGAGGTTCGAGCTGACATAGATCGGCGGAACATATCCTTGGTTGACGCAGTTTTCGACGGTTTGTGCAATAACGGACTCCATCACCGCCATGCCAAGCACCGTTGACGTGCCGCAAAAGCGCGGCTCCACCCCGTCCATTTCCATCGCCGCGTCGCCGCTGGCGCACTTGATATCGATGATTACGTCCGCAACGTCCCCCAGCTTCCTCCCGCTGGAATGGCGCGAGGTCGTCCCGTCCGAAAACTCCTTCGAGATCAGAGCCACAACCTTCATGCCGATCTTTTTCGCGGCGAGCGCCATGTCGATGACCGCCGCGTTGCGCCCCGAGATGGATACGATAATCATTGTATCGCGCGGATCCGTATCCTCCAAGGCGAGGTATCCTTCCGAAAAGCCCTCCACGCGCTCCTGCAAGGTGCTGAGCTTCGCGCGCGGGAACAACGCCAAATGTGGGATCAGCAGCGCGTTGACCGGAACGAGCCCGCCCGCGCGGTAAAACACTTCCATCGCGAACATCTGGGAATGACCGCATCCGAACACATGGATCACGCGACCCGCCATCACGGACGACGAACAGTATGCCGCGGTTTGCTCGATCGCGCCGCTTTCCTCGGCAAACTCGCGTTCGAGCTGCTCTTTGATTACGCCGTAATACTCCTGATATTTCACTTTTCTGTCTCCTCCTGATCCAGTTTTGCAAAAATCGCTTCCTTACTGCCGTGTTCGCGCAGAAGCGTCAGGAAGCCTTCGTCCTGTAAAAACTCCGCCAGCTCGCGCAACAGCTCGATGTGACCATCTTTGTCGGGCGCCGCGAAAGCGAACGCCGCTTTGATCCGTTTCTCTTTCAGAAAGACGGGTTCCTTCAACAGCACGAGGCTCATGCCCAGTCGGTTTACGCCCGCCTCGGGACGCCCGTGAAAAAACGCGACGTCGTCGATGAGCACCATGTAGGCGCCGAACTCCTCCACTGTTTCCTTGATGGAATCCAAAAATCGCGGCTCGACTGCGCCTTCCCGCACCAACAGCCCGCCCGCAACGTCCACAACCTCCTGCCAGGTGGCACAGGATACGTTTTCCAAAAAAGTTCTCTCGTTGATAAAGTCTCTCAGCATCGGGAAATCTCCTTGTTTCGGATCGTTATTTCGAAAGGCTTGAAACGTGTCGCAGTTGCTTTGGTACCTTCATTTTACAAGCTGATTTCACTTTTGCAACAGTTTTGCCGCATTTACAGCCACTTGCCAAGTGGTACACGCTTTGGCGCAATACCAGTTGCATGACTGGTATGGTACAGGTCGCATACATGCCGCTTTTGTTTGACGAAACCGCGCGACATCATTATAATGCAGAAAAGGGGGCTGACATCATGAGCGACGCGCCGCTTTACAGAGAGCTCTACCAAAACCTTCTGAATCTGATTCTGTCCAACGCCTGCCCGGAAAAAACCGCGCTTCCGTCGGAGCGGGAGCTTTGCGAGCAATATCACGTCAGCCGTTCCACCGTTCGCCGCGCGCTGGACGCGCTGCGTCGGGACGGCTACATCGACAAGATGCAGGGGCGCGGCAATTTCGTCCGCCCGCAGATGTACGAGCAGCCGCTCTCCAAGTTTCATTCGTTCGCCGGCGCGCTGCGCGCCAAGCACATTGAGATTACAAACGAGATACTGGGTTATGAGCTGATTGACACGGATAAGTATCTAAGCGACGCATTGGGCGAGCGCGCGCCGGACACAAAATGGCACAAGCTCGTTCGCCTGCGCAACGCGTCCGGCTTTCCGCTGATGATCGAAACCTCCTATCTGCCGCAAAACCGCTTTTATCGGCTGGATATCGAGCATCTGAAAACCCATTCCCTGTATGAATACCTGAAAGCGTATTACTGCATGCGGATCGACGACGCAAGCGAGCTGCTTTCGCCCGTGATCCCAACCAACAAGGAGCGGCAGGCGCTGCAAATTCCGCAGCATGTGCCTTGTATGCTCATCGAACGCTTCTGCTACGAGAGCGGCAAGCTGATCGTGATTCACAAAACGACGGTTCGGGGCGACAAATATAAGTTCCGCGCGTTCTATTACGCAAACGAGTAAGCGGACAAACCCTCCGCGGGGCGCTTTGCTTTTCCGCCCTTCCAGGCTCTCCGAACAACAGACCGAAACAAAAGAGACCGCAAGGGCCTCCGTTGTTCCGTTTTGACGCCGCAAAACGATCGGTAACGCGCAAGTACCAATGGGTTTGCCGGAAACCGGAATTGATCTCCGGACACAGGGGCTCGAATCGCGTTGATTCGAATGATTGTTATGTTTTCCGATGATCGCTGCGGCTGATATGGCGATCTCCCGAAACGAGAATGCCGCCGGCAAAGCAGTTGTTTGTTCAAACGATTCTGTATGGATTCAACGGATAAAGCGTTCCGCCTCCTTCGCGAATGGCGCAAAGGGAATTGAGGAAGCCGCCAAGCTCGGAGGATCTGCCGAACGGCTCAATTCCTTTTTGGTTTGCCCGCCGCGGCGCGATACTCCTGCGGGGTGCAGCCGACCACCTTGCGAAAAACCCGTGAAAAGTGTGCGGCGGACTCAAATCCGACTTGCAGGGCAATTTCGGTGATTTTCCGTTCGCGGTCGGCAAGCAGAATTTTTGCGCGTTCGATGCGCCGCAGCAAAACGTATTCCGAGAGACGATCCCCCGAAATTTGCTTATAGATGCGAGATAGATACACAGGGCTTAAATACACCGCCTCGCCCAACGCAACGAGGGAAAGATCTTCGCCGATATGCTCCTCGATATATGTATGCAGCCGTGTAACCAGCTCTGCGTTGCGGTCGATATCGCTCGATTTCGGCACGTTCAAAATCCAATTTCCCGCACGAAAAAACGGAGCAAACGCCTCCCGGGGCTGTTTGGCGTTGGGGCAAACAAACAACCCAAGATCGCCAAACTCTGCGATATAGGCCTCCATACAGTCCGATTCACGCAGATGGGAGAGCAACATCGCGCTGAGCCTATGGTAACATTCGAGTGTGAAATCGCGTCGGTTTTCGCGGGATACGTTCTCCACAAACTGCGTTAAGCGCTGCATAAACAATTCCCGATTCCCGTATTGCAGCGCAAGAGAAAGATCTTTGAGCGCCACATCCTGTGTGGATTGCGTTTGATAGGACGTCGCAGAATCCATCTTGAAGTAGTCCGTATTTCCGATCAGCATACGCGTATCCGCTCCGATGCGATAGATCAACAGCGAGCGCATGCGCTCAAAGGCGGCCGCCGCGTCGCATAGCGCTATCGGCGCGGGGTCGAGTACGAACGATACGCTTGCGCCCAACCGGTCGCAGCATTGTTCCTGAATCCGTTCCAGCATCTCTCCGATATACAATGCGGTGCTTTCGAGCGTTGCGTTCGGCACGCTCTGGATCAACCAAAGTTGATAGCGTCTGCTCCAGTTGACGCCCGCCAAGACGGCTTTCCCCTCAACATGGGAAAGAAACACAGTATGCAAGCTCGCCAGAAGACGCGAGGCCGAAACGGCGCTGCGTTCTTCCCGATCGGGAAGATCCAGCCGCGCGCCGACAAAAAACACGGGCAAATCGGCGTTGAGCCGAATCTCCAGCTCGCGAAAGTCACCCGCAATATCGTTGAGGCAC
>CAZBVC010000020.1:0-10409 GCA_964495255.1 uncultured Oscillospiraceae bacterium
CGATCGTCATCAAGCAGGACGGCTTCGTGAAGATCAACCCGAAGGCGGTCACGGTTACGGCAAACGACAACGGCAAGGTCTACGGCGCAGACGATCCCGACCCGATCGGCACGGCGACGGTAACGGGTCTGCTCGGCACGGATACGGTGAGCTACACGCTCTCCCGCGAGGCAGGTGAGGACGTCGGAACGTATACCATTACGCCGAGCGGCGAGGAAACGCAGGGCAACTACACGGTGTCCTACGAGACGGGCGACTTCACGATCAACCCGTTCGTTTCCTACAACGCGAACACCACGGACGCGGTAACGGGCATTCCGGGCAAGACCAACCCGAAGTACGGCGCGCAGTATACCGTGGATGCCGCGGCGGGCGTCAAGCGCATCGGCTACAAGCTCGTCGGCTGGAACACGAATGCGAACGGCAACGGCACGCATTATGACCTTGCGCAGGTAATCCCCGCGCTTACGAACAACCTCGAGTTGTTCGCCGAGTGGGAGGTCAGAACGTATACGTTGACCTATGTCGCAAACGGCGCAAACGACGGAACGATGCCGAGCCCGGTCAAGATCACGAACATTCCGTACGGTCAAACGGTCACCATTACGAACGTCGCTCCGACCAGATTCGGCTACACGTTCTACGCGTGGCGCTCGAAGGAGATCTATCGGCATACGGGCTGGAGAGGCGGCAACACGTTTGAAATGCCCGACAACGACGTTATCATGACGGCGGATTGGACGCCAGATTTGAACACGGTTTACTACCATGCGAACTATCCGGGCGGCGGAACCGTGAACGACGGTCAGTATGAGACGGGCTCGACGGTTACGATTCGCGGCAACATGTTCACGCGCAGCGGCTTCCGCTTCATCGGTTGGAGCGATTCTCCCTCGGGCAGCGCGTCCTACAACGGCGGCGGTACGTTCCAAATGGGCGCTTTGCAGCGCAACTTCTACGCGGTTTGGGAGGAAGTCGTTCCCGAACTGGTAACCGTTACCTACATCGTAACGGGCGGCACGGCGAGCGGCCTTGACGGAAGCACACCGTATGCGACGTATGCGAACGTTGCAGTCGGCTCGGCGATGCCGATCCCGAGCGATCCCGCGCAGGACAGCTACACGTTCGACGGTTGGACGACGACGATCCCCGCAACGGTACCCGCGGGCGGCATCACGATCTACGGCGCCATGTCGACCGCGATCGTCGGGCCGACCCCGACGCCCGAGCAGGAGCGCATCGTTGACAACCCGACGCCGCAGGCAGGCGCAACGTGGGCGCTGCTCAACCTGATCCTTACCATCGCAACGGCGCTTGCCAGCGTGCTGATGCTCGTCGGCTACCTTGGCAAGAAGAAGGAAGAGAAGGACGGACTGACCGTGCGCGAGACGAATAAGCGCGGCGGAATGCGCCTGCTGACGCTCATTCCGGGCATCGGCGGCATCATCGCCTTCATTCTCACCGAGAACATGAAGAACGCGATGGTCTTCACGGATCGTTGGACGCTTCTCATGGCGGCAATCGCGATCGTACAGCTTGCGCTCGTGCTCCTCGGGGCAAAGCGCGAGAAGGATCCCGCCGAAGCAGCCAAGGCGTAAGAAACACAACAGCGTAAGAAAGCGCGCTCGGAAACGGGCGCGCTTTGTCTGTCGAAAAACGCTGTTTTTCGACAGGGTAACCGCTTCCTGCCTAAAACCCTTCGGGTTTCCGAGCGGCAGGAAGCATAAGGAAACCGCCCGTTCTCGGGCGATTCGTTCCGGCGTACATGCCGCCGGAGCCGAAATAAAACCTCCGGGGGTTTCGACCGCCGAATCCCCCAGTGACTTTTTTGACAAGCTGAGCGCGCTCGGAAACGGGCGCGCTTTCTTCTTTTGCAGAAGGAAAAGCAAGAAAAGCGTATCACCGTGCAAAAAAGAGATTCGGTTAGAATCCGAACCTCTTCGAAACACATAAACGGGAAAATTCTTCCGTTTCTTTTCTGTTCAAAGAGAGGAAAGAAGGAGAACTATATATATTAGAAGAAAAACCGTTTGCGGATCTCTTCCTTGAGCGTGGCGCGGCGGTTGAGCAGCATGAGCGCGGCGGCGAGCACAAGGCAGGGAAACAGCGCGTACATCGACCAGCGCGGCATTGCAATCGCGCCGCGGAAGAGCGAAATAAAAAATTCGACGCCGACGGTAACGAGCCCCGCGGCAACCAGCGCGAACGAAATGCGATAGAGAAGCGGCAATCGGCAGCGCGGCTCGGTAAGCCAGGTCAGAAAGCCCGCGTACACGGTCAAAAGCACGGTAAGCGGCAGGCCAAGCAGCAAAAACCAGCTTTGCGCGGTCATGGTCTCGATCAAGAACAGCAGCGCCGCAACGGCGATTCCGTCCAGCAGCACATGCCCATATCGGCAGATGCCGTTCTGTAAATTCGGCAAAAGGAACCAGGTAAACAGAACGAGCTCCGCGCCCGCGACATAGAGCGACCAGGTCAGCGCGCCGTCGGCAAGCAGGTTGCAAAACAGCACGGTAAACAGCGGAATCAGCAATAGGATCGAGATCAGCGCGGAGATGTAACGGCGGTCGATGAAGCGATTGATGCGCTCAACGTGCCGCGGATATGGGCGCTCGGCCGTTTCGTCGAACGGGTCGAGCGGGTTGATCGCCTCAACGCCGCACAGCGGGCAGACGCGCTCGCTCTTTGCAAGCTCCACGCCGCAGTTTACGCAATATCGCATACAAAAGACCTCCGTCTCTCAGTCAAAATCGGGTTGATTGCTTTCGATGATCACATGTACGCCGAGCTGCACGAGCCGCCGAAAGAACGCGCGTTCGAGAATCGGCTCCCGAATCGTGCGGGTAAAGTTCAGGCGCAGCTTGCCGCCGTAGGTCAGCGCCGCAAGGCACACGCGATTGTCCGCAAGCGGGCCCAAAACGAAATCCATGCGCGTGACATATTGCGCCATCTCGGGCGGCAGCGTCGTTACGCCGAGATTGGACAGGCAGGTTGAGGATACCGCGTCGCCGACCTGCGAATAAACGAGCTTCATGGCGGCGTTCTTCACAAACAGCGGCATAACGCGCAGAACGGGGTTTTGCTCGGTGCGCACATTGGTCGTAATCTTGGCGTTGAGCAGCTTTTTTGTGACCTCCATCGCCATGAAATGATGCACAATGTTGAGCGCCTCGTCAAACGAGTATACGCCAAGGCGCGGGTCGATGCCGGGGTTGACATAGTTGGAGAAGTTGCGCAGCGTTTTCGACGGGAATATCTTGCGCAGGTTGACCGGTACGCAGACCTTGACGGGCTTCATGCGGCTGCGCACGATGGCGCGGCTGCGCTGAATGTCGTCGACCGAAAGCAGCAGCACGGCGGTCAGGTATTCGGTTACGGAAACGCCTTTTTCGCGCGCGCGGGTCAAAATATCGCTCGCGTCGACCGTTCCCGAAACAACGTTGACGAACCCGTCGCTCTCGTCCGTGCCGACGATATGGTACGCCTTGGCTTCGCGGCGGCTCTGCGTAATCTGCCCCGAGTTTTCGAAAAAGCTGTCCTCGGTCTCCTCCTCGCGCGGGGCTTCGTTGCAGTCCAGTATGGCGTTTGAGCGCGGGATGTCGGCATGATGGCAGAGCTTCAAATACTCGGCAACGAGCGTTTGCAGAAAGGTCAGTCCGCCCGTTCCGTCCGTCAAAACATGGAAAAACTCGACCGCGATGCGCTTTTGAAAGTATCTTACGCGCAGGCCGAAGCCGTCGTTCTCCTTTAAGCGCATACGCACGCACGGGTTTTGAACATCCTCCTGAATGCGCGGCGCCTCGGTCGTTTTATCGAGATAAAACCAAAATAAACCGCGTTTGAGCCGCACGGAGAGAGAGGGAAACCGACGAAGCGCGCGTCGCTGGGCGACCTCGAGCAAATCGGGATCAATCTCCTCGTTGAGCGTTGCGGATACGCGAAACAGCGCCGTCCAGGAGCGGTTCATGGTTGCGGGATAAATCAGCGCCGCGTTGTCGAGGCGCATCCAGGTTGCGTGCTTCTTTTTCGAAACGTTCGTGCTATTCACCTTGCTTTATTGCTGCGCGGGCAAATCGGAAAGCCCGAGCTTCTGGCGCAAAAATGCGGACATGCGCCGCAACGCGCGCTTGCCCTCGGGCGTGCCGTAAAGCGGATAAACGTGCCACATGCCCGGCTCGACGGTCAGGCTTGCTTTGCAGCCCGCGGCGATTAGCTTTTTGTAGAGCGAGCGCGCGTCGTCCAGCAGGATCTCGTCGCTGCCCGCAAACAGCATGGCGGGCGGGAACCCGTGAAAGTCGCCCAAGATCGGAGAAACGAGCGCTTCGTCCTCGTGCCCTGCCGCGTATACGATCACATAGTACGCCAGCGCCTCGCGAATGAGCGAAGGATCGCGCAGCACATTGTTTTGATACGACTTGCCGGACATGGTCAGATCCGTCCAAGGCGAAATGCCGACCATGCAGGCGGGCAGCGGCGTTCCCTCCTGCCTGCAACGATGCGCCAAACAGTAGATGAGGCCGCCGCCCGCGCTTTCGCCCGCAAAGGCGATGTGCGCGGGGTCGTAACCTTGATCCAGCAGGAAGCGATAGGCGTCGTATGCGTCGTCCAGCGCGGCGGGGAATCGGTTTTCGGGCGCCAAACGATACGCCGCGCAAAACGTTTTGAGATGCGTGGACGAGGCCAGCAGCCCGCCGAATCCCTTTGCATAGTCCAACGAGCCGGCGGTATAGCCGCCCCCGTGCAGATACAGAATGACGCGATCCTCTGCGGAGAGCGCATGCGGAACGGCATAGCACGCCAAGAAATTGGTAAACGGCACGGGTTCGTAGGAAACTCGGTCTTTCAGCAGACGCGCCGTGATATCGCCGAGATGATCCTGCGCGGCGCGTGACGCTTCGATGCCCGTAAAGCGAACGAGCGGCTTGGCGAGACGAAGTTGAAGTTTGAGCAGGGTCGCGGCGATGCTGGGCATAGGGGGCCCTCCTTATCTTGGTATCTTATTGTACCATTGTTCCCACAAAAGAACAAACCGGATTTCCGCGCGTCAGATCACGCCCGACAAAATGACAAGTTTCTTCGCGGTAAAGCGCCGTTAAAAACAGCTTGTCACAATTGCGGGAGCAAAAAGCGCCAAAAAGCTGTAAACATTTCGCATTGTTTGGCGAAAACACGCGGATTTTGTTGCAATGCAATTTATGGAAGCTGTATAATCATTACATGAGCAACCGATCGACAGTCGCAAAGCTGTATCAAGGCGCGGCGTGTGTGGTTGTCTGCTGCGTTTGCCTATGCGCCTGCGGCGTCGGTTCGCCGTCTGTCGGGCAGCAGACGGACGCCTCGGCTTTGCGCGCGCGCGATTCGGTTGATTCGGTTTCGGATGCGCGCACGCCGACCGCTTCGCCCACACGGGTCAAGCTGTATCTGCCCGAAGCGTCGGGCGAAGTCGTATACGCGGGCGAGGGGATCACGATCGACGCTTCCCATACGGACTGCGGCTATGTGATGGTCAAGTCCGAGCCGCGCGAAAACAGACTGAAAACGCGCGTGGGAACGATCGCATACAACTATTATTACGATTTGGCAAGCGACGATACCTACGCCGTGTTTCCGTTTCAGCAAGGGAGCGGCGCGTACACCATTCGCGTGATGGAGAACGTGCAGGACGATCTGTATGCGCTGCTGTACGCGGCGGAGCTGAACGTCAAATTGGCAAACGAGAACGATCCGTTCCTTTACCCGAACCAATACGTCAATTTTAATGCGGACACCAAGGCGGTTGCAAAGGCATATTTGCTCGTTGGCGACCTGACGGATGAAACGCAGATCGTAAAGGCCGTATACGGCTTCGTAACAAACCTGATGACCTACGACGCCGAAAAAGCAAAACGCGCCGACACGGGCGAACTGAACGGCTATCTGCCCGATGTGGACGAAACGCTGGAAACGGGCAAAGGCATCTGCTTTGATTATTCGGTGCTGCTTGCGACGATGCTGCGCGCGAAGGGCATACCGACCAAGGTCGTCATCGGCGTGGTTTCGCCCGAGAACATCCTGCACGCATGGAACCGCGTGCTGCTGAACGGCGAATGGATATTGTACGACGCGACGCTGGACAAGACGGGGCACCGCGAAACGGACTACGCACCCGAGCGCGAGTATTAGCCCGGCAAGAGATATTTTGAGCGCCGCACACGGGGATTGGCATACAAGAGCCGCAGTGGAGGGAAGATCATGAACGAGCGAAAACGAAACGACACGCTGCCGCCGGAGGAAGTCTCGCTGTTTTGCGAGCAGGCGGCGATTGTGCTCAAAGCGGGCATCCCGCTGCGCGAGGGCATGGAAACGCTGGCGGAAAGCTATATAGACAGCCGCTACGGCGCGCGGTTTGCGCAGATCAGAGACGGCGTGATCGCACGCGGGCAGCTTTCCGACGCGTTGGAGCAAACGCGCATGTTCCCCGCGCATGTGATCGGCATGACGCGCGTCGGCGAGCGGGCGGGCAAGCTGGACGAGGTTATGGACGCGCTGGCGGACGATTACGCATGGGAAGCGGACGTCAGACAATCGATCAAGAACGCGATTCTGTATCCGACGGTGCTCGTGATGATGATGGCGGTCGTGATCGCAATTTTGGTCGTCAGCGTGCTGCCTGTATTTTCGCGCGTGTTTCAGAGCCTCGGCTTATCCGCAGGCGCTCCGGCAAGCCTTGCCATGCGCGTCGGCATGGGCGTGGGCAAGGGCATGCTGGTTCTTACGGGGCTGATCGCAATCCTGCTTGCCGTGCTTGCGCTTTTGATCCATTCGTCGCGGCGCGACAGCGTCATCGATCGGCTCGGTGCGTGGTTTTTCAGCGTGCGCCGCGCAAGCGAGCGGATCTCCGCAGCCAGGTTCTCCTCGGTCGTGTCGATTATGCTCACGGCGGGCTGCTCGCTCGAGGATGCGACGGAGCTTGCGCCGACGGTTGTGACCGCGCGCAGCTATCGAGAGCGCATCGCGCGCTGCAAGGCGCAAATGGCAAAGGGCGATTCGTTTGCTTCCGCATGCGAAAAGGCGGAGCTGTTCGACCCCATCCATGAAAAAATGATTCGCTTCGGCGCGGCGGCGGGGCAGCTCGACGCGGTCATGGAAAAGCTGCGCGTCATATACATGGAGGAGGCGGACAATGCGATTCACCGCGTCGTTTCGATGATCGAGCCCGCGCTTGTTACGATTCTTTCGGTTGTGATCGGCGGGGTGCTTCTGACGGTCATGCTGCCGCTTTTATCGATTCTTGCGTCGATGGGCTGAGCGGCGCGTTGTCAAAAAGGCTGAAAGGGGGAACGCGGATGCATCTGTATGAAAAGGCACGCGGAAAACGAACGGGCTTGCTTCTTGCCGCCGCCGTGTTCCTCGCGTTGATTCTGCTGTTTTATTTCGCGTTTGGCGCGATGAACGCAAAAAGCGAGGCGGAGGAGGAAAAGCTCGTTTTGTCCGCGATTCGACGCGGCATCGTAACCTGCTATGCCATCGAGGGGCGCTATCCCGCGTCGCTGGACGAGCTCTGCGCGCGCTGCGGCATTGTTTACGATAAAACGCGCTATGCCGTTTCCTACGACGTGTTCGCGCCGAACGTTCCGCCGAGCGTGAGCGTGCGCCTGATCGGAGGCGAGGGATGACGGAAACGCGGAGAAGAACCAAGCCCATGCGTCCGCTCGACGCGCGCGGCGTGTTCGCGTTTGCGCTGCTTGCGGCGTTTGCGATCCTGTCGCTTCTCACGGTGGTGATCGGCGCGCGGGTGTATCAAAGGGTTGAAGCGCGCGCGGCGCAGGCAAACGAAACGCGCGTGACGCTCGGCTATCTTGCGGGCAAGCTGCGCGCAAACGATGCAAAAAACGCCGTCGCGGTCGAAACGCGGGAGAATATGGAAGTGCTCACCCTTTCGCGCGACTATGGCGGCAAATGGTACAACACCTACATCTATTGCTATAACGGAACGATCTTGGAATATTTTGCTGCGGCGGATGTTGCGTTTTCGCCCGCGTTCGGCGAGACGATTGGCAGCGCATCGTCGCTTGCGTTCGAGCAAAACGGGGAGATGCTCGTCGTGACGGTCGAAAACGCGGATGGCGAAACGTTCTCGCTTTCCGTTTGCCTTTCGAGCGGGAAAGCGGGAGGCGAAGCATGATGAAGCAAGCGGGCGGCATGCGCAGAATCGGGCAAAAAAACGCGTTCGGCACGGTGCTGATCGAGCTGATCGTCGTCATTCTGTTTTTCGCGCTTTCGATGAGCGTCGTTGTGCAGCTGATCGCGGCGGCAAACGAGCTTTCAAACGAAAGCGCGTATGCTTCGCGCGCGATGTTCGCCTTGCAGGACATGGCCGAGCAGCTCAAAGCCGACCCTGTCGGAGACGGCGATTTTGACGAAAGCGGCGTTCGGAAGATCGAGCGGGTCGTTTCGGACGATATGATTGTATCGGGCGAAATCAAGCGCAAAACGGCGGACTGCGGCGCGCTGTACGAGATTTCCCTGCGTGTCGAGCGCGAAAGCGGGGAACCCTATCTGCTCGACGCGGCGCGTTATGTGCGCGGGGAGGCGACGCCATGAAAAACGGGCATCGGGCGAACGCAGGCGTGGGCGCGTCGAGCATCATGCTGCTGATCGTGGTGGTCTGCCTGACGCTGTTTTCGGTATTGACGTTCGTAACCGCGCGCAACGACGCGGCGCTGACGACGCGCTTTACGCAGAGCATAAACGCATATTACGACGCGGACGCGCGCGCGCAAAATCGACTCGCCGCGCTGGACGAAGCGCTCCGAAGCGGCGCGGAGATTGCCAAATTATCGGACGTTTCGATTTCGGCGGACGGAATCGGTTCCTTCTCGATTCGATCGACGGACGAGCACGCGCTGACGGTCACGTTTTCGTTTGACAAGGGCTATTGCGAGATACTGAGCTATCGCTATGAGAGCGTCGGCGCATGGAACGCGTCGGACGACGGCGGGCTTTGGCAAGGAGGTTGATCTGCTTGGGCGTAAAGGAGATTCTGATCGCCGCAAAGGAAAAACGCGGCTCGGACGTGTTCCTCATACCCGGGGCGAAGGTATCCGTTAAGGTTGCGGGCGCGATTGTTCCGCTCTGCGGCGAGCTGCTCGGGCCCGCCGACACGCAGAGGCTCGTGCATGAGATCTATGAAATGGACGGCAGGGACGAGGAAAAGCTCAAAGAGCACGGAGACGACGACTTCTCGTTTTCGATCGGCGGCGTGGGGCGCTTTCGCTGCAACGCATACCGACAGAGGAACTCGTATGCCATGGTGCTGCGCGTGGTTTCGTTTGCGCTGCCCGACCCGTCGGAAATCCATATCCCGCAGACGGTAATCGATCTCGTGCGGTTTCGCAAGGGGCTCGTGCTTGTTACGGGGCCGGCGGGCAGCGGCAAGTCCACGACGCTCGCCTGCATGATCGACCGCATCAATGCGACGTATCGAGACCATATTATAACGATCGAGGATCCGATCGAGTTTATCCATTCGCATAAGGCGAGCGTGGTCTCGCAGCGCGAGATCGAGCATGATACGGACAGCTATCAATCGGCTTTGCGCGCGGCGCTTCGGCAGGCGCCCGACGTGATCCTGCTTGGCGAAATGCGCGATTTGGAGACGATTCAAACCGCGCTCACCGCTGCGGAAACGGGGCAGCTCGTGCTGTCCACGCTGCATACCGTCGGCGCGGCGAAAACGATAGACCGTATCATCGACGTGTTCCCCGCCAATCAGCAGCAGCAGATTCGCGTTCAGCTTTCCATGGTGCTGCGCGCGGTGGTGTCCCAGCAGCTTGTTCCCGCTACGGACGGCGGGTTGGAGCCTGCGTTCGAGATTATGGTCGTCAACAGCGCAATTCAGAACATGATCCGGGAGGGCAAGGCATATCAGATGGACAACGTGATCTACGCGGGCACGAACGAGGGCATGCGCACGATGGATGCGGATCTGTTCCGCCTGTACGAGGCGGGCAGAATCAAGGCGGAGGACGCGCTCCTATACGCGTCCGACGCAGACAGAATGCGAAAGAAAATGGAGGCGGTTCAATGAGCAACGCAAAGGTAAAGATCAAGATGTTTGGCAATTTCGAAATCTGCGTGAACGGCAACGTGGTGCTCGCGCAGCTCAAACAAGCCAAGAAGACCTGCTTGCTTCTCGAATACCTGATCTTAAAGCAGGATCGTGCGGTTTCTCACGAGGAGCTTTTGGACATGCTCTGGTCGGAGAAGGAGAGCACGAACCCCGCTACGGCGCTGCGCACGCTTTTGCATCGCTATCGTTCGCTGGTCGAATCGAGCGGCTTGCCCGAGCTGACGGATTCCATTCTGACCGCGCGCGGATCGTATCAATGGAACCCCGAGCTGGACTGTGAAATCGACGTGTTCGAGTT
>CAZBVC010000020.1:10509-37016 GCA_964495255.1 uncultured Oscillospiraceae bacterium
GAACTCATGATGGCGTTGGTCAAAACGGGCAAGAAGCGGGAGGCGCTCTCGCAATACTATTTTGCGACCGATCTGCATTACAAGCAGCTTGGCGTGCAGCCGTCCGAGGAGATCCGCGCGGTATATAAGCTCATCGTGCAGGCGGATCAGGAGATGGAGGCGGACATCGAAAAGGTACAGGGCATGTTGGAGGCGGAGGACGACGGGCGTGGGGCGTTCGTTTGCGAATATGAGATCTTCAAAGAGATCTATCAGCTCCAACGCCGCATGATCGAGCGGTATAACAGCACGATGTTCCTCGCGCTTTTGACCATCAGCAACACCTATGAGCAGCGCTTTGACAATCTCGTTTTGGACAGCATCATGAAACAGCTTCTGCATGTGACCCAACAGAACCTGCGCCGCGGCGACACGGTATCGCGTTACAGCGCCATGCAATATGTGATTCTTCTGCCGTCCGTATCCTACGAGACGGGGCGGATGGTTATGGACCGCGTGAAGAAATCGTTCTATAAAGAGTATGTGAAGTCCTCCGTCATGCTGACGTACAAGCTCAGACCTTTGTGCATCTCCACGTATGACGCATCGCCGAAGGGCGGCAAGCGCGCGGGCGACGTTCCGCCCGTAACGGACTCGGTCGAAACCGTGATGAAGGATTTGGGCGAGGACGGCGACGCGTAAAACATAATTCGGCATATGGGAGCGGGCAGACGTCCGCTCCTTTTTTGCGCGGGAAAAAGGGACGAGTTTTGTCGGCGAAAGCATGAACGGACATTCCCCCGAATAGGAATGGGAAAGCGGGCGGCGGCAGGAAAGCGCGCGTCTGCCGAAAGGGGGAGTTTCCGTGAAAAAGAAGCGGCTGATTCTGTTTCTCGCGCTGCTTATGGCGTTTTCCTGCGCCCTGACGAGCGCGTTTGCAGACAAGATTACCTATGACCATGTGGACGTGCGCTGCACGGGCGAAATTTCCGTCAAAACAGGCGAAACGACCGAAAAGGCTGCGCTCACAATCAAGAGCGTCAAGGTGTTTGTCGACGGGGTCGAACTCAAAATGAGCGGTCCGAAAAAAACGGAAAGCAAGGCGTATCCGTTGGAATTCCAAAGCGCGCGGCGGCTGGGAATCGCCGAAAGCGCGAAGATCAAGGTGACCTGCGCGTTTGAATACACGCTGAAAGGGAAAACCGTTTCGGACACGGGCACGTTTTCGTTTACGGCGGCAGACTCAAACTGCGAAGGCAGTCCGAAGGGAATCGATCTGACGATTACCGCGTCGCATATCGAATGCGTAATTTGTACGCCGACGCCCGCGCCGATTGAAACGCCGACGCCCGCGCCGATCGAAACGCCGACGCCCGCGCCGATCGAAACGCCGACGCCCGCGCCGATTGAAACGCCGACGCCCGCGCCGATTGAAACGCCGACGCCTGCGCCGATTGAAACCCCGACGCCCGCGCCGATCGAAACCCCGACGCCCGCGCCCGTCGAAACGCCCACGCCTGCGCCGATCGAAACCCCGACGCCCGCGCCCGTAAATACGCCGACGCCGACCCCGACCGCGACCCCTCGGGCGACCATCTCGCCCGACACGCCGCGCATGGGCGACACGCCCGACCTTTGGACGTCCATATTCGTTTTGCTGGGCGTTTGCGCGGTGGTTGGCGTTATCATGACGCTGGTGAATCGCTTTGGCGGCAAGGAACGCCGCTAAGCGCAGGCGAGCCAAAAGCCTGATCGACGTGCTGGCGCCGCTTCCGTTCGTTTTGACGCTTCTCGTGTGCGCGTTCGGCGTAAGCATGCGGCAAACGGAAAAGCGGGCGGAGGCGGATGCGCTGGCGGCGCTGCAAGCGCGCGTTTCGGCAAGCGCGCAAGCGGAAATCGTTCGCGTTTCGCTCGGCAAGGTCGCCGAGGGCGCGTTCCCTGCGGCGGAAACGGCAAACGCGCAGGCGGCGGACGAAAATGCGGAGCGCTTGAACGCATATGCCGCGTTGAAGGCGGAAAATGAGGAGTTCGTGGGCTGGATCACCATCGCCGATACGCAGATCGACTATCCCGTTATGCAAAGCGTATCGCGCCCGCGTTATTACTACCGCCGCGATTTCTCGGGCGAGGCGAGCGATGCGGGGCTTCCGTTTTTGGATGAAGCAAGCACGCTCGGGGGGAAGAACCTGCTCGTATACGGGCATAACATGAAGAACGGCTCTATGTTCGGCGAGCTCAAACGGTATCTCGACGCGGATTTTTTGCAGGCGCATTTGGATTTCCGCTTCGACACGTTCTATGAAACGCGCGTTTACCGCGTGGTTTCCGTCATCCTGACCTCGGTGGGGAAGCGCGATTCGTTTCGCTTTTACGACTATGCGCATCCGCAAAGCGACGAAGCGTTTGCCGAATATTCGGCGTGCGTAACGCAGCGCAGGCTTGACTCGACCGAGACGATGGAGGGGATCGAAGCGGGCGACAGTCTGCTAACGCTCGTTACCTGTTCCAAGCATGAAACGGACGGCAGGCTGATTGTCGTCGCCAAGCGCGTTTCGTGACAGGGCGTAAAAGGAAAAAGGAAAAAAAGCTCCGCGTCTGATCAAGCGCGGGGCTTTCAGGCTGTCGAAAAACGCTGTTTTTCGACAGGACAACCGCTTCCCGCCTAAAACCCTTCGGGTTTCCGAGCGGCAGGAAGCACAGGGAAACCGCCCGTTTTCGGTCGATCCGTTCCGGCGTACATGCCGCCGGAGCCGGAATAAAACTTCCGGGGGTTTCGACCCCCGAATCCCCCAAGGACTTTTTTGACAAGCGGAAAGCTCCGCGTCTGATCAAGCGCGGGGCTTTGCTTGCGTTTTGGCTGAAAGGGCAGCAAAAAGCGCGCAAGCACGCCAAGAAAAGCGAAAAGAGCAAAAAAAAGAAACAAATCGGAAACAATATGCCATAGTTGCGCGAATTCCGAGCGCTGTGGTATAATGCAAACACATGTATAGATACAGGCGGAGGGTGCCGCTTTGAAGTCCGTTGCGGTATTGGACATCGGAAGCTCAAAGATCGTATGCCTGTGCGGAAGTTTTGCCAATCACGACGGCATGATGGTGCACGGGGTTTCGGTATGTCCTTACGCAGGGTATCAAAACGGCGCGTTTGCGGATTATCGCTCCCTGTTCAACGCGGTCGTGGAAGCGGTTTCCCAAACCGAACAGACCTCGCGCATGCGGTTTCGCGAGATCGCCGTGGGCGTGCCCGCGCCGTTTGGCAAACTGGTCATGGCCGAGGCGACGATCCCGATCGGCGGCAAGTCCAAGCGCGTGCTTGCGGAGGATATCGACGAGGTTATATCCGCGTCGCTGAAAAAGGTCAAGCTCCCGGGGCATGTACTCATGCACAGCACGCCCGTATCCTTTACCGTAAACGGTTCAACGAGCGCGGCGCTTCCCATCGGGGCGAAAACGGAGGAGCTCGGCGCGCTCGTATCGCACATGTATGTGCAGGAGGAGTTCGTCAAAACGATGGAGCAGGCGCTCTCCTCGCTGGATATCGAAATCTCCATGTGCGTTTCGGAGCAGCTTTGCGCGGCGCTTGCGATTATTCCCGAAAAGGAGCGCGTGCGTCCCGCGGTGCTCATCGACGTCGGATACACGCATACGGACGTCTCCATCGCGGAGAACGCGGCGCTGACGGATACGCGCAGCATCGACGTAGGCGGCAAACACTTTGCCTCGGATCTGGCGTATGGGCTGAACATTCCGTTCGAATCGGCGGAAACGGTCAAGCGGCGATACGTTTTTTTGCAGGAGCCGCTCAGCAATACCGAGATCGTTCGAACGCCGTCGGGCGTGAGGCGCGTGGATCACAAGGTGATTCGGCTCGTGATGGAAGCGCGGGCGGACGAGCTTTCCGAGCTGATTCGCGCGGCGATGCATGAGTTGGGCGTGTCCGAGGAGGCGTCGCCCATCGTATATGTCACGGGCGGCGGAATCGCAATGGTCAAGGGCGGGTATGATTATCTCGGAAGGGCGCTGCGGATATCCGTCAAGAAGGATACGCCGTGGGTGCAGGATATGGACACGCCGAACTATACGAGCGCGTTCGCGATTTTGGATTTTGTTTTACGGGCATTGGGGGACGACGTTGTGACGGACACGTCCCCAAGCTCGATGGTGGACAGGCTTCGCAACCTTTTTAACAAATAAGGGGGATATACCATGTTTGAACCGGATTTCGAAAGCGCATCCTTTGCAAAGATCAAGGTGCTCGGCGTAGGCGGAGCAGGCTGCAACGCGATTAACCGCATGGTGCAATACGGCCTGCGCGGCGTGGATTTTATCGCGATCAATACCGACAAGCAGGCGCTGTATCTCGCCAAAGCCGCAACGCGCATACAGATCGGCGAGAAGCTGACCAAGGGGCTGGGCGCGGGCGCGGATCCCGAGATCGGGCGCAAGGCGGCGGACGAGAGCCGCGAGATGATCATGGAGGCGCTCAAAGGAACCGACATGGTGTTTATCACCGCGGGCATGGGCGGCGGCACGGGCACGGGCGCAACGTCCATCGTCGCCGAATGCGCCAAGGAGCTTGGCATATTGACCATCGCGGTCGTAACGAAGCCGTTCACGTTTGAGGGCAAGGTGCGTATGCGCAACGCCGAGATCGGCATCGCGGCGCTCAAGCCCGCCGTGGATACGCTTATCACGATCCCGAACGACAAGCTGATCGACCTGGTCGGCAGGGCGAGCCTTCCCGACGCGCTGCGCGTTGCGGACGACGTGCTCCGCCAAGGCATTCAGGGCATATCCGACTTGATCGCCGTTCCCGCGATGATCAATTTGGACTTTGCGGACGTTAAAACGATTATGAAGGAGCGCGGGCTTGCACATATGGCCATCGGCAACGCGTCGGGCGAAAAGCGCGCGGCGGAAGCGGCGCGTCAGGCGATGGAAAGCCCGCTGCTGGAAACCAGCATTGCGGGCGCGCGCGGCGTGCTCATGAATATTACGGGCGGCCCCGATTTGAGCCTGCTGGAAGTCAACGAAGCGGCGGAGATGATCGGTGAAAACGTCGATCCCGAAGCGAACATCATATTCGGCGCGGATATCGACGAAGCGATGGGCGACGCGCTGCGGATTACGGTGATTGCCACGGGGTTCGATCATGAGCCGCGCGGGCAGGCGCAGCAGCCGGGCGTTCCGGTTTTCGGCAGCACGCCGTATGGCGGAAGCTATCGCCCCTCCTACGCGCCCGCGCAGGGCGGGCAGATGCCGCGTCAACCGCAGCAAACGCCTCCGCAGCCGCAGTATAACCCCTTGGGGCAGCAGCCGCAGCGGCAAGGCGGGTCTGCGCCCTATACCGCCGCGTCGTATATGCCGCGCCGCCCCGTGATGGCGGATGAGCCGGTCGCGGCGCCGATTCCGCAGCAGGGCGAGCCAACCTTCGGCGAGGACGATCTGCGCAGGGACTATCCCGAAAAGCCCAAGAGCAAGCTCGACGTGCCCGCGTTCCTGCGGAACAAATAAGGAACCCGATTATTTTCGAAGCGCAAACCAAAAGGAGTTAAGCGTCAAAGCCTGACTCCTTCTTTATGTTTGCGTAAAGGGAAAAAGCGGCGCCGCTTATCCCTCGGCGTGCTTTTTCAGCCCATCCGTGTCGAGCGTATCAAATCGCTTCAAAAACAAGTACAGCGCGGCGGCAATTTGTTTTACGCCGCCGACGGAATCGCTTTCGATGTTGAGCGGCATCAAGGGATCGTGCAGCGACATACGCAAAAGGAACCAGCCGTCGCCCGCGCCCGCGGGGAACGAAACGCGAACGCCCTCATAGTTTTCTTTTGCGACGTCCCAACCGTGAGAAAGGGCGTAGGCGTTCAGCTCGGTCAGAATCTGATCCGCTTGCGCGGCAAAGTTCGGGCAGGACAAGCGCATACGCACCTCGACGCTCTCCTTCGGCTCTTTGAGCGCGTCGATCAGCGAAAAAAGCGTCTCTCCGCGCGCGCGCCGCTTCGCCATCGTGATGAGCAGCTTGGTGATAAGATAGGCGCCGTCGTCCAGAAAGTAATTCTCTTTGAGCGCGCCGTGTCCCGACGTTTCCATGGCGAGCTGACAGTCCACGCCCGCATCGTTCAGGCGAATCGCCTCGTTGATGACGTTCTTATACCCGCGCCGAAAGCGATGATGCACGCCGCCCTGCGCCTTGATAAACGCGGCAAGCCCGCTCGAGGTGATCGAATCGGTAACGATCGTCGTGCCGGGATGCTCGTAAAGCAGGATGGCGGCGATCAGCGCGATCAGCTTGTTACGATTGATCTCGCGCCCGTCGGGAGCGACCGCGCCCGCGCGATCCACGTCCGTATCGAAGATTACGCCCATATCCGCATGGCTTTCCAGCACGCTCTCTGCGATTGCGCCCATGGCGGTTTCGTCCTCGGGGTTCGGAATGTGGTTGGGGAAGCTGCCGTCGGGCTCGAGATAGCGGCTGCCCGACGTATCCGCGCCCAGCGGCGAAAGCACCTTTGTCGCAAAGAAGCCGCCCGCGCCGTTGCCCGCGTCCACAACGATATGAAAGCCCGCAAGCGGATGCGCATAGTCCTTCGCGTCAACGCCCGCGCGAATCTGCTCGACCAGCTCGTCGGCATAAATCGAGAGAAAGTCCGTTGCGTCCAGTCTGCCGCGCTGCGCGGGAAACGCGAAAGCGCCGTTGCCCGCGTTTGTAAGAAGGGCGGAGATCTCCGCTTTCTCCAAGCCGCCGTCGCGCGTAAAAAACTTCATGCCGTTGCGGTTAAAAGGCAGATGGCTTGCGGTGAGCATGATCGCGCCGTCATAATGATAATCCCGATGCACCGTGCTCATAAACATGGAGGGCGTGCTCGAAAGCCCGAAATCCGTGACGTTTGCGCCCATGCGCAATATGCCGTCCGCCGCCGCGTCTACAAGCGCTTCGCCCGATAAGCGGGAATCCCGCCCGATCGAAACGATGATCTCGTCCTTATGCAGCTTATTTCTCAAATATAAGACGAATGCGGACGCAATATCCCGCACCGCATCCACCGTGAGATCGACGGCTTGTCCCTGAACGCCCGCAAGCGCAACGCCGCGCACGTCGCTTCCGTTTTGCAGCTTTGCATAATCCATAGATTCGTTCGCCTCCGTATCGTCCCGAATCGGGTTTGTCTGTCAATTATTCTCGCATTTCGCGGCGGCTTTGTCAATCGCGGCAAGGAGGTCGCTTCGCTGCACGCGTTCGCTTTGCGGCATACCGTACGCTTGCCGCATTTTGCCGAGCGCGCGCAGGGTTTCGTCGTCCAAAACACCCGTCAGCGCGCCAAAGTAGAAGCCTTTGTCCGAAAGCGAGGCTTGCAGCGTCAAAACATATACGCCGATTGCGCCTTTTTTAAGCTGCGCGGGATACGCGGCGGAAAGCGCGGCATGCACGCTCATGCCGCCGATGCAGGGCGGCTCGATATAGGGGAATGCGCCGCAGGATAGGCAGCAAGCGCGCAGGCGGGCCCGTTCATGCGGCAAAAGCGTTGCGCCCAGATCAAACGCGAGCCCCGTATGATGCTGCGCGCGCTCCGAGCACGCCGCGCCAAACGCGCGGGTAAACGCACGATCCACGCGAAATTCTCCCCCGAACGCGTCATACAGGGCGTCAAGCGCCAACAGCGCGCGCTTCTCCGTCCAGCCGACGCCCGACGTGCGCGACCCCAAAAAAGCGGACACGGGAAACGCGAACCGCGTGACATAGGGCGTCTGCGCCTCGGGGGGAAGCGCGAATTGCTCAATCGCCTGCAAATTCGCATTGTAAACGAACAACAGCGGCAAAGCCATACTCCTTTATTCGGGCGCAGCGAATGCGTCAGGATACGATCATAGTATGGCGAACGCCGCTTTGCGTGTGTCTGCGTTACTGTGGTTCGGGCACGTTTTTCGTAAAGCGTGCGGATAGGAAGCAGACCGCCGCGAGCGAGACGCAAAGCCCGGAAAGCATGCGGTAATACAGTGCGTATCGCGTCAAAAAGGCGCAAAGCGACAAAACGGCCGCAGCAAAGAGATATTTTGCGCCCGCGTTCTGCGGAAACGCAAACGAAAACGAGCGCTTTTTCCGCGTTTGCGACGCTTGCCAAAGGGACGCGGCATAGGCGTCCGTTTCGGCGGCGGAAATATGAACGCCCGCCTTTTCCGCTGCGCTTACAAGCGAGGAAACGGGAATCAGGCGAACGGCGTGCAGCTCGGCGGCAAGCGAAACGGCGCTTTGCGTAAAGCCGGCGAGCGAAACGACGCACAGCGCTTGATCCGCTTGATTCTCTCCGCCCGCGGACGGCAGAAAGCGCGCGCCGCGAACCGCGGAAAGCAGCAGGTTGGCGCTTGCGCGCTCCGCGGTGAACAAAAGGCGCATGGTTTCGCCCGTGTGCATCAGCGGGCGAAAAGCGCATTCCGCAACGGACGCGGGCGCGTGCAGCAGCCGTTTGAGCAGCGCCTCCCTGCGCAGGCGTTCGCGCTCTCTGACGAGGAAGCGCTCAAACAGAATTTCCCGCGCGGCGCGCAGAACCAGCATACATAACGCGAGCGTCATGCACGCAAGCAGAAGGCAGACGCGAACGTTGTCGATGCGCGAACGAAAGAGCAGATATGCCGCAAAAAAGAGGATCAGCCGAAGCGCGGCATAGTCGAGTATGCGCGCCGCCGCCGTTCTTCCGCCGCCAAAACGGCGCAGGTAGTATTTTTGAGCAGGTGTTTTCATATCATGCAGCCGCCTTCCGAACAATGGCGCGGGGCAGGCGCCCTGCCGCACGCGCTCAGAAAAGCATTTCCCTTTTTGCGGATTCCATACTATAATAAACGGGTAAAGGAGCGGCTTTGTTCATGCGCATCGGCGTCCTCGGCGGAACCTTCAACCCCATACACAACGCGCATCTCGACATGGCGCGCAGAGCAAAGCGCGCGTGCAAGCTCGATCGCGTGCTGCTCATGGTCGCCGCCGATCCGCCGCATAAGGTTGTTGACGGTCATGTGGACGCGGCGACCCGCCTGACCATGGCGCGTCTTGCCGCCACGGGGGAGGACGGCATAGAGGCGTGCGATTTGGAGCTGCGGCGCGCGGGCAAAAGCTATACGCGCGACACGCTTTTGAGCCTGAATGCGCTCTATCCCGACGCGGAGCTGTTTTTGATCGTCGGGAGCGATACGCTCGCCGATTTTCCGAACTGGCATTGCCCGAACGAGGTGC
Source organism: uncultured Oscillospiraceae bacterium (assembly GCA_964495255.1). Taxonomy (GTDB): domain Bacteria; phylum Bacillota; class Clostridia; order Christensenellales; family CAG-138; genus UBA7703. The sequence goes on from CAZBVC010000020.1 coordinate 19,708, forward strand.
TTTCTCTCGCGACGGTTATCGCCGTGCCGCGCAGGAAGCAGAACACGGGGGACGCCGAGGCGGCCGCGCTTTTGGAAAGGCGGTACGGCGCGCGCGTGGTTTTGTTGGATGACGACGTGGGCGACGTCTCCTCGACCTGCGTGCGGGAGCGACTTTTTGCGGGCTTGCCCGTCGAGGCGCTTTTGCCTGCCGCCGTGGAGCGCTATTGCTACGAGGAAGGGATTTACTTTTCGGACGCGGTGCGTGCGCTGCAAGAAAAAATGCGCGGTGTGCTCACGGCAAAACGGTTTTGCCATGTTGCGGGCACGATGCGCGCCGCCGCCGTGCTTGCCGAAAGCTGGGGCGCGGATCCGAAAAAGGCGCAGATTGCCGCCTTGCTGCATGACTGCGCAAAGGCGCCTTCCGTTTCCGTGACGGAGCTTGAAACGCTGTCCGGAGACGAGCAGGGCGTTCCCGCCGTTTATCACGCGTTCGCGGGGGCGGTGCTTGCGCGCGTTGATTACGGCGTGACGGACGACGAGATCTTGCGCGCGATTCGCCTGCATACCGCGAGCGATGAGAAGATGCGGCCGCTCGATCTCGTAACCTACGCGGCGGATCTGATCGAGCCGAACCGCGCGTTTTCGGGCGTGGACGAGCTGCGCGCCGCGGCAAAGGGGGATGCGGAAGCCTTCATGCTGCATATGCTGACGCGCGAAATACGGCGTCTCGAAGCGGCAAAGCAAAAGATACATCCCGCCGCGCGGCGTGCGCTTCGCTGGTATCAGCAACGCTTGGAACAGAATGACGGAACGCTTGACAAAACAAAAAACGGAGGAATGATCATTGAACGAAACGATTCAACGGCAAACCGAGGAGATCTGTAAGCTGCTCTACGACAAGAAGGCGCAGGACGTGGTCGCCATCCATGTTGCGGACAAAACGATCGTTGCGGACTGGTTCGTGGTTTGCAGCGGGCGCGCCGTGCAGCAGGTCAAGGCGCTGTGCGACGAGCTGGACGAGAAAACGGAAGCCCTCGGTCTGACGCTGCGCAGAACAGAGGGCTATCAGGAAGGGCGCTGGATCGTCATGGACTATGGCGACGTCCTCGTGCATATCTTTCATCCCGAGGAGCGGGCGTTTTACGACATCGAGCGCCTTTGGCAGGATCGCGACAACGCGACGGACTATTCCGCCCTGTTTGCCGAGCGGGAAAAGAACGCGTAAAAGGCTTGTTTACGCCCGTTCGAGCAGCAGAGAGCAGACGTCGTCCGCGTCGGAAAGCGCAAGGTCGGCGTAGAGCGGCAGCGTGAGCGCCTGTTCGGCGGCTTTTCGCGCGACGGGCAGCTCCTGCTCGTCAAATTGACCTTTATAGCACAAGGCGTTTGAGGTCAGCGGCGTGAAGTACGGGCGCGGGAAGATGTTTTTCGCGTTCATGCGCGCGCAGACGCTCTCGCGCGTTTCGCCGAACGTCTCGGGGTCGATCAAAACGGGGAAATAGGCGTGGTTCGGCTTGACGCCTTCGGGAATCGGCGGCAGATATAGCCCGCTTACGCCCGAAAGCCGCTCGCGATACCGTGCGGACACGCGCGCGCGTTTTTCGATTTCGCGCTCGAAGTATTTCAGGTTGCAAAGCCCCATCGCCGCTTGAAACTCGTTCATCTTGGCGTTTCCGCCAACGAGCGAGATCTCCTCGGAATGCGCGTCATAGCCGAAGTTGCGCGCCCGATGCATACGCTCGATCATGCTTTCGTCGCCGCAGGAGACGCCGCCGCCCTCGATCGTGTTGAACGCCTTCGTCGCGTGGAAGCTGAACATACTCGCGTCCCCGAACAGAGCGACGCTTTGCCCGCCTTTCGTTACGCCGAAGGCGTGCGCCGCATCGTAGATAACATACAGGCCGTGCTTCTTTGCGATGCGCTCGATTTCTTCGTCGTCACATGGGTTGCCGTAAACATGAACGGGCACGATGGCGCGGGTTTTCTCCGTGATGCGTTCCTCGATGCGATCGGGATCAAGCGTAAGATACGTTTTTTCAACGTCCGCGAACACGGGCGTCAAGCCGCTGCGCACGATGGCATGCGTGGTGGAAACGAACGTAAACGGCGTGGTGATGACCTCGCCGCCGTCGGGCAAAAACGCGCCGAGGCAGCATTCCAGCGCGAGATGACCGTTCGTAAAGAGCGTCATGCGCCTGCCGCCGAGCTTGTTTGCGAGCGCATCCTCGAGCGCGGCGTGCAGCGCGCCGCAGTTTGTCAGCCACCTGCGCGAAAAAATCGCCTCGACCAGTTCTTCGTATTCCGCCACGGGCGGCAGAGAGGGCCGCGTGACCAATATGGGTTGTTCTTTTTTTTGCATAGGGTCGTCCTTCCCGGCGCGGCGTATGGTCGCGTCGCTTTTTATGGGTTCGGCTCCTCCGCCTCGATCGGCTCGATGGCGGAAATAAACCCGCGCATATTCATGATCTCGGCAGGGCGCGCGTCGCTGTGCGGCGGAACGAGAACGGTTTGATCCCGCGCCAGAACGGGCCCGTGGAACGGGTTAAACTGGTTTTGCGCGATGCTGCTTTTCAAATAGCGCAACAGGTTGTTTGCCGGCCCCGTGATCGCTGCGGAGAGCCGCACGTCGATCACGCCCGCGCCGATGCCCCACCAAAAGCTCGTTAAGGGCGAATCGGCGTCGAAAGAGAGAAGGTCGGTCAGGCTGCCGCTTAGGTAGCTGCGCACGATGGCGGTGTAAAAGCGATCCCAGTTCCAGTCGGGCGCGGCGATATAGCGATTGGGCGTACCCGTTTCGTCAAGCCCCATCAAAACGGAGAATACGCCGTTGGGCAGATCCGCCGCAGAAATCGCTTCGTAGCGCGGGGTCAGCACGACGTCCGCGCCCAGCGCATGGGCAAGCTGCACGCCCTGCGCACAGGTGGAAAGATCGGAGGGCGAAACGGCTTTGGTTACGAACAACACGCGCGCGTCGGGCCGCACGCTGCGCGCGCCGATGGCGAAGGCGTTGACGTCCGACGTGTAGCGAACGCCCTGCAAGGCGGGCGTAACGTAAGCAATCACGCCTGTTTTGGTCATGAGTCCCGCCGCCGCGCCGCAGATGAACACCGCCTCGTAGTAACGCCCAAAGTAGGTATGCAGGCGGTAATGATGCTGCATACGCGAGTAGACGAGCGTCATAACGTTCGGGTTTTCCAGCGCAAAGCGCAGAACGGGGTTCATGAAGGAAGGCGAGGTAACGAACACAAGCCCCGCGTTTCCCGCCTGCTCGCTCAAAAGCGCGTAGGCGTTGTCGCGATCCATATCGTCAAGGCAAACGGAGGAAACGCGTTCGCCCAGCTCCTTTTGCATACCGACGCGCCCGATTTCGTGCGCCCCCAGCCAGTTATAGGGCGTGCGCCCCTTGGCGTAGGCGAAAACGATCTTCGGGTTCTTATGCCCGAACAGGCGGGAAAACAGCGGCGGCGCCGCGGCGTCGTCCTCCAACACGAGGCGCGGGGACGCGGGATGCTCCAATATTTCGAGCTGCGGTTGAAGCGTGCGGATGCGCGCGGCGATCTCCTCGGGCAAGGAACCCGTCGGAAAGCCGTAGATATGCAGGTATTCCAGAAACGCGTCGCCCAGCGAAAGCGCGCGGTCGGTTTGCAGATACGCGTTTTCAAACAGGAGATACATCGCGTTGCAGTCCGGCTTTTCGTCTTTGCCGCAGGCGGAAAGCAGCTTTTGCTCGATGCGGTACAGCCGCTCGTATTTCTTGGATTGCGAAAGCTCGATGTCGGGGAACGCGCCCTTCTTCGCGTAAGCCAAAAACGTATAGTAGCGGCAGACGTCCGCGTCGTTTTCGTCATACTGCGGGATGAGCCGCGTGATCTCCGCTTCGTAGGACTGTGCGCCGAAGTATTTCAGCACGCTTACGCGCTTGTTTCCCTCGGCGACGTAATAGCGCCAGAGATATTCGTAAACGCGGATGGGGTCGCGGATGCCGCTTTCCAGATGCGACGCGCAAAGCGCGATCCATTTTCCCGCAAACTCGGACGAATCGGGCAGAAGCGGCATAAAGTTCGCGGCAAAGGCGTTCGAACGGCTGCTTTGATACGTTCCGACCACGCGTTCGAGCGAGATCGTGCGCTGCGGCTGCGCCATGTAGGCCAGCACGCCGCATTCCTCGCGCTTGGCGTCCAGCATGGGCAAAAAGCCGCTTTCGCCCGCCTGCCGCGACAGGCTTTGCTGCTTTTGCGCGCGCTTTCTTGCGCGGTCGTAGCTTTCTCTTGCTTCATTCACCGCGTTCATGCTTCCCCACGCCGCCTTTCCCGATAAAATGAGAGAGCGACCCGTTCGTTCGGAGCGTCGCCTTGCCAACGCTTTGTTCCCGTTCGTTCGGAATCTCCATGTCCAATATGCAGTAGTCGCTGCCGTTTACGATCGTGGTATGGTTGTAGGTGAGGATGCGCTTTGCGTTCGCGCCGTAGCAAAGGTGCTGATGTCCGTGCAGGTGATACGCGGGCTGAAATCGGTCGAGCAGCGCTTTGTAGCAGGCAAATCCGCGATGAAAGCTGTCGTCGCCGTCGCCGAGACCGAGAGCGGGCGCGTGCGTAACCAAAACGTCGAAGCCGCCTTTCAGCGTCAACCGCGGCGTGCGCAAAGAGACGCGATGCGACATGGCGCGCTCGGTATAGTGGTTTTCCGCGTGTCTGCCGCTCATGCAGCCGCCAAAGCCGACGAATCGGACGCCCTTGATCGTAATCGGCTTTTCCTCCAAATCAATACAGCCCTCGGGCGGCGCGTCGGCATAGCTCTCGTCGTGGTTGCCGCGCACGAACAAAAGCGGCGCGGGTATCATCGTTACGAGAAACGACAGATACGAGGCTTTCAGGTCGCCGCAGGAAATGATCACGTCAACGCCTTGAAACGCGCGCGCGTCGAAATAATCCCAGATATATTCGCTTTCGTGATCCGCCACGACCAGCGCTTTCAGATGCATCGTTTCAGGATACTCCGTTCTCCGCCATGCTGCCGCATTCGTTCCAAAGCGCGTCGGCTCGCTTGACCCATTCGTCGAAGCCGCCTTCTTCGGCAGGATACGCGCCGTACAGCGCGGCGACCCGATCCCCGTTTTTCATGCTCCTGAAAAGCGAGCGGATCGTTTTGACGCGCAGCTTGCCCGTCAGAACGCCGAGCAGCATATGCGCGCCCATTCGCGCGAAATCACGCGCGGTAAAGGAAAGCGGCTTGCCGCTGCCGAGCGATTCAAACGTCTTTTGCGAGAAAACCACGTCATGCTTGAAGAAAAAGTCGTTCTCCTTCGCGCTTGTCGCGACCGCGCCGATCAACGTTGCAAGCTGCGAGGCAAACGCCTTGCCCTGCCGCTCGACATACGCCTTGTTGATCGGCCAAAGGCGCGCGCGCGTGAGGTAGCCGCCCTCGCCCAGCAGACGCGAAATCGTGTTGGCCGCAAGTTCGAGCTGCACCATGGCGCTGGTCACGCCCTCGCCCGCGGAGGGCTTGGTCAGGCACGCGGCGTCGCCCGAAACGAGGAACCCGTCGGCAACGAACGAATAGGGCGGGCGGCGATACGGCGTTGTGCCGCGCTCGATGCGCGTAACGGTATGCCGCGGCAGGTTGACGCTTTGCCGAAACGCGGCAAACGTTTTCTCCCCCTGCTCGTAGGACCAATTCGCGCCGACGCCCAAGATTGCGCCCGTCGGGTCGGCGTCGGGCGCCTCCCATGTTTTATAATACGGCCAGCCGCGCGAGCCGTTGATATAGTCCCTCGGCTCGTGATAGGCGACGTAGCGAAGCGTGACGTAGAATTGCTCGGCGTCGCCGATCGTGAAATTCTCGACGCCGTAGCCGTCGGGCAGCTTTCGCCTGCAAACGGAAGCGATTCCCGAGCAATCCGCAACGAGCTTTGCGCGCGCCGTGTGCGTTTCGCCGCCATGAACATACGTTATGCCGCCGATGCGGCCGTTTTCGTCGAACACAAAGTCGGCAAAGGATGCGCCAAGCAGAATCGTCGCCCCCGCTTCCTCCGCCCAACGGTTCATGCGCGCAACGTAGCGCGGCATATGCATACCGACCACCGCGCATTGCGTTTCCTTCGGCGCGTGATCGAACGCGGAAAACTGGCGGTTGCGCGAGAATGAAAACGCGAAATCGTCGTCCGCCTCGGGCTTTGGGAGAGAGAAACGGTCGAAATCCGCCGCGCCCACATGGAAAATATCCAGCCGCGTACCGAGCGTTTCCTTGGTCAGCGCGTCGATTACAAGCACGCTGACGCCCGCTTCGGCAAGCCGCCGCGCCAAAAAGCTGCCGCTCGTCGCCGCCCCGACGATACAAACGTCATACTGTTTTCCTTGTTCCATACCGATCACCGCCATGCTTTCTTTATATTGTGCCCATGCGTTTGTGGCTCTGATTATATCATCCCGCGCGGAAAAAATGAACCCCGTTCCAACCGCGCGGAAGTGTGCTATACTGTGTAAGAAAAAAGGAATAAGGCGCGTCGTTTTCGGCGCGAAGCAAGCGGAAAGGCGGAGAGCATATGACAGGCAAGGAGCGTGCCGAAATCAGGCGCATGGCAAACACCTTAAAGCCCATCTTCCAAATCGGCAAGGAGAATATCGGCGAAAATCTGATCGTCGGCGTGAACGAGGCGCTCGAAAAACGCGAGCTCATCAAGCTCACCGTGCTGGAAACGAGCGAGCTGACCGCGCGCGAAGCGGCGAACAAGCTCGCCGCCGCCGTTTCCGCAGAGGTCATCCAATGTATCGGGCGCAGATTCGTTCTGTACCGCAAGCGCGAGGACGAGGCTTGAACAACCCATAAGCCGAGCAAAAAAGAAAGAGGGGGTCGGTTCAACGCTTTGAACGCCCTCTCTTTTTGTTCGGAAAACCGCGGCTCAGAACAGCTTGAAAACGTGCTCGTTGAACCAGGTAAAGCCGAGGTCGTATTTCGGCAGCCAGCCCATGGACATGCCGATGCCCGCGATCACCCAAAGGAGCAGCGCGCAAAGCAGGATAAACAGCACCATGCTGAAACCGCCGCGCGCGCGAGGCTCTTCGTCAAACGCCTCCTCCACGGGGGGATATGCTTTGCGCGGCGCCGGACGGACGGGTTTGCCCGTCTGAGCGGGTTTTTGCCGCACGGGAGCGGCCGCCTGCGGAGACTTTGGCTGCTGCTGCGGTTCGGGGCTCTGCTGCCGAGGCGGTTCGGGGCTCGGTTCAAGCGGCGCGCGTTCCGACGGTTCGGCGGAAAACAGCTCCTGCTCCAACTCGCTGCCGATGCTTTTGACCGCCGCGTTGATCTCGGCCGATTCTTCGATGCTGCGCTCCGTCAAAACGTCCAGCCAAAGCGACCATCCGTCCGCGCTCGGGTCGCGCTTGATTTCGGAAATCGCCGCGGAAAACGCCTTGCGCGTCGCCTCCTTGGCAAGCGAGGCGTCCTTTGTTTTCGCGTAGGCGCGCGCATATACGCGCTCCCCATACGTCGCCACCAATTCGCGCACGGCGGAGCGATCGCCCGAACGCACGCGGTTTACCACATCTTCCCACTGCATGATCGAATACCTCACACTCGCTGATACGCTATTTTAGCATTTTTCCCGCGCAATGGGAAGCGTTTCCGCAGATTTGTCGCGGAACGCGGCAGATTGCGGACGATTTTTTGCGGATTCCTGTCCGCGCGCCGATTTTGTCGAACGCATTTGACACGGACGCATGCGATGTCATAAAATAGAGGCGGTTTTTAACGTATGCGATCGGGAGGATTACGGGATGAAACGCGTTGCGGTTTGGTTCTGCGCGGCGGCATGCTGCCTGGTTTTCATGATCGGTTTATGCGGCTGCGGCGTGCCGACCTCCGCCGAGGCGGTGATTACGCCCGAGCCGATTACCTTTGCGACCGAAGCGCCCTCGCCTACGCCTGTTGCAACGCCTTCGCCGTCTCCTTCGCCTACGCCCGTTTCCGCCGTTGTCACGCTGTATGTTCCGAGCGCGGACTTTTCGCGGCTTTCCACCGTTTCTGCAACGGCGGTCGATTCGCCGCGCGGTCTGCTCAACGCGCTCGTGGATGCGGGCGCGCTGCCGAGCGTGGATTTCGGTCTGATCGTTTCCATGACGGTTGAGGACGACACGGTGCTCATCGGCGGCGAGAGGACGCAAAAGCGCGCCGTTCGGCTCGACCTTGCCTATGCGTTCGGGCAGGCGCTGCTCTCCGCGGGCTCGGCGAAGGAGGTCGCATACCTGCAATGCCTCGCAAATACGTTTTTGGATCGTTACGAGGCGGAAGCGTTTGTTTTGACCATCGAGGGCTCCGTGCTGGAAACGGGGCGCGCGAAATATGAGAATGCAATCACGTTCGACGAGCTCGTGAAAACGGGCGGCGCGAACTAAGCGCAGGGAAAGGGACGTTTGGGGGAATATGGATCAAATGATATGGGAGGTGCTGTGCGTTACCGCGATTGCGGGCGTCGGCGGCACGGGCTTGGGCGGCGTGATCAGCGCCTTTATTCGGCGGGACTCCTCCAAGACCGTCAGCCTGCTGCTCAGCTTCGCGAGCGGCGTCATGCTCGCCGTGGGATGCTTCGATATGCTCGGCAGCACGCTCTTCGAAAGCGAAAGCGGCAAGCAAACGCTGTGGTATGTGCTTTGCGGGCTTGCGTTCGGCTTTACGCTCGTCGCGTTGCTCAACTACTGGATAGACAAAAGCACGAATCACGAGGTTGAGCACGTTGCCGAGGACAAGGATCACCCCAAGACGGCGGACGATCTGGACGAGCTGATTCACAGCGACCATTATTCCGAGCATCGCAGGGAAAACAATCGGCTGTTCACGGCGGGCGTCATCATGGCTGCGGCAATCGCGCTGCACAACCTGCCCGAAGGCATGGTCATCGGCGCGGCATACGCAAGCGGCCGGCAGGCGAGCGTCTGGGCGGGCGGCGGCTTCCTTGTTGCGATGGTGATCGCGCTGCATAACATTCCCGAGGGCATGGCCGTCGCGGTTCCGCTGATTGCGGGCGGCGAAGCTCGGCTAAAAGCCGTGCTGGTTACGGCGGCGAGCGGGCTGCCGACCGTCGTCGGCGCGCTCATCGGCTACCTGCTCGGGTCGATGGGGCCCGTTTGGCATATTCTCTCGCTCGGGTTTGCGGGCGGCGCGATGCTTTACGTCGTATTTGGCGAGCTGCTGCCCGAATCCATATTGATGTGGAAAAGCAAGCTGCCCGCGTTTGCGGTGATCGTCGGCATGGTCGTCGGTATGCTGATGATCTACGCGTAAACGGGCTTTGCCGCCGAAAGCGAAGAAACCGTGAAACTTATCAAAAAGGCGCGCACAAGCGGCGCTTTTTTGGTATAATCCCTACGCCGCGCCATGTGGCGCTTGCCGCATAAAAGCGGCCGTAATTCCGAAGGAAGGTCATAACCATGAAGGACATCGTCATCAAGGGCGCGCGCGAGCATAATCTGAAAAACGTTGATCTCGTCATTCCGCGCGATAAGCTCGTCGTATTCACAGGTCTGTCGGGCAGCGGCAAATCCAGCCTTGCGTTCGACACGATCTATGCCGAGGGGCAGCGCAGGTATGTGGAGAGTCTCTCCTCCTACGCGCGTCAGTTTCTGGGGCAGATGGACAAGCCCGATCTGGACAGCATCGACGGGCTTTCTCCCGCCATCTCCATCGACCAAAAAAGCACGAGCCATAACCCGCGCTCCACGGTCGGCACCGTAACGGAGATCCATGACTATCTGCGTTTGCTTTACGCGCGCTGCGGCATTCCGCATTGTCCCGAATGCGGCAAGCCGATCGAGAAGCAGAGCGTCGATCAGGTGGTCGACCGCGTGCTCATGCAGCCCGAGGGAACCAAGGCGCTGATCGTTGCACCCTGCGTGCGCGCGCGAAAGGGCGAGCACGCGAAGCTGCTTGCCGAGTTGAAGCGCGACGGCTATGTCCGCGTGCGCGTGGACGGCGTGATCGGCGACATCTCCGAGGTTCCGCCGCTGGACAAGAAATTCAAGCATACGATCGAGGCGGTGATCGACCGCGTCGTAATCAAAAAGGGCGTGGAGGGCAGGCTGACCGACTCGCTGGAAACCGCGTTTCGGCTGGGAAACGGGATCGCGGTCGTCGTCATCGTGGACGGAGAGGAGCTGGTTTTCTCGCAAAACTACGCCTGCCCCGACTGCGGCGTGAGCATTGAGGAGCTTGCGCCCCGTATGTTCTCATTCAACAATCCCTTCGGCGCCTGCCCGACCTGCACGGGCCTCGGCACGCTGCTCAAACTTGATCCCGAGCTCGTGATTCCGAACAGGAAGCTCTCGCTTGCAGAGGGCGCGGTCAACGTGATGGGCTGGAACAGCGGCTCGAAGGGCACGATCGCGAGTATGTATTTTGCCGCGCTGACCGAGCATTACGGCGCATCCATGAATACGCCGTTTGAGGAGCTTTCGCCCGCGGTGCAAAACGCCGTGCTGTACGGCACGGGCAAGGAGAAGCTGCACGTCGAATACAAGAAGGAGTTCGGCGCGGGCACGTTTGACGCGCCGTTCGAGGGCATACTGACCAACATGGAGCGCCGCTACCGCGAGTCGCAATCCGAATACAGCCGCGGCGAGATCGAGGCGTATATGGTTTCGACCCCCTGTCCGGACTGTAAAGGGCGGCGCTTAAAGCGCGAGGCGCTCGCCGTGACCGTTGGCGGGAAGAACATCGCGGAGCTGTCCGAATTGCCCGTTCGGGACGTGTTGCCGTTTTTGAGCGCGTTGGAGCTTTCGAGCGCGCATCAAATCATCGCGTCTCAGATTTTGAAGGAGCTGACGGCGCGGCTGACGTTCCTTCTCAACGTGGGGCTCGGCTACCTGACGCTTTCGCGCGCGGCGATGTCGCTTTCGGGCGGCGAGGCGCAGCGCATTCGGCTTGCCACGCAGATCGGCAGCGGGCTCGTCGGCGTATTGTACATATTGGATGAGCCGAGCATCGGTCTGCATCAGCGGGACAACAACCGCCTGCTTGCAACCCTGAAAACCATGCGCGACCTCGGAAACACGCTGATCGTGGTCGAGCATGACGAGGACACGATCCGCAGCGCGGATTACATCGTGGATATCGGCCCGGGCGCGGGCGAGCACGGGGGCAAGGTCGTTGCCGTCGGCACGCCCGACGAGATCGCCGCCTGTAAGGAATCGATCACGGGCGCGTATTTAAGCGGCAGGATGTCCATACCCGTGCCGACGGCGCGGCGGAAGGGCAACGGAAAGTCCCTCGTGATCCGCGGCGCGCGCGCGAACAATCTGAAAAACATCGACGTAACGATTCCGCTCGGCATGTTCGTATGCGTAACGGGCGTATCGGGCAGCGGCAAATCCAGCCTGGTCAACGAGATCGTGCGCAATACGCTTCTGCGCGAATTGAACCGTGCGCGCATCCGTTCGGGCGATTTTGACGGCATGGACGGCATGCAATCTCTTGATAAGGTGATCGACATCGACCAAAGCCCCATCGGGCGCACGCCGCGTTCCAATCCGGCGACCTACTGCGGCTTGTTCGACCTGATCCGCGAGGTGTTCTCCAACACACCGGATGCAAGGATGCGCGGCTACGGCGCGGGCAGATTCAGCTTCAACGTCAAGGGCGGGCGCTGCGAGGCATGCTCGGGCGACGGCATCATCAAGATCGAAATGCACTTTTTGCCCGACGTCTACGTTCCCTGCGAGGTCTGCGGCGGCAAGCGGTATAACCGCGAAACGCTCGAGGTGCGCTACAAGGGCAAGACGATACACGACGTTTTGAACATGACCGTCGAGGAGGCGCTGCGGTTTTTCGCGCCGCTGCCCAAGCTCGCACGCAAGCTGCAAACGCTTTACGACGTCGGGCTCGGCTACGTCAAGCTCGGCCAGCCCAGCACGCAGCTTTCGGGCGGCGAAGCGCAGCGCGTTAAGCTCGCAACCGAGCTGTCCCGCCGCGATACGGGCCGCACGCTGTATGTGCTGGACGAGCCGACCACGGGTCTGCATACGGACGACGTCAAGCGCCTGCTCGAAATCTTGCAGCGGCTCTGCGAGAACGGAAGCACCGTGCTTGTAATCGAGCATAATTTGGACGTCGTCAAGAGCGCGGATTATCTGATCGACCTGGGGCCCGAGGGCGGCGATATGGGCGGCGAGGTCGTCGCCGTCGGAACGCCCGAGCAGGTTGCGCGCGTCGAAAAAAGCTATACGGGGCAATTTTTGAAAAAGATGCTGGTTCCCCGCCCCTGAAACGGGCGCTCTGCGCAAAAAGAAAGGAGCAACCCCTATGTATACACGTTGGCGGCTGTATATCCTCGCCGTGTTCGTTGTGCTGATCGCGGCGATGGCGCTGTTTTTCGCGTTCTGGCGCAAGCGCGGGCATACGTTTTCCGCGTTTCGCGAGATTCTGTTCATCGTCGGCGTGGTGCTGATCGCGGAAACGATCATCATTTCCACGCTGTCAAACTTTAACCTCGGCGTGATCCTGCCCGCGTTTTTCGGCGTGCCGCTCGTATTTCTGGCGCTCGTTTTGCCGCATATGGGCGCGGGATTTCTTTGCTTTCTCAAATGGCTGATCGCCGCGTGCTATGCCGTGGCCTGCGTGATATTCGTGGTTTGCGGAACGCTCATGCTTCGTGCGCAGTCTGCGGGCAAGTCCGCCGATGCGGACGCCGTGATCGTGCTTGGCGCCGCCGTGCACGGAGACAGGGTTACATGGGTGCTGGAAAACCGCCTGAACACCGCGATTGCGTTTTTGAACGCGCATGAGAACGCGATTTGCGTCGTATCGGGCGGGCAGGGCGCTGGCGAGAGCGTGACAGAGGCGTCCGCCATGAAGAAATACATGGTGGAGCGCGGCGTTGACGAGGCGCGCGTATATATGGAGGAAGAAGCGACCAATACAATCGAGAATTTCCGCAATTCCAAGGCGATTATCGACGATGTGCTGGGCAAAAACGCGCGCATTGCGTTCGTGACCACCAATTTTCATGTGTATCGCGCGGGTCGCGTCGCCAAGTCGCAGGGCATTTCCGCCGTCGGCATTCCCGCGGACGACGTATGGTATTTGCGGCTCAACAATTTCCTGCGCGAATGCGTCGGCATCTGCGTATACGCGCTGCGCGGCAGCATCTGAGCGCATCCGTTTGAATCGGTATGGCATAAAGGGGTTCGGCGCAAAACCGAACCTCTTTTTGTTCCGCGCGGAAGGCTGTCTATATATAAAGAAGGAAGACGTTATTCGGGAAGACGCCCCTCCGTTTGAGCGGGGACGGGGGATTTCAGCAGCGGCCAAACGGTAAGCAGCATGGCCAGAAAGCTGACGAGCCCGCCGACGAATTCCGAAATGGGTTCGGAAAGGAAAATACCGTACGGGCCGAGGTTTGTCAGGCGCGGCAACAGGTAGGCAAGCGGAACGACGAGAACGACCTTGCGGAAAAACGAAAAGAACATCGCCTTGCCCGCGTAGCCGAGGGCGACGAACACGTTTTGCGCGATCAGCATAAAGGACATCATGAACACCAGCGAGAAGAAGATGCGGATGCTTTTCTCGGCAATGGGCAACAGCGCGGCCTCGTTGGAAAGCATACGCACGAACACGCCCGGTATGAGCTGAAAAACGAGCCAAACCGCAAGGTTGATGACGAGGGAGAGCTTGAGGGTAAGCAGTATGGTCTGGCGAACGCGGTCGTATCGCTTTGCGCCGAAGTTGTAGCCGATGATGGGGCGGATGGAGTGCATGACGCCGGAGACGGGAACGAACGTGACCTCGCGAAGCGTGTTAACGACGGTCATGGCGCTGACGTAGAGATCGCCGCCGAACAAATAGAGCTGCGAATTGAGCATCATGCTCACGGCGCTGTTGGTAACCTGCATGGTGAAGCCGGAAACGCCAAGCGACAGAATGCGCAGCATGACGCGCCCGTCGGGACGCAAACGCGCGGGGTACAGGCGAACGGGCGCGCGGCGGCAGAGGTACGCCATGACCCAAATCGCGGAGCAAAGCTGCGAGAGCACGGTTGCAAGCGCGGCGCCCTTGACCCCAAGCCCGAGCCGAAAAATGAAGATCGGATCCAGTATGACGTTTATCACCGCGCCGATCAAAACGGAGAACATCGCCGTGCGCGGCGCGCCTTGCGCGTTGATGAGCGGGTTCAGACCAAGCGAGAGCAAAACGAACGGCGTGCCGAGAAGATAGATCGTAAGATAGTCGTTTGCGAAGCCGAACGTCGCGGGCGACGCGCCGATCAGGCGGAGCACGGGCGCCTTGGCAAGCTGCCCCGCAACGAGCAGAATCGCGCTGAACACAAGCAGCAGGATAAAGATATTGTCCTGCACGCAGGCGGCGCGGCGGTCGTCGCCGTTGCCGCGGCTGATCGAAAAGTCCGCGTTGCCCGTGGCGCAGAGGTTATAGAACGCGGCGACGACGGAAATGAGAGGGAACGCGAGCCCGACGCCCGTCAGCGCCATCACGCCGTTTTCGGGGATATGCCCGATGAAGATGCGATCCACGACGTTGTAAAACGCGTTTACGAGCAACGCAACGGTCGTCGGCGCCGCCTGCCGAAGCAGATTTGCGCCGATGCCGCCCTGTGAAAAGTCCCCCTGCGCGGGCGATTCTTCCGCCGATGCGTGCAAAGCCATGCCGAATGAACCCTCGAATCCGTAGTTTCTACATTTTACGTCAATCCGCGCGCGAAAGCAATCGAATCCGCCGTAAAAAGACGACGGGCGCCAATCCGCAGAAAAAAAGACGCAAATGCAGCGGGACAATGCGGGGAACGAAGCGGAAAACGTGCTTGACAGCGGTATACGGCAAACATATAATAGGTAAACACGAGTATCGACGCGTGAATTTGCGCGTCGGAAAAGGAGAGGTTCATACATGGCGGAGATTTGGCTGACCCCCGAGGAGATCAAAAAGCGCGAGGAGCGGTTGGAATTTCTCAAAACGGCGCGCCGTCTCGAAATCGCGGAGCAGCTGAAAATCGCGCGCGCGTTCGGCGACCTGTCCGAAAACGCGGAATATGACGCGGCGAAAAACGAGCAGGCGAAAAACGAATACGACATCGCCCAGCTCGAGGAAGAGCTCAAACACGCGCATGTGATCGACGAAGCGTCGCTGGACACAACCACCGTGAACGTCGGCGCAACCGTCAAGATGACCAACATGGCGGATAAGAGCAAGATGACGTTCCAGATCGTCGGCAGCGCGGAGACCGATCCGTTGCAGGGGCGCATTTCCAACGAATCGCCCATCGGGAAAGCGGTGCTTGGGCACAAAGTGGGCGACGTGGTCGAGGTCGTCACCCCCGGCGGCACGCTGCGGCTCAAAATTAACGCGATTGGCAAGTAACAAACGAGGGGGACTGCGGTCCCCCCTTTTTTTGATGAACAGGAAGGAGCTTATCATGGAAAACCCGCCCATTATACCCGCGGAGGGGAACGAACCCGAATGCACGGGAGAGCAGCTGACCGAGCTGCTGCAAATTCGCAGGGACAAGCTGTCCGCTTTGCAGCAGGCGGGAAACGACCCCTATCGCCATACGACGTTTGACGTAACGCATTACAGCACGGACGTATTACAGCAATTTGAATCGCTCGGCGAGAAAGAGATCGCCGTTGCGGGGCGCATGATCTCACGGCGCATCATGGGCAAGGCCAGCTTTGCGCATCTGCTGGACGCAAAGGGACGAATCCAGATTTATGTGCGGCGCGACGACGTGGGCGAGGAGGCGTACGCGGCGTTCAAGACGGACGACGTTGGCGATATTCTCGGCGTTACCGGAAGGGCGTTCGTTACGAAGACGGGCGAAATCAGCGTTCACGCGACCTCCGTCGTGCTGCTTTCCAAGTCGCTTCGTCCGCTGCCCGAAAAGTTTCACGGGTTAAAGGATTCCGAATTGCGCTATCGGCAGCGCTTTGTCGATCTGATCGTGAATCCCGAGGTGCGCGACACGTTTGTCAAGCGCAGCCGCATCATCTCGACGATTCGCGACATCATGAGCGAAAAGGGCTTTATCGAGGTGGAAACGCCCGTGTTGAACGCCACGGCGAGCGGCGCTTCGGCGCGGCCGTTTGTCACGCATCACAATACGCTCGACCTCGATATGTATCTGCGCATCGCGACGGAGCTGCATTTGAAAGAGTGCATCGTGGGCGGCTTGGAGCGCGTATACGAGATCGGCCGTCTGTTCCGCAACGAGGGCATGGACGCCATGCACAACCCCGAGTTCACGACCATCGAGGCGTATCAGGCATATACGGACTATCGCGGCATGATGGCGCTTGCCGAGGATCTCATCTCGCGCTGCTGCCTGGCGGTCAACGGCACGACGAAGGTCACCTATCAGGGCATGGCGATCGACCTGACGCCGCCGTTTGCCCGCGTGAGCATGAACGACGCGGTCAAGGCGCAAACGGGTGCGGATTTCCTCGCCTGCGAAAGCGACGAGGCGGCGCGCGCGCTGGCGCAGGAGTTGCATATGGAGATCAAGGACAAAACCGCTTCGCGCGGCAAGCTGCTTGCCGAGGCGTTTGACGCGTTTGTCGAGGATACGCTGATTGCGCCGACGTTCGTGATCGACTATCCCGTCGAGATTTCGCCTTTGTCCAAGCGGAAACCGTCCGCGCCGCACCTGACCGAGCGGTTTGAGCTGTTCATCGGCGGTCATGAATACGCCAACGCGTTCTCCGAGCTGAACGACCCCGTCGATCAGCGCGACAGGTTTGTGCAGCAGGCGAGCGAGCGCATGAAGGGCGACGACGAAGCCATGATGATCGACGAGGACTTCTGCCTCGCGCTGGAATACGGTATGCCCCCGACGGGCGGCATCGGTATCGGCGTCGATCGTCTCGTCATGCTTTTGACCGATGCGGCGAGCATACGCGACGTGCTGCTCTTCCCGACGATGAAGCCGATCGGAAAATAGAGGCGGAGACGCCTTCTCGCGGGAAGGGGAAAACGCTCAAACGGAACGGAAAAGCGCTTCCTTTCGAGGGGCGCTTTTTGCGTCTTTCGTTCGTCGCCGGCGCCCTATGGGCTGAAATCTGCACGAAGTACAACATGTAGTATGGAAAACACGATGCGGCAAAGTGTTTTTTTGCGCGACAAAATCACTTTTGGAAAAGATGCAAATAAAAACGAAAAATGGAGAAATCGGGAGAACGCGAACAAATCAAAACGATATTTTGTAATAAATGACCGTAAAGGAGAATAAATCTGATATTTAGTGGATATTATGAGAAAGTCGCTTTGTTTTCGGCGGACTCGAATGCTATACTACAAAAGCTGTCGCGGGGAACAAGAGCCGCGGGGCGCCCGGGAGAC
>CAZBVC010000021.1:0-36862 GCA_964495255.1 uncultured Oscillospiraceae bacterium
AGCTGATTTGTAATCAGCAGGTTGCGGGTTCAAGTCCCTTCACCAGCTCCATTGAAAACCAAATAGCAATTCCCCCAACACGTGGATGGGTTCCCGAGCGGCCAAAGGGAGCGGACTGTAAATCCGTTGTCGCAGACTACGATGGTTCGAATCCATCCCCATCCACCACTTTTTGCAGGAATGGCGGAATTGGCAGACGCGCACGGTTCAGGTCCGTGTGAGGTCACACTCATGCAGGTTCAAGTCCTGTTTCCTGCACCAAGTCGCCGCGAACTTCACTAAGTTCGCGGCGATTTTTTGTGAAAAATCACCTCTCACTCGTTCCGTCGCGTCTCCTTTTCGCAAAAGGTCACGCTTGCTTCGGCTATTCGCTTGTAAACGCGCTCACAGCGCCTCCGCTTCGCTACCAACCTTTTGCGGTGTGCCTGCGGGCAGAAATACCTGTTTTGTCTGTGATAAACAAAGTCAGCGCAACCCACATGGGCGGCGCTGAATTTCTTTTCATCTCTTTTTACGAGCTTTTGTCTGTCAGAAAGCGGCAATGCTTTTTTGTTTCGGAGGGATCGTTATTCAAGGCGCCGATCAGGAGCGCTCTTTATTCTTCCTCCGACAGCAGGGTTTGCAGCATACGCTGCGGGTCGCGCAGGAATTCGCGGGTTACGAGATAATGCTCCGTTTCCTCATAGCGCGTCTTTCGAATTCCCGCTTCGTCGAGCAGATAGAGCGTCGCGTTCGGATACGCCATCAGAATCGGCGAATGCGTTGCGATGATGAATTGCGAACCCGCCTGCACCAAGTCGTTAATGCGGCAGATGAGCGCAAGCTGGCGCGACGGCGAGAGCGCTGCTTCGGGTTCGTCTAAAAGATACAATCCGTTTCGCCCGAATCGATTCATCACGAGCGAAAGGAAACTCTCCCCATGCGACTGCTCATGCAGGGATTTGCCGCCGTAGCTGCCCTGCGCCTCCACCTCGTCAATATAGGACGCAGCGTTATAAAAGCTCTCCGCCCGCAAAAAATAACCGTCCTGCGGGCGCACGGGCTCCTTTACCAACGTGATAAACTTGGATAAGGCGGCAGATGTTTCACGCGTGGAAAAACGAAAGTTTTTGGTTCCGCCCTCCGCGTTGAACCCGTAGTTGATCGCAATCGCTTCCAAAAGCGTGGATTTGCCCGCGCCGTTCTCGCCGATCAAGAAGGTGACCGGCGTATCAAACGTCAGCTCGTTGAGCCGCGAAACGGCGGGAATGTCAAGCCAATACGGATGTTCGCGCTCCATCGGCTCGCCCTTTTGTTTGATTCCGCGTAAAAACATATCGATATGTCCTCCATCCTTCCGTTTGTCGCTTGGGAACGCGCAAGGAAGATTTGCGGCGCAAAAGCGCGCATACACAGTATAGGTTCCGTCTCTTTGCTTTGTCAACCGAAGGGGCGATTCAAGAATTCCGTATTTGTATCGCTTTCATGCGATCATTGTGTACGTTTCCCGCGTGTTTGACGAATGGGCCGTTCTTTGCTAGAATAGATGAGACGAAATATCGGAGGTCTATGCTTATGTCTGATCACAAAGTGCTGCTGAGCGCCGATACGCCCTGCGATATCGGTTCCGAGCTGAAAGAACGTTACCACGTTTCGCTGTTTCCCCTGCACATCCTTTTGGAGGGAAAACAATTCACAGACGGTCTTGACATCACGTTGAACGAGATCTATCACGCCTGGTGGGAACGAAAAGCGTTGCCGCGCACCGCCGCAATCAATCCCGAGGAGTATATCGCTTACTTCACGCCGTTTCTCGAACAAGGATACGACGTAATCCATATATCGCTTGGCAGCGGTCTCTCCAGCTCGCATCAAAACGCGAAAATCGCATCCGAAATGCTCGCCAAAAAAGGAAACGTATATGTGATCGATTCCTGCTCGCTTTCCACGGGGTTCGGGCTGCTCGTATGCGAAGCGGGCGAACGCATCAAGCGCGGAAAGGACGCAAAGACCGTCGCAACAGAGGTCTCAGTGCTGTCGGGCGATACGCGCGCGAGCTTCGTCGTGGATACGCTGGAATTTCTCCGCGCAGGCGGTCGTTGTTCGAGCTTGGCGCAGATCGGCGCGGCGCTGATGAACATGAAACCGACCATTCTGGTAAAGAATGAGCGGCAGGGCAGCATGGTCGTCGGGAAAAAATATATCGGCAAGCTGGAAGCCGCGCTGATGAAATATGTGGACGATCAGCTCAAGGATCGCACGGATATCGTCACGGATCGCGTATTTGTCACCTATTCCACGATGGACGACGCGCTTGTTGCGCGCGTATGCGAGCATGTGCGCGCGTTGCAGCCGTTCGGGGAGCTTTTTACAACGAACGCGAGCTGCACCATCGGCGCACATTGCGGGCCCAATACGCTCGGCGTATTGTTTTTGACCAAGCACGCGGAATAAAACAGTTGACGATAAGAAACACCCGCACGGTTCGCTGTACGGGTGTTTCTTCTTTTGAGCGTTCTTTTGTTTAGTCTTTGAGCAGCGCCTCGATCTCCTCGGAGGTGAGCTTGTTCTTTTCCACCAGCGCCGCGACCATACGGTCGATCTTCTTTCTGCCCGCTTCGATGATTTGAACCGTCTCCTTCATTTCCGCGGCAAGCATCGTGTTGATACGCGCGTTGATCTCCTTCGCCATCGGCCCACGCAGCGCTTCCTCGGATGAAAGCGCCATGAGCCCGATCGTCTCATCCATGCCATAGGTGCAGATCATCGCCCGCGCCGTGCGCGTCGCGCTCTCCAAATCGCCCGAAGGTCCCGTCGTCACGCCGTCCTTCTCGCCGTAATACACGAGCTCCGCCGCACGTCCGCCGAGCGCGGTTCGAATTCTGCCGATCAGGTCGTCGCGCGTAAATAAGGGCGTGGACTCCGTGTCCGCATATTCCATATAGCCGCCGTGACTGCCGCGCGCTTCGATGGTCAAATAGGCGGGCGTTTTGCCGGACAGCCAGCAAAGATACGCATGTCCCGATTCATGCCGAGCGACGCGCTCCACATAGGAAACGCCCCAATCCTTCTTCTCGCCGTGACGCGTGATCTCAAACGCTTCATCCATGAGCGCGTTGTCGATCGGCGCATTCTTTTTTGCAGCCATGCGCGCAGCAAGCTCAAATATGGAGTTCAGGTTCGCAAGGCTCAGCCCCGTGCTGCGCCCAGCGAGCGTTTCGATCATCTCGTCCGTAACCGTGTTCGTCTTGTGCTTTTTCAGCATCAACGCGATATATTGACGGCGATTCTCCTTATTGGGCAGATCGACGCGGATACGGCGGTCGAACCGCCTTGCAAGCGCGGCGTCCAACGTACCGATGCCGCCCTGCCCTTCCTCAACGTCAAAGTTCGTCGCCGCAAGCACAAACACGGGACGCTTCGGATCAACGGCAAACCCGTCCATTTCCGCAAGCAAGGCGTTGAGCGCCATCTCTTCCCCATGCCCCGACATGCCGCCCTCGGACTGCCCGCGCGCGCGTCCGATCGCGTCAATCTCGTCGATGAAGATGATCGCGGGCGCGTATCTGCGCGCGCGTTTGAACAGATCCCGTACCGCCTCGGGCCCGCTGCCTTGATACTTGGTTACGAACGAGCTTCCGACAGACGGAATATACGCGACGTTCGATTCGCCCGCCATCGCCTTTGCAAGCATGGTTTTACCGGTGCCCGGAGGGCCGTAGAGCAAAACCCCCTTCGGCGGAACGAGCCCGCGTGCGGCGAACGACTTCGGGTTTTTCAGATAATCAATGAAGAACTTCAACTCGTCCTTCGCGTCGTCAGCGCCGATTACGTCCGCAAAGCGCACAGACGGCTTCTCGACGTCCTCCAGCACCTCGCCCGCGTCCTCGGCGGATATGGCGCGTTTGAGCGTCAAATCGCGCAGACGAATGCGCGCTACCTTCTTGTCATCCGTCAAAATCGGCGCGCTTTCGAAATAAAGGATCTTTCTTTCGTGCGCGAGCTTTGCGGCGGAGGCTTGCATATAAAGCTGTGAACAGATCCGCGTGATTTCTTCGCAGAAGACGGAGAGATCGCTGCCGGGAATGGTCAGCTTGCCCCGCGCGCCCGCGCGTGCAAACGAGGTCATGAGCTCGCCGTCGATGACCATCAAATCGGTTTCCAGCAGATAGATCGGCATTTCGGGGAAACGCTCTCGCATTTGGCGGAAAAACGCGCGCGCCGCTTTGAGCGAAGCCGCGGCGATGGGAACGTTGTCAAACGCCGCCATGGTTTTATCGGCAAGCTCCATCATGTCCGCCGCCTGCGTTTCGTCCGGATCCACGTCCTCGCCTGCGAGCACGCTGCGAGAAACCACGTCGAGCAGAACGAATTGCAGCTCCTCCTTTGCCGCGATTTGGAACGCTTCCTCGGTGTTTTCGGCGTCAAACACCTTGCACGTCGGCATGCTGCGGCGGATTCGCTCGGCAAATACCGCGTTGCCGAACACGAGAAATTCGGGCGTCGTGTCGTTTCGGAAGAGCGGCTCAACCTCGGCGGGAAGCGCGTCCGTTTCAACCGTAAAACGAATCTCCTTGATCTTCTTGATCGCGTCGTCAAACGTTTCCTGACTCCATAGGCGGCAGAGCTTGAACACTTCGTTCTTGAAGAACAGCTCGGCCTGCGCGCGAATCGTGCGCGCGTCCGCAAGCCCGCCTTCGGCAAACAGCAGCGTCGTCGCCACAAGCGGTTCGACGTCGACCTTGATGCCGTACTGCCGCTCAAACAGCGTGCAAAGACGGGTCAGCTCGTTTACGATGATATGCTCCAAATCATGCGCTTGCAGGTGGTTAAACATGATCGGGAAGCCCGTCGCAAGGCGCGAACAGATCGGCGCGGGGAAAAACGGCAGGTCGGTCTTGGGATCCTTGTCCGTCTCCAACGCGTTGATGATCGTTTGACGCGGAAGCCCTGCGGCGTTGGATTTCTGATCGCCCTCGTAGAGCTGTTTGCCCGCGTTGGTCGTAAAGATAATGAGCGTATCGCGGAACGACACGTCCTCGTCCAAAAACGTATCGTGCAGATTACCCGCGTCGAGAATCTGTAAAAACAGTTGGATTACGGTCGTATGCGCCTTCTCGATTTCGTCAAAAAGCAGTACGCAATGCGGGTTGTCCTTTACAAAGCCGGAAAGCGTGCCCGGCTTCGCGTCCTTATAGCTCGCAGCATAGCCCACCAGCGTATTATAGGCCAGGTTATCGGAAAACGCGCTCATCTCAAACTTCTTGAACGGCAAACCGAGCGTTTCCGCCGCCTGTTCGGCAAGAAACGTTTTGCCAACGCCCGGAGGGCCCGCAAACGCAAAGATCGCGCGCGGGCGCTTGCGCTTCGCGTCCGAGGCAGCGATCACCTCCGCGCTGAAAATCCCCTCCGCAAACGCGTGAACGGCGTGATCCTGCCCCAATACGATGTTGAGCAGCTTGTAACGCATGGAGCGGATGTTTTCGGTCAGCTTCGGCAGATAATCGATCGTCATCTCATCCGCAGCCTCGGGCTTTTGCCCTTCGCCCGTGTCGTCCGTCTCGGCTGAGGAAGGTTTCGCCCCCGCTTTCGGAACGGCTTGCGCGAGCAGCGAGCGAATGATCGGCGTCGGTCTGGCAAAAATTTCTTCCAGAACATCCGACGCCGTGATCGTATCCCCACCGTGGCTCGCGTTCATCATCAGCACCGCGATCATGCCGTCCGCGTCGCCCTCCGGCGCGTCCGTGCGAATGATGCGTCGCAGCTCGGCGCGCATCGTTTGGGCGTTGATCTTGCTGCTTTCGAACAGCGCGCGCACCTTGCGAATATCCGCGTCCGATTCCTCCATGTGCTGCGAGGTTGGCGCAAAATCTGCGGTTTTCAGCTCGGAGAGCTTGAGTATGCCCAGAAAGACATGCTCGGGATAGAGCTTTTTCGCGGAGGATGCGTTCATTTCCGCGCCGGCTCGAACCATGACGAAGCGCATCGGGGTATTGTAGTTCATTGGAAACCTCCCTTGTCGTAATTCGTTTCAAAACGAGCGGCTGCGTTTACCGCTGCATATTTTTCAAGCGTCGTTCCAGCGCGCTCTGTTTGATGTTGCCAAAGCCGCCGCATTGCAGATAGTTGACGAACCGCGCGAGCTCCTCATCCGAAAAATGCGGATATATGGCGACGAACGCCTTGCACATCGGCTCGATGCGCGCGTCCCAATCGACCCATTCTTGGAAATGGCAGACCCAGTCTGTTTCCCATGTTTTGACGGAACCATCCTTTGCGCCCGAAGCGAGCCGTCTGCCGTTTCGGCTGATACAGGTGCATTGCGCATCGGCGTGACCCGTAAAGCCGCGAATCAACTCCTCACTGTTGACGTCGAAAATCTGCATATCGCCGTTCGCGCAGCCCGCAAAGCAGAACGCGCCGTCCGCGCGCATGGAAACGTTGGTCACGGAAGCGGGCAGATCGCGAAACGCGTGCAGAACCGATTCGTTCGAAACGTCCCAAACGAGCATGGAACGGTCAAACCCGCCCGATAGGGCGCGCGTGCCGTCGTCCGAAAGAAATACGCTCATGACGTCGTTTTTATGCCCGTTGAACGTATGCAGCGCGCTTTGGCTCGCAACATCCCACAGCTTAACGCTTTGATCCCAGCTTCCCGTTAACAGGCGCTTTCCGTCCGCCGCAAACGATACCGCCGAAACGCCATCCGTATGCCCTTTGAGCTCGCTCACGCACGCGCCGCTCTTTGTATCGTATACCTTCACCATGCCGTCGTCTCCGCCCATCGCGGCAAGCGAACCGTCCATATTCAACGCAATCGCGCAGACGCGGTAGGTGTTTGCGTGCGGCGTGGCGCAAAACAGCTCCTTGCCGGAGGAGACGTCCCACATGCGGACGGTGCGGTCGTTGGATGCGGAGAGGACGCGCGTTTCATCGGCGCTGAGCGCCATGCAGACGACGCTGTCCTTATGCCCGGAAAACGTGCTAAGAAGCGTCAGGTCGGAAAACCGCGACAATTTCATCAGCGAATCGTCGCCCGCGCTGAAAAGCAGCGTACCGTCGGAATTGAGCAAGGCGCTGCGAACGCCGCGCTGATGCACCGCGCGCGGCGAACGCTCCTTGACGGAGCGCAGGGACGTCGCCGTGCAGTATCTCCCCGCCTGCTCGCTCAAATGCAGGCATTTCTCATCGTCCTCGTGTCCGGGTATTGCGCGCGCCGCGTCGATATACGTCAGCGCCGCCGAAACGTCGTTCTTGTTCAGCGCGCGCGTCGCAGCGTCAAACGTTTGCAAAAACCGCTCCTCCTGCGCATAGCGTTCCTCGGAGGAGACGATGCGGCTCATAGACCAGTTTGCGCGATATCCGTAAAGCGGGCGGCGAAGATACAGCGCGTTGCTTCCGTCCATATAAAGAATGCGCGTACCGTCCCGCGTGAGATCAATCGCGCGAATGATGCGATCCGTCACGAAATCCGAGCGCACGCAGCACCCGGTTTTCAAATCGAACAAGCGAATGACATGATCCTCGCACGCATAAACATATCGGCCGTTCTCCGAAACGCGAAGCGCGTTGATATCGCCCGTGCGCACGGAAAGCGTCTTTTCGCATTCGCCCGTGTCTGCGTTCCAAAGCATGATCTTTCCGCTTGACGAGCCCGTCAAAAACGCGTTTCTGTTCGGCATGGCGCAAGCGCAGAGGATGCGCATACCGAGATCACCCATTGTACGCATGCATTCGCCGGAGACCGAATCCCATATGCGAATGCTCTCGTCCGACGAGACCGAAACGAACCGGTCGCCCGCGCCGAGAAAGCATACGTCGATCACGGTTTGCGTATGCCCGCTGCAAACATGCGTGCATTTGCCCGTTTCCAAGTCCCACACGCGCGCGGTTCGATCAATCGAAACGGATACGAGCGTCTTTTCATCACGGCTCACAT
This sequence comes from uncultured Oscillospiraceae bacterium, assembly GCA_964495255.1. Classification (GTDB taxonomy): domain Bacteria; phylum Bacillota; class Clostridia; order Christensenellales; family CAG-138; genus UBA7703. Next base: position 7,919 of record CAZBVC010000021.1, read on the forward strand.
CCATCGCGCGCACGTCGTCCGTGTGTCCCGACAGCGCAGAAAGGGTGTTGCCCGTTTCGAGATCCCAAACGCGGATGCATACGTCGGTGTCCTCGCCGCCCGAAGCGGCGCGCTTTCCGTCGGCAAAGAAAATCTGCGTGTATAGCCGCCTGTTGTGTTCCGTCATGGAAAGAATTCGCGCGCCTGTTGCCGCATCCCAAAGCAGCAGGTCGCCGTTGTCATGCGCCGTCAAGAGGCGCGCTCCGTCAGGCGAGATCGCAACGGAATAGATCGTTCCCGACTTCGCTTCCAGCTTTTGCAGCGTTTCTTCGGCTTGCAGACCCTCCGCATATTCCGAAAGCGCGACAACGAGCGGCTCCTGCGCCGCAGTTTGCTTTGCGCGCGCGAGGCAGCTTAACGCGTTCGCACGATCACCGCGTTCGAGGTGAATCTGGGCGAGCATATAGTCCGTATGCCAATCGTTCGGATGATTCTGCGCGGCGACGTTCATGCGGCGCAGTATCTCATAATCGTCGATCTTCCCCTGCCGCCATTCAAAGAGCGCGTCGTTATAGATCGCGTCCAAATGGTTGTGATCCGACCGAAGCGCGCGGCTCCAACAGACCGCCGCATCCGACGGCATGCCGATATCGAGGAACGACAGCGCGCGGTTGTTCAGCGAATCCGCCGTATCCTCAACCGATTCGGAATAGGCGCGCGCATAGGGGCGGCCGACGGCGAATTCGTAAATTACAAGCAATTCGATCTCGATTTCCGCAAAGTTCTCGGGGCGTTCGGCTTGATCCTCGCTCAAACAGCGCGTCAGCAGATCGTCCATGCCGATCGGAATCGTTAGCGGCGCGTTCTCCAAATTGCGTTGCAAACGGAAGCTTGCCGCCTGCCCGTCGCCCCACGGCCGATCGTTCAGCAGCATTTCGAGCAGCATAACCGCCCAGCTCCAAATATCCGTGCGCTGGGTGAGGCTCGCTTCCTTGCGCGCCTGCTCGGGCGAACGATACATCTGCGTTCCGCCGAAAGCACCGTCCACAACGACGGATTTTTGTTTATACGGGTCGCTCGACGTGGATGCGTTCATGCGCGCGCGCGCAATGCCGAAGTCCGCGATTTTGGCGACGCCGTCATGCGTGAGCAGCACGTTTTCTGGCTTGACGTCCTGATGCACAAGCCCGTGAATATGCGCGTAATTCAACCCGCGCGCCGTCTGAATCGCAACATCCAAAATGCGTTCGACGATCTCCGCCTCCGTGCCGCGATACAGCTTCGCGGGCGGCTCATCCTCGGAACAGCCCGTTTGCATTGCGCCGTGCTTGCCGATCCATTCCTTCAAGCTGCCGCCGTCTACCCATTCCGAAAAAATACACGGCATGTCGTCAACCTCGCGCGCGTAATAGCAGGTTACGACGTTCGGATGCATACCAAGGTTGATCCAATGCCTGCATTCTCCGTCGATAAACTGCCTGCGCATCTTCTCGGAGGCAAACAGCCGCGCATACTGGCGCTTCATGGCAAGATCGACGTCCCAGTCGATATGGTGCACGCGGTAAACGGTCGCCATTCCGCCCTGAATCGGCCCCTGCTCAACGCGATACAGGTTCGCCAGCACATCGCCGATCTGATAAAATCTTTCGTCCGCAACATCCAATGGTTTCGGCATCTTCCCCTCCGAATCTGTTAAAGCAGGTCTGCGCCCGTTCCCGTTATGCTGACATAAAGCGTGGACAGCGTGGCAATCACATAGATCACGCCGTAAATGATGAGCGGAATCAGCGCCCATTTCGGCAGCGGCAGCCAGGCAAAGCGGCTCGCGGCAAAAAAGAAGATCCCGAATAGTCCCCACATGCCGATTTGCAGCGAGATCAACGCATAACGGTTCTTCTTTTTTAGGATCGTTTTCTCGATGGGCTCATCGACCGTGTTCGACATGGAAGCGCGCTTTTTCTTCTCGATAGACGGAATCGCCTCCGCCCGATAAAGCGGCAAAATGCGAAAATCGTCCCAAACGACCAGAAGCAGGTAAACGAGAAACCAGTCGGCAAACGACCGATTCATGCACCAGAACACGGTCGCAATGACGATCGGTATCGTGCAATGCGTCAGCAGCGTTTGGAAATACACCTTATCGGGCGACCCCTCGCGCTTGAAAGCAAGGTTCTTGACTAAGATGTTGATCCCGTTGCGATTCGGCAGTTCGCCGATTTTTGTCGCCATGACCCAAATATAGGTCAGTATGACGACGCAGGTTAAAGCCTTTACAAGGATATAGCCGAGGCTAGATCGGATCAAGTCTGTCTGCAAAAAAGCGCTAACGATCGAGTAAAGAGCGAAGCTCGCAACGATCGTCTCATAAAAGCGCGCGTTTGATTCACGCTTGCGCGCAATCAGACCCAAGACCGTCTTGCAAAGAATGAAACCGATCATGGTCAGCAGAGCCTGCGTTAACGCGATGAGAACCGCAGACGTATCCGAATGTTTCACCGCAAGCGCGACAAGAATCGAATAAATGAGAAATACAGCTATCGACCCAAGCAGCGCGTAAAGAATCGCCGCCTTGCCCACGCCGCCCCGAAAGCGTATGCCGTTGAAACGCGTATATCGCCCATGGCTCGTGGAATGGTCGTCCAAAACGGAGGCTTTCCCGCCATTTTGCTTCTTGCCCGACGGTTTCTCCTGCTCGCGCGGACGCTCGTCGTCCGTTTCGTCCGATCTCTGCGTCTGCTCGGACGGCGTCTTGTCGTCGTCATCGTCATCTACCTTTTCGCCGCGCGCCTTCGCCTCGCGCCGCTCGCGCATCTCGCGCATTGCCGCGGCAAAATCGATTCCGCCGTCGTGCTTTTCATGCGGCTCGTCAGGCTTCTTTTCCGGTTTGTCGGTAGGCTGTTCGCCCATGCCGCCGTTGCGCGCGTGAATTTCACGATATGCCCCGAACAGATCGATGCCGCCGCGCTTCGGTTCGTCATCGTCCGATGTGTCGTCGCCGAACGGCTTGTCGTCGTCGTCCGACGGTTCGGCATCCGACGGTTCGGCATCCGACGGTTCGGCATCCGACGGTTCGGCATCCGACGGTTCGTCGCCATCCTTTCCGCTGTTGCGTGCATGAATTTCACGATAAGCGCCGAACAAGTCGATCCCTCCGCGCGAAGGACGCTTGGGCGGTTCGTCCTTCGGCTCCGCATCGTCGTCGGTTGCAGGCGAAGGCGCGAAACCGTCGTCGTCATTTGCGTCGTCGTCAAATTCTTCCGACGAAGCGACGGGAAGCTCATCGTCGTCCATGGGCGAATGCGGCTTGTCGAGGTTTTCGGACGTTTCCCCGAACGACCCCCCTCTTCCCCCCGTGTCGTTGTCGATTTCGAGGAACCGCGCGTCAAACTCGTTCGGATCGGGCAGGGACGGCAACTGAAAACCGCTCGTTTTCTGCTTTTCGGACGCGCGCGCGTCCGTATCGGACGTGTTCTGCGGCAGAGGCTTTTTTGCCGCCGCGGAGGAGGGCGCCTTGTACGGCGCGACAGGCGCGCCGGTCTCGTAGAGAAAGAACAAATCCTTATGCTCCAAGAGCATGGCGAGCATGGCGGGCGCGGTAATCGGTTCGCCCGCATACGCCAACGCGTATTGATACAAGTTATCGATGCGCTGCGACGAGGCGTCCGTCGGGCAGTCTCTGCGGGATTCCAGCTTATCATGCAGCATTTCCGCAAGATGTTCGGTCGTCTCCGCCTGCGCGGAAAGCAGCTTTGCCGTTTCGTCGATCTCCGCCTTGATTTCCGCCTTGTTTTTTGCCGTCGGCGCAATGGTTTCGGGTTCGGATTGGGACAGCTTGATCAGCGCAAGAAACATATGCTCGGGCATAAACGCCTGAAATCCGTCTTTCAGCGCGGAGCCGCGCGCGTAGAAAATCGCGTAACGTGCAGCGGATGTTATCTTCATGTTATGACCCTCCATGTCTGCCAAAAGGATGGCGGCGTTTGCCGCACCCGCGAACTGCTACCAATTGTAGCGAATCTTGCGGCATATGGCAAGATTTGTCGTTGCTTAACGGAAGCCGAACAAACCGCGCTTTTTGACGCGCACATATACGGCGGAAATATTGTCGTTTCCGCCTGCGGCGTTCGCGGCGTCGATCAGGCGCAAGCAAACCTGCTCGGGATCGCTGTGATGCGTCAGAATCGACGTCATCTCATCCTCCTCCAGCATACCGTGCAGACCGTCGCTGCAAAACAGCAGGATGTCGCCCGGTTCGATCGTTTCGATGAATGTTTCGGGCTGGGCGGGCGCGGGCATGCCCATAAAGCGCGTGATGCGCGAGCTGGTCGCGTGATGCTTCGCCTGCTCCGGCGTTAAGTCGCCGCTTTCCACGAGCATCGCCGCAACGTTGTGGTCGCGCGTGACGCGGGATAATGCGCCGTCCTTCCTGCGCAGAAGATAGCCGCGGCTGTCCCCGATATTGACGAACACGGCCTGCGCGCCGATCAGCATGGCGCCCGAAAGCGTTGCGCCAAACGCGGTTTGGCGTCCCTTGTTGCCCGTTTCGAAAATGCTGTTGGAAATAAGCGTTACGCTCTCGAGCAGCAGCTCGGAAACGCGTTCCGCTGTCAGCGGCTCCGTTTGCTCGGCGAGCGACTGTTTGAGCATGTCGGGCAAAACGCGGCTAATCATTTCGGATGTTCTCCCACCGTCGCTCAAGCCGCCCATCCCGTCCGAAACGCCGAAAAAGCGCAGCTCGGGGCAAAGCAGCACCTCGTCCTGGTTCTCCTCGCGCTTTTGCCCGACGTCCTTCAACCCGGCATAGCAAATCTCGTACTCAAACGGTATCTTCACAGCGCGCCTCCGATCCCGTCGATAAACTCCTGCGCCGTCATATAGCGATAATCGTCGCAAAGATCGTCGGGCGGCTCATGAAGCGCTTCGTCAATCACGGCCGCGAGCTTTTTCGGGATGCGCGGGTCGCGTTCGCGAATCGGCACGACGGGTCGTTTGAGCACGGTGTAGGCCAAATCCTCGTTGCCCGAGAAATCACGCACGGGCATACCCGTCAGCATGATGTAATAGGTCGCCGCCGCCGCAAACACATCGACGTCGGGCTTTGACCTGCGATACTCCAAAAGCTGCCGCCGCGGCATATACAGGAACGTTCCGCAGCATTGGCCCGTCATGGTATGCATGGTAAGCCCCGCCGTTTCAAACGCCTTGGCAAGCCCGAAATCGGCTACCTTATAGACCGCTTTTTTTCCGTTGTCATCGATGAAAATGTTGCCCGGCTTAAAATCACGGTGAACGACGCCGTGCGCGATCTCCTTCCTGCCGCTTTTCAGCGCAACCTTGATTTCGGCGGTGTGCGCATAGGCAAGCCCGTTCAAAACCTGTAAGGTGACGTCCGTCGCCTGGTCGATGGGCACGCGATACTTGCAGCGTTTCAATACGCGATCCAAGCTGCCGCCGGCGCAATATTCCATCAGGATAAAGAACGTTTCGTCCAATCCGCCGCTGGCGTTCTGCGCAACGATATTATGATGCGAGAGGCTGCCCATTATCATCGCTTCGCGCAGGAACAGATCCCGCTTGCGCCGATCCGAAGCGACCTTGGGCAGCATGAGCTTCAACGCCTTTCGTCTGCCCGTGCCGCGCTCCTCCATCAGCCAAGCCTGCGCCATGCCGCCCTCGCCGAGCAGCTCGATTTGCTCATATCCGCGAAGCGCCGCCGCGTCCGCGTTGCCCTCCTCCGCGCGGCGAAGCAGGCACTCGACCAGCTTTTGCGGATCCTGCTTGCAATTTGGGCAGATGTTCGGACCGTCTGCGTTCGGAGAGAGCTTCGCGCCGCAGATCGAGCAAACATGGGCGCGCGGCTTTTGCGCTTCCTGCTGACGCGCCGCTTCGCGCACAAGTTGTTCCGCACGTGCTTTCTTCGCTTCGGCGCGCTTTTTCTGCGCCTCTTCCTCCTCTTTGACGCGCTTTTGACAAACTGCGCAGACCGCGTCTCCCGACTTTTTGCCCACAGCTTCTTCCAGATACATGCCTTCGATTTCCTCGCCGCAAAGCGAGCAATGAATCGGCGTTCGCGTCGTGAAGCGAATCGCGCAGCTCGGCCCAAGCGTGAGTTCGCTGCCGTTCGGCACGTCAAACTCGTTAAAGCGCTGCCGCTGCGCCTCGTCCGCCGTCATGCCCTTCGGACGAACGCCGATGACCTTCCCGTTCAGCGCCGTTCCGTTCTTGCTGCCGAAATCGCGCACCATGATATGCGGCGGCGCGATATCCAGCAGGCAATGATAACGGGATACGGTCTTTTCGGGAAAACGAATCGCGCATTTCTCGCTTCTGCCGAGGATGAGAGATTCCTTCTCCTCGTAGACGTATTCCTTGCCTTTGTCAAGGCCTTTAATGATACTGACGGTCACTTTGGGCGGCATAAGAAACCTCCGTGCGGCTCAATTTCTATGTGATACAGACAAGCCCACCGTAACTCTATTTTATCACAGGATACGCAAATTCGGTGTGCTGCTTGCACACTTTGCCGCAAAAAAGTGAGAATTGACGCTTCGAGTATCGCTCGAAACGCTATTTCGATTGCTTGACGCGCTTCATGGAAAGCGAAATGCGCTTCTTGGCCGGCTCGACCGCAAGCACGACGACCCGAACCACATCCCCCACCTTGACCGCTTCGGACGGATGCTTGATGAAGCGATCCGAAATCTCGGAGATGTGCACGAGCCCGTCCTGATGCACGCCGATATCGACAAACGCGCCGAAGTCGATGACGTTGCGAACGGTTCCCGTAAGCTCCATGCCCTCTATAAGATCGGATAAGTCCATAACGTCCGTGCGCAGGATCGGCTTTGGCAGCTCGTCGCGCGGGTCGCGACCGGGCTTGAGCAGCTCCCTTGCCACGTCGGTCAGCGTCATTTCGCCGACGCCGCATGCCTCCGATGCGCGGGCGGCACCATATTGGCTCATGCGCGCGGGAAGCTCGCCGATCTTTCCCGCCGCGACGTCGGAAAGGCGATAGCCGCAAAGCGCGAGCAGCTTTTCGGTCGCCGCGTAGCTTTCGGGATGCACGCCCGTGTTATCCAAAACATTCTTGCTTTCCGCAACGCGCAAAAAACCCGCGCACTGTTCATATGCTTTCTTTCCGAGCTTCGGAACCTGCAAAAGCTGCTTGCGGCTCGAAAACGCGCCGTTCTCCTCACGATAGCAAACAATGCTCTTGGCAATCGCTTCATTCAGCCCCGATACGCGGCGCAGCAGCGACGGCGAAGCGGTGTTCAGATCGACGCCGACCGCGTTGACGCAGTCCTCAACAACCGAGACGAGCGCGTCGTCCAGACGTTTTTGCGGCATATCGTGCTGATACTGCCCGACGCCAATCGCCTGCGGGTCGATCTTGACCAGCTCCGCAAGCGGGTCTTGCAGCCTGCGCGCGATGGATACCGCAGAACGAAGGTTTACGTCGTATTGCGGGAACTCCTCCGCCGCCAGCTTGGACGCGGAGTAAACCGACGCGCCCGCCTCGCTGACGATCATATAGGACACGCCCTTCGTGCGTTTGAGAAGCTCCGAGGTCATCTGCTCCGTTTCGCGCGAAGCCGTTCCGTTTCCGATGGCGATATGCAGAACTCCGTGCTTCTTTATAAGCTGTTCCAGCTTGTCGATCGCATCGTTCTTTTGCCGTTCGCCAAACGTCGGGTAAACGACCGTCGTGTCGAGCACCTTGCCCGTTTCGTCTACGACGGCGACCTTGCAGCCGTTGCGATAGCCCGGGTCAAGCCCCATCGTGACGCGTCCCTTAACGGGCGGCTGCATCAAAAGCGGTTTGAGGTTCAGCGCGAAATTGCGAATCGCGCCGTCCGACGCCCGTTCGGTCAAAGCGGCGCGGATCTCGCGCGTAAGCGACGGATACAGCAAGCGGTCGTAGCCGTCCGCAATCGCGCCGCGGACAAACGCTTCCGCGGGCGAACCGACTTTCACCATCCGCGCACAAATGATTTTGAGCGCGGTGTCGCGATCAAAATCGAGGTTTACCTTCAGAAAGCCTTCCTTTTCGCCGCGGTTCAGCGCAAGTATCTGATGTCCCTGCATACGCGACAGCGGCTGGGAAAAATCATAGTACAGGCGATAGACAGAATCCTCGTCCTTTGCTTTTGCCGAAGCGACGCCGCCGAGCGAAAAAACGCGCTCTCGAAGCCTTCGCCGCAGATCCGCGTCGTCCGAAACCATCTCCGCAACGATGTCCGACGCGCCCGCAAGCGCCTCCGATTCGTTTGGTACGCCCAAATCGGGGTTGATATACGCGCGCGCAAGCGTTTCGGGCGATGGTATATTCCCGCCCTGCGCAAAAAGCGTCTCGGCAAGCGGCAAAAGACCCTTCTCCTTGGCGATGGACGCGCGCGTGCGCCGCTTCTGCTGATAGGGGCGGTAGAGATCCTCTACCTCCGCGAGCGTCGCCGCAGAATCAATGCGTTGCGAAAGCTCGCTTGTCAACTTGTCCTGCGCGTCGATGGCCTTCTTGACCTCCTCGCGGCGGGAGGCAAGGTTGTTCAGGTACGATAAGCGCGCTGCAAGGTCGCGCAGCACCGTATCGTCCATCGCGCCGTGTTGTTCCTTGCGATAGCGCGCAATAAACGGTATCGTATTGCCGTCTGCGATCAGCTTGACAACGTTTTCTACATGCGCCTCGGATTGATGAAACTCCGCGGCGAGAATCTGTGTGATGGTTTGCATGGAAGGGCGCTTCCTATTCGAGCGTTACGGCGGTTCCGCTTGCCGTGACCATAAGCATGTTTCCGCCCTGCCCGAGAACCTCATAGTCGATGTCCACGCCGACGACCGCGTCCGCGCCCATGGAAGCGGCGCGCTGCTCCATTTCGTTCAGCGCGTTTTGCCGAGCCGAAATCAGTTCGCCTTCATAGCTGCCCGAGCGTCCGCCAAAGAAGTTTGTGAGCCCCGCCGCAAAGTCCTTGACGAAATCCACGCCGTTGACGACCTCGCCGAACACGATGTCCTGATACGCTTTGATTTTCCGCCCCTCAACGGAGGGCGTCGTCGTAAGAATCATTGATTTCCGTTTCCTTTCCGTTTGCCTTGCCGTTCGTCACGCAAGAAACCCGGCGTGCAGAACCTCGATCGCTTTCGGCGCATCCACCACGCCGACGCAGCATTCGATCTTCGTTTCGCCGGTTGTAATGAGTTTGATCTCGATGCTCGCCTGTTGCAACGCGGAAAACAGCTTTGCGGCGACGCCGTGACGAAACGCCATGCCGGAGCCCTCCACGGATAGCTTGACGACCTCGCCGCAAGCGTCCGTGATCAATTCGCCATACGTCTCTTTCAGCGCGCGAATAGCGTCCAGCGCATCGCCGATCTTTGCGGAATCGAGCGAGAATCCGACCGCATAGCCGCGCCGCTCCGTTGCGGAAACGGCGATCATATCGACGAATACCTCGCGCTTCGCAATTTCCGAAAAGACGCGGGATACGAACGCTCCGTCCGCGTTGTCGGCATGTACGCTGACGACCGCCTGGTTTTCGAGTATCGTCAGCTTGGACGCAACGTCATGCTCGGTCACGACAGCCTGCATATCGTAAAGCCCGTTCTTTTTCCCGACGAGGAAACGCGCCGCGCGCAATGCGCCGCGCACAAACACCTGTTTGCTGAACGCCTTGTGCGTGATCTCCAATATCTCGTCGCTGCCCGCGAAGATCACCTCATGCTCGCCGACGATCGTGCCGCCGCGCACGGAATGAATGCCGATTTCGTTTGTCTCGCGGCGCTTGTTTTTATCATGCCTGCCGAAAACGTATTCCTGCTCCGCAGGAGAAACGGCGGAGATTGCGTTTGCGAGCATCAAAGCCGTTCCGCTTGGCGAATCGATCTTCGTTCGATGATGCTTCTCGATGATCTCGACGTCAAACTCCTCGCCCAGCGTCGTTCGTGCAAGGCGAATCAGCTCCATCTGCAAATTGACGCCGAGCGACATATTGCCCGTTTGGAACACGGGCACGCGCTCCGACGCGGAGCGAACGAGCCGCATATCGCGTTCGTTAAGCCCTGTCGTGCCGATCAGGGCGGGCGCGGCATGCTGCGTTGCGTAGCGAAGCACAGCGGGAAGCGAGGCGGGCACCGAAAAATCAATGATGACGTCAAAAGCCTCGGTCACATCCTCAATGTTTGCATAAACGGGGCAGCCGAACGTCTCTGCGTCCCGAAGAAACGCGTCAACGCCCGCGACCGCGGAAAAAACGCCGTCCGACGCCAAACAAGCGGCATAGACGGCGTGACCCATTTTCCCGCAGATTCCGTTAATCAAGACTCGAATCATGGGAACCTCCTGTCAAAAAACGTTTGTGTGGTCGATCAAATCAGCTCGTAGGCGCGCAGCGTCTCTTCGATGAGGCGCATATTTTCGCGCGAGGGCGGAACGAGCGGCATACGAACGTCCGGCTCGCAAAGCTGCATCATGCCCATCATCGTTTTGATCGGAATCGGATTGACCTCGCAAAACGCCGCTTTCCAAATCGGAATGAGTCGAAGCTGGATCTCTCTGGCGCGCGCAACGTCGCCGCGGAAGAACGCTTCGCACAGCTCGTGCATCTCGCTCGGCACGACGTTCGCGATGGTCGATATGACGCCCTTGCCGCCCACGCTCAGAATCGGCAGAACATGATCGTCGTTGCCGGAATAGATGTCGCATTTCGGCGAGAGCGCCGCAAGGTTGACGATCTGCTCAATGTTGCCGCTCGCTTCCTTGACGCCTGCGATGTTTTCGTGTTTGACAAGCTCCGCCATGGTCGCCGCCTGAATGTTCAGCCCCGTGCGGCTCGGCACGTTATACGCGATGATCGGGGTATCCACGCTGTCCGCAATCGCGCGATAATGCGCAATCAGCCCCGCTTGCGTCGTCTTGTTGTAATACGGCGTAACGATCAAAAGCCCGTCCGCGCCGATGGCTTCCGCCGTCTTGCTGTTCTCGATAACGGCGGCGGTGTTGTTGCCGCCCGTGCTTGCGATAACGGGAATGCGCCCGTTCACGCGCTCGACGACAAATTGAATGATCGAGGTGCGCTCATCCTGCGTAAGCGTAGGGCTTTCGCCCGTCGTCGCGCAGCAAACGATCGCGTCCGTCCTTGCCGCGATTTGCAGCTCGATCAGGCGCGTAAACGCCGTATAATCAACCGCGCCGCGCTGAAACGGGGTTACGATTGCAACGCCCGAGCCATGAAAAATCGACATAAATTACTCCTCCCATTGGCGAATGAGTTCTTCGGCGATCTGCACGGCGTTGGTCGCCGCTCCTTTGCGGATATTGTCCGCAACGCACCAGAAGTTGATTCCGCTTTCAACGGAGAAATCGCGGCGCAGTCTGCCGACGTATACGGGATCCGTATCCTCGGCTTCGATCGCCATCGGGTAAACGTTGTTCTTCGGATCGTCGCGCACAACGAGCCCCGGCATGCTTTCCCAAAGCGCGCGAATCTCGGAAAGCTCGAACGGACGCTCGAATTCGACGTTGATGCTCTCGCTGTGCCCATGAAATACGGGCACGCGAACGGTCGTCGCGGTCACGCGAAGCTCGGGCAGGGAAAGAATCTTGCGCGTTTCTTCGATCATCTTTTGCTCTTCCTTGGAATAGCCGTTGTCGAGGAACACGTCGATATGCGGCAGGCAGTTGCCCGCGATGGGATGCGGGAACTTCTGCGGCGCAGCGCCCTTTAAGCCGTTCTCCAAATCCGAATAGCCCTTCATGCCCGCGCCCGAAACCGCCTGATAGGTGGAATACACCACGCGCTTTAATCCGAACGCGTCGGAAAGCGGTTTCAGCGGAACCATGGCTTGAATCGTCGAGCAATTCGGGTTTGCGATAATGCCCTTCTTCCTGTAAAGCGAGATCGCCTCGGGGTTGACCTCGGGTACGACGAGCGGCACGTCGGGATCCATGCGCCAACAGCTCGAATTGTCGATTACGACCGCGCCGGACGCCGCCACGATGGGCGCGAAATGCTCGCTCGTGCTTCCGCCCGCGCTGAACAGCGCAATATCGACGTTAAGACCCGAAAACGCGTCGTCGGTCAGCTCTTGAATTTCGTATTCTTTGCCCATGAAGGCGATCTTGCTGCCCGCGCTGCGTTTGGACGCAAACAGGACATACTCGCTCACGGGGAGATTGCGCTCCTCGAGCACCTTCAGGAACTTGCGGCCGACCATACCCGTCGCGCCGACAACAGCCAACTTGTAACGCTTCATGAATCCTACCAGCTTTCTTTTGAGCTTCCACTCTATATAGATATTAAATTTTACCGATTATACAACGCTTTGTCAAATCGTACAAGGCTTTATTTTCACCAAATTCGGCGGTGAACCCGCCATGCTGCAAAATGAAACAGGGGCGAACGGTAATCGCCCCTGCATTCGTCTGTCGTACCCCGTCGGCTCTGTTCTTTTGTGGCGCGGCGTCGCTCCGCTTATCCCAAATTCCAGTCCTGCACGTCGCATTGTCCGTAGCTATTGTCCCCGACGGCAACGACCGTTCCGTCCGCTTTCAAGCCAACGGTATGCCATCCGCCCGCCGCGACGGCGACGACGTCCTTCCATTCCTGCACGTTGCATTGCCCATGGCCATTATACCCGACGGCAACGACCGCTCCGTCCGCTTTCAAGCCGACAGTGTGGTATGTTCCCGCCGCAACGGCGACGACGTCCTTCCAGCCCTGCACGTTGCATTGCCCGAGGGCATTGCTTCCGACGGCAACGACCGTTCCGTCTGCTTTCAAACCTACGGTGTGCCCCGTGCCCGCCGCAACAGCGATGATGTTTTTCCAGTTCTGCACGTCGCATTCTCCATCGTCATTGCATCCAACGGCAACGACCGTTCCGTCCGATTTCAAACCAACTGTATGCAAAGCGCCAGCCGCAATGGCGACGACGTCCTTCCAGCCCTGTACGTCGCATTGTCCGTAATAATTATATCCGACGGCAACGACCGTTCCGTCCGCCTTCAAGCCGATGGTATGGGAGCTGCCCGCCGCAACGGCGACGACGTCCTCCCAGCCCTGCACATCGCATTCCCCGGCATCATTCGTTCCGGCGGAAACGACCGTTCCGTCCGCTTTCAAGCCGACAGTGTGGTATGTTCCCGCCGCAACGGCGACGATATCCTTCCATTCTTGCACTTCGCGTTGCCCGTATGTATAGTCACCGATGGCAACGACCGTTCCGTCCGCTTTCAAACCGATGGTATGGCAATGGCCCGCCGCGATGCGTTGGTTTTCAAACCCGAACAAAGCCCGCGCCTTGCCGATTTCGTGCGCCTTGACGTAGCATTCTGCCGCGTCGAACGTTTGACCCTGCGCGGCGAGCTGTTCGCCCTGCGCATCGTAGGCGGACAGATTTGACGAATCGGGTAACTTGGACAAGCCAATCACCGCCGCCACGATCAAAACGAGCGCCGCCGCGATGAAAACAAACAGCTTTGTGTTGTTCTTGTCCGCGTGCGCCTGTTCGGGCGCCTTTTGCTCGGTGGGCTTTTCCGCTTTGGGCGCAGCCGCTTTTGCTTGCGGATCGGGCTTGGCAGCGACGGGGCGCGCCTGTTCGGGCGTTTTTTGCTCGGCAGGCTTTTCCGTTTTGGGCGCAGCCGCTTCTTCCTGCCGCTTTGGCGTGGCAAAGACGGGGCGCGCCTCTCCGAATAGTTCTTTTTCCAGCGCCGCCATGTCCCGCGTGCGCTCCTTGGGCTGAACCGTCAATCCCCGCAAAAGCGCCTGCTGCTGCATCGGCGTAAAGCCCGCGCCCAAATCGTTCGGCGGGACGAGCGGCTCGCCAAACATCGCGCGATCCGTCGCCTGCGGCGGTTTTTGCCCCGTGGTCAGGCGATAGATGGTCGCGCAGAGCGCGTAAACGTCCGTCCACGGGCCCTGCTCGCCATGCGTGCTGTATTGCTCCACGGGCGCGAACCCGTGCTTGACGTTGATCGTGTTGCTATGCTCGCCCTCGGCGGAAATCTGCCTTGCCGCCCCGAAATCGAGCAGCTTGATGCGCCCGTTCGGCTGCAAAATGATGTTATCGGGGCTGATGTCGCGGTGCAAAAGGTTCGCCGCGTGCACCTCCGCAAGCGCAGGAAGCAGCGGATGCAGCAGTTCGAGCGTTTCCCGCGCGGGCAGTCTGCCGCCGCGCTCGCGCGCGATGGCTTGCAGTGTTTTGCCCGAAACGAACTCCATAACGATATACGCCGTTCCGTTCTCGCGGAAATAGTCGCGCACATGGACGATGCTTGGGTTGTCGCTAAACTTTGCGATTACGCGCGCTTCCTGCACGAAGCGTTCGCAGCCCTTGCGGAAGGCGTCCGACTTCGCGCCCGTATATGGTAAAACCGTCGCGTGACCCGTCTGCTCGCGCCCCGCAAGCCCCATGGGGTAATATTCCTTGACGGCGACCTTGATATCGAGGTTTAAGTCCCAGCCGATGTAGGTAACGCCGAAGCCGCCCTGCCCCAGCGCGCGCCCGACGAGGTATTTCCCCGAGAGAATCGTGCCGACGGGAAGCTGATGCGGCTCGTTTGTTGCGCGTGTGTTGTCGAACCCGCATACGGGACAAACCGCGCCCGCGCACGGCAAGCGCTCCATACAGCCCATACAGAATAATTTGGGATCGAAAGCGGCGTCCATGGCGATTGCTCCTTTTGATGATGATGATATGGTTGGTCGGTCGAGCGAAAGAGACGAATTTCTATTGAATTTATTTTATCACAAGCAGCGCACGAATGAAAATTGTTTTTTGGCTTTGGCGACCGCTTTATCCCGAAAGAGAAGATTGCTTTCTGCTATTTGCCATGCGCGCAAAACTGGTGTAAAATAAGATGCGATTTTATGGAAGGAGCGATCTTACGCATGTACGAACGATTCGCCGCGCTGTATGACGATCTGATGCGCGACGTGGACTATGCCGCGTGGAGCGCATACCTCGTTTCGCTGTTGCAAGAGCACGGCGTCAAACAAGGCGAAACGATCTGCGAATGCGCCTGCGGCACGGGCGAATTATCCGTTCGGCTCGCGCGCGCGGGGTACCGCGTGATCGGTTCGGACGCGTCTGGCGATATGCTCAACGTCGCGGAGGAAAAGGCGCGGCATGCGGGCGTAACCGTTCCGTTCATTATGCAGGATATGCGTGCGCTGTCGCTCCACAAACCCGTTTCGGCGGTCGTCTGCGCCTGCGACGGCGTAAACTATCTGCCGACGCAAGCCGACCTCATGCGGTTCTTTACCGCCGCATCCCATGCGCTGAAAGAGAACGGTCTGCTGCTGTTCGACGTTTCGTCCGCATACAAGCTCGAATTCGTTTTGGGCGGGCAAACGTTCGGCGACGATACGAAGCGCGCGACCTACCTTTGGCAGAACTGCTTCGATTCCGAGTCGCGCCTGTTGGAGATGAACCTTGCGTTCTTTCTTCCGCAGACGGACGGTCGGTATGAGCGCTTTGACGAACGGCAGATTCAGCGCGCGTTTACCGTATGCGAGTTGACAAACGCGCTTACGTCATGCGGCTTTGATCCGCGCGGCGTTTACGCGTTCAACACGCGCGTTTCCCCCGAGCCCGCCTGTGAGCGTATTCAATTTGTCGCAAGAAAAGGAAACGAGGTTCTATGATGACAAAACAGACCGCGCCGCGAAAAGATCGCATTCTGCGCGCAACGGCGCGAAACGATACGGTCAGAATCACGCTTGCGGACGCGACGGACGTCGTGTGCGAAGCAAGGCGCATCCATTCGCTTTCCCGCACGGCAAGCGCGGCGCTTGGCAGGCAGCTTGTCATGACGGCGATCATGGCGTGCGAGCTGAAAAACGAGGATGATCGGCTTTCCACCATCCTGCGCGGCGGCGGCCCTGCCGGCTCGATGATTTGCACGGGCGACGCGGCGCTTCATATCAAAGGTTCGCTGCAAAACGGGGACTGCGAGCTTCCGCCGAACGCGAAAGGGAAGCTGGACGTTAGCGGCTTTGTCGGAACAAGCGGCAAGCTGACCGTTATCACCGACCTCGGTTTGAAAGAGCCTTATGTCGGCGTGTGCAATCTCGTATCCGGCGAGATCGCTGAGGATTTTGCCGAATATTACGCCGCGAGCTTACAGCAGCCCGTCGTCGTATACCTCGGCGTGCGCGTGCAAGCGTCAAGCGGCGAGATTCTTTCGGCCTGCGGCGCGCTGATCGAGCCCATGCCCGGCTGCTCGGAGGAGACGCTCGATCTCTTGCAGGAAAAGACCGCGCTCGTCAAAACGATGTCTGCGCGCGTTGCCGAGGGCGCCTCTCTCGAAACGATCTTGAACGATTGGTTTGAGAAAGACGATCAAAACGTCATGGGCGAACGAACCCCCGTTTATCATTGCGACTGCTCGCGCGAGCGCATCGAACGAGCGCTGCTCGCCGCAGGCGAAGCCGAGATCCGCGATATGATCGAAACGGATGGCGGCGCAGAGGTGGAATGCCGCTTCTGCCGCAAAAAATATGTATTTACGGCGGAGGATCTGACGCAGCTTCTCCCCAAAATCGACATTGGAGGATAAGGTCATCGACACAACGACGATAAAACATAAGGAACCCGTAAAGGAACGGAGCGGAAAGGTGATCCCGTTCCAGCAAAATGCCGCCTTTTATTTGAAACGCGGCGCAAAGGAGCTGGAACGAAACGACCTGCTTGCCGCCGCCGCCAAATACCGCGCGGCGTATCTGCGCGCCCCGAACGACGAGGAAGCGCGGCTCGCTCTTGCCGAAATACTGAGCCAAATGCAGCGGTACGAGGAGAGCAACCGCATTCTTTTGCCGATGCTTGCCGATCCCGACGTTTGCGCCGAATGTCACTTCGGCTTGGCGTGCAATTTTTTCGGCATGCAGGAATACGATTCCGCCGCCGATCATCTCGAGGCGTATCTTGATTTGGAGCCGGACGGTTACTATGCGCTTGACGCGGAGGATTTTCTCGACCTGATCGACGACGACGACGCGATGTACGACGTGACGGGGCTTCGCACGGACGACGACTATGAGGATAACGCGGTGATCCGCTTTTCGCGCGCGCTCATCAGCAGCGGAGAAACGGATTTCGCCATCGAGGAGCTGGAGCTTCGGCATTCCGCCGCGCCGACCTCAATCAAAATCGCGGAGCAGCTCGCGCTCGCTTACTTTTGCGATCAGCGCACGGCGGACGCAAAGCGGACGACAAACGAGATTCTTTCCAAAGAGCCGCAAAACGTTTTGGCGCGCTGTACATGCGCGCTGGCGGCATTGGAAGACGGGCGCAAGGCGGACGCCGAGGCGGAGCTGACCTATTTGGGCAAGCTAAACGTAGAGCAGGCGGACGAACTGCACGCCATCGCGCTTTTGCAGATTGATCTCGGGCGTTATGCGGAGGCGGAAACAACCCTAAACCATATTTTGCAAACCGCTCCGTATGACGAAAACGTTCTGCATAAGCTCGGCTACGTTCGCTGTATGCAGGGAAACGCGCAGGGCGCGCGCGCGTGCTACCAAAAGCTCTTGTCCATCGACCCGGAGGATACGGTTGCGCAGTATTACGAAACGCAGTGCCGCCATGCGGAGGGCGCGCAAAAGAACGCCGCGCGCTGGATGATCCCCTATCAGGTTCCGTTCGGCGAGACGTTTCGACGACTGAACCACATCAACCGCGAGCTCGCCCGCCCAAGCGCAGAGCTTGCGGAGAAGTGGCGCACGGATCGCTCGTTTCTTTCGCAAATCGAATGGGCGTTTTCTCTGCCGGACGTGCGCATCAAGAAAAGTATGCTTTCGTTGATCTTCTCGTTTGCGGATGAACAGTCCGAACGCGTTTTGCGCGAATACCTTTTGCGAACGGATCAGCCCGACGCGTTAAAGCGCGCGGTGTTCGGCATGCTGAAAGTGCTGAAAGCCGAAGAGCCCTATACGGCTTATATCAACGGGCGATGGATCGACGCGCGCGTCGGCGCATTTTCCTTTGACGAGCCCCTGCCCGCGGCGTATACGAATATAGCGGAGATTTTGCTGCAATATATGCTCGGCTCTTGCAGCGACGAAACGATCTCCGCCGCCGCCGCGATCTTCCGCCGCTATGTCTTCTCGCTGAAAGGGAAATACCCCCGCATTTCCCAAGCGCAGGAGCTTTCCTTTGCGGCGGCGCTCGAATACCTCGGGCGCAGCGCGTGCAACGATACGGTTACAATCGCGGAGGTTTGCCGCGCATACCGCGTAACCGAGTCGCGGCTGAGAAACGCAATCGAAAAACTGCAACCGTTTGTTGAGGAGTTGAAATGAGGTTTTACGCGACTTGTAAGCTCGGGCTTGAATCGCTCGTAACAAGGCAGCTGCGCGATTTGAACGTCACGGTCGAAAAGACCGAGGATGCGCGCGTCTGTTTTTCGGGCGAGGCGGATGAGATGATGCGTGCGATGCTTTTCCTGCGCTCGGCGGAGCGCGTGCTGCTCGTGGTCGGAGAATTCACGGCAAAAACGTTCGACGAGCTGTTTGAACGCACCAAGGCTCTCGGCTGGAACGCGTTTTTGAAGCCCGACACCACCATCCATGTCAACGGAAAGTCCGCAAAGAGCACGTTGTTTTCCGTTTCGGACTGTCAGCGTATCGTTAAAAAAGCGATTGTCGAAAGCCTCAAACGCGATTATAAGCGCGTCGATATTCCCGAGGGCGGCGACGAGATCATCGTTGAGGTCGGAATCCTGCGCGACACGGTCTCCCTCTGCCTGGATTGCTGCGGCGCGGGTCTTTCGCGGCGCGGATACCGCACCTATAACGTTGCTGCGCCGCTCTCGGAAACGCTCGGCGCATCCATCGTGCTGCTTTCGCGCTTCCATGCGGACACGCCTTTGATCGACCCGATGTGCGGCTCGGGAACCATGCCCATCGAGGCGGCGATGATCGCGCAAAACATCGCGCCGGGTCTGTCGCGTTCGTTCGCTGCGGAAGGCTGGTGGTTTATCGACCCCGCCGCATCGAAAAGGGAGCGCGAGCGGGCAAAAGACAGCCGCACAAATACGCCGTTTACCGTGATCGGGTCGGACATCGATCCGCGCAGTATCGAGCTTTGCAAAAAGCACGCCAAGAAGGCGGGCGTATTCTGCGAATGGCTCGTGCGCCCCGTTTGCGAACTGCAAGTGCCATCGGAGCGCGGAATCATCGTTTGCAACCCGCCCTATGGCGAGCGTATGCTCGAACACGACGAAACGCTTCGGCTATATAAGCAGATGCGGCGCGTTTTCTCGGCGTTTCCCACCTGGTCGGTCAACGTTATATCGGGCGCAAAGGGGTTTGAATCGAGCTATGGCAAACGCGCTGATAAGCGCAGAAAGCTGACCAACGGCGGTCTCCCCTGCGTGCTGTATCAGTACTTCGCGGCGAAAATGATCGTTGACAACGAGGAGCAGGGCACATGAAATATGTGGTTTTTCTCGGGGACGGCATGGCGGATCTGCCGATCGAATCGCTGGGCGGAAAAACGCCGCTGGACGTTGCGAACCATCCAAACATGGACTTTCTCGCACGACACGGGCGCTTTGGCACGGTTCAGACCGTTCCCTCGGGCATGTCGCCCGGCAGCGACACAGCCAACCTTTCCGTATTCGGCTACGACCCGCATATTTACTATTCGGGGCGTTCGCCGCTCGAAGCCATGAGCCTTGGCGTGCCGCTTTGCGACACGGACGTAACCTATCGCTGCAACTTCGTCACGCTGTCCGGCGCGAAAACGCTCGAGGACGCCGACATGCTGGATTATTGCGCGGGCGAAATAACGTCCGAGGAAGCGCGCGTTCTTGTTGAAACGCTGAACGACGCTCTGGGAGACGACGGCGCAAGGCTGTACCCCGGCTTTTCCTATCGGCATTGTATGGTGCTGCACAACGCGAAAACGGGCGCTGTTTTGACACAGCCGCACGACATCCCCGGGCAAAGCGTGCGCGGCAAGCTGCCGTGCGGAGAAAACGGCGAGCTGCTGCGGCGTTGGATGGAAAAAGCATACGCCATTTTGGGCGACCACCCGATCAACGTGCGGCGCGTCAACGCGGGAAAGCATCCCGCAAACGCGATCTGGTTTTGGGGCGAGGGAACGAAGCCCGCGCTGAAACCGTTTTATGAAAAAACCGGCTTACGCGGCGCGGTCGTATCCGCCGTTGATTTGATTCAGGGCATCGGCTGCTGCGCGGGCATGGAACGAATTCATGTGGAAGGCGCGACGGGAACGTATCAAACAAACTTTGTCGGAAAGGCGAACGCCGCCATCGACGCGTTCAAGCGCGGCATGGATTATGTTTACGTTCATTTGGAAGCGCCCGACGAATGCGGACATCAGGGAATGCTGAACGAGAAAATCGCCTCCATCGAGTTGATCGACGAAAAGATTCTTTCCCCCATCCTTACCTATTTAGATACAAGCGGCGAGGGGTACGGCGCGCTGCTCATGCCCGATCACCCGACGCCGATGCGCTATCGCACGCACACGGGCGATCCCGTGCCGTTCGCGCTGTATTTTAACGGAGATGCGAAAAAACGCGATTGCCGCTTTTGCGAGCGGGACGCGCAGGCGCAAAACGACTTTTTGCCCGAAGGCTTTCGATTGATCGACCTCATGCTGGAGCATCGCTGACGATATTTGGCAGCCGCGCCCGCAAAGAAACACGTTGGTCTACGAAAACGCGGAGGAGACGCAAAGGATAAATCGTATGACGCTGCAAGGAAACACGGCGCAGGAGCGCTTCTATACGGTTCACGCCATCGCCGCCAATTATCTGTTGGAGTGCTTCATCGGTTCGCGGTCGTTTTGCGAAAGCGCGGCGCGCATCACGTTTACCGAGGAACACCACCATTCCAGCTATGAGCTGATCATTTGCCACGCGGATTCGGGATTCCAATTTGTGAACGGAATTGCGCACCGATACGAAACGAACTCTATGTTTCTCCTTGCGCCGTATGCAAACCACGCCAACATCAGCGACTGCGAGCAGAACGCGCCGCTTTTATATGAACGCTATTCCATTCGTTTTGAGCTGCGCGACGCGCTGCGCGCGCAGTTGCCCGCATCGCCCTGTTTGGACGCTGCATTCGCGCGGCTGAAAGAAGCGGGCTTTTTTCACCTGCCCGCCGATGCGTCCGCCATTTCGTTTGCCGATCGAATCGCCGAGACCATCCATGCGGATCAGCCATATGCCGAAACGCTGCTCGGCGGCTTTTTATCCGCGCTTTTTGCGTATGTGTTTCGCGCCATGTGCTTGGAGGAGGACGCACGCGGCGACGGGAAGCGCGTCGCGCCCATCGCAAACGATGCCACGCGGCGTAAATTTTTGATCGACTACTATTTCGATCATCTCATGTACGGCGGGAGCGAAACGGAAAAATCGATGGACGCGCTGTGCCGTCGGCTTCACCTCAGCCAAAGCCAGCTCAATCGCGTGATGAAGGAAACCTATGGAACTTCCTTTAAGAAGCGGGAGATCGAAGTCCGCCTAGCGTACATCAAATATTATCTGAAATACGCCGATCTGACCGTTGCGGAGATCTCCGAGCGCGCAGGGTTTATAAGCGACAGCGCGTTCTCCGCCTTCTTCAAGCAGCATTGCGGCGTTGCGCCAACCGAATACCGCAGAGCCGAACGAACGACGGAGAGAAATGAAACGCGAGGAATTTGAAAGCGAACGTACAACCTTTTCATGCGAAACGGCGAAAAAAGCCTTGCAAAATGCACTGTAATTGTGTAAGATAGAAACCGCGTCGAGCAGCGTATGGAGAGATGGCTGAGCTGGTCTAAGGCGCACGACTGGAAATCGTGTATACGGGGAACCGTATCGAGGGTTCGAATCCCTCTCTCTCCGCCAGTATCGCCGTTTATATGGAGAAGTACCCAAGTGGCTATAAGGGGCTCCCCTGCTAAGGGAGTAGACTGGGGTAACCGGTGCGTGGGTTCAAATCCCACCTTCTCCGCCACGAACAGGACAAGGTGTTGATTCAATACCTTGTCCTGTTCCTTTAATTATTCATAGTAGAAAACGCCATTAGAGCAAGGAAAAGCAAGACAGATGGGTGCAAAGCTCCCATGCTGCCTTGCTTTTTTCTATTTTATATCATTGCTGTCGGTCTTTGATCGAGAAGAAATTTGCACCCACGAGAACGCTTCCTTGAGAATAATTAAAGAGTTGGATGAATAATTAAATCAATGTCTATGGTGTGGCTGCCGTGAAGAACGGTATTATCATCGGCGGTATCACGGTACTTGAAAACCGTGATGTCTTTTTTGTTTATCGACTGGAGTAGCGTTACCGAACAGATTGAGGAGCACTTTAAGAGACGTCGGGGTAGAAGATTAAGACAGACTAAACATACTACGCTATAATTACGTCTGAAATTAGCACTATAATTATAATTACTTTTAGACATTAAAATCTCATGCAGAATTATTTTGTAATAAGGCTTGTAATTACAATCCCTTTGTGCTATAATATACTCTATGCGATTGCTGTATCGAAGGAGGGCTGCGAATTGGATACAAAAAAAGGAAAAGTCCCTATGGAGCACTTAAATATTGGAGAGTTTAACCGCGGCCAATCTTCAAAGCTCATACGGGGCCTTGCCGAAGAAGATAAAACCGCTTTTATTCTTAAGAACGGGAAACCCATAGCAGTTGTCATATCTTATGAACGCTATCAGCGAATGTTCGAACAGGGTATCGATATCAACGATTACTAAATCAACGTTGACAACTACAGAGTGGGAAGGAAATTGCTATGGCAGAAATAAAACTATACAATAATGACTGCATTGCGGCAATGCAGAATTTAGAGGAGTCGAGTATTGACTTGATTGTTACCGACCCTCCATACAATCTTGGAAATTTCATGAAAAGTCGTGACACCAACCTAAATAAAATGAGAGACAATTTTTTCGGAACTGCAGGGTGGGATAACATGGACTTCGATGAGTGGACTGAATCAATGGACCACTTCTTCGAAAGCGCCGGGAGAGTGATGAAAAAGGGAGGCTCCATGATAGTGTTTATGGCTATCATAAAAGTTGAGTCAATCATTTCGTTAGCCGAGAAACACGGTTTCTACTATAAAACAACTGGCATTTGGCACAAGACAAACCCCATGCCGAGGAATATGAACCTGCACTTTGTTAACTCTACCGAAGCGTGGATTTACTTTACGTACAAAACGAGGACCGGAACTTTTAACAACAATGGAGCCGTATTGCACGATTATGTGGAGACTTCTGTGACATCAAATGGGGAAAGAAAATACGGAAAACACCCAACTCAGAAACCTGAGTCACTTATGAGATTTTTTATTGATGTGTTGTCAAATGAACACGATTGGGTCTTGGACCCCTTTCTCGGTAGCGGTACGACTGGAGTGGTTGCGAAACAGTCCAATCGAAATTTTATAGGTATCGAACTCGATAAGGAATATTATGAGATAGCCAGTCAACGGATTAAGGAGGCACAGTAGTGAAGCCTAAAGTAATTGATCTTTTTGCTGGCGTCGGTGGCTTGTCTCTTGGCTTTGAGATGCAAGGTTTCAATGTAGTACTCGCGAACGAATACGATGCTTCAATTGCTACTGCATACAAGGAAAACCACAAACGTACAAAAATGATTGTCGGGGATGTAACGGCACTCGATTTACAGAAGACCTTTGGGAACTATATAGGAAACACTGATGTGATTATCGGTGGACCTCCATGTCAAGGGTTTTCTCAAAAAGGGCAACGGAAAACCATCCATGATGAACGGAATTTTCTGTTTAAATACTATGTTGCAATTGTAGAGCTTGTTAGACCTCGATACTTTGTGATGGAAAACGTCCCCAATCTGCTGACTGCGGAGAAGGGATATTTCAGGAAGGAAATAGAAGAACTGTTCAATAAAATGGGCTACTCACTAAACATGGGCGTATTAAACGCGTCCGATTATGGTGTACCGCAAAACCGCAGGCGAGCAGTAATAATCGGAAAACGCGATGGTATTGCTCCCCACCTACCTACTCCTCATACTACCTCTGTCACAATATGGGACGCTATAAGTGATTTGGCATATTGGGGTTCGGGAGAGGGAAAGGAAGAACAAGAGTATCGCCATGAAGCGCAAAGCGATTATCAACGAATGTTGCGAAAGAATAGTACCATTTTGTATAATCATGTTGCGACAAAGCATTCAAAATTGGCATTAGAGAGACTTTCAATGATTCCGCCCAATGCCGGAAAAGAAGTGCTGCCAAAGGAACACCTCACGAAATCCATATATAGCGGAACATGGACAAGAATGCGGAAGGACGAGATATCAGTGACGATCACTACGCGGTTTGATACTCCGTCATCGGGGAAATTCACTCATCCCTTTTTAGACCGAGCCATAACAGTAAGAGAAGCCGCGCGTATTCAGTCATTCCCTGACAGCTTTCGGTTTGTTGGTAACAAATCATCGCAGATGAAACAAGTCGGAAATGCTGTGCCACCACTGCTTGCGAAATCGATAGCGGCGGTGATAATGAGAGATATAAAGGAGGACACTTGCCATGAATAGACCAGACAGTATTAGTTCGTATGATGTGATGGATTTGAAATTGGGAATCAAATCATCGCTTCCTCACGTTAAGGCCGCCATTTCGCTTGCAATTCTATTATGGGAAAGCAATAATAGTCCTTCCGGATTGCAGTATTCTGAACAACAGGGTGATGAGATTGTTATTCCCGAAACGCTGTTTCAAAATTTGTCCACACTTCTTCACGGAATAAGTGAAAGCGAAAATATCACAGCAGAAGCACTGCTTCAGAATGTCAACTCCAACCAGCTTTTTAAGTCTCAGATGGAAGCACTTATGGTCGCATTTGAACTAATTTGGAAGCTGGCAAAAGTTGGCTTTCTTGATGCGGACAAGCCAGCGAGTGCTGAACGAACAGGAAGAATACGATACCCCAAGGTGTTATCTTATTCCACTAATGCAGATATAATCCATTGCGTCATTAAAAGCGATGAAGAGCAGTACTTGCGTGTTCTTGTCTCTTGGCTCGGCTTTGATGTACATTTCTCACAGGACTGCGAAAAGAGAATGAAGCAGCTGCTGACAGCTCTATCTGAAAGTGCAATATTCAAACTTACCGATGGCACGAGCGATAAGGTCTTTAATCAACATAGTATTTATACAAAAATTCTTGAGACTTTAGATGCCGTTGATATCAATGGCGATAAAGAAGCTAAAGGAGCTCTGCGAATATTAAAATCGCTGCTCTCCGATGCAATGAATCCATATCTTGCCTACAACAACGGTGAAGTAAGGGATGCCAATGGCGACGGTTTACTGTTATCAGAATACCAGCAACGTGTAGATACTTTTCTCCGTTTGTCTGCAACTAAAGTAATTGGATTAGAGACCTTGGATGATGAAGATGAAGGACTGGTTCTTGTAAACCCAGATGAGAACCGTATAACAGGCGGAACAAACACACTGCTTTATGGTGTCCCCGGCGCCGGAAAGAGCTGGACAATCCAGCATGAATACTGTGCCGATGAGAGTCGTATAGAGCGTCTCGTCTTTCACCCTGATTATACATACTCGGATTTTATCGGGCAAATCTTGCCTGACGTCTCCGATGGAAATGTGACTTACAAGTTTACCGCTGGGCCCTTCACCAAGATGTTAAAAAAAGCATATACGCATCCTGGTACTGAATTCTTTTTGATTATTGAGGAAATCAACCGTGGCAATGCGCCGGCAATATTTGGCGAAGTATTCCAACTACTCGACAGAGACCTTAACGGGACAAGCGAATATGGGATCACAAATGAGAATATCGCTGCAATCGTGTATGGAAATCCAGAACAGAAAGTGCGTATTCCCTCTAATATGTCGATTGTAGGAACAATGAACACATCAGACCAGAATGTTTTTACTCTCGATACTGCATTTCAGCGCAGATGGAATATGCGTATGATTGAAAACACTTTTGAAAACCATGCTTACGCTGACACTACAATTCTCGACACTCATGTGACTTGGCGGCGTTTTTGTGAGGTTGTAAACAACGAAATCGTCACAAAAAATATCAGCATGACATCTTCCGAAGATAAACGCCTGGGCGCATACTTCGTAAGAGAAGCAGACCTGATATACGACCCCGTTGCTGACGATGAAAACGCAGGCGAACAAGAGAGAATTAAAGCGAGATTGCGTAACTACCGTTTCGCTGAGAAGGTATTGAAGTATTTGTGGGACGATGCATTCAAGTTTTCGCGCGACAGCTTATTCAAGAACACAATTTATAAGAGCCTGGAGGAGGTTGTAAATCACTTTAACTCTAAGGATTCTACGAGAGCCATGGGCGATGAACGGCTTGATGTCTTTAAGCAGGAAATCATCGATGCTTTTTTAACTCAAGAAACGGGAACTAACGCTGAAGAATAAGGTGGTGATAATCAATGGAAATTAGCACCGAGTTGCTAAAAAGCAAATGCCATGTCAACACAAATGCAGACGGAGACCGTTTCGTTGGCATCAAAGCTGATTCTGAAAATGCAATGGTGTATTTTCCTATGGGCTATCAACTTCCTAATTCTGAGCAAGAGCGGCGGCGTGATATTCTCCATCTGATATCAGTTTTATCGGAGTTTACGGATCGGCAAGACCGGGTACTCCATATGCAAAAATTCGAGGCTCCTCAGTCTGTCGATTTTCCAGTTAATGCTTATATGGAAGTAATCAATTATTTTTTGGAACACCATTCATATTACACCGAAAAAGAAGCGGTATATAAAACCAGCGACAGAGGAAACACCGACTGGGCAAGGACGATTCGTCAGCAGCAGCCCATGCTACAGGCGAATAACTCTCCTGTTTACTTAAAACAGACGGTCAGACATTCGTCTCCGAACGACAGAAAGCTGATCACGCAAATACACAAATACTGTGTATATGAGAGCTTTCACAAATTGGGGTGGTTATTTACGCCTGATTTGCCGCAGAAGCCAGACTTCCCTATTGAAACAAAGAGATTCCTTGTAGAGTTGAATGATAAGCTGGCGCATTCCAATAATGATAAAGACAAGCGGCTTTTCTCGGCAATGATAGCTATGTTGAAATACATAGATGAAGAGACCAATCAACGGCAGTTTTACTTCGGTACAGATAGCTTTGAGTATGTATGGGAAAAGCTTATCGACCGGGTCTTTGGGATACGAAGCAAAGCCGACTACTTTCCAAAAGCCACATGGCGTGTTAAAAGGGGGCGACGCAGAGAGTTTGAAGCACTCATGCCGGACACCATCATGCTATATAACGGAAAAATATATGTACTCGATGCAAAGTACTACCGTTATGGTGTGAGTGGCAATCCTCTTCACCTGCCGGAAGGAAAGTCAATCCATAAGCAGATAACATATGGAGAGTATATCAATACGAATGAGCGGTTTAGAGACGAAAATGGTGATGGCGCACAAGTTTTCAATGCATTTCTTATGCCGTTTAATTCCAGAGATAACATCTTTGATTAC
Organism: uncultured Oscillospiraceae bacterium; assembly: GCA_964495255.1. Taxonomy (GTDB): domain Bacteria; phylum Bacillota; class Clostridia; order Christensenellales; family CAG-138; genus UBA7703. Next base: position 35,423 of record CAZBVC010000021.1, read on the forward strand.
GAAGGCATATTTGAAAACTGTGGCGAAGCTACAGGCGAATGGAAAGATGGCATCCATTCATATGAGCACGTTCAGGGCATTCTGGTAGATATCAACTACCTTATGCATCATTATACCGGCGCTCACACAAAGCAGATTATGGCATTGGCCGAGTCAATCGAACGGGCGTTAGCGGAAAACGGAGGACAGTTACCACAGCCAACTGCAGAAACCGAATAAAAAAACAGAGCGAACACCACAACGTAAGTGATGTTCGCTCTGTTTTTTTATTTGCCCTTTACTTTCTTTCTGTGATTGCGCTGTGCGGTAGCGTTTCGGCACCCTCCACAACAGTATTTTTTTCTGCTGTTTGTTGTCTTAACGAGAAATCTGTTGTGACAAGCCGGGTTAGCACACTCTCTATAAATTTCGGAGCCGGGACGCATATAAAAAATTGAAAAATAAAGGGCTGAGAGTAAGTTTGCAGCTCTCCACGATGGTTCCATTTTTCCAACGTTGAAGCGGGGCTGGATTCCAGAAAGATTGGAGTTGATTTCTTCATTGAGCACAATTTTTGCAACAGAAATCAACGAGTGCTTCATTTTATCGTCGAAGCTGTCCATCTTTGGTTCTGCATAAAACTCAATGCCATTTTCGTAAGATACGCTGTCAACTACGCCTACTCCTTTCATCAAATGGAATAGAAAATCTATTGTTGTACGACACGCCGATGCTTCATTGGGCGCATTACGGTAAAGATACACGATGTCCTTAAAGCGTGAATCGCCCATTCCCGGAATTTGTTTTTCGAGTGAGCTACCCGATATGATGTCCTGATACTCATCAATACTTAACGCATAGCGGGGGCGGTAAACCGTATCAACAACTGAATAAGAATCGCTTTCAAGGGCTTCTTTTCTGCCGTCGATTTCTGGCAGTGAGGAGGCCTTTTCTAATACCTTTATGAAACCATGCCTACACGTCGAATATGGTCGGCTTAGTGAACTAATTGAGAAAGTAACCTGTTGGGATAACAGAAGGTAGAGCGTAAGGTAGAGGATTTTATCATACTTTGTCTGCGGCTCCGCTAATTCGCTCATAAGTAGGACAGTTGCCTTGATGTGGTTAACAACTTCTGTCAGAGAGAAAACATCAACTTCCTCATATTCATCGTCTTTGAGAGGGAACAAAAAGCCATTGTTTTCGAAGAATTTCATGAGACTGTCAATGTCATTGTTAGGCAACGAGATGAGTTCGCCGAGAAGGTTATTTGCACAGACTGACCCCATAGGCGTTGTTCTGCATAATCCGTTAGTTCCGCTGAAAGCGTAGTGTATTTCAGAGTCCTTAGCCGCTTGAATTTTTAGTCGCTTCTCAACTTTGTTCGGCGCGATATTGATTATATCAACACCGCAAAAGCAACGATAGCCTTTCAGAGAGAAGAAGTCGTTTCCCACGTTA
>CAZBVC010000022.1:0-4030 GCA_964495255.1 uncultured Oscillospiraceae bacterium
TTTCATTACTATTTGTGCCGCTGGCGGTCGGCGGCGGAATGGATGTTGATATGATGCGTCAAAAAAGAAAGCCGCTCACGCGCGACACAAGAACGCGCATCGTTATCTTCGCGCTTTTGATATTGGTCTCGATCGTTATCGTTGTGCCGTATCTTTGGATGCTGTCCAACTCGTTCAAAACCACGAAGGAAACGCTCATCGACTCGTCGCATCTGCTGCCGCAGACGTTCACGCTCGATGGCTACAAGCGCGTTTTGACCGAGTCTCCGTTCTTCAAATGGCTGAAAAACTCGCTTTTGGTCACCTGTACGAACACGGTGATCGTGCTGTTCACCAGCTCGCTTTTGGGTTACGTTTTTTCGCGTTTCGAATTCCGCGGCAAACGATTTCTGTTTATGCTGCTGCTTTTTACGATGATGGTGCCCGCGCAGGTGACGATGATTACCTCGTTTATCCTCATCGACGGCATCGGGCTGTACGATTCGCTCTGGGCGCTGATCGTGCCCGCGTTTGTCAACGCCTTCGGCGTGTATCTCTGCAAGCAGTTTTGCGACGAGATCCCGCGCGAGCTGATGGAGAGCGCAAAGATCGACGGCGCGGGCAACCTCCGCATCTATTACAAAATCGTTCTGCCGCAGATCCGCCCCGCGCTCGGCGCATTGGCGATCTTCACCTTTATGGAATACTGGAACGATTACCTGAATCCCCTGATCTATTTGACGAGCACGGACAACATGACGCTGCCTCTGGCGCTTTCGTATTTCTCGACGATGCATTCCTCCGACCTGTCGGCGACCATGGCGGCGGCGGCGCTCATCATGATTCCCACGGCGATCGTGTTTATCATTTTCCAGAAGCAGTTTATCAAGGGCATCTCCATGACGGGCATGAAATAACGGGTGCGGCAAACCGAGCGGCAAAATCGGGAGGGCTTCCATATGAAAAGGGCGGTGGCTTTGTTTATGACGGTTTTGCTTGCCTGCGGGCTTTTCGCCTGCGGCGGCAGAGAGATTCATGTTTCGGTCGGCGGGAGCGACGAGACGGGCAGCGGCAGCGCGGCAAAGCCGTATGCGACGATTGCGCGCGGCTTGGCGGAGATCAAGCCCGGCGGCACGCTCATCGTACACGAAGGAACCTACGCGCCGTTTGAACTTCGCAAGACCTGCTCCGGCACGGAACAGGCGGGCGTCGTCGTCTGCGCGGCGGAAAACGAACGGGTGATCGTTGACGCAAACGCTGGAACAGGCGTCGGCATCCTGCTGAACAACGTGGACAACATCACGCTTTCGGGCTTTGAGGTGGTCGGCGGCAAGTACGGAATCTATTACGGCAGCACGGTCGATCAAGGCGACGAACCGCTTCAAAACATCACCATCCGCAACTGCGTCGTGCACGACGTGGACGGCTACCACGGCGTCTGCGTGTACGCAGCCAATGATCGCGCGCCCATAACCAACCTGACGATGGAGGGCTGCCGCGTCTACGACTGCCGCTGCTATTCCAGCGAGTCCACCGTGTTCAACGGCAACATCGACGGCTTCGTCATCAAGAACAACGTCATTCATGACAACAACAACATCGGCATCGACATGATCGGCTTCGAGGGCAACGCCATGCACGGCGACCGTTATGCGGGCAATCGCTACGACGTGGACTATGTGCGAAACGGCAAATGCTTCGGCAACGTGGTATACGGCATCAGCGCCTACGGCAACCAAGCCTATTGGTACGACGGCGATTACAACCTCTGCGCGGACGGCATCTATGTGGACGGCGGGCAAAACATCGAAATCTACGACAACTTCGTGTTCTGCTGCGACATCGGGATCGAGGTCGCAACCGAGCACAGCCCGGACGACAACGAGCTGTTCCGCGTTTCAAACGTCGAGGTGCATGATAACGTAATCGCTTCCTGCACGGGCTGGTGCGGCGTCTGCTTCGGCGGCTACGACCGCGACCTCGGGTTTGCGGAGCATTGCAGCTTCCATCACAACACGCTGGTCGATAACGCCACGCAGGTCGGCGTTCAGCGCAGCGCGGCAAACGAAATCCATCACAACCTGCTGGTCGGCGGCGAAACGGGAATCGAATTCAACGCGGATTGCAGGGAAAAGGATCTCGTCAACGCGTTCGGCGAAAACGTTTGGTGCATCGACGGCGCGCTGTCCGATATGCTTGATCTTGGCGGCTTTGACGAAAGCGTGCTCTTTGGCAGAGAAGCGCTCGCCTTGCAGAAGGTTGAAAACGACCGCGCCGCCGTGCTCGACGGGTTTCTGTCGCGCATAGACGGCTACGGTTCGTCGTTCGTCCCCTCCGACGAGGCGATCGCGCTGTATCAAGCGTTTTTCGCGCAATAAGGCGCCGTACCCCGCCCTATGCCGCGGCTTTTGCTTTTCGGCGGCGCAGAAGCGCGTCGATCCCTCCTGTTGCCGCCGCGAACACGCTCGCTATGGAGGCAAATTGTATCGCGGTCGTCAGCGCGCCGATAAGGCTTCCCCCGCCGCCGTGTTCGCCCGCGGGCGCCGCGTCGAACGGCTCTCCCCCGTCTTGTCGATTTCCCTGTCCTTTCCCGAGCCCCTTGCCCGGGCCGCCCTGTCCCTTGCCAAGCGCCGCGTCGGGCGCGCCCGCATACATTTCGCCTTCCGCCTCCGCGGCAAACGGCTGTGCGAGCCAGCCAAAGAACGACGTCCTCGCCATGGAGAAAACGCCGTATGCGCAGATCAGCGCAAGCAGCGCGCAAGCCGCGATTTTCAGCGCTTTTCGCTTTTTCAGAAAGCCGAACAGGTAGGAAGCGTGCAGCCCGATATGTACGCCCGATAAAACGAGCGCGACCGCCGAGCAGAAATAATGCAGCGTTTTCCATTGCCCGCGATGCACGTCAAAATGGAACACCTGCTTGGAAATCAGCGCGCCCGAAACGCCGATCAGCAAAAACGCGATCGCAAGCAGCACGTCGAGCAGATAGAGCACACGCGTCCGCGTCGGGGTCGCTTTCCGAAACAGCTTGCCCGTGACCGCCTTGATCCACTTGCCGTTGAACACATGATGGATGAGGAACAGCCCGATCAGCGCGAGTCCTCCGATCTCGTGAAACGACAGTCCCAGCGCCTGCTTTCGATACATCAGCACCAGACCCGCAAGCAGCACCGCGTCCAATACGACCTTGATCCATTTTTTCATCGGTTTCATTCGCTTCGTTTGCTCCGTTCAACCAAAAAATTCTGATTCTAAATTAAACGAACAACTTGTCCGAAATGTGTCTGCGCGCGAAAGCATTGTGGCAAGCGCACCCCCTTTCCGTCCGCCTTCGGAAGACCGCGCCGCGTCGAAAGCATGCCCTTTTGCGCGGCAAAGGGAAGTTTTCCGCTTTGCGCCGAAAATGGTTGAATCAGGCGCGCGTTTGGGATACAATAGCCATAGCCCATGCGGGCATATTGATAAAGGCGGTGAACGGCGTGGAAGAAGAACGTGACGTAGTGGTATTTTCCGACGACGAAGGCAATGAATTCGAGCTGGAAGTGATCGATTATTTCGAGTATGAGGATCAGGAGTATGCCGTATTGGTTGATCCCGAGGACGGCTGCGATTGCGGCGACGAGGAATGCGAATGCGAGCATGAGCACGACACGGAAGTGTATATCATGAAGATCGTGGTCAACGGCGAGTATGAGGAATTCCTGCCTGCAGACGAGGATAAAATGGACGCGCTCTCCGCGATCGTCGAGGAGCATTTTGCGGAATGGGAAGCAGAGGAAGACGACGAGGACGACGAGAACGACGAGAACGAAAACGAAGAAACCGACAAATAACGCATTTGCACCTGAAAAGGGGCCGCTTTGGACGGCTCCTTTTTTGCACGCATTCGCAGCGTTCGCCGGTACGCTATCGCACGCGAAAGATCGTGCGGCGGGGCGCGTTATCTATCTTACGCGAAAGATCGTGCGGCGGGGCGCACGCTATCTAACGCGGAAGATCGTGCGCCGGGGCGCACGTCAACGAACGTTAGCTACCGCACGCGGAAGATCGTGCG
>CAZBVC010000022.1:4130-36715 GCA_964495255.1 uncultured Oscillospiraceae bacterium
GTGCGCCGGGGCGCACGTCAACGAACGTTAGCTACCGCACGCGGAAGATCGTGCGTCGGGGCGCACGCTATCTAACGCGGAAGATCGTGCGCCGGGGCGCACGTCAACGAACGTTAGCTACCGCACGCGGAAGATCGTGCGCCGGGGCGCACGCTATCTAACGCGGAAGATCGTGCGCCTGCATACCCCGCTCAGCGCCTCGGAAATGCGGTTTTGCCCGTTGGCGATGATCACCGTCGTGCCCTCGCGGATGGGCTGCTTGATAAAGTCCAGCTTCGCACGCGCGCCGTTCGCGCCCGCGCGGCTTGCGCCGACGCAGCTATCTGAAAGCAGCTCGATCTGTTCGATGATCTCGTCCGCGTTTTTGCCCTCCACTGCGGGCACCAGCGTCTGCGGATCGTTTGCGTCGCGATAGATGCCGTCCACGCTCGTCAGGATGAGCAGGAATTTCGCATGCACGAGCGAGCAAATAACCGAAGCGGTCTCGTCGTTGTCGATGCATTCCACAACGTGCTCCGTTTGCGCGCGCAGATGCGCCAGTTCCAGCTTGCGAATCTCCTCGATGCTCACGGGGTCGTTGTAGTTGACGATCGGAATCGCGTTCTGCCCAGCCGCACGCAGCAGGAAATCGCGGATATGCGCGCGCTTCGGCTCGTCGTTAAAATGCGTATGCTCGACCAAAAGCTGCCGCACGCTGTATGCATCGGGGATGTAGCGGCGATATTCCGTCATCAGGATCGTCTGCCCCTGCGAAGCGTAGTCCGCCTTATCCTCCTCCGCGTCGCCCATCAGCTCTTTGCCGTTTCTGCGGATAAAATCCAGCCGCCCGATCTCCGCCGCGCCGCTCGAAACCCAGATCATGCCCGGGCGCAGCTCGCGTCCCAGCCGCGAGAAAATATTGTAGTCCACGTCGCCCTCCGACCTGCGGATCAGCGCCATAGACCCGATCTTGCCAACCAGTTCGATGTCAAACTTCATGGGGTTTCTTCTTCTTTTTTCTTGGAAGAAAAAGAAGCAAAAAGAACGTCTGCTTGGGTAATAAACTTCTTTCGCCACACGTCGCTTACACGCGTAAAGCGCTTGCCGCAAGCAAAAGTTTTCTCTGCTTCTCTCTTTTTCAAAAGAGAGAAGGCTTACGACTTCACGAGGTACGCATGGATGAACGCGTCGAGGTCGCCGTCCATAACCGCCTGAATGTTGCCGTTCTCCACGCCCGTTCGATGATCCTTCACGAGCGTATAGGGCTGAAACACATAGCTGCGAATCTGGCTGCCCCACTCGATTTTCTTCATTTCGCCCTTGATTTGCGCCATATGCTCCTCGCGCTCGCGCTCCTGCAATTCGAGCAGCTTGCCGCGCAGCATACGCATGGCGGTCTCGCGGTTTTGAATCTGGCTGCGCTCGTTTTGACATTGCACGACGATGCCCGTCGGCAAATGCGTAATGCGGATGGCGGAGCTGGTCTTGTTGACGTGCTGCCCGCCCGCGCCGCTGCTGCGATAGGTATCCACGCGCAAATCGTCGGGATCAATCTTGACGTCGCCCGAATCGTCGTCAAAAATCGGGGTCACGTCCAGCGAGGAAAACGACGTATGCCGCCTTCCGCTTGCGTCGAACGGCGAGATGCGCACGAGGCGATGCACGCCCTTTTCCGCTTTGAGATAGCCGTATGCGTTATCCCCATCCACCTCGAAGGTAACGGATTTTACGCCCGCGTCGTCGCCGTCGAGCAAATCGAGCTCGCGGACGACCCAGCCGCAGGTTTCGCAATAGCGCGTATACATGCGGTAAAGCATCTCTGTCCAGTCCTGCGCCTCGGTGCCGCCCGCGCCCGCGTGCAGGGATAACACCGCGTTGCAGGCGTCGTAAGGCCCTTTGAGCATCTGTTCGAGCCGCAGCGCCTCGATCTGTTCGGACACGAGCGCGGTTTCGGACTTGATCTCGTCAACCAGCCCGTCGTCCTCCTCCTCCTCCGCCATTTCGACAAGCGTGTTGAGGTCGTCAAAGCGCGCTTTGAGCTTTTGAAAGCGCCCCAGCTTGTTTTGCAGGGTCTTGACGCGCTGATTGACCTTGTTTGCCGTTTCCACGTCGTTCCAGAAATCGGCGGCGCCCATCTGCGTTTCCAAATCGGCAAGCTCCGCCTTGATTTTGTCGGGATCGAGCGCAGTTTGGATCTCGGTCAGCATATCGGAAAGCGTTCCGATCTGCATTTTGTATTCGTCGAGCGGTATCATTGTTTGTCGTTCCTTCCGCAGCAGTTTTTGTACTTTCGCCCGCTTCCGCACGGGCAGTCCTCATTTCGCCCAACCTTCTTGCCGCCGCGCTTGAAGGTTGCTTTCCCCTCGGGCGGGGGCGTATCAATCGGCTTGGCAAGCTGTACGCGGCGCAGCGGGCCGCCCGTCACCTGCATTTGATACAGGCTGCGCACGGTCGCCTCGCGGATTTCGGACACCATCGTATCGAACATCTCGAAGCCCTCGCTCGTATAGGCGTATACGGGGTCGGATTGCGCGTAGGCGCGCAGCCCGATGCCCTGTTTGAGCTGATCCATGGCGTCGATATGATCCATCCAATGCGCATCCACGGCGCGCAGGAGTATGACGCGCTCGTTCTCGCGCATATCGATCCCCGCCGCGGCAAGCCGTTCCTCGGTTTCATGATACACGCGAGCGGCGTATTCGTTGACCCGCGCGGTAATCTGCTCGACGGAAAACGACTGTTTCTCCGTCTCGGAGAACAGCGGTGTGCGCACGCGGCAGCACATACGGCAAACCTCGCGCTCCAACCCGTCGTAGTCGCGATCCTCGGCGGCGACATGCGGGTTGCAAAACTCCTCGACGAGCCGACCGAGCGTCGCGGAAATCATGCTTTGAATGCTCGAGGAGAGATCCTCGCCCATGAGCACCTGCTTGCGCTGACCGTATATGATCTCGCGCTGCTTGTTCATTACGTCGTCATAGCGCAAAACGTTTTTACGCGTTTCAAAGTTCATCATCTCGACGCGCTTTTGCGCAGTCTCGATCGTTCGCGTGAGCAGCTTCGCTTCAAGCCGCGCCTCGCCCTGATCGTCGCGATAGCGCGAGAGCAGACCCGACGCACGATCGCCGCCGAAGCGCCGCATGAGATCGTCCTCCATGGAAACGTAAAACTGTGTCTTTCCGCGGTCGCCCTGCCGCCCCGCGCGTCCGCGAAGCTGGTTGTCGATGCGGCGGCTCTCGTGCCGCTCCGTGCCGAGGATGAACAAACCGCCGAGGTTTTCGACTGTATCATGCGCCTTTTGCCACGCCTTTTTCAGCTCGTTCAGCTTTTTTTGATACGTTTCGCGCGCTTCGAGCACCTCGGGATCGTCCGTTTCATCGGTCTTGACCGCTTCGGCAAGCAGCCAATCCTCCATGCCGTCCTGCTTCATGCCGCGGCGCGCAAGCATTTCGGGATTGCCGCCGAGCAGAATATCCGTGCCGCGCCCCGCCATGTTGGTTGCGATCGTAACCTGGTTTTCAAGCCCCGCCTGCGCGACGATCTCCGCCTCCTTGGCGTGATACTTCGCGTTGAGCACCTCGTGTTGAATGCCTTCGCGCCGCAGACGCTCGCTGAGGTATTCGCTTCGTTCAACGGAGATCGTGCCGACCAGAATCGGCTGCCCCGTCTCGTGAATCCTCTTGATGGCGGTAACGATCGCGTCAAACTTCGCCTTCTCGGTCGGGAAGATCGCGTCGTCCAAATCGGAGCGGCGCAGCTCCTTATTCGTGCGGATCTCCACAACGTCCATGTTGTAAATCGCCATGAACTCCGCTTCCTCGGTCTTTGCCGTTCCGGTCATGCCGGCGAGCTTTTTGTACATACGGAAATAGTTTTGCAAGGTGATCGTGGCGAGCGTTCGGTTCTCATGCTCAACCGTTACGCCTTCCTTCGCTTCAAGCGCCTGATGCAGCCCCTCGGAGTAACGCCTGCCGATCATCAAACGCCCCGTGAACTCGTCCACGATGAGCACCTGCCCGTCCTGAACGACATAATCGCGGTCGCGCGTGAAAAGCGCGTTCGCCCGCAGCGCCTGGATGATATGATGGTTCAGCTCCATGTTCTCGGGGTCGCCGAGGCTTTCGACGTTGAAACGCTGCTCCGCTTTCTGCACGCCCTCCGCGGTGAGCTGCACGGTGCGGCGCTTGATGTCGCATTGATAGTCGCCGTCCTCCGCCTCCGCTTCCTCGCCCATGATGCGATCCGCGCTGCTTTGCTGCGTTAAGTCCTTGCCGCGGCGAAGCTGCTTGACGAAGCGGTTCGCCTCGGTATACAGCTCGCTGGACGCCTCGCCCTCGCCGCTGATGATGAGCGGGGTGCGCGCCTCGTCGATCAAGATCGAGTCCACCTCGTCCACGATGGCGTAGGCAAGCGCGCGCTGCACCATCTGTTCGCGGAACACGACCATGTTGTCGCGCAGATAGTCGAAGCCAAACTCGTTGTTCGTTCCGTATGTAATGTCGCTTTGGTACGCCGCCTGCTTCTCCGCCGTATCCATACCGTGTACGACGCATCCCACGCGCATGCCGAGAAACTCGTAGATGCGCCCCATCCATTGCGCGTCGCGCCGCGCGAGATAGTCGTTTACCGTGACCACATGGACGCCCTCGCCCGAAAGCGCGTTCAGGTAAGCGGGCAGCGTGGCGACAAGGGTTTTGCCCTCGCCCGTTTTCATCTCCGCGATGCGCCCCTGATGCAGCACCATGCCGCCAAGCAGCTGTACCTCAAACGGCTCCATGCCCACCGTGCGCCGCGCCGCTTCGCGCACGACCGCGAACGCCTCGCACATGATATCGTCGAGCGTTTCACCGTTTTCGAGACGCGCGCGGAATTCGTTCGTCATCTCGCGCAGCTCCGCGTCCGATTTTGCTGTCATTTGGGGACGCAGCGCGACGACCCGCGCAACATACGGTTCCAGCTTCTTGACGCGCGCCTTGCTCGTGTTGCCGAACAGCGTATCCAAAAAACTCATGCGTTTCTGTTCCTTTCCCGCCGCAAAAGGCGCGCGTCCGTGCGCCCGCGGCATTCCATGCGCATTGCGAGCCTACGCCCGCATAATATCCTAATTTATAAGTATAGCAGGAGTTTCCCGTTCGCGCAACGCAAAAACAAGCGGGTTTTGCGCGCAAAAAAGCGCAGACCCGCTCCGTTTGGAACGAGCCTGCGATAAAACGACCTTGCGAGCTGTCGCCGCTATTTTCTTCCGCGCCCGCGGCTGCGCTTCGCCGAGCCGATCGTGCCGGGCTTCGGTTTTTCCTTCGCCTTCGCGCGCGCTTCCTCGCCCGTCAGCTTTTGAATCTCGTCGCGCAGCTTTGCCGCGCGCTCAAACTCCAATTCACGCGCCGCCGCCCGCATTTCCTCGGTCAGCAGACGCACGCGCGCATCCCGCTCCTCGATCGTCATGCCGCTCGCGTCGGTTTCAACCTTGGACGTGATGGCAAACGTGCTCCGCACCGCTTTTCGGATCGTCTGCGGCGTAACGCCGTGCGCTTCGTTATAGGCGCGCTGCATATTCCTGCGCCGAGCCGTTTCGTCCATCGCATACTGCATGGCGGCCGTAATCTCATCGGCATACAGAATCACCCTGCCGTCCACGTTTCTCGACGCGCGTCCGATCGTTTGCACGAGGCTGGTCGGCGAGCGCAAAAAGCCCTCTTTATCCGCGTCCAGAATGGCGACAAGCCCCACTTCCGGCAAATCCAACCCCTCGCGCAGCAGGTTGATCCCCACAAGCACGTCAAACTCGCCCATGCGCAGGTCGCGCAGAATCTCCATGCGCTCCATTGTGTCGATGTCCGCGTGCATATATCTTACGCCAACGCCCATGCCGTCCAGGTATTCCGTCAAGTCCTCCGCCATGCGCTTGGTCAGCGTGGTCACCAGCGTGCGGTAGCCCTTTGCCGCCTGCAAGCGCACTTCGCCGAGCAAATCGTCGATCTGCCCCTTGACGGGGCGCACCTCCACCTCTGGGTCGGTTAAACCCGTCGGGCGAATGATCTGTTCGACGACTTGGCTCGCCCTGTCGAGCTCATACCGGGCGGGCGTTGCGGACACGCAGATCATCTGCGGAATGCGCGCCTCGAATTCCGGGAATTTAAGCGGGCGGTTGTCGTATGCCGACGGAATGCGAAAGCCGTAGTCCACGAGCGCGGTTTTGCGCGCCAAATCGCCGCGATACATCGCCCCGACCTGCGGCAGCGTAACATGCGATTCGTCGATAAACAGCAGAAAATCCTTCGGGAAGTAGTCGATGAGGGTAAAGGGCGGCTCGCCCGGCTTGCGCCCGTCGAAATAGCGCGAGTAGTTCTCGATGCCGTTGCAATAGCCGATCTCGCGCATCATTTCCATGTCGTAACGCGTGCGCTGCTCGATGCGCTGCGCCTCGACCGGGCGATCCATGGCGAGGAACTCGTCCCGCCGTTTCAACGCGTCCGCTTCGATCTCATCCATCGCCGCATCCAGCTTTTCGCGGCTTGTGGCATAATGCGACGCGGGGAAGATGGCAACGTGGGCGCGCTCGTTCAGCACCTCGCCCGTCAGCGCGTTGACCTCGAGGATGCGCTCGATCTCGTCGCCGAAAAATTCACAGCGGATGCAGACGCCCGCGCTCGACACGGGATAGATATCGAGCACGTCGCCGCGGATGCGAAACGTGCCGCGCGAAAAGTCGATGTCGTTGCGCTGAAACTGAATGTCCACCAACTTATGCACGACGTCCTCGCGCGCAATCGTCATGCCCTTGCGCAGGGAGACCGACATTCGGATATACTCCACGGGGTCGCCAAGCGCATAGATGCACGACACCGAAGAAACGATGATGACGTCTCTGCGCTCGTTCAACGCGCTCGTCGCGCTGTAACGCAGGCGGTCGATCTCATCGTTGATCGCCGTGGTTTTCTCGATGTAGGTGTCCGACGCGGGGATATACGCCTCCGGCTGATAATAGTCGTAATAGCTGACGAAAAATTCGACCGCGCTGTCGGGGAAGAACTCCCGAAACTCGCTGCAAAGCTGCGCCGCGAGCGTTTTGTTGTGCGCAAGCACGAGCGTCGGCTTCTGCACGCGCTCGATCACCTTCGCCATGGTATACGTTTTGCCGCTGCCCGTTACCCCGAGCAGCACCTGCGCCTTGTCGCCGCGTAAAACGCCCTCGGCGAGACGCTCGATTGCCTGCGGCTGGTCGCCCGCGGGCGTGTATTCGGATACGACCTTGAATTCGTTCATGCGCAACGCTTTCTTTCTGTTTTGGTGCGAGTTGGTGCGAGCAAAAAACGGGGTTCCATCTCCGTTCGTTCGGCTGACGACCCCGATTCCGAGAGCGGGAGAAAAGCGGTTAAAACTCGAAATCCACGGTCGCGGTCGCGGTTCTGTGCGCCTTGATGTAGGCGCGCACCGTCTCATGCGCGGGATGCTTGTCGTAAACGGCCAGCGCGTCGAGCGAGGCGAACGTAACGATCAGCGCGAGGTCATAGCTGCGTTCGCTGTGCTTGACGTCCAGCCCCGTCTCGATGGAAACGATTTCGGGAATCACGTCTTTAAGCGCGAGCAGCTTTGCGCTTGCTGCGGGGGCCTGTTCGGCGGCGTTTTCAAACCGCGTAAACACGATGTGTTTGAGCATAAAAATTCTCCTTTTCGGTCAGATCACTCAGGTGAAATATTTGCAGCATGCGGCAAACAGCGCGTCGTCCGCGCGTTGCTCGCCCGACTTTTGCAGCCTGTCCACGCCCGCAAACGCGTCGATCGCGTCGGCAAGCTCGCCCAGCGTCCGCTTTTTCGCGTTGCGAACCGCGTTTTTCGCGATAAACGACCCGCCCAAAATCGCTTCCGCCTCGCGGTCGGTCTTGCCGTTTTCCAGAAGCTGCTTGGCTTGAAACGCCTGCCGAAGGTTGCGCTCGAACAGCGTCGCCGCACCAAGCGGCGATTCGGACGGGCTTTTGACAAGGCGCATGAGATCCCCGAGCCCTTCGCGCCTGTTGCCTGCCCAGAGGCAGTCAATGATGCGGAACACGCGGTATTCCGTGGACGGCGAAACGCAGGCTTCGACGGCTTTGACCGTGATTCTGCCGCCCTGCCCGACATAGCCCGCGAGCATACGCGTCGTGTTTTCCAGCGCGCCCAGATCCACGCCGACGTAGGATACGATCAGGTTCGCCGCGGCGCGGTCGATCTTGACCCCGCATTCCGCCGCGCGCTTTGCCGCAAAATCCGCCGCGAGTCCCTCCGTAAACCGATCAAACGAGACGACGCGGTTCCGTTGCTCCATCGCCCTAAACAGCGGGTTCGCTTTGGGCGGCTCGCCCGGGCGCAAAAACAGCAAAACCGTCGTTTCGGGCACGGTCGAGAGATACGCTTCCAGCGCGTTGGCGGTATCCGCGTCGAACTCCGAAACGATCACCACGCGCAGCTCGTCGAAGAACGGCAGCGTGTCGCACGCGTTTTGAACGTCGCTTGCGGACGGCGCTTTCAAGCGCGCAACGTTCATATCCCGCAGGTCGGGATTGGTGCGCGAAATAACGGCGCGCTCCGCCTGTTTGAGGCTGTAAGGCTCCGTTCCGCAGAAATAGTATGCGCCGCTCAGCCGCGTTTGCGGCAACTGCTTCAAAAATACGATTCCGTCCATGCTTTTTTATTATACCATACCCGCGCAGGAGAAAACAGACGACATCACCAAAACAGAGCGGCGAGCCCGAGGCACAGCATTCCGTAGAGCGCCCGCGTCGCTTTCGGGCGCATACACAGCCGCGAAACGGGCAGCATCGCGAGTAAATAGCATAGATATGCCGTTATGGAGGGCGCGGAAAGATGCAATGCGCCCTGTCCGCCATATCGCGCAACGGCAAGGATGAGGGCAAGCGCGGCGCGCGCGGGAAGGCAGACCGCGTTTCCGAGCGGGAAGGAAAGAAACGACAGCGCCGTGCCGAAAAACGCGGGAATGAGAAAAACGGGCACGATCGGCAGCACGAACAGGTTTGTGACGACGGAAAGCGCCTGCGTTTCGCCAAAGAACGCGCTCGACGCGGGCAGGGTGCCGAGCGTTGCCGCCGTCGAGGACGCGATGAGCCCCGACGCTGCGGAGCCGAGACGAGAAAGCGGGCGTTGCAGGATGGGCGCGAGCAAAATCAGCGCGTATACCGCGGAAAACGAAAGCTGAAACCCGACGTAGAACAGCGCGAACGGGCGGCACAGCACGATCAGCACGAACGCTGCGGAGAGCGCGGAGAACGGGTCGCGCCTGCGGCGCAGGGGGAACGCGAGCAGCGCGCAAAGCAGCATGACGCCCGCGCGCAGAACGGACGGCGCAAACGCGGTCACCGCGGCGTACAGCAGGAGGAAAAACGCTGTTGCAAAGAACCGCACCCAAGCGTTCCTGCGAAACAGCAGCGAGAACGCGCCTGCCAAAACGGAAACATGCAGGCCCGAAACGGCGAGCAGATGCGAAATGCCCGCCGTGCGAAACGCCGTGCGCGTGTCCGCGTCAAGCCTGCTCTTTTCGCCGAGCAGCATACCCGATGCAGCGCCGTCTCCGTTCGGAAACAGAAGGTCGATCTGTGCGCCGATTCGCGCGCGCAAGCGGAGCAGTCCGCCGTAAAAATCGTCCTCGCGTTCGCCGAGAAGGGATACGCCGCCCTTCGCATACGCCGTGCCGACGACAAAACGGTAGCGATCGTAGCTTCTTTGCTCCGTCTCGGGCGGGCGCACGCTTGCGCGCAGGGAAATTGCCTGTCCGTACTGCGGCGCGCTCCCGTACGGGGCATACAGCCGCAGCCTGCCGCGTATATGCGTATCGTTCAGCAAGACGTCGTCCAGAAGGAGCATAACGCCGTTCTTTGCGGCGGCGGGTTCCTCGCAAACACGCCCGGAAACAAGGAATTCGCCCGTCGGCGCAGGCGCAAGAGAGGACGCTGCCGCGCGGCAAAGCCCGAACGCCATGCAGACGAACAGAATCCAAAACCCGCGCTTTTTCATCAGCGCCGCCATAAGCGCGACAAGCGCGATCACAAGCGAAGCAAGATACGCGCGGGCGTCTGAAAACGCTTCGGAAAGCAGCACGCCAAGCAGCACGCCTGCCGCGCAAAGACAGAGCGGGCGCATATGGAACAACGGCGGCTTTTGCGGGGAACAGACTTCCATATAATTTGTAATAATTCGTAATGATTCGTAAAGCAGGATTGCCGAAGGGTTGTCCATCAGCGAGGAAGGGACGTTTTCCATCGCTTCCGCCCCGCCTCCTTGCCGCACACAGCGCCGAGGAGCCATCCGCTTCACACGAATGGCTCCTTGCGGCATTCTTATCCGCGCTCTACCCCCAAAAAGGAGATAGAGCCCTGCTTGATTCGTTTACGGCGTGCTTTCGCGCCGCTTTCTGTCATCAACCTGCTTACAGCTTCATCGCGACGTCCCACGCGTTCCAAACGACGGTGCGCAGGTTACCGACGTTGGCGGCGTCGCCGACGAGATGCACGTTGCCGCCTTTCGGCGCGAGCGGCGTCGGCTTGTAGCCGACCGACAGGATAACGCTGTCGCCTTTGAGCTTGAAGCTATTCCCGTCCTTGCCGACGACCGTGACGCCGTCCTCAAACACCTCGCCGAGCTTGGTATCGAGATATACGGGCACGCTGTTCGCCTCGAAGAAATCGCGCAGATAGCTCGAATTCGCAAGGCAAACGCCTTTGACCGCGATGAGGTCGTTCTTCATCTCGACGATGGTCGGCTTCTTGCCCGCGAGATACAAATCATACGCGATCTCGCATCCGGTGAGCCCGCCGCCGACGATGATGACGTTTTCGCCGACCGTCTTGTTACCGAGCAGGTAATCCACGGCTTGGATACCGTATTCCTTCGCGCCCTTGACCGGCAACGTCCGCGCGGCGGAGCCGGTGGCGACGATGATCTCGTCCGCGCCCAAAGAGGCGACGTCTTGAACCTCGGTGTTCAGCTTGACCGTGATATTCGGCAGCTTGGCGATCTCGCGCCGATACCATTCGATGAGCGCGCGATCCTTTTCCTTGAAGGAGGGGGCGGCCGCCGCGATGAAAACGCCGCCCAGACGGTCGCTCTTTTCATAAATCGTCACGGTATGGCCGCGCAGCGCCGCAACGCGCGCAGTCTCCATGCCGCCGATACCGCCGCCGATAACCGCGATGTTCTTTTTCTTTGCGGCGGGAATGATTTGATACTTCGTGCTCTGCATGGTCGTCGGGTTCAGCGCGCAGCGCGCCATGCCCTTCGTGTCGCTCATGTCCTGATCGTTGGCGACGCCCTTATAATGGCACATGTTGAAGCAGCCGTTATGGCAGCAGATGCAGGGCTGAATGTCCTCGAGCCGCCCGCTCATGAGCTTGGTGATCCATGCCGGATCGGTGAGGAACTGGCGCGCAACGCCCATCGCGTCGATGCGCCCCTCCCGAATGGCTTCTGCGGCGGTCTCCGGCTCCATGCGTCCCGCGCAGACGACCGGAATATCCACAAACTTGCGGATATGCGCGACGTCCTCAAGGTTGCAGTTTTGCGGCATATATTGCGGCGGATGCGCCCAGTACCACGCGTCGTAGGTTCCGTTGTCGGCGTTGAGCATATCGTAGCCCGCATCCTGCAAATATCTTGCGGCGCGCTCGCTCTCCGCCATGTCGCGGCCGACCTCCACGAATTCCTCGCCGGGCACCGCGCCCTTGCCGAAGCCCTTCGTCTTGGAAACCACGGAGTAGCGCAGCGATACCGGGAAATCCGTGCCGCACGCCGCCTTGATCGCCTTGACGATGTCCACGGGGAAGCGATAGCGGTTTTCAAACGAGCCGCCGTATTGGTCGGTGCGCTTGTTGGTATAGCCATAGGTGAACTGATCGATAAGGTAGCCCTCGTGCACCGCGTGAACCTCAACGCCGTCTACGCCCGCGTCCATGCACAGCTTGGCGGTTTTGGCGAACGCCTCGACCATATGCTCGATCTCCTTGACGGTGAGCGCGCGGCAGGTCACGGAATCGTCCCAGCGGTTCGGCAGCTCGCTCGGGCTTGCGCAAAGCAGCTGCGCGTTGATCACGGGGCTTGCCAGCGCGCCGATCGCCTTGTTTTGCATGAGCATCACGAGCGGCTTCGTAATCGCAAACGAACGGCCGAAGCCCGCCGTGAGCTGAACAAACAGCTTTGCGCCCGTTTTGTGGAACTCGGTCATATACGCTTTGAGTTCCTTGAACATACCCTTGTTCTGGTACAGCCAGCGGCAGCCGATCGTATCCATCAGCGGCGCGATGCCGGGCAGGATCAGACCGACGTTGTTCTTTGCGCGCTCCATGAAGAAGTTCGCCGCTTCCTTGTCGAAATGGTTCGGCTCCATCCAGCCGAACAGCGACGTTCCACCCATCGAGGTCATGACGATGCGGTTCTTGATTTCAACGTTCCCGATCTTCCACGGGGTAAACAGGGCTTCGTATTGCTTGTCCATACGGTGAAAAAACTCCTTTCTTCTTGAACGGGCTTCTCTTTTTTGAACGGGTTTTCGCCT
This sequence comes from uncultured Oscillospiraceae bacterium, assembly GCA_964495255.1. Classification (GTDB taxonomy): domain Bacteria; phylum Bacillota; class Clostridia; order Christensenellales; family CAG-138; genus UBA7703. The sequence goes on from CAZBVC010000022.1 coordinate 16,648, forward strand.
AGGTTTCATGCCGGAAATGTACCCGAACGCGCGTTGTCCGCTTCCGTGGGGATGCTTTGAACGCAGACAATTCGGTCTTTTCTTATCAATATTAGCATGGATGCCGCGCCTTTGCAACCGTTGCGCCGAAACAAGGGCGATGAACCGCACCCCTTCACGTTTTTTCATATGCGCCGGTCATATACAAAAACGCGCGGCTCCTTCGGTTTTCGTATGCAAACAAAGTCTGCGGCGCCGTCTGTTTTTTTCCTCATATCAGAATGAATAATCGATTTGAATATGCATCTTGTATATCCGCAATCTTGCGAATTATCAGTAATTATGCATAAAATTTGTTTTATTCATTTTGGAATTATGTATTGACACAAGAATATTTATGCAGTATAGTGACCCACGAAAAGAAAAAAGCTTCGGAGGAAACAAACGATGAAAAAACTGACAGCCCTGCTGCTTGCCCTTGCGATGATCCTGTCGCTCTGCGCATGCGCGCCCAAAGAAGAGACGCTTACCGTCGCCCTGTCGCCCGATTTCTCGCCCATGGAGTTTGTCGATACGTCCAAGTCGGGTCAGGATCAATACGTCGGGTTCGACGTTACGCTGGCGAACTACATCGCCGACAAGCTCGGCTTAAAGCTTGAGATCAAGCCCATGGAGTTTGGCGCATGCCAGACCGCCGTACAGCTCGGCACGGTTGATATGTCCATCTCGGGCTACTCCTGGACGGCGGAACGCGCGGAAAACTACTGCCTCTCGGATTACTACATTGCGGGCGACAACGAAACCGAGCAGGCGATTATCACCACGAAGGATAAGGAAGGCACCTTGACCACCGCCGAATCGTTTGCGGGCATGAAGATCGGCGCGCAGGCGGCTTCCCTTCAGGAGCTGCTGTGCAAGGAGCAGCTTCCCGAAAGCGCGACGATCGAGCTTTTCAAGAGCATCGACGACGCGGTTCTCGCTCTCCAAACGGGTAAGATCGACGCGCTTGCCGTCGCGCAAGGCAACGGCGAGGCGATCATGGTCAACAATTCGGACGTCGCGTTTACGGGCTTCCAATTCCAAGTTGACCCGCTGTATCAGAACAACATCATTCTGCTGAACAAACAGGATACCGAGCTGCTCGCCAAGGTGAACGAGATTCTTGCCGAGTGCATGGCAAACGACCTCTACTCCGGCTGGTATGCGGAAGCGCAGACGCTCGCGGGCATCGACACCGCCGCCGAGATCAGCTATGACGAAGAAGGCAACGTTGCCGGCTGACATGAAAAAAGCATCCCATTGATCGAAATATGACAGCGGGCGCCGCAAAAAAGCGTCCGCTGTTCGAGCGTAATAACGGCTTAAAGGAGGAACCCCCGTGTCCTTAGCAACGATTCTGTCCAACATCGTCAAGATCATGTCCAAATATTGGGACGTGTTCCTGATTCGCGGCGTCAGCATCACGTTGATTCTTTCCGCCATCACGGTGTTTTTCGGCGCAATCTTCGGCTCGCTTTTGGCGTTCGCCAAGATGTCCCGCTTCAAGCTGCTGCGGTTTGTCGTGACCGCGTTCGTAGAGATCATCCGCGGCACGCCGATTCTGCTGCAACTCTATATCGGCTATTTCATCGTGCCGCTCGCGCTGCCCATGCTCGGCATGAGCACGTTTGCGAGCATCTCCGTCGCGCTGATTATCAACAGCTCCGCTTACGTCTCGGAGGTCATCCGCTCGGGCATTCAGGCGGTTGACAAGGGGCAGACGGAGGCGGCGCGCAGCCTGGGTCTCAGCCAATCGCAGGCGATGATCAAGGTCGTTCTGCCACAGGCGATCAAGAACATTCTGCCCGCCCTGGGCAACGAATTCATCATGATTATCAAGGAGACGTCGCTTGCGTCCACGTTCTTTGTCGGCGACCTCATGACCTCCTACCTGACCGTCAAGGGCGCGACGTATCTGGCGTTTGAAAGCCTGATTATCGTCGGCGTGATCTATTTTGTGCTGACGTTCTCGCTTTCCAAGGTGGTCGCGCATTTTGAAAAGCGGATGGCAAACGAGGATTCGCCGCGCGCGGACGCGAAACGCAAGCGCAAGCTAAACGGCGAGCTGTCGGAAGGAGGCGCAAAAGCATGATCGAGACCGTCAATCTGCATAAGAGCTTCGGCTCGCTGCACGTGCTGAAAGGCATCAACGAAACCATCGAAAAGGGCGAGGTCGTCAGCATCATAGGGCCGTCGGGCGGCGGAAAAAGCACGTTTCTGCGCTGCCTCAACCTGTTGGAGGTTCCCACGGAGGGGCAGGTCATCTTCGAGGGCGTGGCGCTCAACGAGAAGGGCGTCAACGTCGACCTGCATCGGCAGAAGATGGGCATGGTGTTTCAGCATTTCAACGTGTTTCCGCATATGACCGTGCTGGAAAACATCACCATGGCGCCCGTTCTGCTCAAAAAAACGCCCCGGGCGGACGCCGTGAAGCAGGCGGAAGCGCTGCTTGCGCGCGTCGGTCTTTTCGACAAGCGGGACGAATATCCCAAAAAGCTCTCGGGCGGGCAGAAGCAGCGGCTCGCCATCGTGCGCGCGCTTGCCATGGAGCCCGACGTCATGCTGTTTGACGAACCGACGAGCGCGCTGGATCCCGAGATGGTCGGCGAGGTGCTGCAAGTCATTCTCGACCTGGTCAAGTCCGGCATGACGACCGTGATCGTTACGCACGAGATGGGCTTTGCGCGCGAGGCTTCCGACCGCGTGTTGTTCATGGACGACGGCTTGATTGTCGAGCAGGGCCCGCCCGCAGAGCTTTTGTCCCATCCGCAGCATCCGCGCACGCAGGAATTCCTCAGCAAGGTGCTATGAGCATGAACGAGCAAAAGGAACGCGCCCTTTCGGCGATCGACGAAAACGCCTCCCTGTTTACCGCCCTTTCCGACGAGATCTGGGGCTATGCGGAGCTGTCCCTAAACGAGACGCGTTCCTGCAAAGCGTTCGTCAAAGCGCTGAAAGGCGCGGGGTTTCTTGTGGAATCACCGTTTTGCGGGCTGCAAACCGCGTTTTTGGCGAGCTTCGGACACGGGAAGCCCGTCATCGGAATCCTTGCCGAATACGACGCGCTTTCGGGTTTGAGCCAAGAAAGCGGCGCGCTTTCCCGCAAGCCGCTTCCCGATTCCGACAGCGGCCACGGATGCGGGCATCATCTGCTCGGCGCGGGCGCGTTTGCCGCCGCCTATGCGCTGAAACGCTATTTGCAGCAAACGGGAAAGAGCGGCACGGTTCGGCTGTACGGCTGCCCCGGCGAGGAGGGCGGCGCGGCGAAAGCATGGTTTGCCAAAAACGACGTTTGGCGGGAGCCGGACGCGGCGCTGACCTGGCATCCTGACGACTGCAACATGGTCGTCTCGGGTTCGTGCCTTGCCTGCATCCAAACGGAGTTTCGCTTTACGGGCGTCGCCTCCCATGCGGCGGGTTCGCCCGAGCTGGGGCGCAGCGCGCTGGACGCAGTTGAGCTTACGAACATCGGCGTGCAGTATCTGCGCGAGCATATGCCCTCCACCGCACGCATCCACTATGCCGTTACCGACGGCGGCGGCGCCTCTCCGAACGTCGTCCAGCCGCACGCGCGCGTGCTCTACATGGTGCGCGACGTCAGCGTTCAAAGCGCGATTGCGTTGCATATGCGCGTACAGAAAATTGCCGAAGCGGCGGCGATGATGACCGAAACAACGTTGACGAGCGTGTTCATCGACGGCTGTGCCAACGTCGTGCCGAACGGCGCGCTCGAAACGCTTATGCAGCAAAACTTTGAACAGATTCTTCTGCCGACCTATACGGAGGAAGAACGCGCGTTTGCTGCGGCGCTGAAACAAACGTACCCGTGCGACGGACTGCCCGGCGGCTCCGCGTTGAGCGACCCCGCCGTTCGGCAGATGATTGAGGAAGCGACCGACGGCGGCAAGCGTGCGCTGAACGATTTCTTGATTCCCCACGTTTCGTCCGTCGCCGTACAGCCCGGCTCGACCGACGTCGGCGACGTGAGCTGGCAGACGCCGACCGCCCAAATCTACGCGCTCACCTTCCCGAGTCGCTGCCCCGGTCATTCCTGGCAAAACGTGTCCGTCGGCAAATCGAGCCTTGCGCATAAAGGTATGCTGCTTGCGGGCAAGGTGCTCTGCGCCGCCGCGATCGACCTGTTTCAAGACCCCGCGCTGCTCGAAGCGGCGAAAGCCGAGTTCCTCTCCCGCACGAAAGCGGGCTACGCCTGCCCCATCCCCGACGGCGAAACGATCAAGGCGATCGAATAGGCAGGAACCGTATACACAAAAGAACCGCTCGTGAGAACGGTTCTTTCTTTGAGGAATTCCATCAGCTATACTTGGCGATGAGCTCTTTCAGTTTGGCGTCGGACACGCCGAAATACCGCGCCATATTCTCGAGCGCATACGTCGGGCGCTGCTCGACGATGCTGCGCAGGGAAGCGATGTTCTCCTCCCACTCGGACACGCTCGACGGCTTATGCCATCTGGCGATATGCCGCGCCATCTCGGGCCGCATCGCCGCCGCCATCTCGTCCAGCAGAGCGGTCGCGCGCGCGCTGTTAAAATAGGTCATGACGACCTCAACGTAGCGTTCCACGCAGTATTCGCGCCACGCCGCGTTCTTTTTGAGCCCGATATAGATCTCGAAATAGGTCAGCGACTTGTCGTTGGACGGCACGCCGTTCGGGTTGAAATATTGCCCGATCATGTCGCGCTTGATGGTCTTAAACGCAAAATCGAGATCGAAAAACACGGGACGCCACTTGACGGAATAGTCCTGCGTGCGCCAATATTTCTGATTGAACATATCCGAATTGCAGATGTAGGTCTGCGCAATGAGATAATCCGTAAAATATTGAACGTCGATCCATTCCGAAAACTCGGCAAACCGCTCGTCGCTGCTCAAATCGGTGTCGTCGGCATATGCGCGGACGCGCTTGATGTCCTTATTCGTGCCCGCGATGGCGGTTGCGTTGCGCCGGATAAAGTCCACGGTATCTCCGTCAACGCCATAATGCGTAACGAGAAACTCGCTGTTTTGATCCTCGTTCAGGTCGTACAGACCGTTATAAACGCCGTTGATATACACAACCACGGGACGCGTCGCGGAATTATCGACATACATGCCCTCCACAAGCGCGGAGGTAAACGAATCACGGATGCGCGCCGTCGCCCAATCCTGCCCGCCGTTGCGCACGACGAGCGCGGAAAACGTGTCGAACTCATAATCGTCCCAAAATGGATACGTCACGCTGCTTTGCCCATAGCCCGCTCGCAGGTTGATCGAGAGCGACTTTTGCGCATAGGCGACCGTACCCGCGCCCTTCGGCTTGATACCCGCGGGAAACGACGTTCCGAGCTTGCCGTCCGTTTCGTAATAGGAGATGTATGCGAGGCGTTCGACCTTCTCGTCCTTGTCGTTCACGCTCATGACTTCCTTGATGCGCTTGGGGTCGCCGCTGATGCAGACCACGGGGACGGTGTGCTTCTCTTCAAAGAGGTAGGTCATGGTCGTGATTTCGCTGTCGCGCTTACCCGCCGAAACGCCTATGGCACGCAGCGGCGTATTGCCCGAGATCGCGACAGGTCCCGTATAGAGCTTTTGGGACGCGTCCGGCTCATCCCCGTCAAGCGTATAGTAGATTTGCGCGTTCGGATCGACGCAGGTAATGGTCACGGTAAACGGCTCGGTATGGTAGAGCTGCGTATCGGAAAACGTCGGCTGCGCGGCAACGCCTGTCTGCACGGACGCGGAATTCGCTTTTCCCTTGGTTGCGGCGGAAAAGAACACGCGCGCGGTCGTCATGTCGCTTTCCACCCTGCCGCTCGTCACGTTCGGCGCGAGCGCGCCCGTTTGAAAATGATCGACCATGTTGCCCTGCGCGTCAGAAAGCACAATGGTCTCCCCCGCGGGCGAGATGCAGAAGGTTCCGACGCCCGCCGTTTGCCGCGTCGGATGCGACGTCGTTTCAACGACCGCGTAGCCGCCCGCTTCGATCATGATTCCGTCGAGCCGAACCTTCTGCGGCTCGTCCATGCTGTCGCTTAAAAACCAGCCCGTCAGATCGACCGCCGCGTCAGACCCGTTACAAAGCTCGATCCAGTCGTTTTGCGTTTGCTTGGGTTCGGGCACGGCGGAAACCTCGCTGATAAACACGCCCTTATTATTGAAAAAGCCGATCGAATCGGCTGTTTCAAACCCATGCGCGTTCTCGTAGCCGGGCGTCGGCGTTGCGTAAAAGCGCAGGTTGCGTCCGTTGTCCAGCCCGATGGAAATATCGTCGCGCGTCATGACGTCCGCGATGGAGAAGCGCTCCGTCCGCATGCCTGCTTTGGTCGTCAGATACAGCTCGGTCTCGTCCTCGGAAAGCCCGAACGACGCGTGCAGCTCGCCTTCCGTGCGGTTCTTGCCCGAAAGAAAGACGACGATATAGCCGCCCGCCTCGAGCGTTACGTCGGGCAGCGCCCATTTATAGAGATTGTCGCCGTTGTCGGAGAGATAATACCCTTTGAGCGAGATCGGGGCGGCGGAAAAGTTTTTCAGCTCGACCCACTCGTTTCGGTCGCCGTCCGCGTCAATCGCGGAAAGCGTGTTATTGACCAGAACCTCGTTGATATGGATCGGATCCGACGCATCCATCTCGTTTAATTCGAGGCTCGTAAAGGTGTCCGCAGAATTCGCCGCGCCAAACGTCGGAAACGCACAGTAGGCAAGCCCCGCGTCCGTGCGCACGAGCGACAGCCCTTCGGGCACGCCCGCCGTCCACTCCACGCGATCCAGAACGCGCGATTGCAGGTCGGAAAGGGCGAGCATGACGTCCTCCTTGCCGAGACGGAACGACGCATGGATGCCGTCCTTGCCGTTTGAGCCTTCGCCCGAAAAAAAGATGCAGACATAGCCGTCCGCTGCGAGCGTACCCGCGGGCAGGCGGAATTCGAGCAGATCCGCGTCGTCGTCGGAGAGATAGAAGTCCTCGAGCTGAACGGCGGAATCGCCGCGGTTGTGCAGCTCGACCCATTTATAACCCGTGTCGTCCACCGTGGTCATGACCTCGCTGATTACGACGTCGTATTCGTTTTGCGCGGAGAACACCGCGTCGATGGAGGAGAAGATCTCGCCCGTATTCGCTTCGCCCGGCGTCGGCACGGCGCAAAAGCCGAATCCGCCGTCTTCCCGCCGCGCATAGGAGACGTCCGTATACAGCGCGGGCAGCTCAAGCTGCGCAACCATGCCGTAAAACCGATCCGTCACATAGATAGAGTCGCCGCTCTTGCTCAGACCGAACCCGGTGCAGAGCGTTTTGGAACGCGTATCCTCGATTTCGTCGGACGCGTACAAAACGAGGTATTCGCCCGCTTGCAGCACCGTTCCGTCCGCAAACACGAACTTATGAAGGTTGCGCAGGTTGTCGGAAACGCCGTAGCCCGAAAGATCGATCGGCGTCGTTCCCGCGTTATACAGCTCAAACCAATCGGGCGTGCCGTAATCCTCGTCCGACAGCGAGCGCTTGTTGCTCGAAACCGCTTCGGTAATTTGCAGCGCGCCGCTCGCCGCCGTGCTTGCTTCCGTTGCGGCATAGCAGCCCGTGGTCGTCAGCGCCGACGTCAGCAGCAAAGCGGAAAGCAATATGCTCAAAAAACGTTTCTGTTTCATCCATACAACCTCGCGTTTGATTATAGCACAGCGCTCGCCGCCTTGAAACCTTTGTTTTCACTTTTCACAAAAAGTTCCGGCGCAGCGCTTTCAACGCGCGTTTTGTACCAAAGCTGCCACATTTGTACATGTTTTCGCGTTTGCTTTTCCTTGGGCGAGTATGATATGTTAAATAAAAGCAAAGCCATATCGTCGTTTCGTTTATGGATTTATATTCGTTTGCGTACCGCTTTTTTCATAACGCGGCATGGTGCTTTGCTATTCTGAGATTCGGAGGAATACTAGGACAGAAAGGGATGTGACATCATGCGAACAATCGGATACCTCATCAGTCACAAAAGCGGAGAACGGCGCCGCGCGCTGCTTCCCGCGGACATTGCAAGGATCAACCACCGCGACTGCCTTTTGATCGAGAACGGATACGGCGAAGCGCTCGGCTTTTCCGACGCGGATTATACCGCTTCGGGCGTATCCGTCGCCGATCGCAAGCGCATACTGACCTCCGACGTGCTTGTTGACGTCAAACTCGGCGACGCGGACTACATGCACGCGCTCGATTCGCCCAAGCTGCTCGTCGGCTGGGCGCACGTCGTCCAAAAAACGGAATTCACGGATTTGGTCGTCGCGGGCAGGCACACCGTGCTTGCTTGGGAGGACATGGTGGAAAAGGGACGCTACGTTTTTTACCGCAACCGCGAGCTTGCCGGCGAGACCGCCGTTTTGCAGGCGTTCACGCAGTTTGGGCGCATGCCGTACGACTGCCGCGCCGCCATCGTCGGCAACGGCATGACCGCGCACGGCGCTTACCGTATGCTCTCGAGCCTCGGCTGCAAGACCGACATCTTTACGCGCAAGCAGGAAGCGCTTTTCCGCGACCACATGGCGGAATACGACGTGCTCGTCAACTGCGTCATGTGGGATACGCGCCGCACCGACCGCCTCATCTACCGCGACGACTTGAAGCGGCTCAAACGCGGCTCTATGATCGTTGACGTGAGCTGCGACCCGAATCTCGAAATCGAAACCTCGCATCCCACAACGATCGACGATCCCGTATACGTTGTTGACGGCGTTTTGCACTATGCCGTCGATAATACGCCCGCCATGGCTTACCGTACGGTCAGCGAGATGATCAGCCGCCAATTCTCGCGCTATGTCGATGCGCTTGTCGAGGGCGCGAGCAATCCCGTATTGGACAAGGCGATCGCCATTCGCGACGGCGTTGCGCTCGATCCCGAGGTGTTCGCTTTCCGCAACCGCCGCGCGCGCCCGCACAAGGCAAAGTAGGGGGGCGCCTTTCTTTTCTTTGAAAAGAACAAAACAAAAGAAACCGCATTTTACACGCGCGTTTCAAAAGATCCGAGGCGTTTGAATTACGAAAATGCCGCATCCGTCCCAAAGCGGGATCGATGCGGCATCTTGATCTTCCTTGCTTCCGAAATCGAAGCGAGCTTCCTTACACGAGCTCCAAAACGACCATCTCTGCGGCGTCGCCGCGGCGCGGCCCGAGCTTATACATGCGCGTATAGCCGCCCTTGTTGCCGTCGGCAATGCGCTTTGCGTACTTCGGCGCGATATCGCGGAAGAGCTTCTCAACCACGGGATGCGCGCGATCCTGCGTGCGCTCGGCATACTCGCTCTTAGACTCCGACTTGGACTTTTTCTCCGGCACATCGTAGAGATACGCCATAATCGCGCGACGCGCCGCCAGCTTGGACGACTGATCGTTCTTGACCTCGCGCTTGACGATCTGCATCTTCTCGTTGCGGGACTCTTTTTCGACGGTCTCGCTGTTTTCATATTCCTTGACTGCCAGCGTGATGAGCTTTTCGGCAATCGAGCGGATCTCCTTGGCGCGGGATTCCGTTGTTACGATCTTCCCGTTCCAAAGGAGCGCCGTGGTCTGATTCCTCAAAAGAGCAACGCGCTGATCGGAAGGCTTACCCAGTTTGCGGTTTGCCATTGTGCTTCCTCCTTATTCATCGTGCGTGCGAAGAGTCAGCCCCAGCGCACTCAGTTTTGCCTGTACTTCCTCGAGCGACTTACGGCCGAGGTTGCGAACCTTCATCATCTCTTCCTCGTCGCGCTGCACCAGTTCCTCAACGGTATTGATGCCCGCGCGTTTGAGGCAGTTGTAGGAGCGGACGGAAAGATCCAAATCCTCGATGTACATCTCGAGAATGCGCTCCTTCTTGCTCTCTTCCTTCTCAACGAGGATCTCCACGCCGATAACGTGGTCGGTCAGGTTGATGAAAAGCGCGAGATGCTCGGTCAGGATCTTTGCCGCGAGACTTGCCGCCTCGTCGGGCTTGATGCTTCCGTTCGTCCAAACCTCGAGCGTGAGCTTGTCATAGTCGGTGATCTGACCGACGCGCGTATTCTCAACGGTGAAGTTCACCTTCGTGATGGGCGTAAAGATCGAATCGATCGCGATCTCGCCGATCGGCATATCGTGGCGCTTGTTGCGCTCCGAGGTCACATAGCCGCGGCCATGCTCGAGCATGATCTCCATATGCAGCTTTGCGCCCGCGTCCAGCGTTGCGATGTGCAAATCGGGGTTGATGATCTCAACGTCCGAGTCGGGCAGGATGTCCCTTGCGCATACCTCGCATTCGCCGATCGAGTCGATCATGACCTTCTTCGGCCCGTCGCAATGCAGCTTGCAGATCAGTTCTTTCAAGTTGAGGATGATCTCGGTGATATCCTCCTTGATCCCCGGAACGGTCGAGAACTCATGCAGCACGCCGTCGATGCGAACGCTCGTCACGGCGACGCCGGGCAAGCTGGAAAGCAGCACGCGGCGCATGGAGTTACCCAGCGTTGTGCCAAATCCGCGCTCAAGCGGCTCCACCACGAACTTGCCGTAGTTTTCCGTCAGCTCGACACATTCGAGTTTGGGCTTTTCGATCTCTATCATTGATACCCTCCTTCGTTTTGTCTGTTGCGGTTAACCCAATCGTATCATCAGGCTTACCTGGAGTAGTACTCAACGATGAGATGCTCTTCGATCGTCAAGTCGATATCGCTGCGCGACGGAAGCGCAACGACCTTGCCCGTGAGCTTCTCGGCGTCCAGCTCCAGCCAAGCGGGGATGGAACGCGCCGCGCCCTGCTCCTTCAACGCTTTGAAGAACTCGCTGTCCGCGCTCTTCTCGCGCACGGAGATCACGTCCCCGACCTTGATTTGGTAGGACGCGATATCGACCTTCTTGCCGTTGACACGGATGTGACCATGGGTCACCATCTGGCGCGCCATCGGGCGAGAATCGCCGAAGTTCAGGCGGTACGCCACGTTGTCGAGCCTGCGCTCTAGCAGCGAAAGCATATTTTCGCCGGTCACGCCGCGCATATTCGACGCCATGTCATAGTATTTCCGGAATTGGGATTCCAATACGCCGTAAGCGCGGCGCACCTTCTGCTTTTCACGCAGCTGGATGCCATATTCGGATTGTTTCTTGCGGCCTTGACCGTGCATTCCCGGCGGGGTATGGCGCTTGTCGATCGAGCACTTCGCGCTGTAACAACGGTCGCCCTTCAGGAAGAGCTTCGTGCCTTCCCTGCGGCACTGTCTGCAGACCGAACCTGTATATCTAGCCATGAGCGAATTCCCTCCTTACACTCTTCTGCGCTTGGGCGGGCGGCATCCGTTATGCGGAATCGGCGTCACGTCCTTAATCATGTTGACGTCCAGTCCTGCGGTTTGCAGCGCGCGAATCGCGGACTCGCGACCCGAGCCCGGTCCCTTGACGTAAACCTCAACGGTTTTGAGCCCATGCTCCATCGCTGCCTTGGCGGCGGTTTCCGCTGCGGACTGCGCCGCAAACGGCGTGGACTTCTTGGAGCCGCGGAACCCGAGCGCGCCTGCGCTGGACCAGGAAATCGCGTTCCCCTGCAAGTCCGTGATGGTCACGAGGGTATTGTTGAAGGAGGAACGGATGTGCGCCGCGCCGCGCTCGATATTCTTGCGCTCGCGACGTTTGCGCGATGCTGCCGCGGTCTTCTTGACTTGTTTTTTCGCTGCCATGATCGTTTTCCCTCCTTACTTTCTCTTGCCGCCCTGCGTGCGCTTCGGGCCCTTGCGTGTTCTTGCGTTCTGCTTGGTGCTTTGCCCGCGAACAGGCAGCCCCTTGCGATGACGCACGCCGCGATAGCAGCCGATCTCGATCAGCCGCTTGATGTCCATCGAGGTTTCGCGGCGCAGGTCGCCTTCCACCTTGACGTTGTGGTCAATGTACTCTCTCAGCTTGGAAACATCCGCTTCGGACATATCGCGCACGCGAATGTCGGGGTCTACGCCCGTCGCCGCGAGGATGCTCGACGCGGTCTTGCGACCAATCCCGTAGATATAGGTCAAGCCGATCTCGATCCGCTTGTCTCTGGGAAGGTCTACGCCGGAAATACGTGCCATATCGTTCCTTTTCCTCCGTTCATCTGTCGGTAATGGTGTTTGTATCTATATTTCCATCCGCCGGAAAACGCATACGGGTATCCCCTCTGCGCAGCCGCTCCGACGGTTTTGTTTTCGATACCTCAGCCTTGCTTTTGCTTATGCTTCGGGTTCTCGCAGATAACCATAACGCGTCCCTTGCGCTTAATGATCTTGCACTTCTCGCAAATGGGTTTCACACTCGGTCTGACTTTCATGGTGGTTCTCCTTTCGCTCCTGTCGTAAAATCAATTCTTGCCGCGCCAGGTGATGCGCCCGCGCGATAGGTCGTACATGGAAAGCTCTACCGTGACCTTGTCCCCCGGAAGGATACGAATAAAGTTCATTCTGAGCTTCCCCGAAATCGTTGCGAGTATCTTATGACCGTTTTGCAGCTCGACCTCGAACATTGCGTTCGGATACGAGTCCGTTACAACGCCTTCAACCTCGATCACGTCCTGTTTAGACAAGTTAGCCCTCCTAGTCGGAATTCTTGTTGTAGCCCAACGCGCTCAGCGCCTTGTTCAGCGACGCGTTCTGCGGCAGCTTTCCCTCGGCAAGCGTCTTTGCGACTTCCTCGACCTGTTCGGGTCGGATCTGCACATGCATGAGCTTTTTCTTCTTCGGGCGCTCCGCCTTTCGCGTGACGCCGTCGGCAAGCAGCACGCTGCTTTCGTCCGAAACGCCAACGATCAGGAACGCGCGTCCCTTATCGTGTCCCGCGCGGGAAACGACAACTCTGCCGAGTACCGGCTCGTTCATGCGCTCACGCCTCCTCGCTCAAGGTCAAGAGCCGAGGCTCGCCGTTTGTGATCGCGACCGTGTTCTCGTAATGGGCGGAAGGCTTCCCGTCCGCAGTCTCGACCGTCCAGCCGTCCGAAAGGCGATAGACCCGCGCCGTCCCCATGTTGATCATGGGTTCGATGGCGATCGTCATACCCGTTTCCAGCCGTGCGCCGCGCCCAAACAGGTTTTTGTCCCAAAAGTTCGGAACCTCGGGCGGCTCGTGCATCCTTCTGCCGATGCCGTGCCCGACCAGCTCGCGCACAACGCCGTATCCGTGCGTCTCCGCGTGCGACTGCACCGCTTTGGCAATGTCCGAGATGCGATAGCCCGCCTTGGCAAACTTGATCCCCTCGAAGAAGCACTCCTTCGTGACCCGCACGAGCGCCTGCACCTCTTCCGGTACGTTGCCGATGAGCAGCGTCCGCGCCGCGTCTCCGTGAAACCCGTTCAGCACCGCGCCGACGTCAACCGAGACGATGTCTCCGTCCTTCAGGCGGTATTTACCCGGAATTCCGTGAACGACCTGCGCGTTGACCGATGCGCAGATGCTCTTCGGATACCCGTCATAGCCCAGAAACGACGCTTCCGCACCGCAGCTTTTGATGTATTCCGCCGCGATTGCGTCCAGCTCGTCGGTTCGCATGCCCACGCACGCGCTCTTTGCGAGCAGATTCAGCGTATCCTCCACGATACGTCCCGCGGCGCGCATCTTTTCGACGTCCGCAGCGGATTTGATCGTGATGCTCTCGCTCATTTTGCCAACACCGCTTTGATGTCGGCGGTCACGCGGTCGATCTCCGCGTCGCCGTCCACGCGGGACAGCTGCCCGCGCGTCTCGTAAAAGTCGATGAGGGGCTGCGTCGAGCGCTCATACACGACGAGGCGGTTTTTCACGGTTTCTTCCTTGTCGTCGTCGCGCTGATACAGCGCTGCGCCGCATTCGCATCGATCAGACGCATAGGTCGAAACGTGATACGCCTTGCCGCAGTCCGGGCACATGCGCCGTCCCGCGATCCGATCGACCAGCCGCTCAAACGGCACCTCGATGTCAACCGCGCGATCGATCTTGCATATTTTTTCCAGCGCTTCCGCCTGTTTCAGCGTGCGCGGAAACCCGTCGAACAGGAACCCGTTTTTGCAGTCGTCCGCCGCGATACGGTTTTTCACCATGCCGAGGATTACCTCGTCGGATACCAGCTCGCCGCGTTCGATCAGCGACTTTGCCGCCATGCCGAGCTCGGTGCCCGCGCGCATCTCTGCGCGGAGCATATCGCCCGTTGAGATATGCGGAATGCCGTACGCCTCCGCAATGCGAGCCGCCTGCGTCCCTTTTCCCGCACCCGGCGGGCCCAGGAAGATCAGCTTCATGATTTACCCTCCCGTATGCCCTTTTCACGGCTCCACCCGAACACGGAATCCCCGCGTTCGGGCAAAGCGCATATGAAAAATGCTTTAATTGAGGAAGCCCTTGTAGTGCCGCATGAGCATGTGGCTCTCAAGCTGCTCCGTCGTTTCGAGCGCTACGCTCACCATGATGAGCACGCTCGTCGCGCCAAACGCACTGGTCTGTCCCAAGCCGCGCAGGGCAAGCGTGGGCAGAATGGCGATAACCGCGAGGAAGAGCGAGCCAAACAGCGTAAGGCGATTGGAGATCTTGGCAAGGTACTCGCTCGTGGGCTTGCCGGGACGAATACCCGTGATGAAGCCGCCGTTCTGCTGCAAGTTCTTGGACATCTCGATCGGGTTGAACGTGATGCTCGAATAAAAGAACCCGAAGCCGATGATGAGCAGCGCGTACACGAGGAAGTAAACAACGCTCGTGGAGCCCAGATACTTCGTGTAGAACGCATAGAACTTGCCGTTCGGCCAGAACTGGGCGATCATGCCCGGGAACTGGATGAGCGTCATGGCGAAAATCAGCGGCAGCACGCCGTTTGCGTTCGCCTTGATCGGCAGGTAGGTGCTCTGTCCGCCGTACATCTTGCGGCCGACGACGCGCTTGGCATATTGAACGGGAATGCGGCGCTGCGCACGGTCAACATAGGTGACCAGCGTAATCAGCCCGATGACGACGATCATCAGCGCGATAAACGCGAGGATCGACATCCAGCTTTGGAACGTCGCGGCGTTCTTTGCGTTCATGCCGAGCGTGCCCAGGGCAAGCTGCTTGACCCAGCCGATGAGCGTTTGCGGTACGCGCGAAACGATCGAGGCGAAGATCAGCATGGAAATACCGTTGCCGATGCCGTCCTCCGTGATGCGCTCGCCGAGCCACATCAAAAACGCCGTGCCTGCCGTCGAGCAGATGCCGATGGTGGCATACGTCCAGAAGCCGGGGTTCACGACATATTGCGAGCCGAGTCCGAGGAAGATGCCGACGGATTGCACCAGCGCAAGACCGATGCCCGAATAGCGCGTCAGGCGTTCGATCTTCTCGCGCCCGTCCTCCTCCTTGCTGAGCCGCTCCAACGCGGGAATCGCGATGGTGAGCAGCTGCAGGATGATCGACGCCGTGATGTACGGCGAAATACCCATTGCAAACAGCGTGAACTGCGAGAACGAACTGCCCGTCAGCAGATCGAGGAAGCCGAGAATGTCGTACTGCTCGACCGCTTCCGCCAACAGCGCCGTGTTCACGCCCGGAATCGGGATGAAGCATCCAAGGCGATAGATCACGATCAGCAGGAGCGTAATGAGCATCTTCCTGCGGATGTCCTTGATCTTGAATGCGTTGACAAATGTCTGGAACATCAGTCGATCACCTCAACACTTCCGCCCGCAGCCTTGATCGCGGTGAGCGCGGTTTGAGAGAACTTTGCCGCTTTAACGTCCAGTTTCTTCGTCAGCTCGCCGCCGCCCAGAACCTTGAGACCGTTCTTTTCGATCTTGCTGATCAAGCCCATTTCTTTGAGCAGCTCAGCCGTAACTACGGTGCCATCCTCCAACCCGTTCAGGTCGGAAACGTTGATGATCGTGTATTCTTTTGCAAAGATATTGGTGAAGCCGCGCTTCGGCAAGCGACGGGCCAGCGGCATCTGACCGCCTTCAAACCCGTTCTTCTTGCTCCCGCTGCGCGCTTTCTGACCCTTGTGCCCCATCGTGGAGGTCTTGCCCATGCCGCTGCCGGTACCGCGACCGACGCGCTTCTTTGCGTGGGTAGAACCGAGGGCGGGCTGCAATTCGTGCAGTTTCATAGTTGCATGTCCCTCCAGTCTTAGACTTCTTCGACCGTCACGAGATGCTTGACCTTGAAGATCATGCCCCGCGTGCAGGCGTTGTCCGGCTTAACGACGGTCGAGTTGAGCTTATGCAGACCCAGCGCGACAACCGTCGCCTGCTGATCCTTCAAGCTGGAAATCGGGCTCTTGACGAGCGTGATCTTGAGGCTCTTCGCCGTTTCTTTTGCTTTTGCCATGATCGTACGCCCCCCTTAGCCCAAAATCTCTTCAACGGTCTTGCCGCGCAGCTTTGCCACCTGTTCGGCGGTACGCAGCTGAGACAGCCCGTTGATCGTCGCTTTTACGCAGTTGCTCGGGTTGTTGGACCCGAAGGACTTGGTGCGGATATCGCGGATGCCCACCATTTCCAGCACCGCACGGGCGGGCCCGCCCGCAATGACGCCGCAGCCTTCCTCGGCGGGAAGCATGCGCACATGACCCTTGCCGAAGCGACCCTCCACGGCGTGCGGAATCGACGTTCCGACGATCGGAACCTCGATCATATGGCGCTTTGCGTCCTCAACGCCCTTGCGAACGGCCTCGGGAATTTCGGCTGCTTTGCCCAAACCCACGCCGACCTTGCCATGCTCGTTGCCGACGACCATCAAGGCTGTAAAGCGGAAGTTCTTACCGCCCTTGACAACCTTGGCGACGCGGTTGATGGACACCAGGCGTTCTTTGAATTCGGAAGGCTCTTTTTCGAATCTTCTGTTGTTTTGCATGTCGTTTCCTCCTTAGAAGTCCAGCCCGGCTTTGCGCGCGCCGTCCGCAAGAGCGGCAACGCGACCCGTGTACAGATACCCGCCGCGGTCGAAAACGACCTTGACGACGCCCTTCTCCACGGCACGTTTTGCGACCAGCTCGCCGACGAGCGCGGCCTGTTCGACCTTGCTCTTGCCCTCGAGCTGCCCCTTGATTTCGGCGTCCAGCGTGGAAGCTGCGACCAAGGTGTTTCCCGCCAGATCGTCGATGATCTGCGCATAGATATGGCTCGTGCTGCGATACACGTTGAGACGCGGACGTTCGGCCGTGCCGGAGATATCCTTGCGCATGCGATAATGACGCGCTTCGCGGATTGCGTTCTTGTCAATCTTCTTAAACATCTTTTGTCACTCCTTCCTGCCTTATTTACCGGTTTTTCCTTCCTTGCGGCGAACGGTCTCGTTCTCATAGCGGATGCCCTTGCCCTTGTAGGGTTCGGGCGGACGCACCGCGCGGATGTCGGCAGCGATCTGCCCGACCTTTTGCTTATCGATTCCCTTAATCGTGATCTTGGTGGGCGCGGGGGTCTCAAAGGTGATGCCCTCGGGCGCCGGGATCTCGACGGGATGGGAATAACCCACGTTGATGACGATCTTGTCTGCCTGCGCAGCCGCCTTGTAGCCGACGCCGACGATTTCGAGGCGCTTTTCATAGCCCTGCGTCGTGCCGACGACCATGTTGTTCAGCAGCGAGCGGGTCAGACCGTGCAGCGCGCGATGGCGCTTATCGTCGCTGGGGCGCTTGATGGTGACAACGCCGTTTTCCTGTTCGATCTGCATCTCGGTTGAGAGATGCTCGGTGAGCGTACCCTTGGGGCCCTTCACGGTGACGACGTTGCCGTCTTCGACCGTGATTGTCACTCCGCCAGGAATGCTGACCGGAAGTTTTCCGATTCGAGACATGGTTTTTCTCCTTCTTGCGTGATCTTGTTTCGCACGCGTCGCGCCGCCGTATCTGCGGAAGCGCGAACCTGCTTTTTACCAAACGTAAGCGAGCACTTCGCCGCCGACGCCCTGCTTGCGGGCTTCGCGATCCGTCATGACGCCGCGGGACGTGGAGATGATGGCGATGCCCAAACCGCCGAGCACCTTCGGAAGCTCGTCCTTACGGGCGTACACGCGCAGGCCGGGGCGCGAGATGCGCCTGAGCCCTACGATGACGCGCTGCTTGCCTGCGCCGTATTTCAGCGAAACGCGCAGGGTCTTGTTGACGCCGTCCGTGATCTCTTCGTAGCCCTTGATATAGCCCTCGTCCTGCAGGATCTTGGCGATCGCCTTCTTGGTGGTGGAGGCGGGGATATCGACCACATCGTGCTTGGCGATCAGGGCGTTGCGAATACGGGTGAGCATATCGGCAATGGTATCTGTCATGTTCGTTTCCTCCTTTACCCCAGCTCGCCTTGCGCACGCCGGGGATCTCGCCCTTGTACGCCAGTTCGCGGAAGCAAATGCGGCAGATGCCATACTTGCGCAAAACCGAATGCGGTCTGCCGCAGATACGGCAGCGGGTGTAAGCACGCGTGCTGTACTTCGGCGTGCGCGCCTGCTTTAACTTCATGCTAGTCTTTGCCATGTTTTTTGCTTTCCTCCCTTATCAGCCCTGAACGAACGGCATGCCAAGCTGCGCGAGCAGCTCCTTGCATTCCTCGTCCGTCTGCGCGCTGGTCACAAACACGATGTTCATGCCGCGCACCTTGTCAACGTCGTCGTAATTGATCTCGGGGAAGATCAACTGCTCCTTGAGGCCCATGGCGTAATTGCCGCGGCCGTCGAACGACTTGGCGGACACGCCGCGGAAGTCGCGAACGCGGGGCAAAACGATGTTGATGAGCTTATCCGCGAAGTAATACATACGATCGCCGCGCAGGGTGACCTTTGCGCCAACGTTCATGCCTTCGCGCACCTTGAAGTTTGCGACGGACTTCTTCGCCTTCGTGATGACAGCCTTCTGCCCCGCGATGGTTCCGAGCTCCTTGACCGCAACCTCCATGGATTTGGGGTTGTCCTTGTCCGAACCGAGGCCCATGTTGATGATAATCTTCTCGAGCTTCGGGATCTGCATCGGGTTTTTATAGCCGAACTTCGCCTGCAAAGCGGGAACGACCTCCGCGTTGTAGCGGAGCTTCATGCGGGGCTTTTCCGTAAACGGACGCGCCGCGCCGCCCTTGTCCTTGCCGCCCTTTTTGCCGTCCGCCTTCTTCTCGGGCTTCTTGCCTGCGTCCTTTGCCGGCTTTGCCGCCTTGACGGTCTGCTTGACCGCTTCGGCTTTGGCTTCCGCCTTTTCGACGACTTCTTCGGTCTTTTCTTCGACCTTCTTAGCGGTCTTTTTTGCAGCCTTCTCAGCCTTTTCGACGGTCTCCTCAGCCTTTGCGGCAGCCTTCTTTGCTGCCTTTTCGGCTGTCTTTACGGTTTCCGTGATCTCGGCGGCGGCGGTTTTTACTTCCGTCTCGATGTTCTCGACGACGGTTTCAACGGTTTTCTTCTCTTCCATTCGTTGTGTTCCTCCTTCCGCCTCAGTCGATGGGCTTGCCGCATTCTTTGCAGACGCGGACGCTCTTTTGCTTCTTTTGGCCGGAGATCTCGACTTCCTTCACCTCGTGCGCAACGCGGGTCGGCTTGTCGCACTTCGGGCAGACGAGCATCACGTTGGAAACGTGGATGCTGCCTTCCTTCTCGATGCGTCCGCCGGGCTCGCCTTGACGGCGGGGCTTGACGTGCTGCGTGGTCATGGCGACGTTTTGCACCACGACGCGCTCCTTGACGGGGTCGGAAACGAGGATCTTGCCCTTCTTGCCCTTGTCTTTGCCGGAGATGACGACGACGGTGTCGCCCTTTTTGACGTTCATGCTCATGTCATGCTCCTCCTTTACAGTACTTCGGGCGCGAGGGAGACGATCTTCATATAGTCTTTCTCGCGCAGTTCGCGCGCCACGGGCCCAAAGATACGGGTGCCGCGGGGCTGCTTCTGGTCGTTGATGATAACGGCCGCGTTGTCGTCGAAGCGAATGTGGCTGCCGTCGGGACGGTTCGTGCCCGATACCGTGCGAACCACGACCGCGCGAACGACGTCCTTCTTCTTCACTGCGCCGCCGGGCGATGCCGACTTGACGCTTGCCACGATGACGTCGCCGATATTGGCGGACTTACGGTAGGAACCGCCCAGCACGCGGATGCACATGATCTCTTTCGCGCCGCTGTTGTCCGCGACCTTTAACCTGG
>CAZBVC010000023.1:0-33597 GCA_964495255.1 uncultured Oscillospiraceae bacterium
TTGTAGATGATTTTTCGTCTATACTTCGGAGTAAACACAACATGGTATTTGCACAGCCATTTTGTGCGTGCTAAACTGTTTTCCTGTTTAGCCATAGAACCACCTTTCCTACATGATAGCTTGAACAACTTCATTGTAGCGGAAAGGTGGTTCTTGTGGTATAACCTCTGTTGCGCACCCGCATAGCGGGTGGATTTTTGCGCTGCCTTGGGCAGCGCTGACTGAAGTCTATATAATAAAGCAGACCCCACGCGGGTCTGCTTTGTTTTGGCCAGTTTTTCGAGAGGATTCGAAGGGCTATCCGCTTTCCCCGAATGTGCGTCGCCGCGGCTGCGAAAGCCGCACCCTATTCCTCGCTTCTCTTGTGCTTTGCCGCCCTGTGCGCGGCGCGATCCTCCGCGCGCCACTCCGCCGCGATCAGCAAAAGCGAGGAAAAAATCGCGAGTACGGCCAGTACGGCGAACACCCATTTGGACAGCTCGCTCGTCATAAACGCCATGATCGGATTCACGCGATCGATACAGAAGAAAATCAGCGTCATAAGCGCAAGCACGATCGTCAAATGCGGCACGGCGCGAACCAAAAAACGTTTCATCGGCTTTCCCCCTTCTATTCGATCGGCGCGGGCTCGGCGATATACAGAATGTCCCCCGTTTGACGCGGCGATTCATTCTCGGGATGGCTCATCCATTCGCCCATAAACGTCATCACGGCGGTATCGCCCCCGTCGAGGTTATATGCCACGGTGCAGCCGAGGTCGCAGAAGATCTGCGACAGCTCGGCAAGCGTGATTCCGAGCGAATAGCCGTTTTGCCTGCCGTCCGCAAGAATGAAGCAGTAATGCCCCGGCGCATAATAGCCGATCGCGCAGAGCGGATTCGTCTTGGACGTGCCGAACACGGTCTTGACCTGCCCGTCCTCCAGCAGCTCGGGCCCAAACGTCCAAACCTGATAGGGCGAGCGCTCATACAGCTCGGCGATCTTGGCGCTTGTCATCTCTTTTTTCAGATAGGTCTCCATGGTGCCGTCGTAGAACAGCGCGCAGACGTCCCTGTCCACGGGCGTGCTCTTGACGTATTCCTTGCCGTCGCGAATGGCGATGAGCGCCTGCTTACGGAAGGTGAAGTTATCCCCGTCCACGGCGACGATCGCGTTGACGAGCGACGAAAGCTGCGTGGCGTCCATGACGTTCTTGCGCGCGCCCTCGTTATGCTCCTTGTAATCCAGCGCGACGGCGCTTCGGAAGCTCGTGATATCCTTGATATAAACGTCTGCGACATAGTAAACCGCCAGCCGCGGCGTATCAAGCGTCATCTTTTGGATCTCGACGCATACGTTCCCGCTGCGGTAGGAGGTTTCGGTCTGTTCGATCTCGCCGCTTGTGAATTTCTCCGCATACAGCCCGCCGAGCAAGCCCGTATCGACGATTTCGGGCGTAGAGGTCTGCGCGGGCGTTTCCTCGCCGGTAAGCGGGGACGCGTCGGACGGTTCTGCTGTCGGCGCCGCCGTCGGGCGCGGCGTGACGGAGGAGAGCGTCGTCGGCACGATCTCGTCCACGCGCACATGATGAAAATAAGCGAACACGACGAGCAGCACGCCCAGCATGGCAAGATCGATCACAATCGCCTTGATCAGCCGTTTCAGCGGCCTTTTTCCCTGCTCACGCAGCATGGTTTTTCCCTTCCTCCTCGCTTTCCGGCGGAAAGACATATTTGCGCTGCAAATAGAAGCTGAGCGGATACAGCGCGATCTCTACGAGCAGCTTGCCGACCGCAAGCGGCATAACCATCGTAATCAGCTCCATCAGCACATAGTTGACCGCGAGAATACCCGTTGCCAGCGCATAATAGCGCACCACGCTGCTCCTCGAATGGTTCTCGAACACCAGCTTGCAGTTGATGAAATAGTTCGCCAGCGAGCTCAGCACACGCGCGGAAATCACGCTGATAAGCAGCGCGTGCCGCATATCCCCCAGCGCGGCGGAAATGGTCAGCACAAGCACATAGTCCAGCGCCATGGCGACCAGCGAGGACATCGCAAACAGCAGAATCATTTTATAGATGCGCCACGCGTCGCGCACGGGGTTGAAATGCGAGGATGCGTTATCCTCGATGTATACGGTTTCGATCGTGACCTCCTCGATGGGGATGCGATGCCGCGTTGCATAAAGCAGAACGTTGATCTCATACTCATAGCGGTCGCCCTTCATCTCCAACATCATGGGGATGCGAAACACGCCGAACGCGCGCAGACCCGTCTGCGTGTCAAACACCTTGACGCCCGTGGAAACCGCAAACACGAGCCGCGTAATCGCGTTGCCCGCGCGGCTTTTGAACGGAACCTTGCCCGTAAACCTGCGGCTGCCCAGCACGAGGCGTTCGGGCGCAAGCTGCCAAGCCTCGCTCACGCGCACGATGTCGGAAACAAGATGCTGCCCGTCGGCGTCAACCGTGACGACGCCCTCGTCTGCGGGATAGCAATCGCGCACATAGGTCAGCGCGGTTTTGAGCGCCGCGCCCTTGCCGCGGTTGACGGAATGAACGATTACCCGCGCAAGCTGCGAAAGCTCCTCAAACAGCGGCGCATGCTCCGCACTGCTGCCGTCGTTGACGATAATAATGTCGTAATCCGTTTTCTCCTTGAGCTCCAGAACGAGCCGCCGCAGCTTTTCGTCCGGCTGATACGCCGGAATGATGACCACCATGCCGTAGCGTTCCTCCTTGCCTTTTTTCGCGACGCAAACCAAGCGTCTTGACGCGTATTTTATATTATATCGCATTTGGGGGCGTGTGAACAGACGAAGCGCACGAAAATATGCGCTTCGACATTGTAAACTCTTTGTAATATGTGAAAAGAGGCATGGAACGGCATGAATTTTTGCTATAATAGAAACGTCGAGGGGCTTTGCCCCGTGGAAAGGATGCGATAAACGCATGGGCCATAAGCATACGAACGATATGGGCGATACCGATCCGCGCTTTGAGGCGCTTCCCGATGCGAAGCAGCCGACAGGCGACGATTCGGTTGATTCGGTTGATTCGGTTGATGAACCGAACGAGGGCGTAACGTCCTTCGTACCGACCGACTATTACGGCGGTCAGTCCCGTAAGCGGGGTATGCACCGCAGCGAACGCCGCCGCGCGATTATTGCGCTGGTCATCATTCTCGGCGTGGTGGCGCTTGCCATCGGCGTCGGTTACGCCTATACGGTTTTGACCAACCCGAGCGCGCTGTTCTCCGACGCCGCAACCCCGTCGCCCTCGCCGAAGCCGGGCGTCGTAATCGAAAGCGAGCCGCGCCCCGAAATTCTCGCAACCCCGTCGCCCTCGCCTACGATCGACCCCTATCAGATTATTTACGAGCAGGCGGATCTTTCCATGATGCAAAACATCGTCAACGTGCTTGTAATCGGCGTGGACTATGCGGAGGAACGCGAAACCTGGATCGGCAAGCACGAATATCATGCGGACGTGATGATGGTGCTCGCCATCAATTTTGACGAAAACCGCGTGGATCTCATTTCCCTGCCGCGCGACACCTATGCCAAAATCCCGGGCGTAAAGGGCATCTATAAGCTCAACGCCTCGATCAACTGCGGCGGCGGCATGGACGCGGAAGGCGGCGCGGGCTTTTTGAAAACCTGCGAGGCCGCGAGCTGGATGCTTGGCGGCATTCCCGTCAACTATTACTATGCCGTAACCATGCCCGCGGTCAAGGAGCTTGTCAACATCGTCGGCGGCGTGGATTACGACCTCGAATTGGACTTCACCATGGTCGGGCGCACATACCGAAAAGGGCAGCAGCATATGGACGGGCAAGCGGTTTTGGACTATCTGCGCGTGCGGAAAAACGTTTCCACAAGCGGCGACTGGAACCGCGTGAACCGCCAAAAGATGATGATGATCGCGCTGTTCCAATCCATGCAGCAGCAGAACCTTATCTTGAAGATCCCAGAGATCATCTCCTCATTCCAGGGTCAGCTTTATACGAACTGCTCCGCGGCCCAAACCGCGGCGCTGACGGCGTTTGCCTACAAGCTCTCCGGCGACAACATCGGTATGTATTCCATGAAGGGCAGCACGACGAGCATATTCGGCTGGAATTTCTGCCTCACCGACCAGACCAACCGCGTCGAGGTCGTCAAGAGCGTATACGGCGTCGATGTGCCGCGATACCTCGAATACACCGCGGACTATGCGGAATTTCGCTGGGCAGATATGCTCGCAACGCAATATCTCAAAACGGTGCGCGGGCTGACGAAGCACGTTTCCGCCGAAATCGACGCGGATAACCTCCTGCCCGAAGGCGGATCCGACAGCTCTGGCGACGCGAGCGGCGACGTGAGCGGCGATGTGAGCGGCGGCGAGTCGGGCGGCGGCGAGTCGGGCGGCGGTGAATCGGGCGGCGACGGGTTTGACGTTCTCCCGCCCGAAGGCACGTCTGCGAATATCGGCACGGGCTTCTCGGTCGTCCGCCTTGGCGCAGGCTTTTCGCATCCCCCCGTGTCCGCGGAAAACGGCGACGGCGAAACGGGTATGCGTCGCTACTCCGAGGCGGATCGGCAGCTGTTCAGCGATTACCTGAACGCGCTGGACGCGCTCGAATCCTCGCAGAAAGCGGCGCGCGCGCAGGCGGAAAAATATGTAAACGGCAGCAGCAACAGCTTGAGGAGCAAGCGGCAGGAGCTTTCCGACGACGCGTCGCGCGTCAAAAGCTGCGCGTTGGAGCTTGCGCAGACGTTTGGATACTCCACAAGCAAGTTCAACTGGACGTATAACTATTGGGTCGATTCCGACTTCAACGAGGTCAAGGTCGATTTCCGATAAGGCGCAGCTCTTTCCGCTTGAACGGAGGCGCAAATAATCCTGCTTTCAGGCATTCAAAAAGGAGTCGGGCGATAAAGCCGCGCTCCTTTTTTTCGTACCGCTCGATTCGGCGGACTGCGTTATATCAGCGGGAGAACCTCGGATAACGTTTCGATGAGGGGCGCGCCGAGACGCGCAAGATGCGCGCGCGTCTGATGCCCGCATACGAGCAGCGCGCAGCGGCAGCCGACAGACGACGCGATCTCGAAATCATGATCGGTGTCTCCGATAAACAGGGCGTTTTCGGGTTTAACGCCGCTCTCCTTCAAAAAAGCGCGCGCATAATCCGCCTTGCCGAACGCGAGGTCGTCCCGATTGCCGATCACGCGCGAAAAAAAGCGCGTCAAATCATACGCCTCCGCCTGCGCCAAAAGCCGCTCCTGCGACGTTGCGGAGAGCAAAACCTGCGTCGCGCCCAAATCCGAAACGGCTTGCAGCGTCTCATGCGCATTCGGTTGCAGCGGGCAAAGCGGCAGCCGCTCGGCATACAGCCGCACGAATTCCTCGGAGATTCTCTCGAACGGCTCGGTTTCGAACGTATAGCCCATGCGGCGGTAATAGTCGATCACGGGGAAGCCGAATAGCTCCCCGTATTCTGCAACGTTCGCCATAAGCGGCATCCCTCTTTCGCGCCGCATATCGTTCGCGATGCCGTAACAAACGAGCGTGTCGTCCAAAAGCGTTCCGTTCCAATCCCATATAACGAGCGATATGCTTCCCTTTGCCATGCGTTCCGCTTTCCCCTTTTGCGTATGATTTTCTATTATACCTATGCGGCGCTTTGGACGCAATGAAACGCATTGATAAAAAAACGTCCTGCGCGTCTGAATGTCCGCGCCGTGTGCTATACTGTATATCGTGAAACACAAAGCGACCCTGCCGCGCGCGGTCGGCATCCTGCTGATATGCGTTTCCGCCGCGGTTATGCTGTACAAAACCTACGAGATGCTTTTTTTCGGGCTTGTACGCGTCACGTCCGCGCTGATGCTCGCGCTGTTTGTCTGCGCGCCGCTGATCTTCGGCACGCTGCTTCTTTGCCGCGCCGAGGAAACCGATACGGGTCGTCGCCGCGTGGTGAGAACGGCGCTTTTTTCGCTGTTCCTTTTCTATCTGCTTTCGCTTTTATTGGCGCTGATCGTTTCGCGCATCGACTTTGCGAACTATCCCGCGCAGCGTGCGAGCTATCTCGATCACCTTGCGCTTATGACGAATTTCACGCCGTTTGCCACGGTAATGCTCTATGTGCGCGCAATCAAATACAACTATATCGGCATGGCGACGCCGCTGTCCAACCTGATCGGCAACGTGCTTTTGTTTATGCCCATGGCGTTCTTCCTGCCCTGCCTGTATGAAAGTATGCGCACGTTTTGGAAGTTTCTGCTGCTGATGACCGCCGTTTTGACCGCCGTGGAAGCGCTGCAACTCCTGCTTTGCTGCGGAAGCTGCGACGTAGACGACGTACTGCTGAACCTGATCGGCTCGCTTGCCGTATACGCCCTTGCTTCCCTCCCGCCCGTCAAGCGCCTTTTGCGGCGGCTGTACCTTTTACCGCTCCCTTCTGCCCCGGCCGACATGTCAAAACCGTAAACTTTGTCTGATTGCCGCATAATCCCCCACGCGTTTTTCTTTGCATGGTATAATACGTTCGAAAGAAACCTCCGGCTCGATATGCAACCAATTCGCTTTCTGCGAAGTGTATGGGTCGGAAGAGAGGAACTACGGTTTTCATGGAGCAAGACGCAATCGCGCAAGCCCCGATCCCCGCGGACGATGCGGATGCGCTGTTTCGGACGTATGCCGACATGGTGTATCGCCTTGCATACCTGCGCACCAAGCGCGCACAGGACGCGGACGACGTTTTACAGGACGTTTTCCTCCGCTGCCTGCGCTACCGACCCGTTTGGCACGACGCGGCGCATCAGAAGGCATGGTTTATCAAGGTGACGATCAACTGCTCGAAATCGCTGCTTACCAGCGCATGGCGGCGGCATACGTCGCCCGAACAGGAGAACCTGTGCGCGGAGCCGACCGAAACGGCGGATATGGAGGTCTATCCCGCCGTGCTCGCCCTGCCCGAAAAGTATCGCACGATCGTCCACCTGTATTACTATGAGGGCTACAAGACGCGCGAGATTGCCGAGGCGCTGCAAACCGGCGAAAACACCGTCAAATCCCGTCTCTTCCGCGCACGCGATATGCTGCGGGAACAGTTGAAAGGGGCGTATCTCGATGTTTAGAGAGCAGTATATCCGTGACAACGAAAAGCTTCACGCAAAGGAGACGTTGCTCATGGAAATCAAGAAAAAGGCGGAAGAGGAGCGGAGCGCTTCCGTTCGCCGCGTAAAATTCGTTCGCTGCGGCGCGGTTGCCGCGGCGTTCGTGCTCGTGCTCGGCGGCGTGCTCGGCACGGTGCTCACAAACCGCCCGCTCGCGGCAAAAAGCGCGGAGAGCGCGGTTGCCTCCGTCGCATCCGCTTCCGTCGACAAAGCGAACGGCGACGGAGAGACGGACGCGTTTGCCTCCTATGACGAGCTATATGACGCGATCAAGGCCCTGAACGGCGGCGATGCGACCGCTGTCTCAACGGATATGGCCGTCGCGGCGGAGGTCGAGGCGCCCGCCCCCGCAGCCGATTCCGGCGCAACCGTCACGTCGGACGCCGCCATGGACGAACCGCGTGCGGCGTCAGGCTGCTCCGACTATTCCGAAACCAACGTGCAGGTCAAGGGCGTCGACGAGGCGGACATCGTCAAAACGGACGGAACCTATCTCTACTATCTCGCCGAAAACACGCTTTTTATCGCCAAAGCCGACGGGAAAAACACAACCGTGCTCTCCCGCACAAACGTTTATACGGACGACGGGAGCTGGGGCTACGCAGCCGAACTGTTCCTGCTCGGCGATCGGCTCATGGTTATTTGCCAAAGTATGCAGACCGTTTGGGTCAACGACCAAAGCGCGCGCTATCAAAGCAGCGCGGATCAAACCGAGGCGATCATTTACGACGTTTCGAACCGCGAAAAGCCCGCCTTGGTCGTTTCCCTCGGGCAGAGCGGCTCATACGTTTCCTCGCGCCTGATCGGCGAGTATGTATACCTCGTAACGTCGCATACCGTCTACAACTGCGCGCGCAGCGAGCCCGCCACCTATGTGCCCGCTTTAACGGAAAACGGCGCGTCCGAGCTGATGGACGCGGGCGCGATCATGAGCGTGCCGAATCCGACCGAATCCGCCTATACGGTCGTCGGCTCCATCAACCTCAAAAGCGGCGCGCGCCACGCCTCGGCAAAGGCGGTCTTTGGCGGCACGAGCACGATCTATGCCGCGACGGATCGGCTTTTGCTCGCGCTGAACGAATACGACAGCGAAACGCTGCCCATCGCGCCCGACAAGGACGGCAAAAACGTTCAAATCACCACGGGCGAAAGCAAAACCAAGCTCGTTTTGCTCTCGCTGGACGGAGAAACCATCGAAAAGCTCGCCTCGGAAACCGTCTCGGGCGGATTAATCAACCAGTTCTCCATGGATATTCATCAAAACGTCGTGCGCTTGGTCACGACCGTGTCCAAATGGGAGGAGCGCATCTATACGGACGGCGTGGACACCTACGAATACGAGGACGCGAGCTACAACTGCCTCTACACGCTGGATGAAAGCCTCAACCCGCTCGGCAAGCTCGAAAAACTCGCCGAGGACGAATGGGTCGAAAGCGTGCGCTTCGACGGCGACGTCGGCTACTTTGTGACCTTCCGCCAGGTTGACCCGCTCTTTACCGTCGATCTGTCGAACCCGAAGTCGCCGCGCATCCTCGGCACGCTGAAAATCCCCGGCTTCTCGGAATATCTGCATCTATTCTCAGAGAACCGTCTGCTCGGCATCGGGTATCAGGCCGACGAAAAAAGCGGGCGAACCGAGGGCGTCAAGCTGTCCATGTTCGACACGACGAACAAATCCGACGTAACCGAAAAGGCGACCGCGTCCGTTGACGCAAGCTGGTCGATTGCCGGCTCGAACCATAAGTCCATCCTCGTAAACGCGGAAAAGAACCTGATCGCGTTCCCCGCGGATGAGAGCTATTTCATCTACCGCTACTTTGAGGATACGGGCTTTACGCTCGCGGCAAAGGTGCGCGTCGGCGCGGGGCTGTGGAACGCGAATCTGCGCGGGCTGTTTATCGGGGACGAACTGTACGTCCTCACGGGCGAAAGCATTGTGATTCTCTCCTTGACCGACTTCACCGTGCTCACGGAGGTCAAGCTGGCGTAGGGGAACGCCTTCTTCTTTTGAACAAGAAGAAGCAAGAAAACTTCATTTTGCCGCGTTCGTTTCTTGAAGAAGAACGAATGAAAAAAAGAAACAAGAAAACTTTATTTTGCCGCGTTCGTTTCTTGCAAAAAAGACGGACGCGGCAATTCGGTTCTTTTGCTTCTTTTCTTTCAAGAAAAGAAGAAGAACCTCATTACTTGCCGAATCTGTCGAACGCGGGTATACTGTTAGGGTAATGATTCGCGCGTCAGCGAAAGGACGGCAGCCATGGAAAAAGCATCCATTCCCTACGTCGTCGGCGTGGGGGCGGCGAATTTCGACCTGAACGGCCGCAGCCGCAAAAGCGTCGTCATGCGGGATTCCAACCCGGGATACCTCTCCGCGTCTGCGGGCGGGGTCACGCGCAACATCCTTGAAAACCTTGCGCGGCAGGGCGTTTCCGTCTCCCTGCTCTCCGCCGTCGGGGACGATGCGTTCGGCGGGCAGATTCTCTCCCTTTCCCGAAACGCGGGCGTCGACGTTTCGCGCGTTCGGATCAAGGCGGGCGCTTCGTCCTCCTGCTACGTTTCCGTTTTGGACGATACGGGCGATATGCTGCTTGGTATGTCCGATATGCGCATCATCGAGGATCTGCCGCTTTCCTACCTGAACGAGAACGCCCCTTTCCTGCATGGCGCGGCGGCGATCGTTTGCGACGCGTGCTTGCAGCCGCCGTTTCTCGCGCACCTGCTGGATACGGCGGGAAATACGCCTGTGTTCATCGATCCCGTGTCAACGGCTTACGCGCGGCAGATGCGCGAGCTTGTCGGCAGATTTTATTGCGTCAAACCCAACGAGATGGAGCTGTCCATCCTCGCGGATATGCCCGTTGACGCCGAGTGCGACGTTGAGAAGGCGGCGGAGCGCTTGCTGCATCTCGGTGCGAAAAGCGTCGCGGTCAGCCGCGGCGACAGGGGCTGCTACTATGCCGCGGATACGGGCGAGCGCGCCTTTTGCCGCCTGAAACCCGTTTCCCAAATGGTCAACGCGACGGGCGCGGGCGACGCGTTCATGGCGGGGCTTCTGCATGGGTTTATCGCGGGTTTGCCGCTTTACGAGCGGCTTTCCTATGCGCTTGCCTCCGGCATTGTCGCGATTTTGAGCCTGACCACGATATCCCCCGATATGAGCGACGCGC
This sequence comes from uncultured Oscillospiraceae bacterium, assembly GCA_964495255.1. Classification (GTDB taxonomy): domain Bacteria; phylum Bacillota; class Clostridia; order Christensenellales; family CAG-138; genus UBA7703. The sequence goes on from CAZBVC010000023.1 coordinate 10,309, forward strand.
TCGTATCACACACGATGGCGGAATACGCCCTCGAGAACAGATAACCGGAGAGAAAAGGAGATCGAATTAACATGAACTATACGGACTATTTGGATGTTTTACCCGAGATTCGCGACGCGGTCGCGGGAAATCGGCCCGTCGTCGCGCTGGAAAGCACGATTTTGAGCCACGGAATGCCGTATCCCGAAAACGTGGATTTTGCCGCCGAGGTGGAGCGCGTTGTGCGCGCGGAGGGCGCCGTTCCCGCAACGACCGCGTTGATCGGCGGGCGCGTCAAGGTCGGGCTGTCCAAGAGCGAATTGGAGCTTATGTGCCGCGCGGAGAACGTCGGCAAGGTCAGCCGCCGCGACATGGCGATCTATATCGCAACCGAGCAAAACGGCGCGACAACCGTCGCAACAACCATGCTTTGCAGCGCGATGGCGGGCGTGCGCGTGTTCGCAACGGGCGGCATCGGCGGCGTGCATCGCCACGGCGAAACGACGATGGATGTTTCCGCCGACCTGCAAGAGCTTGCCAGAACGCCCGTGGCGGTCGTCTGCGCGGGCGCAAAGCAGATCCTCGACATCGGGCGCACGCTCGAATACCTCGAAACCATGGGCGTGCCCGTCCTGGGCAACGGCACGAAGGACTTCCCCGCCTTCTATTGCCGCAAGAGCGGATTCGGCGTGGATTATGCCGCGAAGGACGAAGCCGAAATCGCGCGCATCGTCAAAACCAAGTGGGAGCTTGGGCTTGCGGGCGGCGTGCTCATCGGCAACCCGATCCCCGAGGAATACGCGCTGGACTACGACGATATGGAACGCGTCATCAACGAAGCGCTCGCGCTTGCGGACAAGGCGGGCGTGCACGGCAAAGACATTACGCCCTTCCTGCTTGCGCGCGTAAAAGAGCTGACAAAGGGCGTATCGTTTGCGTCCAACGTGCAGCTTGCCCTGAACAACGCCCGCGCCGCGGCGAAGGTCGCAAAGGCGCTTTGCGAATTGACCGCCGAATAACGAATATGCAAGATTGCCGAGCGCAGTTTGAGCAAAAGCGCTCGGCAAATTCGGCAAATCGAGTTTGCTTCGCTTCTTTTATAGAGAAAGATATAGAGAAAGATATAGAAAAAGAAACGCGTTTCAGCGCGCAAACGGACGATCAAACGAGCCGATCTCGATGACGTTTCCTTCGGGATCGGCGATAAAGCAGGTTCGCTGCCCCCAAGGCTCCGTCGTCGGCGGCAGGATGGAGACGGCGCCCTTTTGAACGACGTCCGCATACGCTTCGTCAACCGCCGCAAAGGTTTCGACATACAGCGCAAGCTCGAAATGACCGTTGACGCCGTCGGCATACGAAAAGGCGCGATGGGTCATCTTCTCGAAGTTTGCGCGCCCATACAGCAGAAACAGCGTGCCGTCCTTGATGAGGTACACGTTCTCGGCGTTTTCGCCCTCCGTGATCGCAAAGCCCAATACGTCCCGATAAAAGCGAACCATCGTCGCCATATCGCGAACGAAGATTCCCATTCCGTCCAGCTTCATGCGTCCTCCTTCCTGCGCGCTTTTCGCGCGTTTGCGTTACTTCGACCGATGCACATACATACGCGAAGGCTCGCTTTCGCCGTCGCCCTGCGCAAGGCAGAAGAATTCCCAGCCGTACCGCTCGTAAAAGCCCGTATGATCGGTCAAAAGATACAGCGTGGAAACGCCTTGCGCACGCATATCGTCGCACACATGGTTCAACATCCCGCCTGCAACGCCGCAGTTTCTATGCGCCTTTTCGACGTATACCGCGCATACGTTGGGCGTCAGGTCGGTTCTATCATGAAAGTCGTTCTCGATCACGCCGAGTCCGCCGATCATCTCGCCCCCTTGCATCACGCCGTACCATTGCGGCACGGGCCCTTCGCCTTTCAGGCAAGCGTCCATGCTTTCCAGATACGCTTCCTGCGGGATCCCCCATTTATCATGGAACCACGCCGCCATTTGCTCCTTCCGCGCGGGTTCGTCCCGCAGGTTCACAATCCGAAATTCTGCATCCATTTCTCCGATTCCTCCGATTTACCGATTCCTCCAATTTACCGTTTTACCGATTTACAAATTCCTCCGATTCCTCCGATTGCGATCCCCTTGTTCGCGCGACCATATACAGAAAATGCGGCATATCAACGCCGCGATACTGCTTGACATACGAATCCACGCAGGACATACCGTTTCGAAGCGCGACGTTCTGCGAGGGGATGTTTGTATTCCGAATGATCGAGCAGACCGCATCCGCACGCAGCGTATCAAACGCATACGCTTTGCATGCGCGCGCCGCCTCGATTGCGTAGCCTTGGCGCCAATACGCTTTTTGGAACAGGTATCCGATTTCGAGCAGGGTTTGCTCCTTCCACTTTTGCCATGTCAAGCCGCATTGCCCGATCATTTTGCCGTTTCCCTTCAACGTGACGGCAAGCAGCCCAAGCCCGTCTGTTTGATAGCGCGATTGCTGCTTATCAAGCCATTCATGCGCCTCGTTCTCGGTAAACGCGCCCTCGTAGGCAGCCATCACGTCCGCATCCCGCAACATCAAGCACAGATCGGCAAAGTCCGACGCCTGCATTTTGCGCAGGACAAGCCGCTCCGTTTCCATCCCGAAATATTCCATGGGGAAACGCTCCTTATTCGCACGGTTTCGGGGCATGAATCAGCTTTGCGGCAGAAAATCCGTCAACCCCGCCTGCTCGATCAGAAAATGCTCGCCGAGCGGATCCTTTTTGTAGCCGTAATCGTCCAGATAGGGCGAGTACGTCGTAATCATGATCGTATCCCGAATCGGATCGAACGTCAAAAGCCGCTCGTAACCGCTGCCCGCCATCGGCTCGTCCTGCAAATTGAGCATGCTCTGATGGACGGTGCGCTCGGGCTTGCCGTCGCCGTCGTCGTCGCACAAAAGCGGCCGATACGCCGTGCCGCGCTCATGTCCGCAAAGCACCAGCCTGAGGTTGGGCGAATCCTTCACAAGCCCGTCGCGCAGAACCTTGCCCGAGCTCGTAAAGCCGCCGCTGTTCGCGTCCGCGTAATCGAGCAGATAGCTATGCACCAGCAGCACGCCGAAATGATCGCTATGCCGAAGCAGCGCGTCCTTCGCCCAGGAAAGGCATTCCTTCTCCTCCAAATAGGCGACCGACACGACGATAAACTTCATGCCGCCCGCGGAAAACGTCGTATAATACGTCGCGCCGTCGCCAAACGCGTTCGCCGCGTCAAGCTGCGTGTCGAAGCGATAGTTCAGATAGTCCTTGTAAAACGGCGTCATGCCGCGGTCATGGTTGCCGCCCGCCGTCACGCATACAACGTCCTTCGACAAAAGCGACGCCGCGTGGGCAATCCGTTCCCGCTGCGTTTCGTTATAGCTGTTATACACGATATCGCCCACATGCAGCACGGCGACGATATTCTCTTTTTCCTTTGCGTTTGCAACCCATGCAAACCCGGAATCCAGAATATCGGGATAGCCGCTCGCCAGCCCCTGCGTATCGCCCATCCAGACGAACGAAAACGGCGTGGGCGCGGGCGTATTCGTCGGCGTCGGAACGAGAGTTGGCGCAGGCGTAGGTTTTGGCGCAGCCGACACTGCGGGCGTGTCCGCCAACACGGGCGTTTTCGTCAAGGCGGGCGCCTCGGCAGCGGCGGGAACGGTTGGGTTCGTGCGCAGCGCCTTTGCCAAGACGACAAGCGCCAACAGCGCCGACACGACGCAAATCAGGATGAGCCATCTTTTCATGCGGCTTCGATCGGTCATTTATCTTCCTTCCCCTGCCGAACAACGTATGCCACGGCTTCCGTAATCGTTGCGACGGGCACGAGCGTCAGCCCCGCGATCGAATGCTTTTTGGCGCTTTTCGGCACGAGCACGACGCTGTAACCGAGCCGCGCGCATTCCGAAAGGCGCGTCTCGATGCGCGTCACCCCCCGCACCTCGCCCGTCAGACCCACCTCGCCAAGCGCCGCCGTATGACTCGGCAGCGGAATCTCCGTCAGCGCGGACGCGATGCAAAGCGCCACGGCAAGGTCGCAGCTTCGTTCGTCCAGCCTGAGCCCGCCGACCACGTTCAAATAAACATCCTTATCCGAGGTGCGCAGACGCGCCTTTTTTTCAAGTACGGCAAGCAGCAGACAAAGCCTGCCGACGTCCACGCCCGCGCTTGTACGCCGCGGGTTTCCGTATGCATTCTCGGTCAGCAGCGCCTGCACCTCCGCAAGCAGCGGGCGAGAGCCTTCCAGCGAGCAGGTCACCGCGCAGCCCGCCGCGCGCTCGCCCGAAAGGAACAGTTCCGACGGGTCGCGCACCTCGTGCATACCGTCGTCGCACATTTCGAACACGCCGACCTCGTTGGTCGAACCGAAGCGATTCTTTACCGTTCTTAAAAGGCGCAGCCCCTCATGGCGGTCGCCCTCGAAATACAGAACCGTGTCCACGATATGCTCCAACACGCGCGGTCCCGCAAGGTTGCCGTCCTTGGTCACATGGCCGACGATCAGCGCCACAACGCCCGTCTCCTTGGCAAAGCGGGTCAACCGCGCCGTCGCCGCGCGCACCTGGCTCACGCTGCCCGGCGCGCCCGAGCTTTCCTCCATGCACATGGTCTGAATGGAGTCCACAATCAGCACCTCGGCATGAACGGCGGCGGCTTCGGCAAGCGCGTTTTCCAAATCGGTTTCGCAAAGCACGGAGAAATCGTTTTTGACGTGCAGGCGATCCGCGCGCAGCTTGATCTGCGCCGCGCTTTCCTCGCCCGAAACATAAAGCACGGCGGAATCCGCGCTCAACGCGTCCGCCGCCTGCATAAGAAGCGTGGATTTGCCGATGCCCGGGTCGCCGCCCAGCAAAACGACCATGCCGCGGATCAGCCCGCCGCCAAGCACGCGATCCAATTCTTCCATGCCCGAGGAGACGCGCTTTTGCGGCAGCGCGCTCACCGCGGAGAGCCGCTGTGCAGACGACGGCGCGGAGAACGGCTTGGTCGCCACCTGCTGCGCCTCCACGAGCGTATTCCAGCTGTCGCACTGCGGGCAGCGCCCCATCCACTTCGGCGTTTCATAGCCGCACTCGCCGCAGACAAAAACCGTCTTTTCCTTCGCCACGCCTTATACCACCTTGACGTATTTCCAAACGATGGCTTTGGGGTTCGTACAGTCGCGCCAAATCGCATAATCGCCCGCCGCCAAAACAAACTGCGCGTTTGTCGAAGTCTCGCTCAACACATAAATTCTGTCGTCCGCGAACAGATAGGCAAAAACCGTCTCATCCCGCCCAAACGCCACACAGGTCGGCGTGACGTCAAAATCGGTTACACCACGTGCGATACGCCGCGGGGTTCCGCCGCCGCTGACCACATACAGATCCGCGTTTTCCCCATGGTCGCCCGCAAGATACGCCCAGCGGTCGCCCGCAGACTTCGGGTCATGCACATAGGTTCCGGCCGCATATTCAAGGCGCGCGCCCGTATCCGGCAGCACGGCGCAAATCAGGCTGCACCCCGCCTTGCCCTCGTCCTCGTCCGCATACAAAACCTGTCCGCTTTTGAGCGACGGCTGAGAGGAGGCGTAGGGCGAGCCGCTTTCAAAAAGCGCAAGCGTCACGCTCTTTCCCGTTTGGTAATCATATGCGACAAGCCGCGTGCGCGTTTTGTCCGCCTGCTCCGTCCAAACGAGATAGGGTTCTTCAAGCAGCAGCTTCCTTGCGCCCGCCGATACGGCGCAGAGGATCGTGTTTTCGCCCGCAGCCTTGTCCACGCGCCGAATGGATCCGCCGCCTTCGGTCAGCGCGTCCAAATAGAAAAGCGTGTCCGCGTTTTCGACGGGCGCGCGCAAAAAGTCGTTTTCCGGCCGTATGTCAAGCCGCTCCGATACGCCCGTTTCGAGATCGAGCCGCATGAGCGCGTCGGCTTTTTCGCCCGCGGCAAAAAGCAGCTTGCCGTCGTATAGCGATAGATCGACGGGGTAAACCGATTCGTCCTCGGAAAAACGAAGCGTCGATACCGCGTTTGACAGAATCGCTTGCGGCTTTGTCTGCGCGCTTTGCGCGGCAACCTGTTGCGGCGCTTCGAGCGCGAGCTTTCTTTCGGCGAATCGCTCCGTCAAAAACGGAACCAGCCAAAATACCGTCAGCAGCGCAAACGCAGTCAGCAGCGCGAGCGCAATCCCGAGCTTGAGCGCGGACCCGAACGGCGTCGCGTCCAGATTGAAGCGCCGCGGTCGGGACGAATATTTGAGGTTTCTCGATTGCTTTTTCACAGATCTATTTTAACGGTTTCCATGCCCGCGGTCAACTACTGTACGCGGCCGTCGCGCATGGTCCAGGCAAACACGTCGTCCGGCATGGGGCGCGCGTAAAAATAGCCTTGAATCGTATCCACGCCCAGCTCGTGTACGGCGATGTTCTGCTCGGCGGTCTCGACGCCCTCTGCAAGAATCGTCACGCCCAGCGCGCGAAGCCCGCGCACCACCGTTTCCATCATGCCGAACGCGCGTTCGCTTTGCTCGATATGATGCACGAAGCCCTTATCGATTTTGACGCATTCAAACGGCAGCGACATCACGTTGACAAGGTTGGAATAGCCCGTTCCGAAATCATCCAGAAATACGCCGATGCCCAGCGCACGCAGCTTCTCCATCGTAGCCTTTGCGCTGTCCAAATCATCCAAAAGAACGCGCTCGGTAATCTCCAATTTGAGCTGCGAGGGCGGAATGTCGTATTTTTGCAGCAGATCGCGCACAAGCTCGATCGTTCCCTCAAGCTCGTGCTGCTGTGCGGATACGTTAACCGAGAGCCAGCCGATGTTTTCGCCGCGATGCTCGGAAAGGAAGCGGCAGGTCTTATCCAAAACCATTTTATTCAGATCGGAAATAATGCCCGTTTCCATGGCAAGCGGTATGAATTCGCCCGGCGAGACGGGTCGCCCGTTCTCCTCGTTGAGGCGCAGCAGCACCTCGCCGCTCGTCATACGCTTTTTCTTGCAGTCGTATATGGGCTGAAAGTACAGGAAGAAGCGATCGTTTTTCAGCGCCAGCTCGAGCAGCCCGCCGACGTATTCGCGCCGCCCGTATTCGCTGCGCATTCGGTTGTCGTATCTTACGCTTCGCCCGCTCGGGTCGTCCTTTGCAAGCCGCGCGGCATACTCCATGGCGCCGATGAGCTTGTTGACGTCTGCGGCATGCGCGGGATAGGCGATATCGACGAACAGTGCGGTCAGCGTGAGCGAAAGCTCGTCATATTCGAAAGGTTGCTTGAAGCGCGCACACAGCGACCGAAACAGCTCTTCGTATTCGTTTTGCGCCATGCCGCTCACAACCACCGCGAATTCGACGCCCGAAAACCGATATGCCGTCGCGCGATGATCCAGCGAAAGCAGATAATCGCCGATGCGCTGCAAGAAACCGTCCCCCACCTGCTGCCCATAGCGGTTGTTGACGAGCTTGTATTCGCGAATCGCGATATGGACGACATAGAAAAGCTGCCCGCGCCGCGCGTTTCGTTCCAGCGCGTGATAAAGCGTCTCGCGGTTATATAAGTCCGTCAGCGGATCGATGCGCGCGCGTTGCTGCTGTCCGTAAATGAACAGCACGAGCAGCACGCAGGCGGCGATCGTTCCCGTCAGGATCGTGTCGGGCAAGCGATATTGCAGGACGCCGAGCGCGCCCGCCAGCAGAGGCAGCATCCATGCAATTCCGCGAAACGAACGGCGAATATGCTTTCGTTCCGACAAAAACGACGCGCAGGTAATCAGGATATGCAGAACCAAATCGACAAATGCGATTTTGTTGAGCGTGCCTCGCGTATAGTACCCCGCCTCGTCATAAAAAAACAGCCAGCCGGTAAACAGGTTGGCGATCACCAGCAGCAGCATCAGCGCCGTGCAGCCCGCCATGCAGACCGCCGCGCGCCGCAAGCCCGTTCTCTCGTAACCCTCTCCGTAAAACAGCACGACGGTGGCGAACGTAACCGCGAAAATCATCAGAAACATTCCCACAAAATAAACGGAGTTGATCAGCATGCCCATGCCGCGCGACACGAGATTCGGATTTTCAATCTCCCATACGGAAATGATGTTGACGACGATCGTAACATACGACACCCCGAGCGCGACCCAAAACGACCCCTGCCGCAAGGAGGCGCGCTTCCGACCCGACAGAGAGTAGATCGCAATGATCGTGAGCAGAATGCACGCGATATACTCCGGCTCCAAAATGTAGGTGATGCTGTTTTTCATGCTTGAACCATTTCCGCGGGCGTAAACCTGTCCGCTTGCAAGGGCGCCGATGGTCGATTACCGTTTTTTAGTTTACACCAGATACACAAAAATTGCAATCGCGCTTTGCGGAATTGTCGGCAATGTAACAGTTTGTCGCTTTTCCTTGCTTTCGCTTTGGCCCAAAAGCGCGGCGCGCGGTCATAATCCTTCAAAATGTTGTCCCGAATCTGCCACGATGCGTTTCTTTTTCGGACACGAATTTTCGCTAGAATCAAATTATGGAAAGGGTACGGGCGACCGCATCGACACCCCTAAACGGCATCTTGTTTTCTTCCTCCCACCCGCGCGACGCCCTCCGCCCCGCAAAAAGGACGCTTCGAAAGAGGCGTCCTGTCAATTTTGGCGTTATTTGCCTTCCCGCTTGGTTCCGATTCGGGTTTCAGCCCGAGAAATCGTCTCCGCTTCCGCCCGGGGCGGGGGTCACGGCAGACGGCTGCGGCGTAACGGTCGCCGGTTCGGGCGTTACGATCGCTTCGCCCGTCACGTCGTCATATCCGTCGCCGTCCAGATCGTTCTCGTTGGGAAGCTGCGCGGTATCCGCTCCCGCGTCCGTCACACCCTGCAAGGCGCGCTCCGCCGCGTCCGACGGCGAATAGACCGTTCCGCCCTTTGCCGAAAGATACAGCGTGCCCGTGGTTACGTTTTTGCTGACGAACTGCGGCAAAAGCCGATACAGCGAACTCATCTTCGCATCCAAATCGGTTGCCTGCCCGAGCTGAATCTTTAAGCCGTTCTGCGCGGTCATGGTGATGGCGAGCGGCGTCGTCATATCGATGCTCTTGATCGAGCTGATCAGGGCGTATTCCTCCAGCTTTGCGATGATGTCAACCAGCGTCGCGGTGGTCAGGTCGTTGCCTTGCCCCAGGCGCTGCCCGAGCTGGAAGCCCGTCATCGTAACGCCCGTCACCTGCAACAGCTTAGAAAGGTCGGTGCCGCCGCTCATGGAAAGGACGTAGCCGTTTTTATCAATGATAACGTTATAATCCAAACCGATGATGCCCGCCGCTTCCTTTCGCTCGGTCACGATGATGCGGATGCGGCTCGGGAAAATATAGGTGATCGACTCCACCTGTAAATAAGGGTTCTCCTCAACGCCAGCCTGCGCCGCGTCCAAATCGCAGGCCAAAATATGCTTGCCGAGCTGCAATCCGCTAAGCTCGATGATATGCTCGGCGGAGTAGGTCTCGTTGCCGAGCACGACGATATCCGAAAGCAGAAAGCCGTAATACAGCGCAACGAGGATCGCCGCGACCAAAAACAGCACGAACGCCACGTTGCCAAACACCTTCTTTGCGGACGCCATGCGCTTCTTTTTGCGGTTTTTGCGCTCGACATACGCCTCGTGCTGCCGCTGCGCCTCGCGCGCGCGCGCCTTTTTTTGCGCCTCCTCATATCGCTGGGATTCCTCGGTCGCGTTAATGCTGATGCGCGCGGTGGCGGACGTTCCCGTGCGGAAGATGCGTGTGCGCGTCGTATCGAAGCTATGCGCGCCCGCCTGATCGTCTCCGTCCTCCCCGTCGTCAAACAGACGGATCGGCTCTTTCGTCTCCGCCGCGCCCGGAACGTTTGAAACGACCTTTTCGCCGTCCTCCCACGTCAGACCGGCAAGCGCCTCTTTGTCCTGCTCGTCGGAATACTCGACCTCGTCGTCGCCAAACAGATGCACAAGCGCCGATTCGGGCGGCTCGCCGTATTGCCGGTTCGCCGTTGCGGGATCGGTTTCCTCCGCGTCGGGGATCGGCTCGAAAAAGTGCGCCCAAAAGCTCTTTTTCTTCTGCGGCGCCTTCTTCGCGTCCCCTGCCCGATTCGTTTTTCTCTTGTTTCCCTGTGCCATGTTCCGTTCTTTCGTGCGGTTTCCCCGTTTTTTATTTTTCGGCGCGGCGAATGCTTGCCCCAAGCGCGGAAAGCATATTCTCCAGGCGCGCATACCCGCGGTCGATATGCTCGGCGTGCTCCACGCGCGTTTCGCCCTCCGCCGCAAGCCCCGCCAGCACGAGCGCCGCGCCGCCGCGCAAATCATGCGCCGTTACGTCCGCGCCCGTCAGCCTTTCCACGCCGCGAATCACAGCCGTTTGTCCGCGAATCAGGCTGCGCGCCCCCATGCGTTCAAGCTCCTGCGCGTGCTTGAAGCGGTTTTCAAACACATTCTCTACCAGTATGCTCGTGCCGTCCGCCACGCTGCAAAGCGCGAATATCTGCGCCTGCATATCCGTCGGAAAGCCCGGATGCGGCAGCGTCTCCACGCGTTTGAGCTCCCGCGGACGGACGGGCCCGACGCAGCGAACCGTGTTTTCGCTCGTCTCGATGCGGCAGCCGCTTTCGCTCAGCTTGGAAAGCGTGCCCGCCAAATGCGCGGGAGAAATGTTCTCCAGCGTCACGTCGCCGCGCGTCATCGCCGCTGCGGTCAACAGCGTGCCCGCAACGATGCGATCCGGCATGACGGTATAGCTTACCGCTCGCGCTTTGCCGCCGCCCTGCACACGAATCGTCGAAGATCCCGCGCCGCAAAGCGTAAAGCCCGCCGCCAGAAGGAAATTCTGCAAGTCCGCGATCTCCGGCTCGCGCGCCGCGTTATGCAGAACGGTCTCCCCCTCCGCCGCGACCGCCGCGAGCATGACGTTCTCGGTCGCGCCCACGCTGGGATAATCCAGATGGATCTCCGCGCCGCGCAAACGCTCGCATGCGCAGAGAATGCGCCCGTTTCGCTCCGTAATGCGCGCGCCCAGCGCCGCCAAGCCCGAAAGATGCAGGTCGATGGGGCGGTTGCCGATCTCGCATCCGCCGGGGTGCGTCACGCTTGCGCGCCCGAAGCGCCCCAGCATCGGCCCAAGCAAAAAAAACGACGAGCGCAGCTCCTTGCTCAGATGCTCGGGCAGCTCATACGCGTCCACCCGCGCCGCGTTGACAAACAACGTTTCCCCGTCCCGCTCCGCCTCGCAGCCGATCGTTTTGAGGATTTCCAGCATGTTGTCCGCATCCGTCAGGCGGGGACAATCATGCAGCAGGACGGGCTGATCGATCAGCACGCATGCCGCCAAAATCGGTAAAACGGCGTTCTTTGCGCCGCACACGCGGCTTCTTCCGCAGATCCGATACCCGCCCTCGACGATGAGCTTCGCCATGGAGCACCTCCCCCAGCATAGACCATTCTATGCGCGGAGAAGGAAAAATGTTCCGACACGATCCGACTAGGTTCGCGGATTCGTGGAACGCGAGATGGCAAGCAGCACGCCGATGGCGGCAAGGAATATCATCATGGAGGTGCCGCCCGCGCTGACGAACGGAAGCGCCTGCCCCGTCGTTGGCAAAAGCCCCGTGCAAACGCCGATGTTGACGAACACCTGCAAGCCGAAAACCGTCGTGATGCCGCCCGCGAGCAGACTGCCGAAGCGATCCCTGCATTTGAGCGCGATGCGAATGCCGCGATACACGATAAAGCCGTATGCCGCGATAACCGCCAAGCCGCCGACCAGCCCCAGCTCCTCGCAGATAATGGCGAAAATAAAGTCCGACTCGCCGTAGGTCATATACAGGAGCTTTTGCCGGCTGTTGTTCAGCCCGACGCCGAACAGACCGCCCGAACCCAGCGCATAGTAGGACTGTACAAGCTGATACCCGTCGCCCAGCGCGTCCTTCCACGGGTCTACGAACGACGTGAGGCGCGCCATGCGATACGGCTCGATAATCGCAAGCAGCGCGAAAAGCAATGCGAGCACGACCGCGAGCAGCAGCATCTGCTTCGTGTCGCAGCCGCCGATGAACAGGAGCGCGTATCCCATCATGCCCATGATAACCGCCATGGACATATTCGGTTGCAGCATGACCAATCCGCAAATCACGCCGATGACCAGCAGCATGGGCAGCATGCCCTTCGTAAAACTCTGCATGACCTTATGCTTTTTCGACATGAACGAGCACATGTAGAGCATCATGCCGAATTTCGCGATCTCGGACGGTTGAAGGCTCTGACCGCCGATGACGATCCAGCGCTTTGCGCCGTTGGTCTCCTTTCCGACGATCAAAACCGCGACGAGCAGCAGAATCGACGCGAGTATGCCGACGACCTTAAAGCGTTCGAGCTGTTTATAGTCGATGAGCGAAATCAGGAGCATCATCGGAAACCCGATGACAAGGTAGACCGCCTGTTTGCGGATGTAATAATAGCCGTCATAGTTGACGGACGCGGTGTTTTGCGCGTAATAATAGCTCGCCGAAAAGACCATGACCAGCCCGAACGCGCACAAAAGCGCGACCATCAAAACGATCGGATAGTCCAGTCTGCCCGGCTTACGCCGTATCTTTGTCTGTTCGCGACGCTCCATGCCATGCTTCGCTTTCCTATGATTCATACGCGCTGCCAAGCGTGCAACGTGTATCATACCAAAATACATATGCGCGCGCAAGCCGATTGCGCGGCGTTGCGCGTTTGTTTTCAGAATCTTTCCAGATGCAACAACTTCCCGCGCGCAATTTGACCCCTGCGCCGCGCCGTGTTAGAATGCTTTTATACGCGGGCGCCATTTTGATCCGCCCGTTACGGAAAGGAGCGTTGCATTGATGCGTCGCTTTGGTTCGTTCCCCGTCGCTTTCCTATGCCTCGCGCTCTGCCTTTGTCTGTTGATCGGCTGCGCGCTGCCCTCGCCCGTTCCGCTTGCCGATACGGCGGAAAGCGAAGCCGCGCGGCGCCAGGCGGCGCTTGAACAGGGCGAGCCGCTCGAAAACGCCGGCTTCGCCGCGCAAAGCGAACAGGCGGGGCTGACGGACATGCTTTCGCGCGCGGTGAACGTGCCTTCCGACCTTGAAAAGCTGGTCGTATTTGACGCGGGCGACTGCGAGATTCTCTGCGCGCTGGGCGCCGCCTCTCTCATCACCGGGCGGGGGGAGGACTGCGTCTATCCCGCGTCCTTGCAATATGTTCCCATCCTGAAAAGCGACGCGCAGACGGGCTTTGACCAAATCATCGCTTTTGGCGCGCAGCTCGTGATTCTGCCGAACAGAAGCGAGTTTTCCGAGCTGACCGCCAAGCTGGACGCGCAGGGCGTTCCCACGCTCATCACCGACGCGACCGATATCACGGGCGTATATACCGCCATCTCGCTGCTTGGCAGGGTTACGGCAAAGGAAGCCGAAGCGAGCGCGCTGATCGCGAGCATCATCCCCGCCGTCGCCATGCTGGAAAAAACGCCCTCGGAGAACGCGCCGCGCGTGTATTTCGAGCTTGCGCCTTTGGCAGACGGAACGACCCAAACGGCGGGCGGCGACACGCTTTTGACGAGCCTTGCCGCGCTGCTCGGGCTGCGAAACGAATTTGAGGATCAGGAGGGCTTTGCGCGCGTTCCCGAGGCGCAGGTGCTCGGCCGCAATCCCGACTATATCGTCGTGCTTGCGGACTCGGAGGAGGAGGGGCTTGCCCGCGTGGAGGAGCTTGTCTCCCGTGCGGATTGGGGCGCGCTCTCCGCCGTTCAAAACGGGCGCGTCTTTTGGCTCGATCGGTCGCTCATGCAAAACGGCGGCCCGCGCATCGCCGAAGCCGCGCAGGCGCTCTCTGACGCGCTGTTTTCGCCGAAGCAATAAAACGGGGCACGAAAACCCTGCTTTCCCAAACCAAGAAAGAGTCCGCCTTGCAGACGCTTCCGACAGATGGATCAAAAGCAGATGCGGCGGACTTTTTATGCCAAACGCGGCGACGCGCAAAGCCGCTTGCGTTTTATTATCGAATCACAGCGCGCGAAGCAGCGCCTCCGCGCGGTCGGTTCTCTCCCACGGCAGGTCGATATCCATGCGCCCGAAATGCCCGTATGCGGCGGTTTGTCGATAGATCGGGCGGCGCAGGTCAAGCGTGTCGATGATCGCGGCGGGACGGAAATCGAAGCACGCCCGAATCGCGCGCGCAACGTCGTCATCCGAGCGGCGCGCCGTGCCGAACGTGTCTACGCTAAGCGAGACCGGCTCCGCAACGCCGATGGCGTAGGAGACCTGTATCTCGCATTTTCCCGCAATGCCCGCGCGCACGACGTTCTTCGCCGCATAGCGCGCCATGTAGGAGGCGCTTCTGTCCACCTTGGTCGGATCCTTGCCCGAGAAGCAGCCGCCGCCGTGCCGCGCATAGCCGCCGTAGGTATCCACGATGATCTTGCGCCCCGTCAGGCCCGAATCCCCCATCGGCCCGCCGACGACGAACCTGCCCGTCGGGTTGACGAGCACGCGCGTGTTTTCGTCGATCAGATCCTGCGGAATCGTCGGCAAAACGACCTTCTCCTTCACGGCGGCGCGTAAAGCGTCCATATCCACGTCGTCATGCTGCGCGCTGACGACGACCGTATCCACACGCACGGGTCTGTCGCGCTCGTATTCCACCGTCACCTGGCTTTTGCCGTCGGGGCGCAGATAGGGAATCTCCCCGCTCTTGCGAACGCTCGTCAGCCTGCGCGTAAGCGCGTGCGCCAAATGAATGGGCAGCGGCATACAGGCGTCCGTCTCCGTGCAGGCAAAGCCGAACATCATGCCCTGATCGCCCGCGCCGACCGCATAGCGCGCGTCCGTCTCGCCGCCCTTTGCCTCCAACGCGCGATCCACGCCCAGCGCGATGTCGGGCGATTGCCCGTTGATCGCCGTGATGACGGCAAGCGTTGACGCGTCAAACCCATACGTGGGCTTTGTGTAGCCGATCTCCGCCGCAACGCCGCGCACAAGGTTCGGAATATCCACATAGCAGCTCGTCGTCACCTCGCCCATTACGAGCGCCATGCCCGTCGTAACGGCGCATTCACACGCAACGCGCGCATCGGGGTCGCATGAAAGCATCGCGTCAAGCACCGCGTCGGATACGCAGTCGCATAGCTTGTCGGGATGACCCTCGGTCACCGATTCCGATGTAAAGAGCTTTCTGTCCATACCTGTTTCTCCTTCGAATCAAATCAACCAAAAATCAAAAACCTCATCCGTCGATGAGGTTAGAAAAAATGGATCCCACGCTCATCTTTCAGCTTGCGCTGCCGGATTTGGCACCTTGCTTCCGTTGCCGAAAGCAGGTTGTCGGGCTTCATCGGGCCGGTCCCTCTGCCGCTCTTGATAAGACGGTATTCGGTTTTTGTCGGTCTATGATACCACGCGCGCTTCGTGCGCGTCAATCGCCCGTCAGGCGCTGATTCCCGTTGTTTTTCAGCGGCGCGTTTTCATCCGGCACCTGCGCCGACCAGCCGAATATGATGCCGTCCGGCACGCGGCGCTGGTAGGAAATATCGTTGCTCTTACCGTTGCGCACGCCCGCGTGCGAGTTGATCTGTTCGCCCATGAACAGCATCGCCGCGGACAGTCCGCCGTCGAGATTATACGCCAGCTCGCAATCGTATAGCCGGAACAGCTCGGCAAACTCCGTGATCTCGAGCCCGACGCTGTAATCCTTCTGCCTGCCGTCCACGACGATGGCGATATAGTGCCCCGCGGAAACATATCCGACGCCCGCGCGCGGATTCGCGCGGCGGACGCGATGCTTCCACGCATTCGGGTTCACCTCGCCGTTTTCGAGCAGCGTCGGCCCGAACGAAAACGAGTTGACCACGCCGTCGCCAAGCATCTCGGACGCATGCGCGATGTTCTTTTTCAGAATGCGCATGGTCATATCGGGATAGATCGCAAGCGTATCCTCCTTGTTTGCCGAGGCAAACAGAATGCCGTCCCGAATCAGGATGCCCTTCTCCTCGCGCTCGTCGTTGATAAGATTGTCGCCCGTGATCCACAGCACCGCCCTTGCGCGCCGCGCAATCAGCCATGGCAAAATCGCGCCGCGTCCCGAATGCGCGTCCGAACCGAACGCGGGGCGAAGCTGGTAGACGTTCTTCATGTGAATGTCCGCAACGAAATAGGTAAGCGGCTTGTCCGCCGCCGTCGTCGTCTCCACGCGTTCGATCGTTATCCCGAGCAGGTCGCTTTTATACGACCAATAGCCGTGCTCGTCGTCATATTCGATGACCTCTGCGGGTTCGTCCGCCGCGCGGAAATAGCCCGCTTCGGCAAGCTCCTCGGGCGAGGGCGCCGCGGTCGGCTTCGCCTCGCTCTTTGTGACGGGAGCCGTCACGCCTTCCGTATCGGCGGGCGTCCTTTCGGGAAGCGGCGTTTCTGCCGCCGCCACGATTTCCGTCGCAGCGGGAGCGGGCGGAGCTTCCGTTTCGGTCGCGGCGTTTCCGCGCGCATACAAAACCGTAAAAACAACCGCGCCGATGGCAAGCGGGAGCAGGCAAACGCAAAGCGCGTCCCCGCCGCCCCGCCGTTTTCTGATGGGGCGATACGCCGCGACAAGCAGCAAAAGCGAGCCGCCCACGCCGATCAAAAGCGCGCCAAGCCGCACGTTTTGCGAGCCTGCCGCAGTCTGCGTTCCGTTTTCCGCGTGTGTGGGCAACGCAGGCGGCGTCTCGGTCGGCGTCGGCGTCGGCGTCAAAGCGGGCGTCGGGCTCGGCGTAGGCGTAACGGGCGCATATACGATGAGCGCGCCCACGTCGATATGCTCCAAAAGATCGTCCTTCGCCGCGTCCGCTCCGACGCTCGAATACGCAAGCGAAAAGCCGCCGTCCGTCGCCACGGAAAGCCCGTATGCGCTTTGCGAAAGATGCAAAGAAAACGCGTCCTGCGCAATCTCTTTCGCCGTTTGCCCATGAAACGCGTTGAGCGGCGCATCCATGGGAACTACGGTGCGCGCCTCTGCGTCAATCGCTGCGGCGTCAATCGCTGCGGCGTAAAAATACAGCTTATCCGCGCCCGTGCTCTCGATCGCCGCAAGCGCGCATTCCGCGAAAAACCGATGGGACGCCCATCCCTCGCCCGTCAGCCCGTGCGTCACGACGACGCGCGGCGAAAGCGCGGATAAAAGCTCGGTCAGCGTGTCGGTAACCGCCGCCTGCTTGCGGTCGGTCGTCAGCATCTCGTAGGACTCGAAATTCTTGCAGGTAAACGGCAAAAAGATCGGATATTCGCGAACGCCTGCGCGCCAAAGCCCGTTGAGCGCCTCCACGCGCCGCGCGGGCTTGTCATAGTCGGAAAGATACACGACGGCGGTCTTTACGCCGCGCTCCGAGGCATACGTCGGCAGCACCGCGCCGAAATACTTCCATTCCGCGCCTGTTTCCGCCGCCAAAACGACCAAATCGGCATGCTCGGGCGAAGGCGACCAAAGCTGCACGTCGGCAGGCAGCGTCTCCGCCGCATCGACGGCGCGCACCTCGGCAAGCGCCCCCGCCTCCGTAAACGCAATGGAGAGCGAGGCGCAGTTCTCCGTAAGCAGAATCGTCTTTACAACGAATTCGTCCGTCACGCGCTCCGCGGAAAGCGACGTTCCCGCCGCGTCAAGCTGGGAAACCTCGTATTGCGCGGGCGCTTGGTACCAAGTCAGCGTGATCGCCATGCACGGCTTTTGCGGTCGCAATACGCAGATCTCGTCCTTTTTGAACGCGATATAGGACTCCGTATAGCCGTCCGTCAGACGGTAGGTATACGCCGTCTGCTCCTCGGGCAGGCTCCATTCGATCGCCGCGTTCTCGCTCGGCGCTTCGTTTTCCTGTTCGCCTGCTTCCTCCGCGCGCGCACTCTGCGGGCAAAGCAGCGTCAACGCGATCAAAAGCAGCGCCGGAATCCGTAATTTCTTTATTCGCTCTTTCTTCGTTCGCTCTTTATTCATTCGCTCTTTCTTCAATCCTCTTCTTTTTCGCCTTGCGCCTTTTCCTTTTGCGCCGCGCCCTGCGCAGCAGGATGTACGCGATGCAGCAGCATAGCGCCAGCACGAACAGCACGATCAGCGCGATCAGGAGCGTATGCGTTTCCGCCGAATCGGAAGCGAGCGCTTCGCTCGGCTGCGGCGCGGCGGTAGGCGTCGGTTCTCTCTTTGGCGTCGGCTCGGGCGTCGGCTCGGGCGAAGGCTCGGGCGAAGGCGTAGGCGCAACGTAGCTCGTCAACCGCTCGGGCGGAATATGCTCGAAAAAGTCGCCCGCCCCATCGTCGAACCCGACCAATGTAAACGCCAGCCCGAATTCGGCGCAGCTATACGCGCCGCTGTCGTATATGTTTTGATGATACTCCTGTTGGGAAACGTGGCACGCGTAGGCGAGGCTCGCCATTTGAAGCGCGGTTTGCCCGTCAAACGCCGCAAGCGGAACGCGCCAGTTCATCGTAATCGTGCCGTTTTGGCAAAGATGGAGATACAGCTTTTGAATCTGCCAAACGCCGTACTCCCGCGCGGAAGCGGGGCATTTCGAGCCGTCGGCCGCGATCGATACCGCGTCGAGCGTCGCCGCCGCAGTCAGCATATGCGCGCCGTGTCCGTATTCGCCCGCAAGGTCGTGCGTTAAAACCACCTCGGGGCGGAATCGGCGCATCAGCTCGACGATCGCCTCCGTGGTCTCCTCCCTGCCCCATTTCTTTTCGGCGGCGGCAAGCGTTTCGGTATATTTGTCATAGAAGCCCGCGAACACGGGCGCGTTGCGCACGCCGAGCAGCCAAAGCCCAGCCATGGCTTCGCTCACGCGCACACGATTGTCATACGCCATGTATACGACCTGAACGGAGAGCCCTTCTTCGCCCGCATAGGTCGGGATCGTTCCGCCGAAATAGAGCAGCTCGTCGTCTGGATGCGCGGAGATGACGAGCAGATCCGCCTTCTGCGTCGGCTTTTCCCAATCATATACGCCCTCGGGCAGCGCCCCCTCGCCCAAAAAACGCAGGGTCGAGATCGAGAGCATTTCCTCGGCATACATTTCGATTGCGCGCGTTTCCGCTTCCAAGGGATACACGTCCATCACGATCGGATCCTCGATCGTTTCGCGTTTCAATTCGTTCCCCGCTGCGTCCGCCTGCGTAAGCGTGAACGCCGACGGGGTTTCAAACCATTCGAGAAACAGCCGTGTGATCTTCTCCTCGTCCGTCCAGGCGCATTGGACGCCCGTCGCGCCCCTGATCTTCGTATAGGTCAAAACCTTGTCGTCCTGCATACGGCGAACGCTCTTTTTCTCCTCGGGCGAATCGAATCGAACGAGAGCGGAATAATCCTGCGCCGTTTCATCCGCCGCGAACGAGAACGACCCCGCCGCGCTCCAAAGCGCGAGCAGGCACAGCAGGCAGGCGAAAACGCGCGGACATACGCTTTTGCAAACGCGCTTCACGAACGCTCTCGCCTCCTCTGCCGACTTTTGTTACAGTATAGCAAATTCCCGCCGTTCCGACAACAGCGGGCAGACCCCTTTTTTGCGGCAAAGCGCCTTTCCCATTATCACGGGCGCGGTTCAAGCGTGTTTCAAGCGTGTTTCAATTATATGGAAAACGCCCGCCCGTGCGCTTGCGGCATAGGCGGGTTTGCGCTTTCATGATTCTCTTTTTGCGGTTCCCGCGCGGAAAAGCGCGTCTTATTCCCAGTCGATCAGGCCGACGCTGTCCAAATACGCCTCGTTATAGTCCATATAATCCTCGACAAAGCGCATGAGGTACATCTTCTGCGCGGGATAGCGCTCGTTCATTTTCTCATGCATAAAATCGAACGCGGCGTCGTCGTCATACACCGCCTCGTCGTCCGCGCCGCTGACATGCATGTATTCCTCGTCCAGCGCGAGAACCGCCGCGACCATTTCCGCAAGCGTCGTCTCGTCTACGATCTCTAAAAAGTCGCCCTGCTTTCGAAACGCTTCCAGAATGTATGCCTTCGCCTCTGCGGCGTCGTACTCCTTGGTTTCCATCAAACGAATCTCCTTCCTGTAACTTCGCGCGGCGTTTTCCCGCCGTGCAAGCCCGCCCTTTCGTATTATTTCAGCAGTGCGTCCAGCTCGTTTACATATTGCGTGAACACGTCCAGCGCGGAGAGGATGCTCCCCTTTTGCGTCAGATCGACGCCTGCCGCTTTGAGCTCCTCAATGGCAAAATCGCTTCCGCCGCTTTTGAGGAAGGTCAGATAGCGATCTTTCGCGCCGTGCGAAAGGATGTCCTCCGCCAGCTTGACCGCCGAGCAAAGCCCCGTCGCGTATTGGTAAACGTAGAACGCACGGTAGAAATGCGGGATGCGCATCCACTCGATGGCGATGTTGTCGTCCGCATTCACGCCGTCATAGTAGGTTTGATTCAGTTCGCGGTACATCTCCGACAGACTCTCAACGGTCAGCGGCTCGCCGTTTTCCGCCATGCGATGCGCTTTGAGCTCAAACTCGGCAAACATGGTCTGGCGGAAGCAGGTCGTGCGGAACGATTCGAGGAACTGGTTGATATAGAACGCGCGCTTCTTTTCATCCTTCTCGGTGGCAAGCAGGTAGCGCGTCATCAGCGTTTCGTTGACGGTTGAGGCGACCTCCGCCACCATGATGCGGTATTGGCTCATCTCGAACGGCTGCGCCTCGTCGGAATGGTAGGAATGCATGGCGTGACCCAGCTCATGGCCCAGCGTGAACGCGTCGTCCATCTTGCTTTGGAAGTTGAGCAGCACGAACGGATGCACGCCGTACATGCCCGAGGAGAATGCGCCCGAGGTCTTGCCGGGCGTCTCATAAACGTCGATCCAGCCCTCCGTATAGGCGCGTTCCAGCAGCGCTTGATAGTTTTCGCCGAGCGGTTCGAGCGCGCGCTTGACGAACGCCTTGGCCTCCTCATACGGCATGGGATCGTCGCAATCGGGAACGATCGGCACATACAGATCGTACATTTCGAGCCGGTCAATTCCCAAGACGCGCTTACGAATGTCCAAATACTTTTTGAGGCTCGGCAGCTTTTCATGCACCGCCTCGATGAGCTGCTCGTATACCGCGGTCGGCACGCCGTTGTCAAACAGCTCCGCCTCGAGCGAACCCTTGAAATTATGTGCGCGCGCGCGGAACACGTCGCCCTTGACGGAGGACGCATACGTCGCCGTCACGGTGTTGTTGACGCTGCGATAGGCGCGATACAGCCCCTCGTATGCGTCGCGGCGCACGCGGCGATCCGGACTGTTGAGCAGCATACCATAGCTGCCGTGGGTGAGCTTAATCTCCTCGCCCTTCTCGTTTGTCACCGTGCCAAAGTCCAAATCGACGTCCGAAAGCATCGTAAAGATATTATCCGGCCCGGAAAGCGGCTCCTCCGCCATGGCAAGCAGACGCTCTTCCTTCGCGGAAAGCGTATGCTCCCTGCGGCGGTCGATGTCCTTCAACTGGAACCGGAAGCGCGCAAAGCGGGGCTCCTGCGCCCACGAAAGCAGCGTTTCGCGCGGAATGGACAGGATCTCGGGCGTTAAGAACGCCGCTCCCGCCTGCGCGCCGATGTATAGCTGCATCGCGCGGTCGGTCATGCCCTGAAACTTTACGTTGCCGTTGTCCTCGTCCTTATGCAGATGCGCATAGCTGTACAGCCGTTCCACCTCGAGCTCCAGCTCGCTCTGATCCGACAGCGCCGCATAGAGCGCGTCTGCGCTTTCATGCAGCTTGCCCGCGTGCTTCGGGAACGCGTCCGCGCGCGACTGCGCCGCAGCAAACGCGCTTTCCCACGCTTCTTCGCTTTCGAAAATGTCCGTCAGTTTCCATTTGAATGCCGATTCGATTTCTTCACGTTTCATGTCGTTCGTTCTCCTTTGTTGCTTTGAATCATTCGCTTCCGCCAATATCTGATGATAGTATAGCCGCTCGCGGGCGGGCGATTCGCCGCATACGGCGGCATAAAGAGCGGTGTATACCGCGCCGATCCATAATAGCGCGAGCGGCGCAAGCAGCGCAAGCAGAAAAAGCTCCGCCGCCGCAATTCCGATGCGCGGCTGCGTGTAAAACAAATGCCGCACGAGCATCTCCGCCCACAAAAGCGCCGTAAGCGGAATCAGAGCGAACGCGCCGATCAAAAACGCCCTGTTGCCGTCCGCCTGCTGCAAAAGGAACGCGCGGCGAACGATCGAAAAGCCGCTTAACCGCTCATGCACCGCCACGGGAAACACATAGGCAAGCGGCGTCAACAGCATCCAACTCACGCTCGGCAGGATGCACGCGGCATAAAAGCAAACGTTCGCCGCCTTCTTCGCGTCCAAAAACGCATACGCCGCCTCGCGTATCAGCGCGAAAACCCCGTATCCGCAAACCGCCGCCGCCAACACGCACCCAAGCAGCGTCCAATACGCCCCATACATGCGCGAGGAAACCTTCGCGCGCCTGCGCAGCTCGAGAGCGGTGCGCGGCATGCCAAAATCCGAAAGCGCGTATTGCTCAAACACCAAGCCGAGCGCGCGCGGCAACAGAAACGAAACGAACGCCGCCGCCAGCACGACCGACGGTATGCCCACGAAAAGCAAAACGATGTCCGCGCGGTAACCGCCCGCCACGCTGCCGAACAATTCGGGCTGCGTGAGCGCCGCCGCCAGATACGCGCCCGCGACCGCCAGCGTTGCCAATACCAAACCGACGTTTTGATACAGCAGGCGGAGCATCGTGCCCGCGCCCTGTTTCATCAGCCGATGCGCCATGCGCAGTACGCCGAACAGATTGATCGGCTCCGTGTCGGTGTCATACCCTTTGTCCATCATTGTATATCAGTATAGCATGTTTCCCTTCCGATTGCGAGCGCTCCTTTTCCCGCAATCCCCCCATTTCCCCGCATTTGCTTACGTCTTTGGCTACGCTCGTCCGCCGTTGATCGCATCCGCGCTTTATATCCGAACGTTTGTTTGCGTTTTCGCTTGACAACCGCCAATCAGGCGCCTATAATCGTTGTACGCGAACATTTGTTCGCTTTGTAAATCGGAGGCGTTACGATGAAGCAGTATGTGACGGTGGAGCTGGTGATTGACGAGGAAGGTCTGATGCATCCGCGCGCGGTTGTATGGGAGGATGGCAGGCGGTTCGAGATCGCCGCCGTGACGGACGTGCGCCGCGCGGCGAGCCTCAAAGCGGGCGGGACGGGCATGCGCTATACCTGCCGCATCGGTTATCGGGACGCATACCTATATTATGAGGATCCCAAATGGTTCGTCGACGCGCGCGGGTAGGGACGCTTTTCTTCTTTTGCAAAAGAAGAAACAAGAAAACCTT
>CAZBVC010000024.1:0-33560 GCA_964495255.1 uncultured Oscillospiraceae bacterium
TTTTTTTGACGTATAGCCCCGCAAAAAGTTGGCAAGAATTTCTTTATGGAAGGATAGCGGGCGTTTGTCATGTTCCGCCCGCTATCCATGAAGGAAGGATGCAGTCGGAATGAGGGATTTTTGGCGGCAAAACGGAAAGCTGCTGCTTGTTGTCGTGCTTGCGTTGATCTGCGGCTTGTTTATGGGTATGGCGATCGGGCTGGCGATGCAGACGGAGCCCACGGACGAGGCGCGCGAAACGAGCGGTACTGTTTTTTCGTCCGTATTGCCCACGACACAGATCACAAAAAGCATACGGTTTGCTTCCTGCGATCATGTTTTATCGACCAAGATTGACACGCGCGCGTTTGTCGGCTATACGGAAGCGGAGCTCGCCGCTTTTTATACGTCCTCCGTGATCAAAACGTTTACCGCCGACCGAATCGTCATTTCGGCGGAACACGCGGGCTTTTGCCCGAATCATTATGTGCTGTCCACGAAAGACGGCGTACTTTGCGTCTATCAAACCGATCCCGACACGCTGACGGAGCGTATCGTTCAGGTACTCGACCATGTGGATGCGGCGGAGTTCGGCGAGGAGACGCGTAGGGATCTCATCGACGGCATCGCGTTTGCTACCACCGAAGAAATCGACGTATGGTTGGAAAACGCCGAAAGCTGAACGCGTTCGGGCCGCTTTTTGACGAAAGGAAACGGGTTTGCGGGAACGCAGCCCGTTTTTTGCTTGTGAAACGCACACGGCGGCGGTATAATGACTTTTATGTAGATCGGAGGTAGACCCATATGACGATCCAAGAAACGGCTTTGCGCGCAAAAGCCGCATCCAACGCGCTCTCCATCACGTCCGCAGCGGTTCGAAACGCCGCGCTTTTTTGCATGGCCGACGCGCTGGAAGAGCATGCGGCGTATCTGTTGGAGCAGAATGCGCTCGACGTTCGCGCAGGACAAGAAAAAGGCATGTCCGCCGCGTTCATCGACCGATTGACGCTTACGCCCGAACGCATTTCTGGTATGGCAAACGGTATGCGCAAGGTCGCGGCATTGCCGGACCCGATCGGCAGCGCGGATCATGTTATGCGTCGTCCGAACGGTCTTTTCATTGAAAAACGGCGCGTACCGCTCGGGCTGATCGGCGTGATCTATGAATCTCGACCGAACGTAACAAGCGACGTCGTTGCGCTTTGCATCAAGTCCGGCAACTGCTGCATTTTGCGCGGCGGTTCGGAGGCGATTCGTTCCAACACGGCAATTGCGGACTGCATCCGTAAAGCAGCCTATCAATGCGGAATCCCCGAGGGCGCGATCGCGTTGATCAACGATACAAATCGCGCTTCTGCGACGGCGCTCATGCAGATGGTCGGCGTGATCGACGTGCTGATTCCGCGCGGCGGGGCAGGGCTGATTCGCTCCGTCGTCGAGCAGGCGCGCGTTCCCGTCATCGAAACGGGCGCGGGCGTTTGCCATGCCTATATCGACGAGAGCGCGGATGCGGAAATGGCGGTTTCCATCGTTGAGAACGCGAAATGCTCCCGCCCGTCCGTCTGCAACGCGATCGAAACCCTGCTGATACACGAATCCGTTGCGAAAGAGCTGTTGCCGCGCATTTCCGAACGGCTTTCCTCACGCGGCGTTGAGCTTCGATGCGACGCGCGCGCGAAAGCGATTCTTCCGACCGCGAAGGACGCCGACGAGTCCGACTGGTCGACAGAGTACGACGATCTGATTCTGTCCGTCAAGGTTGTCGAAAGCCTTGACGCGGCGATTCGGCATATCCAAGCCTACGGCACGCATCACAGCGACGTAATCATAACGAATCGCTACGATCATGCGGAGCGTTTTTTGAACGAGGTGGACTCCGCCGCCGTTTACGTCAACGCATCGACCCGTTTTACGGACGGCGAGGAATTCGGGCTCGGCGCGGAGATCGGCATCAGCACGCAGAAGCTGCATGCGCGCGGGCCGATGGGATTGGACGCATTGACGACGGTCAAGTACGTCGTGCGAGGCGACGGGCAGATTCGCTAAAAGGGGAAAACATGATTAAGTTGATTGCCTTGGACATCGACGCGACGCTGACAAGCCGTCCAAACGACGTCAGCCCGCGCAACCTCGTCGCGATTAAAAAGGCGCGCGAAGCGGGCGTTATCATAACGCTTGCAACGGGAAGACCGCCCGTTTCCACGCGTCATATGTGGAAGCTGCTGGATCTGCACGGGCCCGCCATTCAGTTTGGCGGTGCGTTAACGCTTGATATCGACACGGAACGCGTGATTGACAAACGCACGCTTCCGCCCGAAACCGTACGGGAGATCCTGCGCTTTTCGCGCGGGATGGGGCTACCTTCGCAGATTTACGTCGGGGACGATATCGTTTTTTTTGCGATGACGCCGGAGTCGCAGCGGTACGTCGCACGGCATGACCTTCCTTGGCGTGAAGATCCGGAGCTGTATGACCGTCTCTTTGAAGATATCCCCAAGGTTTTGGCGTTCGCGCCGCTGGATGCGGAGGAGGACGTGCTTGCCGCGTTTCGCAAACGTTTTGCGGGAAAGGCGGAGGTTTCGCGTTCCTTGCCCGGCTATATCGAAATCAACCGCATCGGCGTTACGAAGGGCAGCGCGTTGAGCCGTCTCGCGGGGATATGCGGCGTTCAACAAGCCGAGGTTGCGGCGCTCGGCGATAACTATTTGGATCAGGATATGATCGAGTGGGCAGGGGACGGCGTTTGCGTATCAAACGGCGCGGACAGCGTGAAAGCGGTCGCGAACATCATCGTTCCCGCGTGCGACGACGACGGCGTTGCATACTATATCGAAAACTATGTCCTGAACAGCGCGAATCGCGCATAAGGGAGGAGCTATGACGGTATCCATCGGCATCGACGTCGGCGGCACAAACATCGCCGCAGGGCTTGTAACGGAACGGGACGGGCTGGTTTCCAAGCGCTCGCTGCCGTTTCCGCGCACGAACGATCCGCTTGCGTCCGTTGAAACGATGCGCAGACTGACGACAGAGCTTCTTGACGCGCAGGGTCTATCGGCAGCGGACGTCGTCTCCATCGGTCTTGCGGTACCGGGCAGCATCGATTATGAAAAACAAAGCGTCATCGACGCATACAACCTCGGCTATCACGATTTTCCGCTCGCCACGCTTATCAACGCGTCGTTTCCGCAGACACGCGTTTTTATCGAGAACGACGCCAATGCTGCGGCGCTTGCAGAGCTGTTCTATGGCGCGTTTCGCGGCAAGCGTTCGGGCCTTTTGATTACAATCGGAACGGGCATCGGCGGCGGGCTGGTGCTGGATGGCAAAATCTTCTGCGGCGGCATGAAGCACGGGTTTGAATTCGGGCATGCGCCGTTGATACTCGGCGGCGAACCGTGTACCTGCGGCAGCAGCGGCTGCATCGAGGCATATTGCTCGGCAAGCGCGTTGATTCGCGAAGGGAAAAAAGCGGCGAAGGCGCATCCCGACAGCTTGATTGCCAAGAAATGCGCGAACGACTTGGATCAAATCGACGCAAAGCTGATTCTCGACGCCGCGCGCGCGGGCGACGAAGCCGCAAAAGCGGTGTTTCAGGCGTATACGTCTTGCCTTGGCGCATGCGTATGCGGCGCGATTGCGTCGTTCGATCCGGAGGTGATTGCCTTCGGCGGCGGCGTGAGCAACGCGGGCGAGTTCCTGCTTGCGCCTGTTCGCGCTTACGCAAAGCGGTATGCCTTTTTCCATACGCACGCACAAATCGTCTGTGCGGAAACGGGAAACGACGCGGGCATCATCGGCGCCGCGATGCTGTATCGGCAGTTTGATCGTTAAGACGGGACGATTGCCTTTCGTGATGGCTCCCCACAAAACGATCCCATAAAATAGGTAAGGAGCCAATTTCTTGGCTCCTTTACTTTCCCGTTTGGTTGCCTTTCCGATAGTGCCCTTTCTATCGAAAAGAGGTATGATGTTACGTAGTAGTTCGGTTACGCGGTTTTAAGGAGGAAATCGGTAATGAAAAAACGAACACAACCAACGGGAAACCTTATTCAATTTTTATGATGTAAGTATATCATCCATATTTTCCGATTGCAAGAAATATTCCGTGCATATTGTGTCTTTTTTATAGATTTTATGTGAATGTTGGCGTAAAACAGGCGTTTGCGGAGGATTTTTCCTGAATCAAGATGTTGTATAAGCCGATGGACAACGCATACGATATAATGCGTTCATACTCCCGTTTGGTCAGCCTTCGATTCAGCGGAATTGTTACATGGTTATTCGGCGTGTATTGCGACATGAGCGAAATATACGTCTCGCATCCGAATCGCGCGTTGATCGCGTCAAGAACGCGGCGCGAGTCGTCAACACATCCGGGCAGCACCAAATGACGGATGGAAACGCCCTTTCGCGCCATATTGTTTTCGTCCAACGAAAGCGCGCCGACCTGACGCGTCATCTCGCCGATTGCGGCGATCGCAACGTCAAAATAATCCTCCGCTGCCGAAAAGCGCTTGGAAAGGATGGGGGAAACATATTTGAGATCGGGCAGATAAACGTCGACCAAGCCTTCGAGCAGCCGAAGCGTTTTGACGCTTTCGTAGCCGCTTGTGTTATATACGATCGGAACGGACAGACCGTTCTCGCGCGCGGTGCGGATGCTGTCGGCAACGAGGGGAACATGCGGCGCGGCGGTCACGAGGTTGATATTGTGCGCGCCTTCCTCTTGAAGGGACAGATAAATCTGCGCGAGCTTCTCCGCGTTCGCGGGCTCGCCGATCGTCCCGTCGCGCGAAATATTCTGATTCTGGCAATACACGCATCTGAGGTTGCAGCCCGAAAAGAACACGGCTCCCGAGCCGTTGGTTCCGCTGATGAAGGGCTCTTCCCATTGGTGCAGCATGGATAATGCGACGCGGGGAAGCTCCTCCGCGCCGCAAAAGCCGTGATCTGTGCTGCGGTCAACGCCGCATTTCCTTGGGCATATGCTGCAAATCATCCAAACACGCGCCTTGCGTTCACAAAATTTCTCGTCCAGTAGGATGTTGTGATGTTGCTGCGGACGACCTTTCCCGAGCTCGACGAGGCATGGATAAAGTGGTCGCCGCCGATATAGATGCCCGTGTGACTGACGCGCGAGGAGGTGTCGTTGCGGAAGAAGAGCAGGTCGCCCTTGCGCAGGTCGCCGATGGACGTAATCTCCGTCCAGGAGCCGTTACCCGAAAACCCGCTGGCGCTGTATCGGCTGGTGCTTACGCCGCAGGTGCGCAGGCAAAAATACACAAGCCCCGAGCAGTCGAACCCCTTGGAGGGGCTCTCCTCCGACCAGCTATACGGTTTCCCCATCATTGCCGTCGCGACGGAAATCAATCCGTCCGCGCTGTACGACGCCGTGTAGGAGGCGTCGGACGACGTATCGGACGAATCGCTGCCGGAAGTGCTTCCGCCGCTTGTCGAACCGCCGGAGGTCGTGCTGCCGGAAGACGTCTTGGTCGGCTTTTGGGTCGGCTTCGGCGTAGGCTTCGGCGTGGGGGTCGGCGTAGGGTCGATCTTGGGGCGCGCTTTCGTCGAATAGATCAGGTCGCGATCTTCGATGTTGAACACGCCGTCGCTCGCCAGCTTGTTTTTCGTTTGGAAGGCTTTCAGGGCTTCCTCGGTCGCAACGCCGAAATAGCCGTTGATCTTACCTTCATAATAGCCGAGCTCGTTCAGGCGCGACTGCATGGTTTCGACGTCCGCGCCCGTATCGCCGATCTTCATCTCATATGACGCAGCTTCGCTGTCAAAAAGCGCTTCCTGCAATTCGCTGTTCGCTACGCCGTCCATCTCGAAGTTCAGCGTGCGCTGAAAAAGCGCGACGGCTGCGCTCGTTGCAGCGTTATAGATCGTCGAGGGTTCGTCGGAATCCAAGTATCCGAGCTCCATCAAGCGCGATTGCAGCTTTTGCACGCTTGGGTAATTATCTGCTTCGCGCAGGGGCGTATATTGCGAAACCTGAACGCCCTGCGTCGGCTCGGCGGATTGGATAGGCTCCTCCGACTCCGTCGCGAGCGCGCGGGACTCCAAATCAATCGGCGCGGGTGTAGGAGGAACGAGCTGTTCCTGCGCGACCTCGGCGGAAACAAACGCGGCGTTTGCGCCCGATAGACGATCAAATGCAATCGGAAGCAGCACGAACGCAACCAACGCGACCGAAACGACGCATAGAATCATCGTGCGTGCGCGCTTTGTAAACAAGGATTCGCTTCTCTTTGCGGGCGGGAGACGCTTTTGGTTCATTTGGCACACTCCTTTGCGGCAAGGAATACGGTAAAACGGATCCATACCTTATTCATTATACAAAACCTGCGCGCAAACGAGTATAAATTTTCTGCGAATTCGGGCGTTCCGAACCGGCGCGCGCATGCTTTGCATTCGTTGCATGCGTATGCTACAATATTACGGAGAGGAACGGAGGCATAACAAACGGACATGGCGATCCTGCGCGCACAAAACCTGACAAAGAGCTTCGGAGAGCGAACGCTGTTTTCAAACGTCTCGTTTGAGGTTTTCGCGCGCGATCGCGTCGGTCTGATCGGCGTAAACGGAACGGGCAAAACCACGCTTTTGCGTATGCTGACGGGCGAGGAGCCGCATGACGGCGACGGATCTTTCAGCATTACAAGGGGCGTTCGGACGGCCTCGCTGGATCAATCTCCCGTTTGGACGGAGGGCGTTTCGCTTTATGAGGCGGCGTTGGAAGCCTCCGCCCGCTGGATGGACGTCGAACGTGAGCTGGAACGCATTTCGGACGCGCTGACGCAAAATAACGCGAATACCGCGCAGCTTTGCCGCCGACAAGCCGAGCTGCAAGAAGCGTATGAACAAGGCGGCGGTCTGACTTATCGCTCGCGCACGCGTTCCACGCTGCTGGGTCTCGGCTTTACGGAAGCGGAGCTCGAACAGAAAATCCAAACGATGAGCGGCGGTCAGATGCGCAAAGCGGCGCTTGCGAAAATTTTGCTTTCCGACGCGGAGCTTTTGCTGCTCGACGAACCGACCAATCACTTGGACGTCGCCTCTCTGGAATGGCTGGAAGGCTATCTTTCCGCGTTTCGCGGTACGATTCTCGTTGTTTCGCATGACCGATACTTTTTGGATCACGTTTGCACGCGGATATTCGAGATGGAAAACGGCGGAATCACCTGTTTCGACGGCAACTACACCGCCTATGTCGAACACAAAATGGACGAACGCGAGTTTGCCATGCGCCGCTATCGCAACGGCTTGCGGGAGATCAAGCGCATCGAGGGGATCATCGTACAGCAGCGCAGATGGAATCAAGCGCGCAACTATGTGACCATCGCATCCAAGGAAAAGCAGATTGAGCGCCTGAAAAGCGCCTTAATCAAGCCGGAGGATGCGCCGCAGTCGATCCGATTCGGGCTGCACGCCGAGCCGCTGACGGCAAACGAAGTCGTCGTCTGCAAGAACCTGACCAAGCGATTCGGCGAAAAAACGCTTTTCTCGCATTTGGATCTGCTCATACAAAAGGATGAACGCGTCTGCCTGCTCGGCGCGAACGGCTGCGGAAAGACGACGCTTTTGAACATCCTGATGTCCAAGCAGGAGCCGGACGAGGGCGGCTATAAGCTAGGGCCGAACGTGCATGTCGGCTACTATGTGCAAAACACGACGCGTGCGACGGATGAACGAACTATTTTGCAGTTTTTGAACGATACGTTTCCGCGATATGACTTACAGGCGTTTCGCAACCTGCTTGGCGCGTTTCTGTTTCGCGGTGACGACGTGAACAAGCGCGTCTGTTCCCTGTCGGGCGGCGAATACGCGCGCATACAGCTTCTCAAGCTCATGCTTGGCGGCAGCAACGTCCTCTTTTTGGACGAGCCGACAAACCATTTGGATATTCCGTCCTGCGAAGCGCTGGAAAACGCTTTGTCGGAATACGGCGGCACGATGCTCATCGTCACGCACGATCGCTATCTTGCCAATCGCATTGCGGATCGACTCGTCATCATGGACGCGGACGGGCTGCATTCGTTCGACGGAGACTGGGACGGCTATAAAGCGTTCCTTGCCGAGCGAGACGAAGGAGAGAAGCCGGCCGTCGAGCCGAAGAAAAACGCATATGTGCTTTCGCGCGAACGCAGATCCGCCATCAACCGCGCAAAGGGCGCTCTGGATCGCGCGGAACAAGCGGTTTCGGAGGATGAGGCGCGGCTGTCCGAACTGGAACGGCTCTTGTCCCAGCCCGAAGCGGCAAGCGATTATGAATATGCGCGCGGCAAGTACGACGAGTTGGAGCGCGTCCGCGCTCATTTGGACGAAACCTACGCCGCGTGGGAAGCGGCGGAACGGGAATATGCGGCGTTGACCGCGGAGGACGAGGCGAGATAGCATGGAATTTCCGAGATTTACGCTTGGCTTGCGGTTTGCCATGACGCCGTATGCGGCTTTGACCGAACGGGACTGCCTGAACATTCTGCTTGAACAGCTTCCTGCGGCAAGCGTTTCGAACATGACGCTGTTCGGTATGTGGGACGACGCCGCTCCGTATGAATCCGAGCGCGCATACATCGTCGCCTTTTCGGATGCGCCGCTGAAACGCGCCAAAGCGCTTACGGAGGTCGTCCGCGCCAATCCGTACATAACCTCTTATCTCACGCTGTATCGACCGCTTGTGGGGAACAATATGCTCGAAAAGTGTGGCTTCGTTACCTGCTTGGGCGTGATCGATTCGGACGGCGTGCTGCTCGGTCAATCGCTCGGCGGCGAAAACCTGCGCTTTTTCGGGAAGACGACGCTCCCAGAGAATGTGTCTGCGCGGAAAAAACGCGTGCTGATCGCGCCCGAGGCGTGGGGCGGTTCGTTTACCTCGGCCGACGCGATTCGAACGCTCATGCGCGCCGCGGCGAGACGCTTTCCGGATCTGACGTTTGATATGCAGCCCGTTGCCAACGGCGGCACAGGTACGTTGGACGCGCTTGTGTTCACATGCAACGGCAGATACATCGGCGGAACGCTTCCCTCGTCGGGGAAGCCCGTGCGTTTCGGGATCCTGCCCGATCGGACGATCGTTTTGGAAACGGGCGAGCTTACCGCGGAGGATACGCTGGAAGCGCTTACGCTGCCGATGAACCGCGGATATACGCGCTATCTGCTCGCAACAAGCCGCGGCGAGCTGCCAAAGACGATGCCCGCAGAGCTTTCCGTTACGATTCTGTCGCAGAAAAGCGATTTACCCGAATCCACGCAGGAAAACGTTTCGCACCGCCTCGGCATCGAGACGCTGCTCAATCTGTCCGATTTTTCCCATCGGCTGAACAAGGCGGATTGCCTGATCGTTATGTCGAACCCGTGCGACGATACGTGCGTTTTGCACGATACGGCCGCGGATACTCTTCTTTACCATTGCGTGAGTGCGGGGAAGCCCTATTTGGAACTCGCATTCCGCGAGAATTCGTTCTATGTGCGGCGCGGCGGCACGGGCGCGAAGTCGCTCGCCTGCATGGATTTGGAAACGGCGGCGACGCTGCTTTACGATGAACTGGATGCGGCAATGAACGGCGCATCGCGCTGAGGAGGAATTCGATATGCAAATGATCGATATCATCGAGAAAAAAGCGAGCGGAATCGAGCTTACAACCGAGGAAATACGTTTTTTTACCAACGGGTTATCGAATGGCGAAATACCCGATTATCAAGCGTCGGCGCTTTTGATGGCAATTCGCCTCAACGACATGAACGAGCGTGAATCCGCCGATTTAACGCTTGCCATGATGCATTCGGGCGACACGATCGACCTTTCCGACCTGCCCGGCGTCAAGGTGGATAAGCATTCCACGGGCGGCGTGGGGGACACAACAACGCTTGTCATCGCGCCGCTTGTCGCGGCCTGCGGCGGTACGGTCGCCAAGATGTCGGGACGCGGACTTGCGTTTTCGGGCGGCACGCTGGATAAGCTCGAATCGATCCCCGGCACCTGCATCGAGCAGCCGATCGAACGGTTCAAGCAAATCGTGCGCGAGATCGGCGTATGCGTAGTGGGGCAAAGCGGAAACCTTGTTCCCGCCGATAAGAAGATGTACGCCCTGCGCGACGTAACGGCGACGGTTCCGAGCGTGCCGCTCATTGCGGCAAGTATTATGAGCAAGAAGCTCGCCGCAGGCGCGGATGCGATCGTTTTGGACGTCAAGGTCGGCAGCGGCGCTTTCCTCAAAACGGTGGACGACGCGAGACGGCTTGCGCGATTGATGGTCGCCATGGGTAAGCTGCTCGGGCGCGAGGTGATTGCGGTTATTACGGATATGAACCAGCCGCTGGGACTTGCCGTCGGCAACGCGCTCGAAGCGCGCGAGGCGGTGCAGCTTCTTTCGGGCATGCTGAAAAAGGACGACCCGCTCTATCGGGTTTGCATGCTGCTTGGCGGAAGAATGCTGATTCTATCCAAGCTCGCCGAAACGAACGAACAGGCGGAGGAGATGCTGACAAACGCGCTGGAAAGCGGACGGGGGCTAAATAAGCTGCAAGAGATGATTCGCGCGCTCGGCGGCGACGCTTCTTATTTAACGCCAAACGGCATGGATGCGCTGTGCAGCGTCAGGCGGCTTGTTCCCGTCTTGACGCAGCAGGACGGCTATATCGCGTCGATGCACGCCGAGGAGATCGGCCGCGCGTCGCTTTTACTCGGCGCGGGCAGGGTCAAAAAGGGAGATCCCATTGATCCCGCGGTCGGGCTCGTGATGCATAAGCGTGTCGGAGACGCGATTTGCGCGGGCGAAAGCATTTGCACGCTGTATGTCAACGACGAAACCAATCTTACGGACGCGATAGGCGCCATGAAAAACGCGGTGATCATTACGACAGAAAAACCCGCGCCGTCCCCAATGGTATACGACGTGATCGAATAACCCGACAAAAAGGAGCATCGTTTATGCAGCTCATCGCGATCGACGGCAACAGCCTCATGCACCGAGCATACTGGGCTTTGCCGAACATGACGACAAAGGACGGTTTCCCGACGGGCGCTTTGCACGGCTTTTTGAATATGCTGCTCAAACTGACCGAGCGCGAACCGAATTATCTGGTCGTCGCGTTCGATATGCATATGCCGACCTTTCGGCATGAATCCTACGCCGAATACAAGGCTGGGCGCAAGGAAACGCCCGACGACCTGCGCGCGCAGTTCCCCGTTTTGAAGGAGCTGCTTGCCGAAATGGGCGTTGCGGTATGCGAATGCCCGCGCTTCGAGGCGGACGATATCATCGGCACGTTTGCCAAACGCTGCGAGGCGGAGAACATCGACGCGTTGCTCGTAACGGGCGACCGCGATTCCTTGCAGCTTATCGGCGACCGCACACACGTCCTCATGACCAAAAAGGGCATTACGGAAACGATCGAGTACGACGCGAAGACGCTTTTTTCGGAATACGGGCTTTCGCCCGAACGAATGCGCGATTTGAAGGGCCTCATGGGGGACGCGTCGGATCATATTCCCGGCGTGCCGGGCGTTGGCGAAAAGACGGCGCTCAAACTGCTTGCCGAATACGGCGACCTCGAAAACGTATTGCTGCACGCATCCGAAATCAAGGGCAAACTTGGCGAAAAGATAACCGAAAACGCGGAATCCGCGCGCATGAGCTATCGGCTTGGGACGATTGATACGAACGCGCCCATCGCGTTTTCGTTGGACGATTGTAGGTTTTTACCCGATCATATGCGAAACGCGCGCGCGCATCTGCTCGAACTGGAGCTGCGCAGCGTTGCAAACCGTGTTTCAACGGGCGATCTGCCCGCCGCCGAACCGACGCATACAAAAAGCGCGCCCGTCCAACGCATTACGCTTTCCGACGTCGCCGCGCTCGATGCGGTTTTGACCGAGCATGCGACGAGCCGCATGCTCGCGCTGGACGCATCCGAACGGCTGAGCTTTGCCTTCGATGCGGAAATCGCTTACGAGATCACCTCGGGCGGGGATTTGTTCAGCGCAGTGTTGGACGAACACGAGGTGTGGCAGACGTTTCAACCTTTTTTTGCGAACGAAACGAACACGGTGCTTGCATTCGATACGAAACGCCTGCGGCATTTGCTCTCGTCCTTTGCTATAACGCCGAAATGTGCGATGTTCGACGCGATGATCGCGGATTATCTGCTGAACGCGACGCGCCCCGCCCAATCGTTTGCCGCGCTTTGCGAGCGATATGACGCAAACAAAGAGCCGTCTGCCGCCATGCTGTTCGATTTGCAGGCGGAGATGCTGCGCGCGCTCAAACAAAACGGGATGGAGAAGCTCTGTTCCGAAATGGAGATGCCGCTTTCCATCGTTCTGTATGAAATGGAACAGGAAGGCTTTTTGATCGACAAAACCGTCTTGTATGCGCTGCAAAAGCAGTTTCAGAGGGAAATCGAATCGCTGGAAGCAAGCATCTACGAATTCACGGGCGAACGCTTCAACATCCTTTCGCCCAAGCAGCTCGGCGACGTTTTGTTCGTGAAGCTCGGGCTGCCCACGCAGCGCAAAACGAAATCCGGCTATTCGACGGACGCGGACACGCTGCAAGCGCTTGCCGAGCGACATCCCGCGATTCCGCTGATCTTGCAGTATCGTTTCCTGACCAAGCTGAAAAGCACGTTTGTGGACGGCTTATTGAACGCCTGCGGGGCGGACGGGCGTGTACGCACACGCTTCAACCAATGCGTAACGGCAACGGGACGCATATCCAGCACGGAGCCGAACTTGCAGAATATCCCCGTGCGCACCGTGCAGGGGCGCGAGATTCGCAAGGCGTTTGTTCCGTCGGTCGGCAACGTGCTCGTCGGCGGCGACTATTCGCAGATCGAACTGCGTCTGCTGGCGCACATCAGCGGGGATGAACGCATGATCGCGGCGTTCAACAGCGGCAAGGATTTTCACGCGGTTACGGCAAGCGAGGTGTTCGGCGTTCCGCTCGACGAAGTAACGGTCGACCTGCGCAGCGCCGCAAAAGCGGTCAATTTCGGCATCGTATACGGCATCAGCGACTTCGGGCTTGCAACAAATCTCGGGATACCCGTTCGACAGGCGAGCGAATACATCAAGCTGTATTTCACACGTTATCCGCGCGTCAAGACGTATTTGGACGAGAGCGTGGAAAGCGCAAAGCGGCTGGGCTATGCCGTCACGCTGTTTGACCGCCGCCGCAGCATGCCGGAGCTGACGAGCCAAAATCATAACACACGCTCGTTCGGCGAACGGGTCGCGATGAACATGCCCATTCAGGGAACCGCGGCGGACGTGATCAAGCTCGCCATGGTCAAAGCAACGAACGCGCTTTCCGCTCGAGGACTCGGCGCAAAGCTCATCTTACAGGTGCATGACGAGCTCATATTTGATACGCCAAAGGACGAAGCGGAGACGGTTGCCGCGCTGGTCAAGGACTGTATGGAGCAAGTCGCGTCGTTTTCCGTGCCGCTGGAAGCGGACGTAAAAATCGGCGAGAGTTGGTATCAAACAAAGTGAACGGCAGACCGGTTCGCGTTTTGGGCTTGACGGGCGGCATCGGCTCGGGCAAATCGACCGTTGCCGAGCGGTTTTCCGATTGCGGCGCAATCGTTTTGGATGCGGATGCAATCTCGCGCGGCGCGCTGAGCGTCGGAGGCGGGTGCTATTTTGACGTCGTGGACGCGTTTGGCGCGGTCATACTGAACGATTGCGGCGAAATTCATCGCAAAAAGCTCGCGCAGATCGTGTTTGCGTCAACGCTCGAACGCGAAAAACTCAATCGTCTCATACATCCGTTCGTGCATGAGACGATGCGCCGCGAAACAGAGACTGCGCTTTCGACCGATCCGCATGCGCTTGTCGTTTGGGACGTTCCGCTGCTGTTCGAAAGCGGATTCGACACGGAAACGGATGCAGCCGCCGTCGTCGTATGCGACACGGAAACGCGGATTGACCGCGTCATGCGGCGCTCAAACGGAGCGGAAACGCGCGAGAGCGTGCTTTGCCGCATCCATGCGCAGATGAGCGACAAGGAGCGAATCGCGCGCGCCGACTACGTTTTGAACAACAACGGCTCGCTTCATGCGTTATATGCCGCCGTTGACGCGCTTTATGCGCGCTTGACGGGCGAAAACACATGACGGCGGCGACGGACATGCAGACGAAAAAGCGCAAGCTGTCCGCCATGCAGATCGCCTGCGTCGCGCTTGCGGCGCTGATCGCGCTCTTTTTGCTCGGAATCGGCGCCTTTTTCCTTTACGAGAAGGCGATGCATGAACGGGCGCTTCGGAACTATCCCGCCGCGTATGTGAACGAGATTCGCTCGATATCCGCGCAATATGAGCTTGATCCGTATCTCGTCATTTCAATCATGCGCTGTGAAAGCAGCTTTGACCCAAACGCCGTCAGCGGGCGCGGCGCGATCGGTCTGATGCAGATCATGCCCGACACGGGCGAATGGATCGCGCATAAGCTCGAAATGGACGACGTATACGAGGAATCCACGCTCTATGACCCCGAAACCAATATCACGTTCGGCTGCTGGTATCTGCGCTTTGTCAAAACCCGTTTTAGCGGGGACGTGATGCAGATGATCTGTGCCTATAACGCGGGGCATGGCAGCGTGAAGGACTGGCTTTCGGATTCACGCTTTTCACAAAACGGCGTTTTGACGAGCATTCCGTTTCCGGCTACGGAGCGCTATTACGAGAAGGTCGTGACCGCATACGAAAACTACGTCTCCCTTTATCCGACGCTGTTTGACGACGCCGTGCAAAGCGGCAAGGTTGCATGGGACGGCAGCGGCGTGCTATACTGTGTCAACGGAGGAAGAAAAATTTGCTTGAAATCATATTGATCGCAGCCGTTTTATTGATCGACCAGATCACGAAATATTGCTCCGAACTGCTGCTGACGCCGCTTGGCACGTCGTTTCCGCTGATTCCAAACGTATTGCAGTTTACGAGCGCGCATAACACGGGCGCCGCGTGGGGTATGCTCCCGGGCTTTCGCTGGCTTTTTTTGCCCATCACGTTTTTTGTCTGCGCGCTGATCGTTTATGCGCTTGCCAAGAATCGTTCGCGTCTGACCGTGCTTTCGCGCGTAACGCTTTCGCTGCTGTTCGCCGGCGCGGTCGGCAATGCGATCGATCGCGTTCTGTTTGCCTATGTGCGTGACTTTATCGACTTTTGCCTCATCAATTTCCCGATCTTCAACATTGCCGACAGCTCGCTGACCATCGGGTGTATTCTCTTGATTCTGGACGCGTTCATCGGCAAGGAGCGCTCTTTGCTTGAAGTCGTTTCGACAAAGCGCGAGAAAAAGCCCGCGCACGATAAGGACGATTCCGATGTCTGAAACCGACACGCTTCGCGCCGAAGCCGCCATGCGCATCGACGCATACCTCGCCGAAAAAACGGAGCTTTCCCGCTCGCAGGCGCAGCGTCTCGTCAAGCAGGAAGCAATTCGCGTAAACGGCATGGCGGTCAAGCCCAACCATATGCTTGGTTTCGGCGACGAGATCGAAATTCAATACCCCGAGACCGCGGCATACGACACGCTTCCCGAAGATATTCCGTTGACGATTCTGTATGAGGACGCCGATTTGCTCGTTGTGGACAAGCCGCAAGGCATGGTCGTGCATCCCGCGCCGGGTCATGCAAGCGGAACGTTGGTCAACGCGCTTTTGTATGCGGTTGACGACCTGTCGGGCGTCGGCGGCGCGATGCGGCCCGGCATCGTGCATCGCATCGATCGCATGACAAGCGGGCTGCTGGTCGTCGCAAAGAACGACAAAACCCACCGCGCGCTGTCCGAACAATTCGGCACGCACGACGCGCATCGCTCCTATCTGGCCATTGCGCTCGGAAACTTCAAGGAGGATGGGGGAACCATCCGAGCAAGAATCGGGCGGCATCACACGGATCGCAAGAAGATGGCTGTTACGCAGGATGGGCGAGAGGCGACGACGCATTGGCGCGTTTTGGAACGCTTCGGCGCATACACGCTCTTGCTGCTCGTTTTGGAAACGGGTCGAACGCATCAGATACGCGTGCATCTTTCGTCCATCGGGCATCCTGTCGCGGGCGACGAGGTCTACGGCGGCGGAAAAAAGACGCTTGGGCTGGATGGGCAGGCGCTGCATGGCTACCGCTTGACGTTTACGCACCCGACGACAGGCGAAACGCATACGTTTGTTTCGCCGCCGCCAAGCTACTTTTGCGCGGCGTTGAAACGAGCCGGGTGCAGCCGCAGCGCGGAGGAAGTCGTGCTTCTTGCAAACGCGGCGCTGTAAAAGCACCATTTTTTCGTAACGAAACCCGCACGCGCTGGTTTGAGCAGCGTGCAAGAAAGGAACTGTTCTATGAAACACATCATTCGTATTCCTGCGCTGATTCTGTCCGTTTTTCTGCTGACAGTCAGCGTGCTCGGCTGCAAAACGGCCGAGCAGCCCGCAGGCGGCAAAACCGACGCGCCTGTCGAGCAGACGACGCCCGCGCCGGACGGAACCGTCTCGCCCGAACAAACCGCCGATGCGGAGCCGGTATTCACGCAGGAAGCGGCGGACGCGTTCGACGCGCTGGATCGGGAGATTTTCTGCTGGTATGTCACGATGGACGGTTACAGCTTCCATCAATATGTTTCCGACCCGTCGAGCTTCGATATCGACCCGACAAGCGTGAACATGACCCTCGGAGAGTTTTCGGAGGAGGATTCCGCAAAGCTTGCGGGCGAAGCGAGCGTATTTCTCGAAAAGCTGAACGCGATATCCCGCGACAACCTGGACGAGACGCGTCAGTTTTCCTACGACGTGTTGGAACAATATCTCACGGACGCAGCCATCGTCGGGTATGAATATATGTATGAGCCGCTGACGGCGTATTCGGGCTTGCAGGCAAATCTCCCGATCGCGTTCATGATTTTCGATTTCGAGAACAAGCAGGATATCGAGGACTATTTGACGCTGCTTGCGGATATGCCGCGCTATTTGGATCAGGTTCTGGATTACGAAAGAAAGCGCGCCGAGCTTGGATATTTTATGACCGAGGATGCGCTGGATGAGATTTTGCAGGACATCGACACGATCATCGCAGCCAAGGATACGTCGTATCTTTACGGAACGTTCGAGGACGGTCTTGAAAAGCTCGCTTCCGAGATCTCCGCAGAGGAAGCCGCCGCCTACAAAGCGCGCAACGAAAGCATCATTCAAAACGAATACATCGGCGCCTTCTCGACCCTGCGCGCGGGTCTCGAAGCCCTTCGTTCCGAATGCGGCGCATACCAAAGCGTTGCTTCGCGCGGTACAGAGCATAAAGAATACTTCGAATACAGCATGCGCAGCGCGGCGAACAACGAGCTAACCGTCGAAGAAACACTCGACTTGCTCAAAGATACGTTCAGCTATCTTTTGAACGATTGGATCACGCTCTATACGGCGAACCCCGATCTTGCGACCGTTGAGGACAACGCGACGACGGGCAGCACGGAAGGCGACATCAAGCTGATCAAAGAGGTTGCATCGAAATTCCTGCCCGAGCTTCCCGAGCACAATCTGAATCTGATCGACGTGCCGAAGGAGCTTGAAAACAGTTCCTCTCCCGCGGCGTACATCATCCCCGCGATCGATAATTGGAAGGACAACCTCGTTTTGATCAATCAGGTCAGCAACGCAACCGATCCGACCGTAATACTGACGTTTGCGCACGAGTGCTATCCGGGGCATCTGTATGAATCTGTTTATCACCGCAGCATGGATTCGCTGAGCCTGATGCAGCGCGCGATGTATTTGGGCGGCTATAACGAAGGCTGGGCGCAGCTTTCCGAATGGCTGGTCGCAAACAACCAAACAACGATAGATTCGGACTATTTGCGATTCTATTTTGACTATATGATCGCGTTCAACGCGCTTTTGCCCGCGATTATGAGCATTCAGGTTAACTATTACGATTACTCGAAGGAAGCGGTTTCCTCCTATATTTCCGGTCTCGGTCTGAACCCCGACGCGTTTATTGACATCTTCTATCCAACCGTGATCGATCAACCGTACTACTTCTTCGATTACGCAATCGGTTACGCGCAGCTCGACACGCTGCGCCGCGACGCCGAAACCGACCTTGGCGATGCGTTTGATCTTGCGGCGTTCTTGCAGCAATATCTCTCCTACGGTCCGGGCTACTTCAACCTCTTGCAGGAGCGCATGGACGTTTGGGTTGACGCGCAAATGCAGGAAGCCGACGCGGCGTAGACGCATCCGTTCGCAAACGGCACGCGATTTTTCCGTATGCGAAGGCGCGCTTGAAAACGCTTGACAAAGCGCACGTTGTCGGATAAACTAACCAAGAATCAGAGTGAACTGCTTGGAAGATGAGGAGTACGCGCGTCCGCTTCGCGAAAAGAGAGTCGCCCCACGGCTGAAAGGGCGATCACGAATCTGCACGGAAGGTCGCATCGGAGCAGGAGGCGCGAA
This sequence comes from uncultured Oscillospiraceae bacterium, assembly GCA_964495255.1. GTDB lineage: Bacteria > Bacillota > Clostridia > Christensenellales > CAG-138 > UBA7703. The sequence continues at coordinate 18,429 of CAZBVC010000024.1, forward strand.
CCGCACGGATCAATCGTTGCATGAATAGCGTCTTCCGTTTTCCGCGTTAAGGAATCGAGTGGAGCGACAAAAATCGAAGACGATTCGGTTTCGGTTCGCCCAACAAAGGTGGTACCGCGATGCGCCCGTTTCGTCCTTTGACGGAGTGGGCGTATTTTGTTTTTTAGAAGAATTTCAGACACGCGTGTTTGAAGGAGGAAGAAAATATGGCGACCGAGATGGAAAAGGCTTACGATCATGCGCGGGTGGAAGTCTCGCTCTATGAGAAATGGGAGAAGCGCGGTTATTTTCACGCGCGCCCGAACACCGGGAAACCGCCGTACACGATCGTCATTCCGCCGCCGAATATCACGGGCAAGCTGCATATGGGTCATGCGATCGACGAAACGCTGCAAGACGTTCTGATTCGCTATAAGCGCATGAGCGGCTACGAGGCGCTTTGGCTGCCCGGAACGGATCACGCTTCCATAGCGACCGAGGTCAAGATCGTCGAGCAGATGGCAAAGGAAGGCTTGACGAAAAAGGACGTGGATCGCGAAGCCTTTTTGAAGCGGGCATGGGGTTGGAAGAACGAATACGGTTCCACGATCGTGAAGCAGCTTCGCTTCCTCGGCTCCTCCTGCGATTGGGAACGCGAACGCTTCACAATGGACGAGGGCTGCAACAAAGCGGTGCTCAAAGTGTTCGTGAGCCTGTATGAAAAGGGCCTCATCTATCGGGGCGATCGCATCATCAACTGGTGCCCCGATTGCAAAACCGCGCTTTCCGACGCCGAGGTGGAATACGAGGAACAGAACAGCCATCTTTGGCATATTTGCTATGATGCGCCGGACAAGAGCTATTCGATTACGATCGCAACGACGCGTCCCGAGACCATGCTGGGCGATACGGCGATCGCGGTGAACCCGAACGACCCGCGCTATACGGATATCATCGGCAAAACGGTGATCATTCCCGCCGTGGGACGCGAGATTCCCATCGTGGCGGACGAATACTGCGAGATGGAGTTCGGCACGGGCGCGGTGAAGATTACGCCCGCGCACGACCCGAACGATTTCGAGGTGGCGATGCGCCACGACCTGCCTGTGATGCGCGTGTTCACGGACGACGGGCATATCAACGAGCTTGGCGGGAAATTCGTCGGCATGGAACGGTTTGCGTGCCGCAAGGCGATCGTAGCAGCGTTAGAGGAAAGCGGCGCTCTTGTCAAGATCGAGCCGTATGCGCACAATGTCGGCACCTGCTACCGCTGTCATGCGACGATCGAGCCGATCGTGTCCAAACAGTGGTTTGTGAGCATGAAGGAGCTTGCAAAGCCCGCGCTCGAAGCGGTGCGCAGCGGCGAAATCAAATTTGTGCCCGAGCGCTTTACGAAAACCTATTACAACTGGATGGAGAACATCCGCGACTGGTGCATTTCGCGCCAGCTTTGGTGGGGGCATCGCATCCCGGCGTATTATTGCGACGCCTGCGGCAAAATGGTGGTGTCCGAAACAGCGCCTGCCTGCTGCCCCGATTGCGGCGCGCCGATGCGGCAGGATGAGGACGTTCTGGATACCTGGTTTTCCAGCGGTATGTGGCCGTTTTCCACGCTTGGCTACCCCGAGCAGACCGAGGAGCTGAAATACTTTTACCCGACCAACACGCTTGTAACGGGTTACGATATCATCTTCTTTTGGGTCGCCCGCATGATCGTGTTCGGCTATGAGGTGATGGGAGAGCGTCCGTTTGACACCGTGTATGTCCACGGCATCATGCGCGACAGCCAAGGCCGCAAAATGAGCAAGTCCCTCGGCAACGGCATTGATCCGCTCGAGGTCATCGAGAAATACGGCGCCGACTCGCTCCGATTCTCGCTGCTTGCGGGAAACTCCGCGGGCAACGACATGCGCTTTTACTGGGAAAAGGTGGAATCCGCGCGCAACTTCTGCAACAAGATCTACAACGCCGCGCGCTTCGTGCTGATGAGCGCGGACATGAGCGCGACCGATCTGCCGCAGCATGACAAGCTCGAGATCTGCGACCGTTGGATCCTGCATCGCATGAACGCGATCATCAAAGAGGTGACGCGCAACCTCGACGAATACGAGCTCGGACTTGCCGCGCAAAAGATATACGACTTCATCTGGTCGGAATTCTGCGATTGGTACATCGAGATGGCGAAGCCGCGGCTGTACGGAGCGGACGCCGACGCCAAAAAAATCGTGTCCGCCGTGCTGCTGACGGTGCTGAAAAATAGTTTGAAGCTCCTGCATCCCGTGATGCCGTTCATCACGGAGGAGATCTTCACAAAGCTGACGGACGAGGAAACCATCATGCGTTCGTCTTGGCCGCGCGCGGATGACTCGCTTTGCTTTGAGGCGGACTGCACGCATATGGAGCATTTGATGGAGCTGATCCGCGCTATTCGCAATCTGCGCGCCGAGATGAAAGTTCCGCCGTCGCAGCGCATTTCCGTGCGGCTGATCGCGCCCAAGGAGGACGAGGCTGCGTATGCCGAAATGGCGATCTATTTGGAGCGTTTGGCGGGCGCGGGCGAAACGAGCGTGACCACGGAGGCGGGGGAGATCCCGAAGAGCGACGCGCATATCGTCTGCGAAGGCGTCGAGGCGGTCATACCGCTTTCCTCGCTGGTCGATCCCGAAAAGGAGCGCGCCCGCATTCAAAAAGAGATCGAACGCGTGAACGGCGAGATTGCGCGCGCGGATGCGAAGCTCTCGAACGCAGGGTTTCTTGCAAAAGCGCCGCAAGCCGTCGTGGAGGAGGAGCAGCGCAAGAGAAACGCATCCGCAGACATGCTGGATAAGCTCAAAGAACGTCTCGCGGCGCTGGCGTAACGACTGAAACCGAAAGGAGCGGAATATGCGATTTGGCATCATCGGCACAGGGAACATGGGGGAGGCGATTCTGCGCGGCTGCGTCAAAGGCGGCGCCGTTGCGTCCGAAAATGTGTTCATTTTTGATACGAACGAGCAAAAGCGCGCCGCGTTGGCAAAAGAACTTTCCGTCAACGCGTGTGAGAATCTGCTTGACATCACGACGAAGTGTGATATACTGCTGATAGCACTGAAACCGAACGTCTGTTCGAAACTATACGCGTCGCAGAGTGAGCTGTTTGGCAGCAAAGCCGTGATTTCGATCGCGGCGGGATGGGGGATGGCGCGCTTGCAAGGCGTTCTTCCGAAGAGCGCGCGCATTCTGCGCGTTATGCCCAATACGCCCGCTTTGGTCGGCGCGGGTATGATCGTGTTTGAAAACGGCGATTCGCTCTCGAGCGATGAGAAGGTCTTTGCGGAGCGCCTGTTTGCATCCGTAGGCCGCGTGATTTCCGTGGATGCGCATTTGATGGATGCGGTCACGGCGGTCAGCGGAAGCGGGCCCGCATATGTGTATTTGTTCATCGAGGCGCTTGCCGACGGCGGCGTTCGCGCAGGGCTTCCCCGCAGCATCGCGTTGGAACTCGCGACCGAAACCGTCAAGGGCTCCGCGATGATGGTCGCCGAAACAGGCGTTCATCCCGACGAACTGAAAGACCGCGTTTGCTCGCCCGGCGGCACGACGATCGAAGCTGTCGCGGCGCTCGAAAAAGCGGGATTTCGTTCTGCGGTACTCGACGCTGTGGAAGCGTGCCGCGAAAAGTCCGAGCGCATGAGCAAATAATATATGATTTGGACAGAGCGATGAAAGAAGTCACGATCTATACGGACGGCGCGTGCTCCGGCAATCCGGGCCCGGGCGGTTGGTGCGCAATTCTGATTTATCGAGAAAAACGGCGTGAGATCAGCGGGTTTGCTGCCGCGACAACGAACAATCGCATGGAGATTCAAGCGGTCGTCGAAGCGATTTCCGCGCTGAAAGAACCTTGCAGAATCAAGCTGCATACCGACAGCGCATATGTTTGCAGGGCGTTCAACGATCGCTGGCTTGACAACTGGCAACGGAACGGATGGCAGACGTCGTCCAAAAAGCCCGTCGAAAATCGGGATCTGTGGGAGCGCTTGCTTCACGTTATAAGCGGACACGACGTAACCTTTGTCAAGGTCAAGGGTCACGCGAATGATTCCGACAACAACCGCTGCGACGAGCTTGCCCGCGCCGCGATTCAAGCCGCAGCCGAATCGAACAACGCCTAACATACGCAAAAACGACTTTTCGCGGAAAACATGAACAATTCATCAACAACTATTCGTTAAACTTGTCTTTAACGAATAGTTTTGCTATCATGAAACAGACAAGCGGAACGGAATTCCCTCCTTTTTCCGTAGCTGCGTGATCGCCTTGAACGGAGGAAACGCAATGGCAAACACATATCAAATCGAAAAGCATCGCGACTATACGCTGAAAATCCGCGCCATGCTGAACGAGCTGCCCATGGTGTGCGGCGCGTTTATTCGCAGCATCGAAAGCCAAACCTCGGTTTTGACGCGCTACGCATACGCCGTCGATTTGCGCAATTTCTTCCGCTTTTGCATAACGCAGGACGATCTGTTTCCGAACCGTGAAGTCCCCTCCCTCACGGCGACCGATTTGGAACGGATCACGGCTTACCATATTGAACTGTATTTGAACGATATGTCTCTTTATTATATTGATGAGCGCGAATACGTCAATCAAGAGCGTGCGAAGGCGCGCAAGCTCTCCTCCCTCCGTTCGTTTTTTAAGTTTTTACATAAGCAGGAGTATCTGCCGAGCAACGTTGCGGCGCTGGTTGACATTCCCAAGCTGCATGATAAGCCGATTATTCGTTTGGAGCCGAACGAGGTCGCGAATTTGCTGGATATGGCCGAAAGCGGAGACGGACTTTCCGAGCGGCAAAAGAAGTATCACGAGGCGACGCGCGCGCGGGATTTGGCGATTTTGACGTTGTTTCTGGGCACCGGAATCCGCATCGGCGAGCTGGTCGGCATCGACATGGAGGATGTGGACTTCGAAAACGACGCGTTCGTCGTCACGCGGAAGGGCGGCAATCAGGATATCCTGTCCTTCGGCAGCGAAGTACACGAGGCGATGGCGAATTACTATATGCAGCGACTGAGCGCAAAACCGCTCGCCGGGCATGAGCATGCGTTGTTTTTATCCCTGCAAAACCGACGCATCACGGCGCGTTCGGTTGAGATTTTGGTCAAAAAATATGCTTCCGTTGCAACGCCGCTCAAAAAGATCACCCCGCATAAGCTGAGGAGTACATACGGCACGATGCTGTATCACGAAACGGAGGATATCTATCTTGTCGCGGACGTGCTGGGGCATAAGGACGTGAATACGACCAAGAAGCATTACGCCGCTTCGTCCGAGGAGCATAAACGTCTCGCCGCCAAGAAGATCAAGCTGCGGGACGACTAACTGCGGCGCTTTCGTTTTGTGACGCGCAGCGCCTGCGCACGCGGCAGCGTTCGGAACGAATAATGAATCGTTTCGCGCCAACTCTCGTCCAAATCGAGCACGAATTGCTCCTTGTCCTCCGCATTCTCCGAGAAAAGCTCGGAACCGCGCGCATAATCATCGTCAAAGTAAACGCCCGAAACGGGTATCTCGGCGAACGGGCGCTTGGAATCCAAGCATTTGAAACAGTTGTCGCAAACCTTGTTCGGATCCAGTTCGCACCGATCCTCACACGCGCCGCAGTGATCGCATGTTTTTGCGGGATTCATAACGCATTGCTTCATAAAAACAAAACCTCACTCTTCAAAAAGCTGTAATAATTACGAACATTTGTTTGCAATCTGCAAACGTTCATGGTATACTGTCCACAAATAAAGGAACGTTCGTTCGAATCGAGGCGAATTACGGATGAAAAAGCTTTCCGACCCGCAGCAGACCATCTACGAATACATTCTCTCCTACACAGCGGATCACTCTTATCCCCCTTCAGTGCGCGAGATCTGTACGGCTGTCGGGCTGTCGTCCACATCCACCGTGCATGCGCATATGCGCAGCTTGGAAAAACGCGGTTTGATCATGCGCGACGGAAATAAGCAGCGTGCCATCAACGTAACGGATGCGCAGCCGAAAAACGCAATGCAAGCACCCGAACGGTTCGCCGTTCCGCTGGTAGGGCGCGTGGCGGCGGGACTTCCGATGCTCGCCGCGGAAAACATCGAGGACGCGTTTCCCCTGCCCGATATGCTCATGCACGGTCGCGAGCCCGAGCAGGTGTTCATGCTGCGCGTCAGCGGCGAAAGCATGATCAACGCGGGCATTTGCAACGGGGATATCCTCGTTGTGAATCATGACAGCGCCTGCGCGGACGGCGATATCGTCGTTGCGCGCGTGTTCGGCGAGAGCGCTACGGTCAAGCGCTTTTATCGCGAGAAGGATCGCGTGCGCCTTCAACCCGAAAACGATCTGTTTGAACCCATCTACGTTCCCCTCGGCGAGGTGGAGATCGCGGGCAAGGTCATCGGTTTGCTTCGCTCTATCTAAGCGCGCGCCAAACCGTCTCAGCGAGCCTTGTCGCACCAATTCATGGCGTCCAGCGTCAGCGCGGCGGCGACCCGCGCATGCGAATAGGTCAAGGAGCCCTGCATATACGCGGTATAGGGCGGACGAATCGGCGCGTCTGCGGACAATTCGCTTGTCGCGCCCTGCACGAACGTACCCGCCGCCATGATAACCTGATCCGCATAACCGGGCATGTCCCACGGTTCGGGAACCGCGAAGCTGTCGATGGGCGACGCCTTTTGGATGCTTTGGCAAAACGCGATCAATTCCTCCTTATTGGGGAAACGAACCGCCTGAATGATATCCGAACGATCCGCAGAGCTGTTCGGCAAGGCTTCCAGCCCGACCGCTTCGAACAAGCGCGCAAACAGCGTCGCTCCTTTCAGACATTGCAGCGTAACGCTCGGCGCCAAAAACAAGCCTTGGTAAAACGGACGATAATCGCCCGCATAGCTTCCGACCTCCGCGCCCATCCCCGGCACGGTCAAGCGCTGCGCGATGCGATCTATATACGCCTTCTTACCTGCGACATAACCGCCGCAGGGCGCATATCCCCCACCCACGTTCTTAATCAGCGAACCCGCGATGACGTCCGCACCCACGGCGGTCGGTTCGCATGTTTGCGTAAACTCGCCATAGCAATTATCAACAACGATAAGCGCGTCCTTTTGAACTTCGCGAACAAGGTGAAACGCTTCTTCCATTTGTTTGATCGAGAGCGCTTCCCGCCAAGCATATCCGCGCGAACGCTGTAAATACACGATTTTGACGGGAACAGACAAAGCGTCCATAAGCGCTTCGTAATCAATAAAAACACGCTGTCGTTTTTCTTTCAAATCAATCGCACGGAAGGAGACGCCCAAGCGTTTGAGCGAATTCGGCGCGTCGCCGCGAATGCCGATCGCCTCCTCCAGCGTATCATACGGATTCCCCGTGATCGAAAGAATTGTATCTCCCGCCTCGACCAAACCTGCGAGCGCCGTAAATATCGCATGTGTTCCGTTTACAAACTGCGGTCGAACGAGCGCAGATTCCGCCTGCAAAGCGTGCGCAAACACACGATCGAGCGTATCGCGCCCGACGTCGTCATAGCCGTAACCGTTCGTCGGCGAAAAATGCCGCGCCCCCACGCGCTCGTTCTGAAACGCCTCCAAAACGCGTTCCGTGGTTTCCAGCTCGATCGACTCAAAGCGCGCGAATTCGTCATACAGCGTATGCTCCGCCGTCCAAACCAGTTCCCTTGCCCTTCGGCTGATATTCATGCCCTGTCCTCCATCCGCTGTTTCAATTCTGCTTTTATGCCGAAGACCGCATCGCCAAACAGCGACTGCGTGTCCACAGGAAACCATTGAATGCGCTCGTCGCGCCGAAACCATGTCGCCTGCCGCTTCGCAAAGCGCCGCGTCTCCCGCTTCACCTGCTCAACCGCGTCAGAAAGCGAAATTTCGCCCGCAAAATATGCAAACAGTTGCCGATATCCGATGGATTGCATCGCGGGCAGCTTCCGATCATAGCCGCCGTCATACAGGCGCTTTGCCTCGGCGAGAAATCCTTTTTGCATCATCTCGTCCACACGGCGATCGATGCGCGCATACAGATTTTCGCGCTCAATGGTCAGCCCGAACAGGAGCGGGTCAAACGGGATCGGCTCCGCTTGCTCGTTGAGAAAGTCGTTGCCGAACGCGGAGAACGGTTTTCCCGAGCATTCATAAACCTCAAGCGCACGCACGATCCGCTTTTTATCGTTCCGATGCAGACGTTTGGCGGCGACGGGATCGACCGCAGCCAAGCGCGCAAACGACCCCTCGCCATCCGTTTCATATTCGCGTTCGAGGCGTTCGCGAACGCTTGGGTCGCTTGGAATCGCAAACCGAAGCGGATAGGTCAACGCGTTGATATAAAGCCCGCTTCCGCCGACGACAATCGGCAGCTTGCCGCGCCGAACAGCGTCGTGAATTGCGTCTGTTGCCATGGAACGGTATTCCGCAACGGAGAAATACGGCGCGCCGATCTCGACGCAGTCGATCATATGATGCAAGACGCCCTGCCGCTCGGTTAACGTCGGCTTCGCGGAACCGACGTCCATGCCGCGGTACACCTGCACGGAGTCCGCGGATATGATCTCGCCGTCAAACGCTTTTGCAATCAAAATGGACAATTCCGTTTTGCGGCACGCCGTTGCGCCGACGATACAGGCGAGGAGCGGCTTTCTTTCGCTCTCCCGATCACAGAACACGCTTAAACATCCTCTCGATCTCCGCCTTTTCGAGCCGCACGGCGATCGGTCTGCCATGCGGACAGCTCAAAACCGTTTCCTTGTCGCGCAGCATGGTCATAATCGCTTCGATCTCCGCGTTCGTAATCCGATCGCCCGCCTTGATTGCGTGTTTGCAGGCGGTCTGTATGAGCTTTGCGCGCACCAAATCGTTTGGCGCAAGCGGTTTTTCCTCGGAAAGCGCGTCGAGCGCCTGCAACAAATATGTGCTTTTGAGCGGCGTGCCGTGCACCTGTGGCACGGCGAGCAGCACGACGGACGTTTCCGAAAGCTCGGAGAAGATATAGCCGAACGACTCCAACGCGCCCCTGTTTTGTTCCAACGTGAACGCTTGCGTCGGCAAAAGTGCGACTTGCTCGGGTATGAAAAGGGTTTGCGACGTCGTTTGCGCGCGCCGTTCGATCAAAGCATCGTAAAGAAGACGTTCGTGCGCCGCGTGCTGATCGATACAGAACACGCAATCCCCCTGCTGAATAAACCAATAGGCGTCGAACGCACAGCCGATCACGCTGTAAGGAGCGGAAAACGGCGTCTCCCGATTCCTTTCGTGCGAAAGCGTCGGCGCGTCGCGCGTCGGAAGCGCGAAAGCCGGAATATGCGGACGGCTTGACCAAGCGGACGACTCTGCGCGCTCCGAAACGAATGTGCCGGTGCTCGGCACGGGCTTTCTCAGCTCGACGATCGGTCGATCCGTTTCCAATCGAACCGATGGCTCGTCTTGCTCCGCTTTCAGCGCATCCTCGGCGGAAACCGTCGGCACAAAGCCGCCGATCAAAGCGTTTGTGCAGGCGATTGTCAGCGCACGTATCACGCGTTGTTCGTCCGCAAAACGAACCTCCAGCTTGGACGGATGCACGTTGACGTCCGCTTCCGCCGGCGCGAGGTTGATGCAGACCGCCGCAAACGGAAATCTGCCGATCATCATGCGCGTATCAAACGCGCGGGACAGCGCGTTCGACAGCGCGCTTGAGCGGATGATGCGTCCGTTGAGCAGAAACGTCTGCCCCGAGCGATTTGCGCGCGCGCAGGCGGGCGTTCCGATAAAGCCTTCGATGCGGATGTATCCGTCGTCAAACGAGATCGGCAAAAGCATATCCCGCATCCCTACGCTGTATACCGAGATCAGCGCGTTGAGCAGCGCCCCGTCGCCTGTCGAACGATAAACAGTCTTTCCGCCGTTTGTAAAATGAATCGCAACGGAAGGAACGGAGAGAATGAGGCGCGACACATAGTCGCCGATCGCGGCGCTTTCGGCGCGCGGGGTTTTCAAAAACTTTAATCGAGCAGGCACGTTGCAGAACAGATCCCGTACCGTGACGCTCGTCCCGATCGTACCGCCGACGCGCCTATGCTCCTTTAATTCGCCGCAGTCGTAGCGGATCAGGGTGCCGAGCTCGTCCTCCGCCGTGCGCGTTTGCAGCGTGACGCGCGATACGGCGGCGATGGAGGCGAGCGCTTCGCCGCGAAACCCGAGGGAAGCAATGCGGGACAGATCGTCCGAAACGGAGATCTTGCTTGTTGCGTGGCGCAGAAAGGCGGTTTCGCAATCCTCATCCGAAATTCCGCAGCCGTTATCCAAAATGCGAACGCTTTGGATCCCGCCGTTCTCGATTTCGATCGTAATCGCGCTTGCGTGCGCGTCGATCGCGTTTTCCGTCAGCTCCTTGACAATGGAAGCGGGGCGCTCGACAACTTCGCCGGCGGCAATTTGGTTGGCGACATGCGGCGAAAGAACGCGTATTTTGCCCATAAAGCGTTACTCCTTTCCGTCCAGCATGGCGCGAAGCGCGTAGAGACGGTTCAGCGCGTCCAGCGGCGTCAGGCGATCGACGTCCAATTCTCCCAGCATACGCAGCACGCTTTCCTCGCGGCTGACGTCCAGCAAAGAGCCCTGCACGGTCGTTTCCGCCGCACGCACGGCTTCCTGTCTCCCTGCGGCAATATCCGCGCATTCGAGGCGATTTAATATTACTTTTGCGCGTTCCAATACATCCTGCGGCAAACCTGCGAGCCTTGCAACCTGAATGCCGAAGCTCTTATCGCCGCCGCCGCGCGCGATCTTGCGCAGAAAAACGATGTCGTCGCCGATTTCACGCACCGTGACGCGATAGTTTTTTACCCCGTCCAGTTCGCCCTCCAGCTCGGTCAGCTCGTGATAATGCGTTGCAAACAGCGCCTTTGCGCCGCAGCGCTTTTTGTCCGCAATGCATTCCAACACCGCCCATGCGATGCTCAGTCCGTCGAACGTGCTCGTTCCGCGCCCGATCTCGTCCAAAATGAGGAGACTGTTCTGCGTGGCGTTATGCAGGATATTGGCGACCTCGCTCATCTCGACCATAAACGTGCTTTGCCCGCCCGAAAGATCGTCTGATGCGCCGATGCGCGTAAAAATGCGATCCACGATGGCGATATCCGCCTCGCTTGCAGGCACGAAGGAACCGATATGCGCCATGAGCGCGATTAAGGCGGTCTGTCGCATATAGGTGCTTTTGCCCGCCATGTTCGGCCCCGTGATGATGAGAAGGCGATTCTCGCCGCCGTCCAGAAGCACATCGTTCGGCACGAACGGCTCTTTCAGCGCGCGCTCGATGACGGGATGCCGTCCGTTTTGAATCCGTATGCGCCCCTCCGTGTTCAGACTCGGTCTGCAATAGCCATAGTCCGCCGCAACGTCCGCAAGCGAAACGTATGCGTCCAGCTCGGCAAGCAGCGCGCCGTCCGCCTGCAAGCGATCCGTACACGCCAAAAGGGTTGTACGAATCTCGGAGAAAAGCTCATATTCCAGCGCGACAAGCCGCTCCTTCGCGCCGAGGATCTTCTGCTCCATCTCTTTGAGCTCGGGCGTAATGAAACGCTCCGCACCTGCGAGCGTTTGCTTGCGGTCGTAGTGATACGGCACGGAGGAAAGCTGCGACTTGGTCACCTCGATGTAATAGCCGAACACGCGGTTGTAGCCGACGCGAAGGTTCTTGATCTTGGTTGCTTCACGTTCGCGCGCCTCGAATTGTTCGAGCCAAGCCTGCGAATTTTCCGCGATGGAGCGAAGCTCGTCAACCTCGGCATTGTACCCTTCGCGGATGAATCCCCCGTCCTTCAGCCCCGTAGGCGGTTGGTCGCAGATCGCGCAATTCAACAAAGCCCGGATATCGTCCATCTCGTCAAGCGCGTCCGTAATATGGGCAAGCGCGCTGCTTTCGCATTCGGCGAGCGACGCACGAATTTGCGGAAAACGCGCAAGCGTATCGCATAAACCGAGGCAATCACGCGCGTTGATCGTTCCGTAAACGATCTTGCTGCAAAGGCGCTCGACGTCGCATATGCCGCGCAGATTCTCCTGCTCCTCGCGGCGCAGAGGAAGCGCTTTTTTCAGCTCCTCCACAGCGTCAAGCCTAGAAAGAATCGCCTTGTCGCCTTGCAGCGGACGATCGATCCAATCCCGCAGCATACGTCCGCCCATGCCCGTTTTCGTGCGATCGAGCAGAAAAAGAAGCGTGCTCTTCTTCCCAGCTCCGTAGCGAAGGGGGGTCGTCAGTTCGAGATTGCGCCGCGTCGCAGAGTCCAACGTCATATAGGCGCTGCGCCGCAGCACGCGAAGCCCGTGAATATGCGAAAGCGCGTTTTTCTGCGTTTCTTCGAGATAGCGCATCAGAGCGCCTGCCGCGGAAACGGCGTATGGCACGTCTTCGCATCCGAAGCCGCTCAAGGATGAAACGCCGAAATGAGACGTCAGCGTTTCGCGCGCGGAATCGGGCTGATACGCCTGCAATCCATATGGTTCGAGATAGTAGCTCGAACCGATCTTTTTCGAGAGAAACTGCTGCTCGAAGAGCGAGGGGTCGCCGATGATCTCGCGCGGCGAAATGCGGGTCAGCTCGTCCATCAGCGCGGCCGACGGCGTTTCCCCGCCGCATTGCATCAGGTAGAATTCGCCCGTTGACACGTCCGCATACGCAAGCCCGACGGCTTTCTCGCCATATCGAACGGACGCGATAAAGTTATTCTGGTTCTCGGCAAGCATCCGATCCTCGATGATCGTGCCGGGCGTGACGACGCGGATAACGTCGCGTTCGACCAAGCCCTTTGCGAGCGCGGGATCCTCGAGCTGCTCGCAGATGGCGACCTTATAGCCTTTTTCGATCAGCTTGACGATATAGGAATCAACCGCATGGTACGGAACGCCGCACATGGGCGCGCGCTCCGATAAGCCGCAGTCGCGGCCCGTGAGCGTTAGATCCAGCTCTTTCGATGCGGTCTTGGCATCCTCAAAAAACATCTCGTAAAAATCGCCGAGACGGAAAAAAAGCAGACAGTCCGAATACTTGTCTTTCAGTTCGAGGTATTGCCGCATCATGGGCGTCATGGAAGGTGCCATTGTTCCCTCCGCACCGTTAATGCGCGCAGCCGCCGCAGCTTGAACAGTCCCCGTTGCAAGCGCCGCTGCCGTGCGTAGGCGCGCATATACACGCGTTGATCTCGTCGTTTACCGTTTGCAAAACAGCCGAAAACGCCTGTTGCGCTTCGGAAAACGCAACATACAGCGCGCTTTCGCGAAGCTGCGCCTCCAAGCGGTCGATATCGTCCGTAAGCGCGATGGCAAGCAGACTGTCCGACGGTTCCTCGGAAAGCGCCGAAACGAGCGCGACCCGCTTCTCTTCCAGTTCGCGCATCAACGCCGCGATCGCCTCGTTGGATTCAAAGTCCGCCTGCGCTTGCTTCATGTGTATGTATTCCTCGCTCGACGCAAGCGCGAGTCCGAGCGACCTTGCCTGTTCAATCAATACTTTCATCCTCCGCCGTCCCCATTAAGGAATGATTGCGCACGCTATCGATTGTAACGCGCATGTAGCGATCGATCCATTCCGTTTTTCCCGGGAAATAGATCATCTTGAAGTTTGCGGTCTTGCCGCAGCAAAGCATGACGTCGTCGTGCTCCGTGCAGTCGTCCACATGGACGATCGCGCTCGAACCGACGTATTTTTCGTTGTTTTCAAACGATTTCCGCTCCTGCAACGCGTTCAGACGCATCAGGCGTTCATGTTTGATTTCCTCGTCGATTTGGTTCTCCATGGTCGCCGCCTTCGTTCCCGCGCGCGGCGAATACATAAATGTAAACGCGCAGGAAAACCCGACTTTCTCGACCAAATCAAGCGTTTCGAGGAAGTCCTCCTCCGTTTCGCCGGGAAAGCCGACGATGATATCCGTGGTCAGCTCGACGTCAGGCATCGCAGTGCGCAGCTTTTCGACGATTGTCAGATAATCCTCGCGCGTATAGCGGCGGTTCATCGCTTTCAGGATGCGGTTCGAGCCGGACTGCATCGGCAAATGCACATGATGACAAACCTTTTCCAGCGTTGCCATGGCTTGTATCATGCGGTCGCTCAAATCCTTCGGATGCGAGGTCATAAAGCGAATCCGTTTCAGTCCGTCAATCTCCGAAACGCGTCCGAGCAGATAGGCAAAATCAATTTGATCGAATTCCTTGCCGTAAGAATTCACGTTTTGACCGAGCAAAGTGATTTCGCTGTATCCGCACGCGACCAAGCGGCTGACCTCGCCCGTTACCGCGTCCGGCGTTCGGGAACGCTCGCGTCCGCGCACATAGGGCACGATGCAATAGGTGCAGAAATTGTCGCAGCCATAGTTGATGTTGACGAACGCGTTGATGACGCCCGTCGGCACAAACGGCAGATTGTCCTCGATGATCGTATCCTCGCCGAACGCAAGTACGCGATTGCCGCTGTACGCTTCCGCAACGAACGAAGAAAGGCGGGCAAGCAGATTGGTGCCGCACACGACGTCAACAAACGGGAAGCGGCGGTAGAGGCGCTCCGCGACCTTCTTCTGCTGCATCATGCAGCCGCAGACGCATATGATCAGATCCGGCTTCGCCTGTTTCAGCTCCAACAAAGCGCCGACGTTTCCGAACACGCGCTGCTCGGCATGGTCGCGCACACAGCAGGTATTCAGCAGCAACAGATCGGCTTCTGCTTTATCCTCCGTATGGGTATACCCCATCTGCTCAAAGACGCCCGCCGCGGTCTCGCTGTCCCGCACGTTCATCTGGCAGCCGAAGGTTTCGATGTGGTAATGCTTTCCCGTGCCGAGAAGCGATCTCCTTGCCGTGAACAGATGATTTTCTCCCATATAACTCTCCAAAATTTTATCATGCTATTATACCATATAAAACGCGAATCCCATCGCTATTTTTTGCAAAAAGCGTGTTGACAAATTTTTTGACCTGTTGTATATTGGTTGGGTCGCGAAAGCGGTGCGTACTTTCTCGGGGTGTAGCGCAGTCCGGTAGCGCACGTGCTTTGGGAGCATGGGGCCGGGGGTTCAAATCCCTTCACCCCGACCAGGCGTGGCCCCGTGGTCAAGCGGTCTAAGACACCGCCCTTTCACGGCGGTAACAGGAG
>CAZBVC010000025.1:0-33153 GCA_964495255.1 uncultured Oscillospiraceae bacterium
TTGGACTGATTTTACGGCCATTTCCTGTTTATTACTGTTGTTTTCACGCTAATACCTCTTAAATACCTCTGATGCTGAATTTTTGTCGGAAACCTTCGTCGGACGATGCGCCGCGCTTATTTCCCCGATTCGAGCTTGTATCCCTGACCCCACACGACCTTGATGTAGCGGGGTTCGGCGGGCGTGATTTCGAGCTTCTCGCGCAGGTGACGCACATGTACCGCGACGAGGTTTTCCGTATCGTGCGCGGATTCGTTCCATACCGCCTCGTAGATTTTGCGCGTGGAAAAGACCTTGTTCGGGTTGGACATGAGCAGCAGCAGGATGGCGTATTCCGTCGGGGTGAGGGAGACCTCCGCGCCGTCGAGCGCGACCCTCTTTTGCTCGTCGTTCAGCTCGATGCCGCCAACGCGCATAATATGCGTTTCCGCCGATTCTGTTTTTTGCATACCGCCCAAAAGCGCGTATCTGCGAAGCTGGGACTTGACGCGCGCGATCAGCTCGATGGGCACGAACGGCTTGGTCACATAATCGTCCGCGCCGATGGTCAGACCCAGAACCTTGTCGCCGTCCTCGCTTTTTGCCGTGAGCAGTATGATCGGGAAATTATGCGTTTTGCGCAGCGCCGAAGTCGTTGCGATTCCGTCCAGCTTGGGCATCATGACGTCTATGATGGCAAGATGGATCTCGTTGTGCGCGGCGATTTCCAGCGCGGCTTCGCCGTTTTCCGCCGAAAGCGTTTCGTATCCCTCGGCGGAGAGATAGATGCTCAAAGCGCGCAGGATGTCGGTATCGTCGTCGCAGATCAGGATACGGTACATGGTCTTCACCTCACAAACCATTGTACATGTAAAAAGATGAAGTACAAAGCGGCAAATTCGTTAAGATTCGGTTAAGAAACGGCAAACGTTTTGCCATAATGTTGACAAAAAGGCACCGCACACCTATGATTGAGATGCGGGATCGGAATGATCCCGCGACTAGGCGAATCCTCGTATAGATTGAAGGAGGCAGACCCCATGAAAAAAGCATTGATGAAAACCCTGGCGGCGCTGTTGACGCTCGCGCTGCTGTTCGGCGTAAGCGGCGCGCTTCGCACCGCAAAAGCGGACGTCGGCACCGTGACCATTACGCCCGATGGGGGCCAAAGCTACACCATTCCCGTCGGCGGCACGGTTCACCTGACGGCGACCACGACCGGTACGCTTGACACGCCCGTTTACACATGGAACGTAACGGGCGGCGCAAACGTCAACCTGAGCGCAACCGACACGGAAGACGTCACCGTTACGGGTCTCAAAGCGGGCACGACGGCGAAGATCTCCGTTTCGGTCAGCGACGCGGTGACGACGACGCCGATCAAATCCGCCGAGATCACGATCACGATCACGTCCATGACGGTCGGCGGCGCGCCCTCCTCCGCAATGGCGGGCGGCGACACCACCACCCTGACGGCGAGCAACGCCAAAAGCGGCAGCGTTCAATGGGCGTCCAATAAAACCAACGTCGTCACGGTTGACGCCGACACGGGTCTTGTCACGGCGGTTGGCGCCGGCACGGCGACCATTACCGCAACGAGCGATACCGGCGTAACGGACGCGGATGTGCAGGAAAAGACCGTCAGCATTACGGTCAATCCGAAGATCAGCCTGACGGGCGAGCAGAATTTGACCTCTGCGGGCGCGGGCTGCAACATCAAGGTGCTTGTCGAATACGGCGGCGAATTGATTACGACGGCTTCCACCGTTACTTGGAGCAACAGCGCCACGAACATCGGCACGCTGGGCGCGGCGACCACGAGCTTTGTTGACGAAGGCTCCGGCAAGCTCGGCAGCACCGTGACCTATACGGCGAACGCCTCCGGCCTCAACGGCACGTCCACCATCACGGCGCGCATCAACGGCGCCGGCACCTATACCAAGAGCGGCTCGACCACCGTGCAGGTGCGCACGCAGCGCTATATCACGATCGAAGGCCCGTCCAAGCTGACGAAGACCGACCGCTACGGAACGTACACCGTTTCGCTGCGCGAGGCGGACGGCACCATCGTTGACGACGACACGAGCAAGGTGCATTGGAGCTGGTCGTCGAGCTACATGAAGATTTCCGACGCGTCGCTCAACAACAGCCGTCACGATATGACGAACGGGCAGGCGCAGATCCAGCTTTATGCGCGCTACAACACCAAGTCCTCCGGAACGAAGCTCTACGCCTGGCTGAACGACGATACCGGCAACAAGGTCTATAAGACCATCAACATCACCGGTTTGGATTCGCTTCCCTCGACCGGTCAGGATTACACCGCCGTGTATATCCTCGCGGGGCTCTGCGGTTTGACGCTGATTGCGGCGGGCGTATGGTATGGCATCCGCAAGAAACGCAACGAAGCGTAACCCCCAAAAGCGGAACGCGAAGCGCGATCAGCGTGAGCGCAACGCCATTCGTGTGCTTGGAATCACAGCGATTCTCTTCGGCGTTGCCGCGCTCGTACTGATCGGCGTTAAGATCAGCGAGGGCGTCGGCGCCGGAAAGAATGCGGACGCGCTGCTGGACGCTTACCGCGCGCAGCTCACGCCGACGCCGATCGTCGACAAAACGCCGATTGTGGTTCCCACGCCTACGCCCGAGCCTGCGGAAACGGACGGGGCGGATACGGATGTTGAGCAAACGAATTCCGACGCGGATGCGGCGGCGGCCGCCGATGCAAACGAGCATAGGGCGTCGGGCGCGGACGATTCGGTTGACGAAGGCGGCGCGTATGTGCAGCCCGACTCGCCCGACGAGGTCTCCGATTTGGAGGTCTTAATCGAACGCATTATCTCCGCAACGGACGAGGGCGGCGTGGTTGGCATATTGGAGATCCCGGAGCTGGACGAGGAGCTGCCGATCATCGGCAAATGGTCGTACAAGCTGCTGAAAATCTCGATCTGCCGCTATAAGGGCCCCAACCCGAACGAGGAGGGCAACCTCGTCGTGATCGGGCATAACTACAAAAACGGATCGCACTTTGGGCGCTTGGACGAGTTGTCGGTCGGCAGCGAAATCTTCTTAACCGACACCAAGACGGGTACGCGCACGCGCTACGAAGTGTATCAAATGAAGAGCGTGGCGGGAGACGCGTTCAGCGCGTTGAACACCTACCGCGGCGCTTGCGGGCTCACGCTGATGACCTGCAAGGACAACGGCACGAACCGCCTGCTGGTGCGCTGCGAACAAAAGGCGGCGGCTGCGGCGAACGCCTCCGATTCGGCAAAGCCGTAAATCAAATTAGCGAAAAACCGTCCCACGCGGGACGGTTTTTTGTACGCTTTCGCGTTATTTATGATACGGTTCGCGCGCTTCGATCTTGAACGCGCGGTAGATCTGTTCCAGCAAAAAGACGCGGCAGAGACGATGCGGCAGCGTCATGTCCGAAAGCGAGAGGCTCGCGTTTGCGCGCAGAAGCACGCGCTCGGACAGCCCCAGCGATCCGCCGATGACGAACGTCATGCAGGAAGCGCCGCGATCGAACGTTTGCGCAACGAACGCGGAGAACGCTTCGGACGTCATGCGTTTGCCGTCGATCGTCAGGCAGACGACAAACTCGTTTTCCCGAATTTTCGCAAGCAAGCGCTCGCCCTCGCGCTCTTTGACGCGCTTCTCCTCGGCGGGGGAGAGCGATTCGGGCGCTTTCTCGTCCATGACCTCCGCGATTGTCAGCGAGCAGAATCGCGAGAGCCGCTTCGCGTATTCGCTTGCGGCCTCCTCGTAAAAGCGATCCTTTAATTTGCCGACGCACGCGATTTTGACGTTCATTGCGCGCTTATGCTTCCGCCGACGCGAGCAGCCTGCCCATGAGCACGCCCATGACGGACGCCATCATCAGCCCGCGCGTCCAGCCGCTCGAATCGCCGAGACAGTGCAGCCCGACAATGCTCGTGTTCAGGTTTTCGTCCATCTTGACGCGGTTGGAGTAGAACTTCAATTCGGGCGAATAGAGCAGCGTTTCATCCGCCGCGAAGCCGGGCACGACATGATCGACCGCCTGAATAAACCCGATGATGTTCGTCATCGTGCGGTAGGGTATGGCGGCGGTGATGTCTCCCGCGACCGCGTCCGTCAGCGTCGGGACGACGTTGGAATACGAAAGCTCCTTCTGCCAGGTGCGCTTGCCGCCCAAAATGTCGCCGTAGCGCTGCACGAGGATATGTCCCGCGCCCAGCATGTTGGTCAGCTCGCCGATCTTCTGCGCATAGGCGATGGGGCGGTCAAACGGCACGTTGAAATTATGCGAGCAGAGGATGGCAAGGTTCGTGTTGGGCGACTTGCGCTCCTTATACGAATGTCCGTTGACCACGGCGAGGTCGTCGTCATAGTTTTCCTGACTGACGAAGCCGCCGGGGTTCTGGCAAAACGTGCGCACCTTGTTCTTGAACGGCAGCGGATAGCCGATCAGCTTGGATTCGTAAAGCACCTCGTTGACGGTTTCCATGATTTCGTTGCGCACCTCGACGCGCACGCCGATATCAACCGTTCCCGGCTGATGCGCAACGTTATGTTCCGTACAGATGCGCTCGAGCCAGTCCGCGCCGCGCCTGCCCGTTGCGACGATCGTGTGCTTGGCAAAGATCTCGTATGAACGTTTTCCGTCCTCCGCGACGACGCCGCGGCAAACGCCGTTTTCCAGGATCAGATCGGTGCAGGCATGCTGAAACAGAATCTCTGCGCCATGGGAAAGCAAATGCTGCTCGATGTCGAAATAAAGCTGCTGCGCCTTCTCCGTGCCGAGGTGGCGGATGGGGCAGTCCACGAGCTTTAAGCCCGCCTGAATGGCGCGTTTTCGGATCTCCTTAACCTCGGCGGTCATGCCGACGCCCTCGACATGCTCATCCGCGCCGAAGGAGAGATATACGCTGTCCGCATAGTCGATGAGCTGCTGCGCCTTTTGCTCGCCGATCAGCGAGGGCAGATCGCCGCCGACCTCGTTTGAGAGCGACAGCTTCCCGTCCGAAAACGCGCCCGCGCCCGAAAAGCCCGTGGTGATATGGCAATACGGTTTGCAGTTGAGGCAGCGTCCCGCGCTTGCCTTCGGACAATGGCGGTTTTCGATCGCCTTGCCCTTCTCCACGATGACAATCTTTTGCTTCGAGCCGAGCCGGATGAGCTCCAGCGCGGTGAAGATGCCCGCCGGCCCCGCTCCGATGATCACAACGTCCGTCTGCATACCGATACCCTCCCGCGTCGTCAAATAGAAATTAAATGAAGTAGAAACCAGAAAAGTATTACACCGCAAAACGCGCGTTTTGTCAACCTCGAACGCCGCGCATGAATCAAACCCGCTTTGCAAATACTGTATTTTATGGAAAAGGATCAAAAAAGCGGGTTTTGGCGCAAACGGGTTTTTCGCTTTGACGAGCCCGAAAGCGCGTTTGAGCTGCTCGAAACGGAGCATGGCGCGCCGCCGTTGTTCGGCGGACGAAACAAGCGGCAAAGGGACGCTTTGAAGCGGGAGAACCGCGAAGGAGCGACAGTTCCCGAACGGCTTGCCGACGTGCGGGAACGGCTTTTGTGCGAGCTGCGCGGGGACGTCAACCCGGATTTGATTTTGCGCGGATTCACGCTGCAAACGGGACAGCGCGCGATCGCCGCGTTTCTTACGGGCATGGCGGACGCGGACATGATAAACGACTTTATCCTGCGGCCGTCCATGCAGGGGGAGTCGCAAGCAAAAGAGCGTTATACGATGGAGGAAGCGTGCCGCACGGTTTTTTCCATGCACGAAGCGGAGCTGACGACGCAATGGACAAGCGTGGTTTGCGCCATCGAGGAAGGGCGCACCGCCGTTTTTTTCGACGGCGAAACGCACGCCGCGCTCATGGATACGCGCGGCTATCCGTCGAGGAACGTGTCCACGCCGCAAAACGAGGTCGTCATCCTCGGCCCGCATGAGGCGTTTACCGAAAACATCCGAACGAATATCACGCTCTTGCGCCGCATCATCCGAACGAACGATCTGGTCTGCGACCTGCGCATGGCGGGCGGCGAGAACAAAACCCGCATCGCGATTCTGTATCGGGACGGCGTTGCAAACGCGTCGCTCGTTAGCGAGGTCAAGCGCAGATTTGCGCACGTCAACACGCGAACCGTCTGCTCCGTCGGCACGCTGGAACAGCTCACGGAGGCGAGCCCGTTTTCGCCGATTCCGCAGTCGCTGACGACCGAGCGCCCCGACCGCGTAGCCGCCTATCTCATGGAGGGGCATGTGGCGGTGCTGTGCGAAGGAAGCCCCTTCGGCAGCGTGATGCCCGCGACGCTGTTTATGCTTATGAGCGCGGGCGAGGACGCGTATCTGCGCGCGCCGATCGGTACGATTATCCGCATCGTGCGGTATCTCGGCGCGTTTTTGTCGGTTGTTATGCCGGGCTATTTCCTCGCGCTCGCGCTGCATCATCAGGGCATGCTCAGCGGCGAAGTGCTTGCGACGGTGATTTCGTCGCGCAGCATGGTGTTTTTGCCGCTCGGTGTCGAGATGATCTTCCTTTTGCTCGTGTTCCAGCTTGTGCGCGAGGCGGGACTTTCCGTGCCGGGCGCGCTGGGGCAGAGCGTAGGCATCATCGGCGGGCTGATTCTTGGGCAGGCGGCGGTTTCGGCAAATATCGTGAGCAAGGTCGTTTTGATTATCGTGGCGCTGACGGGACTCGGCAACTTCACGATACCCGATTATTCCACGCAGCTTGCGGCGGTATATTTTCGCATTCTATTGGTCATTCTCGCTTGGATCGGCGGGCTGCTCGGGCTTTGCACGGGCGTCGTCATTGCCTGCGCGTATCTTGCGAGTCTGAAAAGCTACGGCGTTCCGTTTTTGACGCCGCTCGCGCCGAAAACCGTGCAAAAGGGGCCTGTCGCCGCGCGTGGGCGCTTGCAGAACCGTCCCCGCCCAAGCGACCCGATGAACACGGGTGCGCCCGCATGAATCTGCGCGAAGGACGCGTCGGCAAGCAGGAGGCGGCCGCTGCGGTCGCCATCAGCTGCCTCTCCTGCGGCGTGTTTACGTTTGACGCGAAAACGGCGTTTGCAAACGGCAACGGAACCTATCTTTCGAGCGCGGGCGCGGCGGCGCTTTCGCTCCTGCTCTTTTTGCTTGCCGCAGCCGCCATGAAGAAAACAAACGCGCCGGATCTTGCCTCCCTGTATCGCGCGGGGTTCGGCGCCGCGTTTGCGGGCGCGTTCGGGCTTGCCACGGCGCTTTTGCTGCTGTTCTCCGCTGCGGTTCCGCTCGCGCGCATCATCATCGTGCTGAGTCGTTACATTTTTACGAACGCGCAGACGGCGAACGTCGCGTTCTATCCGCTCGTATGTATGTCGGTTGTTGCGCTGATGGGGCTGGAAACAATCGCCCGCACGGCGCGGCTGTTGTTTTTGCTCATCGCGCTCTCCTTTGTGATGCTGATTCTGCTTGCCATACCCGTTTACGAAGGCTATCGCCTATATCCCCTTTTGGGCGGGAATGCGGGAAAAACGCTGTATTCCGCCGTTCAGTCGGCGACGCGCTTTTTTTCGGGACTGATCGCGCTTTTGATCTGTATGAAAGGCGCGCAGGGGGCGGACAGCGCCGCGCAAAGCGGAAAGGCGGGGCTGATCGTCGCCGCCGTGCTGACGGTTTTGACGCAGCTTTGCCTGGGTATGACGTTTCCGTATGCCGTTTTGAACGGTATGCACACGCCCGTTTACAGCATGATTACGATCCTGCGCTCGGGGAACAGCCACTTTCGCCTTGACAAGCTGTTTTTGTTTCTCTGGATGACAGGCGCGATGATCGGCGGCGCGTTTCTTTCGTATGCGGCGGCGCGGTTGTACGCGGGGTGTACCGCCATGCGGGACGTTCGTCCTGCGGCGCTCTGCTTTGCCGCGCTGACGGCGACGCTGGCGCTTGCGGCGAACCTGAGCGCGGATCTGCCGATTCCGTTGATCCGTTCGCTTGGCGAGGCGGCATGGATCGCGCTTGTCGGGCTTCCGCTCGTTGCATCGGCAATCGCTCTCGTGCGGCAAAGGAAGGAGCGTGCGGCATGAAAAAACGCTGCGCCTGCGTTCTCGCCGCGCTGCTTGTTTGCGCTTTCTGCTTCGGCTGCCTGAATGCGGAATCGCTGGATCATTACGGCTATGTGCTCGGCATCGCGATCGACCGCGGCGAACAGCTTCCGTATCGCATCACGCTTGCATTGCAGGATACGGCGCAAAGCGGCGAGGGGCAAAGCGACAAGAGCTTTTTGACAGAGAGCGCGGAGGCGGAAAACCTGCTTTCCGCAATCGAGACGCTGTCGGGCAGCATGCCGTTTCGCCTAAACTTTGCCCGAACGGCGATGATCGTCGTTTCGCGCGAGGTTGCCATGCAGGAAACCGGCATGCAGGAGATTTTCAACACGTCCATCACGCGATTGCGCATCCGCAACTGTGCGAACCTGTATATCTCCCTGTCCGACGCAAGCGACGCGCTGAGCGGGCTGCATAACGATTCCAAGGTTAACCTGACCAAGCTGCAAACCAACTTTGCAATCTACGCAAGCGAAACGGGGCTTACGCTGACGGAGACGCTTGCGGATTACTATGAGGCGGCGAGCGGCAAGTGTTACGACGTGGTCGTACCGATTTGCGGCGTCGCGGCGGAGAAGGAGACCCCGCTGCTTTTGTCGGACGCGGGCGGCGCTTCGCTGTTGGGCGGCAGCTTACAGACCGAAACGGACATGAAGACACAGCTTGCGGGCGCGGCGCTGTTTCGCGGCGAACAAATGACCGCCGTATTGAACGGGCAGGAGACGCAGCTGCTCTTGATGGCGCTCGGACGGTTTCGGCAGGGTTTGTTTCGATTTCGGACGAGCGATGGGGAGAAAGCCTGCGTCACGCTGCGCAGGGCGGAGAAAACCAAGCGCACGCTGACGCTCGGGCCGGATGGAAGCGGCAATCAAGCGACGTTTGAAATATCGCTTTCCGCGGACGCGGATATGCTCAACACAAACGGCGAATCGACGGACGCAATCGAAAGGCGCATCGAAAGCGAGCTGCAAACGCGTCTTGACGCGCTGTATCAGGCGTGCAGGGCGCAGGGGATCGACGCGTTCGCGCTCGGGAAGGAAGCGGTCAAGCGCTTTCAAACGAGCCAAGCATGGGAATCGTTTGATTGGCAGGGGGCGTATGCGCAGACGGAGGCAACGTTCGCCGTCTCCGTGCGGCTCAGGCACGACGTTACAAAAACCGAAACGGAGTAAAAAACATATGCTGATCGTTTGGCTGATCGAGCTGCTGCTATGTGCGGCGTATGCAGCCTTATACGGCGTGTTCTGCTTCAAACGCAAGAATATACGCGGCGGAATCGGCAGCTTTTTTCTGATTCTGCCGATGTTGTTCGGGGTATACTGCCTCGTTGCGCTGACGCTTCCGAATGCATAAATACTGTATAGAAAGCATAACTTTCGTATGTTTATGCGGACTCGGCGTCACCAAAGCGACGCTTCGGGGAAACAATGCGCATGGACGGGGGAAAGCGCGCGATAGCCGTCTGCGAGCGGGCAAAGGCGGCGCAGACCGAAGTGCATGGCGCGCAGGTGAAAATAGGGCAGCATGGAAGAAAGACCCTCGCTTGTAAACTGGCTGGGAAACAGGCGCAGGGTCTTTTCGCGCGCGTCGAACGTTTTTGAAACGTCGATGTAAGCGTTCGGGCGGTCGGTATAGTAGAACGCAAGCGCGGCGGGCGCATGGCTTCCCGCTATGCCGCATTCGCGCAGGATGGGCGGAAACGGCGCAAACGTAAACGCCGTCTTCGCCGCTTTGCCGACCTTGATATGATCGGGATGGCACTCGCTGATTACGTCGGGATCGGGCGCGAAGATCACCTGCGGCTGCAAGCGGACGATTTCGGAGAGAAGCGCTTTTGCCACGCTTTCGACCGTATCATCGCCCGCGTCATGGAAGGGCAAAAGGGTAACGCTCGAAGCGCCGAGCAGCTCTGCGGAAGCGCGCGCCTCCGCAGAGCGAATCTCAACGAGCGCGTCGCCGCTCAATGCGGGATCGACCGCGCCCATGCGCCCGTCGGTCACAATCAGAAAATGTACGGTCTTGCCCGCGTCCGTGAGGCGCTTGACGGTAGGCGCGCAGGCGACCTCGATATCGTCGGGATGGGGCCCGATAAAGAGATAGGTTTCATATTCCGTCAGCTTGGGCAGCGGAACGAAGCGTTTGAGCAACAGGGAGAGCATAACGACACCTCGCTTTCTCGAATGGACGATCTGTTTTGCAATTCACGATTTTGCCGATTCTTGTATGAAATCGCGCGGAAAACAATTTCATTATAGCATGTTTCCCGTGTTGCAGAAACGCCGCAACGACGGTATAATGCGCATATGTGCCAAACGGGGCGACCGTTCGACATCGGAAGGGAGAAAGCCATGCTTGAAACGTTAAACGACCTCAGGACGCGCCGCAGCGTGCGCGCGTTCAAGCCCGAACAGATCACCGAAGCGGAGCTGAACGCCGTGCTGGAAGCGGGTACGTTCGCGCCGACGGGCAGGGGCTTACAATCTCCGATCATCATCGTTTTGCAAAAGCGGGAAGATATCGCCGCCCTTTCACGACTCAACGCGCAGATTCTGGGCAGCTCGGCGGATCCGTTTTACGGCGCGCCGACGGTTCTTGTCGTGCTGGCAAAGCGCGATCGAACGACGCATGTGCTGGACGGCGCGGCGGTTTTGACGAATCTGCTCAACGCCGCGCATGCAGTCGGACTCGGCTCCTGCTGGATCCACCGCGCCAAAGAGGAGTTCGAGAGCGAGGAAGGCAAGCAAATGCTCGAAAAATGGGGCGTTGCGGATGAATACGAGGGCGTCGGACACTGCATTTTGGGCTATGCCGCGGCGGAGAATAAGCCTGCCGCGCCGCGCAAGGCGGATTATATCATACGCGTTTGAAGACGGACGCCGCAAGCGCCGACGAGGGAGAGATGGAGAACGTATGAATAAAGCGAACGAAGCGGATATCCTGCGGCTTCGAGAGATGCTTTCCGAATCGGAGCGCGTCGTTTTTCTGGGCGGCGCGGGAACGTCCACGGAGAGCGGCATCCCCGATTTTCGATCGGAAAACGGCGTGTTTCGCGCGACCAAGGAGTTCGGCGCGCCGCCGGAAACGCTGCTTTCGCATACGTTTTTTCTGCGCCACACGGATACGTTTTACGCGTATTACCGCAAATATCTGCTCTATCCCGACGCGAAGCCGAACGCGGCGCATTTTGCGCTTGCCAAATTGGAGCGTGCGGGCAAGCTGACCGCGGTTGTTACGCAAAACATCGACGATCTGCATCAGCGCGCGGGCAGTAAGCAAGTGTTGGAGCTGCACGGGAGCGTGTATCGTAACCACTGCATGCGCTGCGGCAAGTCGTTTTCCATGGAGGAGATTCTGCGCACGGAGGGCGTGCCATGCTGCCCCTGCGGCGGAACGATCAAGCCGGACGTTGTGCTGTACGGCGAGGGGCTGGACGAGCGGGTGCTCACGGAGTCCGTCGAACAGATCGCGCGCGCGGATATGCTCGTCATCGGCGGAACGTCGCTTGCGGTTTATCCCGCGGCGGGCTTGGTGGACTATTTCGGCGGCAAGCGGCTCGTTGTCATCAATCTATCCGAGACGCAGCGCGAAACGGGCGCGACGCTGACGATTTCCGCGTCCATCGGCGAGGTGCTCGGCGCGGCGGTCGGGGAATAGACAAACGGGGGTCAGCCGATGGGTATCTGTCGGTTTCTTGACGAAGGAAAGGATTCTCACATGACAAAAACCGGTGACGGCGCCGCGCGCTGCCTGATCGGAATCGACGGCGGCGGCACGAAGACCGCGTATGCGCTTTTAACCGCGGATGGAAAAACCCGCGTAAACTGGGTCGGCGGAACGACGTCCTATCAGGCGCTCGGCAGCGCGCAGAAAAGCGCTTCCACCCTGCGCGAAGGGATCGAGCGCGTCCTTGCGGAAGCGGGCTGTGCGGGCTTTGAGATCGGCGGCGTGGTCGCGGGCGTATCCGCCTATGGCGAAAATACCGCGATGGATCGCGCGCTGGAACACGCGGTGCAAGCCGTTCTGCCGAACGTGCCGTTTACGCTGGTCAACGACGTAGAGGTCGGGTACTATGGCGCGCTGGGCGAGCGGGCGGGCGTGCATTTGATCGCGGGAACGGGTTCGATCGCGTTCGGGCGCGACGAGGAGGGCAACGCCGCGCGATGCGGCGGCTGGACAAGCCCGTATTTCAGCGACGAGGGAAGCTGCTTTTGGCTGGGGCTTGCCTGCATGAACCTTTTTACGAAGCAAGCCGACGGGCGCGCGGAAAAAGGCGCGTTGTATGAACAGATGCGGCTCGAATTTGCGGCGGAGAGCGACTTTGGCGTCTCCGCCATACTCGAACGGGACTATGCCGTAAACCGTAAGAATACGGCGCAGCTGCAAAGAATCCTGCTGCGCGCGGCGAATCTGGGCGACGCGAGCGCGATTCATCTGTATGAGCAGGCGGCAAAGGAGCTTGCGCTGCTCGCCTCCGCCGTGCGAAATCGTCTGCATTTTGCCGAAGCGCCCGTGCCCGTATCCATAAGCGGCGGCGTTCTGCACGCGGGAGCGCTCATTTGGGAGCCGCTTGCCGCGCGTTTGCGGGCGGATGGCATGGCGCTTTGTAAGGCGAAGGCGGAACCCGTGGAAGGCGCGCTTGCCCTCTGCGTCAAACAATATCAAGCCGACTAATCGGAGAAAAAACAGGTTTATGGAAATCGGAGCAATCAAACCTCAAAACGACGCGAAAAAAAATCTCGCGGCGGGCGCTTTTTTCGTTGTGCTTTCCTCGCTGCTGTACGGATTGGAGCCAAACCTGCACGCGCTCGTGCTGAAAACGGGCTTGCAATCGACCGACACGATGCCCGTGCGCGGATTGAGCGCGCTTCTCATCTCGCTGATCGTGTGCACGGCGCGCAAGGAAAGCGTCCGTATCCCCGTCAAGTCCGCGCTGCGCCTGATTTTGATCGGCGCGTTCGGCCTTGGCGCAACGGGCATACTCTTGACGACGTCCTACCAATTTGTTCCCGTCGGCACGGCGACGGTGGTGCATTATCTGTATCCGACCCTCATTTGCCTGGCGACGACGATCATTTTTCGCCGCCGCGCAACGGCGCTTATGATCGCGGCGATGGTGCTGTCTGTTGCGGGGCTTGCCTTTTTCGGCGGCGCAACGTCCGCTTCGGGTTCCTATCAGGGGCTCGTGCTTGCCGCGCTCTCCGCCGTGGCGTTTTCGTTTTACACGATCATGATCGGCAGAAACGGCAGCACCGACCTGCCTTTGAGCATCCGCATGTTTTATCCGTGGATCGGCAGCCTGCTGCTCTATCTCGTCATTCGTCTCATTCGCGGCGGAAGCGGAACCTGGACGCTTGGGACGGTTGCGCTCATCGTTCTGTGCGGCGCGATCAACGCGAGCGGCGGATACTGTTTCGTCGCGGGCGTGCAGCGCATCGGGGCGCCGCTTGCCGCGTTTTTGAGCCTGCTCGAACCGATCGCCAGCATACTTTTCAATATGCTGTTCGACCATACCGTGCCGACGGGCGCGTCGCTCATCGGCTGCGCGCTGTCGCTTCTCGCGATTCTTTTGATCACCATTAGCACAAGAAACGAGCATAGAAACGAGTAGAGCTTTTTCACTTGGGTTTTGTCAAGCCTGCCGAAGGGAGCGATGCGTCTTTGCTAAGCGCCCTTTTTGTAACGCGCGCAAAAATGGCGATTTCTTGCTTTTTCTTTCCGAAAGAGGAAGGAAAGAGGCGGTAAACGCTGCGTAGAGTCCGTGGTAAGCGCGAGTAGAGAGGCGTTCTCGCGGCAATATAGCCGATCTTTTCATTGCGTCCTACCTTTTGCCAAAATTGTCTGCTATGATGATAAGCGAAAGGGCGGTAGGTCAGGTATGTCGGAATTGGATCAAAAAAACATCGTTGTGTGGGGCGATTCGCTCGCCGAGGGCGTCGTATGGGACGCGTCGCGGGGCAGATATGCGCGCGTTTCACCGAACGCCGTGCAGGTCGTCGGGGAAGCGTTGGGCGTCGGCATCGAAAACCGCGCGCACTTTGGCTATACGGCGCCGAAGGGGCGAACGCTTCTCTCGCGCGATTTGGAGAAGGGCTTTTCTTGCGACGCGGCGGTGATCGAATTTGGCGGCAACGACTGCAACTTCGATTGGGCGGCGATTGCAAACGACCCGAACGGAACGCATCTGCCCGCGACGACGCCCGATGTGTTTGAAGAAACGCTGAAAGAAATGGTGGACGACCTGCGCGCTGCGGGCATAAAGCCGATTTTGACGACGCTTCCGCCGATCAACGCGGAACGATACTTCCGCTTCTTGTCGGGCGACAGGCTCAACGCCGCAAACATCCTCCAATGGCTTGGCGACGTGCAGCAGATCTATCGCTTTCAGGAGATGTATTCTTTGATCGTTGAAAAGGTCGCGCGGCTTTGCTCCGTCGCGCTGCTCGATCTCAGACGGAGCTGCCTTGCCGAACGGGCGTTTACCAATTTCTTGCTCTGCGCGGACGGGCTGCACCTCACGCCGGATGGGCAGCGCTTCGTCGGGAGGGAGATCGCGTCGCTGTTGTAAACGCGGGAGAAAAAAGAAGAAACTTGAAACGCGCGAAACGCGAGAGCTGAGGCAAACGCGCAAAGCTGCAACACAAAAGCAGGGGTACGTTCGCCCCTGCTTTTTTGCGCGCCTTTCGGTCGTTTCGGTCGCTATTTGGTAAGCCCGATGTCGATGAGCGTATCGGAACCGCCCGTGACCTTCGGAAGCTGACCGTCCCACCGCTGGATCGTTTCATATTTGAGATACAGCTCGGTGAGCGATTCGGTAATGATGCGGTTCTTTTCGGCGTTCGCCTCGGCAAGCAGCTTGATCTCGTTCGCTTCCGCCTGCGCCGCGATAACGCGCTTTTCCGCCTCGGTGTTGGCGATGACGAGCGCCTGCTCCTGCTCGGTGCGCGTCTTGATGAGGTTTTGCTCGGCGACCTGCTTTGCCTCGACCGCGGTGATGTATTCCTCCGAGAAATCCCAGTTGATGATGTTCAGCTCGTCGATATACAGCCCGTATTGGTTCAGACGGTCGTTCATGCCCTCGTCCAAGAGGACGCTGACGTCGTTGCGGTTGCCGACAAGCTCCTGCGCGGTATATTTCGCCGTGACCGCTTTGAGCACCTCGTTGACGGCGGGGGTAACCAGCACGTCCTCATAACCGAGCCCGACCTCCTTATAGATCGTGCCGCTCGCGGTCTTGTTGATATGGTAGTTGACGGCGACGACCGTCGAGATCGTTTGCAGATCCTTGCTGAACGCCTCGGTGGAGACCTCCAGCTTGACGATGCGGTTGTTGATCGTAACAATTTGCTGCGCGAAGGGAATCTTGAAATGCATACCCTCCTGCAAGACCGTTTCGTCGACTCTGCCGAACGTCAATACGACGCCCGTCTGCCCTGCGGATACGACCACGATGCTTCCGCTTACGAGAATCAAAATGAGCACGAGCGCCACAATCGCGCCGATGAGCTTTCCGACGGAGAGATTGCCCGCCTTATCTCTGAACATATGGTTTCCTTTCCGCCCGCATGAGCCTTGTTATCCCGCGGGCAAGCGCGGCGCGTAATCAGCCGCGTTCTTTTCGGTCAGTTTACACAATTTTCGCGGGAAAAGCAATCCTTAGGCAAGGATGCGTCATTTTTTGGAATACGGCGTGTCGGCAAGCGGGAGCTTTGTGCGAAAGACGCCGTCGCGGTTATAGTAGGCAAGCTGCGCGGCGGGCGCGGTCGGAATCGCGCTGATCTCGCCGACGCCTTTTGCGCCGCACGCAAGCGCGTCTGCCTGCGCCTTCTCCACGATAAGCGCATCCACGGGCGGCGTGTTTGTCGCCTTGAACAGCCCGAGCGTGCCGAATTTTTTCGTCGGCTTGCCGTTTTCGAGCGGGAAGTCCTCCGTCAGCGCGTAGCCGAGGCACATGACGGCGCCGCCCTCGATCTGCCCCGTCAGCGCGATGGGGTTGACCGCCCGACCCACGTCATGCGCGGCGGTCACACGGGAAACGCGCCCCTCGTCGTCCAGCTCGACGACGTGCGTCGCATAGCCATAGGCGATATGCGAAACGGGGTTCTGCTTGTCAGAGCCCATCGGGTCGGTTTTGCCCTCGTATTCGCCAAAGAAGCTCCTGCCCTCGAGCAAAGCAAGAGAGCCGCATTCGTTCAGCGCTTCCTTGACGAGCTTTGCCGCGCGCACGGTCGCTTCGCCCGTAAAGAGCGTTTGGCGGGATGCGGTCGTATTGCCCGAATCGGGGGAGAGCGACGTATCCGGCGCGTGATAAACGATTTGATCGAGCGGCAGGCCGAGAATCTCGCGCGCCATCTGCGCCTGCACGGTTCCCATGCCCTGCCCGATGCACGCCGCGGAGGAGTAAAGATGCAGCTTGCCGCCGCGAACCTCGATGCGGCAGCGCCCCACGTCGGGAACGCCGACGCCGAGCCCGCTGTTTTTCATCGCGCAGGCGACGCCCGCTTTGGGGTTTCGCTCCAAGATGGGGCGAACCGCTTCAAGCGTTTCGACGAGCGCGGTGGATTCGTCCGCGATTTGTCCGTTCGGCAAAACCTGTCCCGGGCGGATGGCGTTGAGCAGCCGAATCTGGTACGGCGAAATGCCGACCTGTTCGGCAAGCTGATTGAGGTTGCATTCGATGGCAAAGCAGCTTTGCGTGACGCCGAAGCCGCGAAACGCGCCGCCCGGCGGGTTGTTGGTATAGTAAGCAAAGCCCTCGATCTGCACGTTTTCATAGTGATACGGGCCTGCGGCGTGCGTGCAGGCGCGCTGCAAAACGGGGCCGCCCAACGATGCGTATGCGCCCGTGTCGGCAATCAGCGTCGCGGTCATGGCGGTGAGGCAGCCATGCTCGTCGCACGCGGTGGTAAAGTCCATCTCCATGGCGTGGCGCTTCGGGTGGATGAGGATGCTCTCCTGCCGCGAAAAACGAACCTTGACGGGGCGCCTCGTGAGGAACGCGGCAAGCGCGGCATGGTGCTGAACGCTCATATCCTCCTTGCCGCCGAACCCGCCGCCGACCATCATGGCGGAAACGCGCACCTGCTTTTTGTCAAGCCCCAGCATGGCGGCGCATTCCTTCTGCGTTTGATAAACGCCCTGATCGCCGCTGTATAGATGCACGCCGTCTCCCTCGGGCAGCGCGACGGCGCATTCCGGCTCCAAAAACGCGTGCTCGGTAAACGGTACGCTGTAATGATTCGTGACGACGTGCGCGCTCTTTCGAATCGCTTTCTCCGC
The DNA here is from genome assembly GCA_964495255.1 of uncultured Oscillospiraceae bacterium. Lineage (GTDB taxonomy): Bacteria > Bacillota > Clostridia > Christensenellales > CAG-138 > UBA7703. Next base: position 17,347 of record CAZBVC010000025.1, read on the forward strand.
GTTTCCGCGAACGACCTGCTGATGCGAAAGCAGGTTGTCCCTGCCCGCATGCACCTCGGGCGCGCCGTTTGCCATGGCCGCCGCGGGGGACAGGACGGGTGGCAGCTCCTCATATTCCACCTTGACTGCCGCTTTGCCCGCGTCCAGCGCGGCTTGGTTTTCCGCAACGACGAGCGCGATCGCGTCGCCGAGAAAATGCGTGACGCCGCCAACGGGGATCATCACGTCGTAATCCTGCACGAGATGCCCGATGATCTTTTGCCCCGGCACGTCCGCGCTCGTATACACGGCGACGACGCCCGAAATGCGTTTTGCCTCGCTCGTGTCGATCAAAAGCACGCGCGCGCGCGGATAGGCGCTGCGCACGGCGGAGGCGAGCAGCATACCGTCGAAATACAGATCGTCGGCGTATTTCGCGTCCCCGAGCGCTTTTTCCGCCGCGTCCACGCGACGGATGGGGTCGCCGACCGCGCCCGGCAGATCGCCCGCAGGCACAGGCGCGCCCTCGGAGAACAGCCTTGCGGCAAGCAGCACCGCATCTTCAATTTTCTGATAGCCCGTGCAGCGGCAGATGTTGTTTTTCAACGCGTTTTTGACCTCCGCGCGCGCGGGGGTGAGCGTCGTATCCAAAAGCGCCTTCGCGCTCATGACCATGCCCGGCGTGCAAAAGCCGCATTGCACCGCGCCCGCAGCCGCAAACGCGTAGGCGTAAACGTCTCGTTCGCGCGGCGTCAAACCCTCGCAGGTTAGGATATGCTTTCCTTCGAGGCGGTCGGTCTGCTGCACGCACGCCTTGACCGCTTTGCCGTCGATCAGCAGCGTGCAGGCGCCGCACGCGCCCTCGGAGCAGCCGTCCTTGACCGAGGTCAGATGCAGCTCGTCGCGCAGATAGCGCATGAGCCGCGTGTTTTGCGGCACGGAGACCGCGCGTCCGTTTACGAAAAAGTTTGCCATAGGGGAGACGTCTCCTTCCCGTTGTCATAGGACTTTGGTTTGTCGGTTTTTGTCGGGCGCAAACCCGAATCGAGGCGGGAAAGCCCCGCCCCGATTCGTATTGTTTCGGTTTAGCCGATCAGGTATGCGTAATCGTCCAACACGGTTCGCATGAGCGCGTCGAGTTCGGCGGGCGCTTCACCCGCGCCGAGCGTGACGGTCTCCACGGAATCGAGGCGCAGCTTGACGCGGCGGTTGCCGAGCGGGAAAAAGCCCTTGTTCCTGCTTTCGTCAAACTCCTTCTCGGTCGAAAACAGCGTGAATTTTTCGAGATACGGCGCGCTGTCATACGGGCAGAACACGAGGCAGTTGCCGCATTCGTTGCACATCCTGTCGATATGCAGGATCTGCGGCATAGAAACGCCCCTGACCCGAATGGCGACGTTCGCGCGGTTCGGGCAGACCTGCACGCAGCATTCGCAGATCGTCGAGCAGCCGAGGCAGCGCCCTGCCTCCTTCTCCGCACAGTCGTATTGCGAAAGCACGCCCTGCTTTTGCAGGCATGCTTCCTGCGTGGGCAGCGCGTTTTCGGGCACGTCGTATGCGTACTTGCCAACGATGGCGTCGGCCGCCCTGCGCGCGTCCGCAATTCCCTCAACGACCGTTGCGGGACCGCGATGCGCGTCGCCGATGACGAATACGTTCTTGACAGACGCTTCGAGCGTCTCTGGGTTGACCTCGGCAAGCGAGCGGTCGGTCAGCTTTATGCCGTTTGCCGCGAGGAACGCGCCGTCGACCTTTTCGCCGACCGCGCCGACCAGAAGCGAGCAGGGAACCTCGACCAACTCGTCCGTCTCCACGGGGGAGCGGCGACCGCTTTTGTCCGGCTCGCCCAGCACGCATTTTTTGCAGGTCAGCACGCCGTTTTCCAGCGATACGGGGGCGAGCAGCTCGCAAAACTCGACGCCGTCGCCCAGCGCAAAGGCGAGCTCCTCCTCATCCGCGGGCATATAGCGGCGCGTGCGGCGGTATACGATGCGGCTGTGCTTGACGCCCGCAACGCGCTTTGCGGCGCGCGCAGCGTCCATCGCGGTATTGCCGCCGCCGACGATGACGATATCCGTTCCCACGTCCTTGAGCGTGCTTTTCTTATAGGAAGCGAGGAAGTCGAACACGTCCATGCTTTCGCCCTTTTCCAGACGCAGGGAGCCATGCTTCCATGCGCCGATGGCGTACAGAATATGCGTATAGCCCTGCGCTTTCAGCGCGTCGAGCGCGGGCGCGGCCGTATGCAGGCGAACGTCTGCGCCGAGCTTGGTCAAAAGCGACGCGTCTCGATCGATCGCTTCGTCTGCGATGCGGAACGACGGGATGATATGCCGCACCACGCCGCCCAACGCATCCGTTTGCTCAAACAGCGTGACAGAAGCGCCCTGCCGCGCAAGGAAGAACGCCGCAGCCATGCCGACGGGCCCGCCGCCGACGATCGCCGCGCGCACGTTCGACTTGCCGACGGGGGAAAGCGTTTGAATCACGTCGTCGTAGCCGTTCTTCGCCGCCGCCAGCTTGCAATCGCGAATATGCACGGATTCATCGCAGAATTCGCGCGTGCAGCGCGTCATGCAGCGATGCGGGCAGATCGTTCCCGTGATGAACGGCAGGGGGTTTTTCTCCAAAATGAGCGAGAGCGCCTCGGCGTATTTCTCCTCGCCGACGAGCTTGACGTAGGCCGGGATGTCCTGATGAATCGGGCAGCCGTTTTCGCAGGGCGCGACGAAACAGCTTGTCAAAGGCACCTTTTGATCCATCTTGCGGGACGGGGCGGGTTTGATCGCCTTCGTGTGACGCGCGTCTTTCCGCGCGCTTTGCGCCAAATACGCCGTTTTGCCGCCGGATACGCCCGTAAACGGACGATACGGCATGGCGGAAAGCGCCTCCGCGATCTGTTTGGCGCGCTGATAGCCGCCGGGCTTTAACAGCGTGGTGGCCAGCGTGATCGGCCAGATGCCCGCGTCGAACAGGTCACAAATGTTGTATTGATCCGCGCCGCCCGAGAAGGAGATGCGCAGCTTGCCGTCGAATTCGCGCGTGATGCGGTTTGCCAGCTCGATCGTCAGCGGGTAGAGCGAACGCCCGCTCATGTACATCTCGTCGCCGGGCAGTTCGCCGCGCTTGATCTGAACGGGGAAGGTGTTGGTCAGCTTTAACCCGAACTGCACGCCGTTCTCGCCCGCAAGCCGCATGAGCCGCGAAAACATCGGCACCGCGTCGGCAGACTGCAAATCGTCGCGGAAATGGAAATCGTCAAACGAGACATAGTCGTAGCCCATGTCGTCCAAGGTCTTTCGCGCGAAGTCGTAGCCCAAAAGCGTCGGGTTGCACTTGACGAACGTGTTGAGCTTTTTGACCGCGATTAGGTGCGTTGCGATGCGCTCGATCTCCGCGGGCGGGCAGCCATGCAGGGTTGAAAGCGTGCCGCTCGTGCAGACGCGCGCCGAGACGCCTTCAAGATAGCGCTCGTCCACGTTGGCAAAGCGGTCGAGGTTTGCCCGCGTCCAGACCACACATTCCGCCCAGATCTCCGTTTGGGAAGCGTCCTTGAGCCCCTCGATGAAGCCGTCGATCTTCGGGGAGGTAATTCCTTCATAATTATATCCGACGCTCATGTTGAACACGAAGCCGTCCGCGCACCCCAGCCCGTATTCGCGGCTGATGAGTTTGAGCGCGAACCAAGCCTTGACGTATTCTTGAAACGCCTGTCCGACGGTCAGTTCCGTCGACCATTCTACGTTGTAGCATTCGTCCTCGGCAAGAATGCAGGGCTTGGACACGGGCAGATCCTCGCCGTCGAGCGTTTGAACGGTTTTCAGCTCGAAGAAGCGGCAGCCCGCGTAATATGCCGCAATGATATTCTGCGCAAGCTGCGTATGCGGACCTGCGGCGGGCCCGAACGGCGTTTCGAGCCGCTCCGAAAAAAGGGAGAGCAGCTTCTTTGCGCCCGTTTCCTGCGGCGCGACATACGGCGCGTGAACGCCGAACACGCTGCCCGCCGGATGTTCACAAAGCACATGGTTCATCAGTTGCCCAAACGGTATGGGCGTCATGCGATCGGACATGGGGAAAACCTCCTTACATTTTCACGCTTGCGCCGCGTAAAGCGCGGGCATTCGCGGGGTGGATCAGGCGTTGACGCTCGCCCAAAGGCGGCTCGCGCTCTCGCGGCACGCCTGCATGAGCGCGGGTTCGTCCGCAACGAGCAGCTTACGATCCTGCATGAGCACCTTGCCGTTGCAGACGGTGGTAACGACGCTGCGCCCGTTCATGCCAAAGAGAATATGGCCATTGACGTTGCCCGCCGTCATGGGGGTCAGCGGGTCGTAATCGGTAACGATCACATCCGCGTAGGCGCCCTTTTTCAATACGCCGAGCGGCTTTGTGAAGAAGCGCCCCGCGATGAGGGGGTTGTTTTCAAACAGCATGGTCGGGATTTCGCCCCATGCCACGGTCGGGTCGCAGAGATGATGCTTATGAATGATGTTGCCGACCTTGTAGGATTCCAGCATATCGTTCGTGTAGCCGTCCGTGCCGAGCCCCAGCAGGATGCCCTCGGCAAACAGGCGAATCACGGGGCCGCAGCCCACGGCGTTGCCCATGTTGCTCTCGGGATTGTGAACGACCATGGCGTCCGCTTCACGCAAAAGCTCCATCTCGGCGGGGCTGACGTGCACGCAATGCACCGCGAGCGTCTTGGAGCCGAGAATGCCGTTTTCAAACAGCCGCTCCACGATACGCTTGCCGTATTTTTTCAGCGAGTCGATCTGGTCGCCCGGCCCCTCCGCAACATGGATATGGAAACCTGTGGAGGACGGCGTATGCGCGCGGCAGAACGTGAGCGTTTCGTCGGAAAGCGTAAACGCGGCGTGAAGCCCCATCATGCCTTTGAGCATGTCGCTCTCGTCCGCCTCGGCGCGCTTGATGAGCCGTTCGTTTTCAAGCACAGCTTGGGTCATTTTCTCCGCGCCGTCGCGGTCGGAAACCTCGTAGCAAAGGCAGGTTCGAACGCCCATCTCCTTTGCCGCATCCGCGATGTCGTCCAGGCTGTACGGAATATCAAAATAGCTCGCGTGATGATCGAACACGGTCGTCACGCCGTTCTTGATGCAGTCCACATACGTCGCGCGGGCGGAATACAGGTTGTTTTCGCGCGTGAGCCGGCGGTCGATCTTCCACCACATACCCTCGAGAATGTCGTTGAAGCTGTGCGGGTCGTAGCCGCGGATGGACAGACCCCGCGCAAACGCGCTGTAAATATGGTTATGCGTGTTGATAAGACCCGGCATGATGACGCCGCCATGCGCGTCTACAAACGTCGCGTCGGGATACTTTTCCCGCAGCTCCGCGGTCGAGCCGACGTCCTGTATGGTGTTTTCCGAACAGAGCACAGCCCCGTTTTCAATGTATAAACCGTGATCGCGCGTGACGAGCCTTCCGTTTCCGATGAGCAGCATAAGTACGCAGTCTCCCTTCACGATATGCAGTTATGGCGATGAATTCGCGCTCTTATTATACAATAACGCAGCGATGCGCGCAAGTATGGCGGGGCTCAAATCAAAAACATATTTAGGCAAACAAAAATATTGATTGACAGAGCGCGCAAAGTCGGTCAAATAAAAGAGTGAAATGGGTAACGCATGGAAACATTTACTCGATTTTTTCGGCTCGGTTTTCTTTTTGTACGATTGCAAAACAACGCGATATGATGTAATATATGAATATTCTGTTAGGATGGGAGCAAATGATGGCACACGTTTTGGGTTATCGTTGCACACTGTGCGGCAAGGCGTATCCTTACGGCCCCGAGCTGATGACCTGTCCGTCCTGCGGCGAGAAGGGCATACTGGACATTCTCTTCGACTATTCCGAGATGAAGAAGACTTTTTCGCGCGAATCGCTCTCCCGCGACCGCGACAACAGCATGTGGCGCTATCGTGCGCTGATGCCGCTTTCGGGCGACGGGCTTGCCGACTTTTTGCGCATCGGCTATACGCCGCTTTACCGTTCGCTTCGGCTCGGCAAAACGCTGGGGCTTTCCACGCTGTATATCAAGGACGACGGCTTAAACCCGACGGGTTCGCTCAAGGATCGCGCGTCGGGCGTTGCGGTCGCCAAAGCGCTTGAGCTTGGCTACGACACGATCTGCTGCTCGTCTACGGGCAACGCGGCGAGCTCCTGCGCTGGCAACGCGGCCCGCATGGGCTTAAAGACCGTGATATTCGTGCCCGAGCGCGCGCCGATGGGCAAGGTCGCGCAGCTTTTGATCTTCGGCGCAAACGTCATCTCCGTCAAGGGCGATTATCGCCAAACGTTCGAGCTGAGCAAGGCGGCGATCGAGAAATGGGGCTTCTATAACCGCAACGCGGGCATTAACCCGATTTTGACCGAGGGCAAGAAGACCGTCGCGCTCGAAATCGCGGAGCAGCTTTCCTGGAATCCGACCGACTGGGTCGCCGTGTCCGTGGGCGACGGCTGCACGATCGGCGGCGTATACAACGGCTTTTTCGACCTGTTGCAGCTCGGAATGATCGAGCGCATCCCGAAGATCCTCGGCGTGCAGAGTACGGGCTGCTGCCCGTTCGTGGACGCGTCGGAGAGCGGGAAGGATTTGCAGCCGACCCCCGAAAACACGCTTGCCGACAGCATTGCCGTAGGTGTGCCGCGCAACCCGAAAAAGGCGCAGCGCGCGGTTAATGCAAGCGGGGGCAAATGGATCGCCGTTTCGGACGACGAGATTCTCTCCGCCATGCGTCTTTTGGGCAGGACGGAGGGCGTATTCGGAGAGCCGGCGGGCGTTACCGCAACGGCGGGCGTGAAAAAGGCGGTTGAAACGGGGCTCATAAGCGCGGACGAGAGCGTGACCGTCATCTCTACGGGAAGCGGCTTGAAGGACGTAAAAAACGCCATGCTCGCCGCGGGCGAACCCTTCAAATGCGACCCCGACATCCGCGCGCTGGAAAGAAGCGGGCGGGTCGGATAAGCGGCGCGGCGTTTGACGCAAGCAGACGCAAAAAATGCGCCCTCCCGATGGAGTTTCCCGCGGCGGAAACAAACGTGCCGCCGACCCTTTTGCGATTGTCTCGTTTGCCGAAGAAGCAGACGTTTCAATAAACTACATCACATTAGGAGGAAGAACATGAAAAAGGTTATCGCTCTGGTATTGGTTGCTCTTCTGGCTTTCGCAATGATCGGCTGCAAAAAGGCCGGCACGGCGGACGAAAGCGCCCTCAAGATCGGCATCATCCTCGTTCACGACGAGAATACCGGCTATGACGAAGCGCACATCAACGGCATCAAGGCGGCAGCCGCAGAGCTCGGGATCAAAGACGACCAGTTGATCTGGAAATACAACATCCCCGAGACCGAAGTCTGCTACGACACCGCGATGGACCTCGTCGAGCAGGGCTGCAACTACATCTTCTCGGACAGCTACGGTCATCAGAACTATATGCAGCAGGCCGCGACCGAGTGCCCCGAAGTCGTCTTTGCGTCGATGACGGGCGATCAGGCTGCGCTGAGCGGTCTCGAGAACTTCAAAAACGCGTTCCCGCATACCTATGAGTCCCGCTACGTCTCCGGCGTGGTCGCGGGCATGAAGCTGAAAGAGCTCGTTGACGCGGGCGCGGTTGCGGACGCGAACATGAACGCGGACGGCACGATCAAGATCGGTTACGTCGGCGCGTTCCCGTATGCGGAAGTGGTTTCCGGCTTCACGGGCTTCTTCCTCGGCGTCAAGTCGATCGTAGACAACGTGCAGATGGACGTCACCTACACGAACTCCTGGTATGATCCCACCGCGGAAGCCGAGGCGGCAAACGCTCTGATGAGCCGCGGCTGCATCATCATCAGCCAGCACGCAGACTCCACGGGCGCACCGTCCGCCTGCGAAGCGGCTTTGGCAGCGGGCACGACGATTTATTGCGTCGGCTACAACGTTGACATGCTCTCCGTCGCCCCCAACGCGGCGCTGACCAGCGCGCAGAACAACTGGGCCGTGTATTACACCTATGCGTTCAAGTGCGCACAGAACGGCGAAGCCATCATGACCGACTGGTCCGAGGGCTATGCAACCGGCACGAACATGATCTCCGCGCTGGGCGCGAGCTGCGCAGCGGGTACCGCCGAGAAGGTCGCCGAGGTTGAGGCAGCCATCAAGGACGGCTCTCTGAACGTGTTTGATTGCTCCAAGTTCACCGTCGGCGGCGAAACGCAGACCAGCTACCTCGCCATTGATACCGACGGCGACTGGGCGGGCGACACAGGCGAAGCGATCGAGAACGGCGTGTTCTACGAGTCCAAGCTCCGCAGCGCACCGTACTTCGGCCTGATCATCGACGGCATCACCCCCTTGAACTAACCGTATCACGAACGTGGGGAAGGCGGCGGAAAGTCGCTTTCCCCTCTTTTCATTCGACGCCGAAACCCAATTCTTGGCAAACGAGGTAAACCGTTTTGGAAAAACAGGCAGCAATTCGTATGGTTGATATCGTCAAGACGTTTGGCCCCGTGGTTGCGAACAACAGGGTCAACCTTGAGGTGTACCACGGCGAGATCCTTTCGCTGCTCGGCGAGAACGGCAGCGGAAAAACCACGCTTATGAACATGCTGGCGGGCATCTACTTTCCCGACAGCGGAGAAATTTATATCGACGGACACGCGGTCACCATCCGTGACCCGAAGGACGCCTTCGACCACCATATCGGCATGATCCATCAGCATTTCAAGCTGGTCGATCTGCTCTCCGCCGCAGAGAACATCGTTCTCGGGCTGAACGAGCATACGCTTGTGGATTTAAAGGGCGTGCGCGTCGCGGTCAAGGAGATCTGCGACCGCTACGGCTTTGTGGTCGATCCCGATAAAAAGGTATACGACATGTCGGTGTCCGAAAAGCAGACGCTGGAAATCGTCAAGGTGCTTTATCGCGGCGCGGACATTTTGATTTTGGACGAACCGACCGCCGTTTTGACGCCGCAGGAGACGGAGAAGCTCTTCGCGGTGATGCGCAATATGCGCGAGGACGGCAAGTCCATCGTCATCATCACGCATAAGCTCCACGAGGTCATGGAGATTTCCGACCGCGTCGCGGTTTTGCGCAAAGGCGAATACATCGGCGACGTTTTGACGAGCGAAACGACGATTCAGAAGCTGACGGACATGATGGTCGGCCGCGCGGTTACGCTCAACATCGACCGCCCCGCGCCGACGGATCCGTCGCCGTGTCTGTCGGTAGAGGGCTTGACCGTGCAGGATGCGGACGGCGTATACAAGCTCAAAAACGTGTCGTTCACGGCGAACTTCGGCGAGATTCTGGGCGTTGCGGGCATATCCGGCAGCGGTCAAAAGGAGCTGCTCGAAGCGATTGCGGGCTTGCAGCTGATCGAGTCCGGCAGCATCCGCTTTCAGGCGGAGCCGGGCGGCACGGAAACGGAGCTGGTCGGCAAAACGCCGCAGGATATCAAGCGCTATGGCGTTCGGCTGGCGTTCGTGCCGGAGGATCGCCTCGGTATGGGCTTGGTGGGCAGCATGGATATCCCCGACAACATGATGCTCAAAAGCTACTCGTTCGGCTCCTCCTTCCTGACGGATCGCAAATCGCCGCGCGCGCTTGCCGCGAAAGTCGTCGAAGAGCTCGAGGTGGTCACGCCCGGGTTATCCACGCCCGTGCGCAAGCTGTCGGGCGGCAACGTGCAAAAGGTGCTGGTCGGGCGCGAGATCGCAGCCGCGCCTTCGCTTTTGATGACGGCCTATGCCGTGCGCGGGCTGGACATCAACACCTCCTACACGATTTACCGCCTGCTCAACGAGGAGAAGCAAACGGGTGCGGCGGTCATCTATGTGGGCGAGGATTTGGACGTTTTGCTGGAACTCTGCGACCGCATTCTCGTGTTGTGCGCGGGTCAGGTCAGCGGCGTTGCGGACGGGCGCAACACCACGAAAGAAGAAGTGGGTCTTCTGATGACGCACTTGGATCGGGAGGAGTAGACCATGGCGAAACGGGAAAAAAGAGAACCATTGATTCGCATCAGCAAGCGGGCGTCCATCGAACGCTGGAAATCCTGGCTGATTCGCGGCGTCGCGCTTTTGATCGCGCTGGCGGTTTGCGGGCTCATCATATTCGCCTTGACCTCGCTCAACCCCATACAGGTTTACGCCGCCATGTTCAAGGGCGCGTTTGGCACGAATAAGCGCGTTTGGGTTACGATTCGCGACATCATGCTGCTTTTGTGCCTCGGCGTCGGGCTTGCGCCCGCGTTCAAGATGCGATTTTGGAACATCGGCGCGGAGGGGCAGATGCTTGTCGGCGGCATTGCGGCGGCGGCGTGCATGATCTATATGAAAACGATACCGACCCCGCTGCTGCTTATCATTATGTTCCTGTGCAGCGCCGTGGCGGGCGGCATATGGGGCGTCATACCCGCGATCTTCAAGGCGAAATGGAACGCGAACGAAACGCTGTTTACGCTCATGATGAACTATATCGCCTTGCAGCTCACGTCGTTTTTTGTCGCGAAGTGGGAAAACCCATACGGCTCCAACACGGTCGGCATCATCAACCAAAGCAGCCACGCAGGCTGGTTCCCGTCGATCTTCGGGCAGATGTACACGCTGAACGTAATCATCGTCATGGTGCTCGCGGTGCTCATGTACCTCTACCTCAGCTATTCCAAGCAGGGTTATGAGATCGCGGTCGTCGGCGAAAGCGAGAACACCGCGCGCTATGCGGCGATCAACGTGAAGCGGGTCATCATCCGCACGATGATCGTTTCGGGCGCGATCTGCGGCATTGCCGGCTTTATCACCGTTGCGGGCGCGGGGCATACGATTTCGACCAGCACGGCGGGCGGGCGCGGCTTTATCGCGATCATCGTGGCGTGGCTTGCGAAGTTCAACAGCTTCGTGATGATCTTGATCTCCACGCTGCTGGTGTTCCTCGAAAAGGGCGCGATCGAGATCGCGTCGCGGTTCGATCTCAACGACTTCGTCTCCGAGATGATTACGGGCATCATCCTGTTCTTCATCCTCGGCAGCGAATTCTTCATCAACTTCAAAGTACGGTTCCGCGGCGGGAAGAAGGGAGCGGGCGAATGAGTCAGATCATATCCATCATTCAGGCGGCGGTCGTATTCGGTACGGTCATCATGTTCGGCGCGGTGGGCGAGATCCTTGCCGAAAAGTCGGGCAATTTGAACCTCGGCGTGCCGGGCGTCATGTACCTCGGGGGCATCGCGGGCCTTATCGCGGCGTTTCTTTACGAAAACAACGCGGCAAACCCGTCCCCGCTTGTCGCGGTTCTGCTCACGCTGGCTGCGGCGTTTGTCGCGGCGATGTTCGGCGGGCTCATCTACTCGTTCCTGACGATCACCCTGCGCGCGAATCAAAACGTAACGGGTCTTACGCTGACCATATTCGGCGGCGGCGTGGCGAACCTGTTCGGCGGCACGCTCAATAAGATGGCGGGCGGCGCGGGTCAAATCAGCGTTGCGCTCACAAGCGGCGCGTTCCGAACGACCATTCCGTACCTGTCCGATCAAACGGGCGCGGTGGGGAAGATATTCTTCTCCTACGGTTTTCTCGCGTATCTGGCGATCATTACGGCGTTCCTTGTGCATTTTGTGCTCAATCGCACGAGCGTCGGCTTAAACCTCCGCGCCGTGGGCGAAAACCCTGCGACGGCGGACGCGGCGGGCATCAGCGTGACCAAGTATAAATACCTTGCCACCTGTATCGGGGCGGGCGTCTCGGGGCTTGGCGGGCTGTATTACACGATGGACTATATCAAGGGCACTTGGTCTACCGACGGCAGCATCGAAAAGCTCGGCTGGCTGGCGGTCGCGCTGGTTATCTTCGCAACGTGGAAGCCACGGCGCAGCATTTGGGGCGCATACCTCTTCGGCGCGCTGTTCTGGCTGTATTTCTACATCCCGGGTCTGACGAGAAGCTCGCAGGAAATCTTCAAGATGCTGCCGTATCTCGTCACGGTGGCGGTGCTCATCGCGGTGGCTCTGCGCAGAAAACGCGAGGATCAGCCGCCCACGAGCCTCGGCAAGGCGTATTTCCGCGAGGAACGCTGAACGAGCGAAAAAACGCAAAAACGCAAAAAATGCACATGAAAAGTCCGCTTCCGACCGAGAGGCGGACTTTTTGCGCCCGTTTCCTCGCGGCGCGCCAGATCGAATCCATGGGAGCACGGGGGAATTCCACAAAAAGTTTGACACGCAAAATATATTTTGTGCTTAGTTATATTTTGGTTATTTTTTGGTTGAATTCCGTCATTTTGCAAGCTATAATAAAAGCGTCTGACGGGTGAAAAAGCCCGCCGCAGAATTCCCCCAAAATCTCGGAAAATGACATAGGTCGGAAGGAGTTTTATCGAAATGAAATACGATCGCATTTACAACTTTTCCGCAGGCCCCGCGACGATGCCCGTCGAAGTCCTCGAGGAAGTCGCCGCCGAGATGCTGAACTACCGCGGCAGCGGCATGTGCGTCATGGAAATGTCGCATCGCTCCAAGGTGTACCAAACCATCATCGACGAGGCGGAGGCGGATCTGCGCACGCTGATGGGCATTCCCGACAACTATAAGGTGATGTTCATTCAGGGCGGCGCGACGCTGCAATTCTCCATGCTGCCGATGAACCTTATGGCGCACGGCAAGGCGGACTACATCGTAACGGGCAACTGGTCGAAAAAAGCGGTTCCCGAAGCGCAAAAGGTCGGCGCGGTCAACGTCGTGGCTTCGAGCGTGGATCGCAACTTCTGCTATGTGCCGGACGTTTCCGACCTGCCGATCGACGCGGACGCGGACTATGTCTATATCTGCGAGAACGAGACCATTCATGGCACGACCTATCGCGAGCTGCCGAATACGAAGGGCAAGATCCTCGTTTCCGACCAGTCCAGCATGTTCCTCTCCAAGCCCTGCAACGTTTCGGATTACGGCGTGATCTACGCGGGCGTTCAGAAGAACGTCGGCCCCGCGGGCATGGTGGTCGTCATCATGCGCGAGGATCTGATTCGTTCGGACGTGCCCGAAACCACGCCCATCTATATGCGTTACGACACGCACGCCAACAACGGCTCCATGTACAACACGCCGAACTGCTGGGCGATTTACGTCTGCGGCAAGGTGTTCAAGTATCTGCTGAAAAACGGCGGGTTGACGGCGATGCAGGCGCGCAACGAGGAAAAGGCGAAGGTGCTGTACGACTTCCTCGACGAGAGCGCGATGTTCACCGGCACGGTGGATCGCCCGTTCCGCTCGCGCATGAACGTTCCGTTCGTCACGGCGAGCAAGGAACTCGACGCGGAGGTCGTTGCGGCGACCAAGGCGGCGGGCTTCGACAACCTGAAGGGGCATAAGAGCGTGGGCGGTCTGCGCGCGTCGATCTACAACGCCATGCCGCGGGAAGGCGTCGAGGCGCTGGTTGCGTTCCTCAAACAGTTTGAGGCGGAGCACAAATAAGCGAGAAAGCCGAAATCGTCGGTATCGCCGTACAGGCGAAAAGGGATTGCTATCAGTATTGAATGAGAAGGAGATCGGATCATGATAAAAATTCTTGCCACGGACGGGATGGAAAAGGGCGCAATCGCCGCGCTGGAAGCAAAGGGCTGCGAGGTGGACTGCACGTTTTATGAGCCGGACGCGCTCTGCGAGGCGGTCAAAAACTACGACGTATTGGTCGTCAGAAGCGCAACCAAGGTGCGCGCGCCGCAAATCGACGCGGCTGCGGCGGCAGGTCGGTTAAAGCTCGTGATTCGCGGCGGCGTCGGCGTTGACAACATCGACGTCAAGTATGCCGAGGAGAAGGGCATCACGGTCAGGAACACCCCGCGCGCGTCTTCGGAATCCGTTGCGGAGCTTGCGATGGCGCATATGTTCTCCTGCGCGCGCTTTATCTCCGCGGCGGGCAGCACCATGCGCGCGGACAAGTGGGAAAAGAAGGCGTACGGCAAAGGCATCGAGCTTTGCGGAAAAACGCTGGGCATCATCGGCTTCGGCAGAATCGGGCAGAAGCTCGGCGCGATGGCGAAGGCGATCGGCATGACGGTAATCGCGTTTGATATTTTCCACATCCCCGGCATCGAGGAACAGCTTGGCATCCCGTATGTCGAGATGGACGAGCTGCTTGCAAAGGCGGATTTCATCAGCGTTCACGCGCCCGCGGTAGACGGCGGCGCGATCATCTCCACGGACAACATCGCAAAGATGAAGGACGGCGTGGTGATCGTCAACACGTCGCGCGGCACGAACGTTGACGAAGCGGCGCTGCTTGACGCGCTCAACAGCGGGAAGGTGCGCGCGGCGGGGCTGGACGTGTTTGCCGACGAACCCGCAACCAACAAAGCGCTGTATACGCATCCCATGGTATCCTGCACGCCGCATATCGGCGCGGCGACCGTCGAGGCGCAGAAGCGCATCGGCACGGAGATCGTCGAGCTGATCGCGAAGCAGTTCTCGCTGTAAAGCGCTCGTTTTCGACAGACTTTCATGCACGCCTGTGCCGCGCTTTGCGGCATGGGCGTTTTTTTGCTATTTTGGAGGAATCATGTCGTTTCGCCACAAGATATAGATTTTCATGCGCGACCGACATACAAAATATGGGATCCGTCGGTTTGCATTTATGAAGATACCGGAAACAAAATGAATCTTTATTCTTTCTATGCATAGATTATACATTGCATGGCGCGTTCGCCTTTTTGCAAGAATTCGCATCGCGGGCAACGTTGCGCGGCTTGCGAAAAAGGCGCTTGGCAAAGGGTGAGAAAAACATGCGAATAGAACGCTCCGAAACCATATTTGGTATGCGCTTTATCCGCTTGACACAAAATATTGCGTGCGCTAAACTGGATACACATCGCGAAAACGGGAAAACGGGAAGACGGGGGACAAAGACATATGGTACGGCAGATCATCAAACGCGACGGACGCACGGAGCCGTTTGACAAGAGTAAGATCAAAAACGCGATCTGGAAAGCGGCGCAGGCGGTAAACGGAACCGACGAAGCGCTTGCCGAGAGCCTGACGAACGAGGTTGTTCGCCTTGCGGAGGAGCGCTACGGCGACGGCGCGCCCGATGTGGAAGGCATACAGGATCTTGTGGAGAAGGTGCTCATCGAGGCGGGGCACGCGAAAACCGCCAAGGCGTACATTCTTTACCGCGAGAAGCGGCGCGGCACGCGCGACATCAACGCACTCATCGGCGCGACGATCGATATGTTCGGCGACTATTTGGACGACCGCGATTGGGGCGTTAAGGAAAACGCGAATATGCAGCGCAGCGTCAACGGGCTGAACAACTATGTGCGCGAGTCGTTCACAAAGAAATACTGGCTGTATGAGATTTATCCCGTCGATATTTGCCGCGCGCATGAGAGCGGCGACGCGCATATTCACGATCTCGGGTTTTTCGGGCCGTACTGCGCGGGCTGGGATCTGCGCCAACTGCTGACGGACGGCTTCGGCGGCGTCGAGGGCAAGGTGGAATCGCGCCCCGCGAAGCATTTGCGCTCATTTTTGGGGCAGATCGTCAACTCGACCTTTACCACGCAGGGCGAGACGGCGGGCGCGCAGGCATGGAGCTCGTTCGACACCTATTGCGCGCCGTTTGTCTACTATGACAAGCTGACGTTCGAACAGGTCTGCCAATGCCTGCAAGAGTTCGTGTTCAACATCAACGTGCCCACGCGCGTCGGTTTCCAATGCCCGTTTTCCAACCTGACGTTCGATATCAAGGTTCCGTCCACCTTGAAGGACGAGCCCGTGATCATCGGCGGCAAATACCTCGACAAAACCTACGGCGAGTTTCAGGAGCAGATGG
>CAZBVC010000026.1:0-31152 GCA_964495255.1 uncultured Oscillospiraceae bacterium
GGACGGCGCGCACATCCGCGCGATCCTATTGACGTTCTTCTATCGCTATATGAAGCCGCTCATCACCGAGGGACATGTATACATCGGGCTTTCGCCGCTCTACAAGGTGCAAAAGGGCGAAAAGCGCATCTACTGCTACGACGACGAGGAGCTGCGCGCCGCGACGCGTTCCGTCGGCAAGGGCTACACCTTGCAGCGCTACAAGGGGCTTGGCGAAATGAACCCCGAGCAGCTTTGGGAAACGACCATGAACCCCGAGGGCAGGCAGCTCGTATGCGTCGGCATCGAGGACGCGGCGTATGTGGAGCATCTCGTTACCGTGCTGATGGGCGACCGCATCCAGTCCCGCAAGGAGTACATTTTCGAAAACGCGAACTTCAACAAGGGCGGAGACGAGACCTACGAACGGTTCAAAACCTGATCTGTATCAAAAGGGAATCTGACCGCAATATGAACGACCCGCAAACGGGCTGAGGAACAACGAAATGCCGAAAAAACCGCCGATGGAACCCAAACCGGAAATCATCATCCGCCGCAGCATGGACGAGGTCATGCACGAATCCATGATGCCCTATGCCGAGCACGTCATATTGGAGCGCGCCCTGCCGCGCGTGGAGGACGGCTTGAAGCCCGTGCAGCGGCGCATCCTGTACACGATGCTGGAACTGGGGCTTTCGCCCGACAAGCCGCACAGAAAGAGCGCGCGCATCGTCGGCGACTGCCTCGGCAAATACCATCCGCACGGGGATTCCTCCGTATACGACGCGATGGTGCGTATGTCCCAGCCGTTCAACATGGGCGTGCCGCTCGTGGACGGTCACGGCAACTTCGGCAGCGTGGACGGGGACTCCGCCGCCGCCATGCGCTATACCGAGGCGCGCATGACGCCCGCCGCCA
This sequence comes from uncultured Oscillospiraceae bacterium, assembly GCA_964495255.1. Lineage (GTDB taxonomy): Bacteria > Bacillota > Clostridia > Christensenellales > CAG-138 > UBA7703. The sequence continues at coordinate 898 of CAZBVC010000026.1, forward strand.
TGCAGCTTTTGCGCGACATCGAGAAGGACACCGTTTCCTTCTCCTATAACTTTGACGATACGCTGAAAGAGCCGGATCTTCTGCCGGGGCGCTTCCCCAACCTGCTTGTCAACGGCGCGTCGGGCATCGCCGTCGGTCTTGCGACGAACATCCCGCCACATAACCCGACCGAAGCCATCGACGCGGTCGTGGCCATGATGGACGACCCGCGCATTCCGCTTTCCGAGCTGATGAAAATTATGCCCGGGCCGGACTTCCCCACGGGCGGCTACCTCATCGAATCGCCCGAGATCATGCAGGGCTACGAAACCGGCAGAGCCAAGCTGACCGTGCGCGCCAAGACGCATTTTGAGGAGCAAAAGAACGGCAAAACGTTCATCGTCATCACCGAGATGCCGTTTGCCGTCAACAAGGCGGCGGCGCTCGAAAAGATTCTTACCGTCAGTCAGGAAAAGAAGGCGCTTTTTGCCGGAATTGCGGACATTCGGGACGAGTCCGACCGCCTCGGCATGCGCGCCGTCATCGAGGTCAAGAAGGACGGCGACCCCGAAAAGATTCTGCAATACCTGTTCAAATATTCCGATTTGCAGGTGACCTTCGGCGTCAACATGGTCGCCATCGCGGGCGGAAAGCCGCAGCAGCTCGGCTTAAAGCAGATCATCGCGCACTATATCCGCCATCAGCGGGACGTGGTCACGCGCAGGACGCGGTTCGAGCTGGACGCCGCCGAAAAACGCGAGCATATCCTTGCGGGGCTCATGACCGTTGCGGACTGTTTGGACGAGGTGATCGCGCTCATCCGCGCGTCCAAATCGCCCAAGGAGGCGCGCGAAGGGCTGATGAAAACCTTCGGACTTTCCGAAATTCAGGCGCAGGCGATCCTCGACCTCCGTCTCCAACGCCTGACCAACATGGAGCTTTTGCTGATTCGCCGCGAATATGCGGACGTGCAGAAGCTCATTGCGGACTTGAAGGACGTGCTTTCAAGCGACAAGAAGCTCATGAAGCTCATCAAAAAGGAGCTGCTCGAAATCCGCGCGCAGCTCGACGTGCCGCGCAGAACGGAGATCATCGCCGCGGACGCGGACACGCCCGACGAAAAGGAGGAGCTCACGTTTGTCGAGGATGTGACCGTCTGCATCTGCGAGGGGCTCAAAGCGCGGCGCTGCCTGACGCGCGCGTTCACGCCGGCGCAGCTTGCCGAGGACGCGCCGCTGTTTATCATCCCGACGCAATCCAACAAGCGCATCCGCCTGTTTACCGATCAGGGCGCGATGCTTTGCATCTCCGCTTCCGATATTCCCGAAACGCGTCCGACAACGCGGGCCGTCAACCTTGCCGCGCTGCTGCCGTTTGAGAAAAACGAACGGATCGTTGCGGCGTTTGAGGAAAGCGGCGAGGGAGATTATTTCTTCTACCTCAAAGAAGGCAACGTCAAGCGCACGCCGTGCAGCGACTACAACATCCGCGCCAAGCGCACGTCCGCCGTGTCCCTCAAAGGAAAAGACTGCGTGCTCGGCGTGGAAACCCGCGCGCACGACGCGATCCTGCTCGTCACGAGAAAGGGCATGAGCATCCGCTTTGAAACGGAGAGTGTTCCCGCCATGGGGCGCGCGTCCGGCGGCGTGAAATGTATCAAGCTCGACAGCGGCGACTGCGTGCTGTTTGCCGCGCAGGTCGGGGAGGACGCCGAGGTGCTGACCCTTACGGATCGCGGCTTCGGCAAGCGCTCGCCCATGTTCGATTACGAGCTGCAAGGCAGGAACGGCAAGGGGCTCAAAACGTTCGATATGAAAAAGAACGGCGGAAACGGAACCTGCATCGCCGCCGTGATGATCCTTTATGCGCCGCGCGACCTCCTCGTCGTTCAGCGGCACGGCTTAAAAACCAAGCTCTCGTCAAGCGAGGTGCATATCGAGCCGCGCGCGGGCAAGGGCGCGATGCTCGTAGCGGTCGTTCTCGACGACGACGTCGTCGGCGTGGAACAGGTATAGGAATCGTCCTTCTTTTCTTGTTCTTTTCCGGTTCTTTTCGTGAAAGAAAAGAAGCAAAAGAACTTCAAATTGCCATGCAATCAAAAGGGAGCCCGGCTTAATTGCTTCGCTCCCTTTCGTAACGCGCGGCAAATATGGTTTTCTTGCTTCCTTCTCTTTCAGAACAAGGAAGAAGACGGAAGCCGCACGGATATTTCGCCCGACGAAAGCGCCTCGCGCGACCCGTCGCCGTATGCGACCACCAGGCGATAGCTGTCGTCGACGTCCAGTGCGAGCGCGTCCCTGCTCTCTTCGCCGCGCAAAACGCGAACGCGCCGCCCGATCACCGCGCTTCTTTCTCGATAGGCGCAAAGGATGCTTTCGTCCGCCAAATCCGCATACATACGGAAAAACGCGTTAAGAAACGCGGCGGCAAGCCGATTGCGCAAGTTCGGCACGCAATCTTGACAGACCCCGCACGCAATCTCGCGTATCTCCTCGGGAAAGCCGTCTTTTGGCGTATAGACGTTGATTCCCACGCCCAAAACGGCATATGAAACCATACCGCGTGCGTCGAACGCCGCCTCGGTCAGAATGCCGCACGCCTTCCTCCCATCGAGCAAAACGTCGTTGACCCACTTGATTTTGGCTTCCCGTTTCGTTTCCGCTTCGATCGCCTCCGCGACCGCGACCGCCGCCGCCGTGGTGATTCGAATCGTCTCCGCAGGCGAAAGCACGGGGCGCAAGAGTACGCTCATATACAGACCCATATCGCCCGAAACAAAGCTGCGTCCCCGTCTGCCGCGGCCCGCTGTCTGCCGCGACGCGACGAGCACCGCGCCCGCTTCCTCCCCCGCCGCTGCGCGCGAGAGCAGCAGCGCGTTGGTCGAGGATACGCAAGGGCGCGTTTCGATTCGCAAATACCGGTTTTTCGCGTCGAGATGCGCACGGATTCCGTCTGCGGAGATAGGGTCAGGCGTTTGCGGGTTCGGCATGGAATCTTTCCGTCTCCTTTCGCGTTTCCGACAGGATACCACAAATCGAGGCGGAATGAAACGGGCCCGCCTTACTTGCTCATTCGGTTATTATGTTGTTGTTCTTTGGGAACGGTGAATTCCGTTCGGTCATGCCCTTCGTGCGACAGCAGCCATATCTTTTTGTCTATGCCGCCCGCATACCCCGTCAGACTGCCGTTTGACCCGACCACGCGGTGACACGGTATGATAACGGAGATGGGATTGCGCCCGACTGCGCCGCCCACCGCCTGCGCGGACATTCGGGCGAGCCCGCGTTCCTTGGCGATGCGCTTTGCGATCGCTCCGTAAGAAACCGTTTCGCCATAGGGTATTTCGCAAAGGATCTCCCACACGCGCTTATCAAACGCGCTCCCCTTCGGCGCAAGGCGCAGCTCGGTAATTGAGGGCTTTTCGCCGCCAAAGTAGCAGACAAGCCAGTCCTTTGCCCGGATAAGCGCCGCAGCGTCGCTTTGCGCGGAAATTTCTTCCTGATTGCTTAGAAGAAAGCGCGTTTGTCCCTCGATCCACAGCCCGACGAGAGCGTCGCCCTTTGCCGCAAGCGTGACGACGCCCAACGGCGAATCGAATTGCATCGTGAAAATCATACGCGTTCCTCGCAGAATCTCTTATTCATGTGGAGCATTTTATCATAAAGAAGCGAAATTTTCCATTTGGCAATCGCAAACCCGCTTTGCCAAACGCCGAAGGATTATTTGATCTCCTGCTCCAATGCGTCAAATTCGGGCGTTTGAAAGAATTCTCCGAGCGTTATGCCAAGCCCGTCGCACAGCATTTTGATCGTGATCAGCTTCGGATTCCTGCTTTTCCCATACAATATGTTCTTTACGGAGGACGGCGGCAGTGCGCAAACGTTTGCCAGCTTATTGATGGTCATGTTCCGCTCGCCGCAGAGCTGCAAAATCCTGTTTTTGACCGCGTTGACCGTTTGTTCCATGAAAGGATACCCCCGACATGCTTTTTTCTTAGGGTATCCGAAAGGGATGGACATTATAGGCTATGCATGCTACTATTGGGCTATGCATAGTCTGTCGAGGTGAGCATGAAACAAAAAATTAACGACGTCATTCGCCAAATCGCCAAGCGGGAGGGCGTTTCGGAACAGGCAATCATAGACGAGATGCAAAAAGCAATAGACGAAGGCTGCGCCAGCGTTGCGCGGCTATTTGATCTCCTGCTCCAATGCGTCAAATGCGGGCGTTTGAAAGAATTCTCCGAGCGTTATGCTAAGCCCGTCGCACAGCTTCTTGATGGTAACGATCGATATGTCGTGGCGGCTTGCATCTAACATACTGTATACCGTCGATGGCGTAACGCCGGAACGCGTCGCCAGTTCGTTGGGTTTGATGTTCTCTTTTCCGCACAACTCGCAAAAGCGCAAAACAACCGTTTCTTTCACTTGCATGGTTATACACCTCGATAAAAGCGTATAAAACATTGTGCGCTTGCGTATACGCACTTGCGTATTGTTGGCATTTCGATGTAAAATATTCGCAGAAGCGTAGATTGGAGAAGCCATGAGACAGAATGCAAACGACGTCATTCGCCAAATCGCCAAGCGGGAGGGCGTTTCGGAACAGGCAATCATAGACGAGATGCAAAAAGCAATAGATGAAGGCTGCGCCAGCGCCGACCCGACGGTACGGGCATATTGGTCATCCATGCCCTTCAAGGGCAAGCCCACGCCGCAGGAACTGATCGTTTATCTTGCAAGAAATGCGCAACATAAACATTTGTGTTAAGGAAAAAGCGTGCCCGAGACAGACGCGCCTGATCGAGCATGGCGTATGTGGGGCAACGCATATTCATTGATTTACAGGATCATGCGGGAACGAAGAGCGGCATTCCAAGCACGGGCAGACCACATTCGGCGAATCGAATTGCATCGTGAAAATCATACGCGTTCCTCGCAGAATCCCGCATTCGACATGGTCGTTCAATCCCATGCTTACCGATAGGCCTCGGGTCTGCCGTCCCGCATTTTCAATACGACGTCCATGCTGTCCAGCACGCCGAGATCATGCGTCACCACGATTACGCAATAGTTCTCCGTATGCGCCAGATCCGCGAGCAGATCGATGATGCGCTTGCTGTTTTCTTCGTCCAGATTGCCCGTCGGCTCGTCGGCAAGGATCACGCCCGTTTGGCTGACCAAAGCGCGCGCGATTGCGACGCGCTGCTGTTCGCCGCCCGAGAGCATCGTGGGAAAACGATCCTTCAGCGCCAACGAAAGCCCAACGCGCTCCATGCAGGCAAGCGCGCGCTCCCGCGCCTCCTTTTGCGGCGTATGCGAAAGCTCCAACGGATACATAACGTTTTCCAGCGCGGTCAGCATGGGAAACAGGCGAAAGCTCTGATAGACCATGGACACGTTCCTGCGGCGATACAGATCCAGATCGGTCGAGCGCGTGTTCACATCCTCCGCAAGCACGCTTCCCGACACGGGTATGTCAAGCCCCGCCATCATCGTAAGCAGCGTCGTTTTGCCCGAGCCGCTCTTGCCGATAATCGCGTAGATATTGCCGCGCTCAAACGAATAGCTCACGCCCTTCAACACCTCGTTGTAGCCAAGGCGCGTGCGATAGCCGTATCGAACATCTTCCAGCATAATGGCAGCCATGGTTTTTCTCCCTTCGTTCATTCCGCTTCGCCGAGGCTCACGAGCAGATCCTTGCCGCAAAGGCGCAGGATGCCGACCGTGCAGCCGATCAGGTAACAGCCGACGTATATACCCGTGCAGACGAGCTCCGCCCGTCCAAGCGTGCCGCGCGCAGCCCAAACGGCGATCGCAATCGCGGCGCCGACGGCGAGCAGCAGCAGGTATTCCAAGAAATAGGACAGGAACACGGTTAACCGCCGCGCGCCGAGCGCACGCATCATCGCAAGCTCATAGTTGCGCCCCGCCATCATCAGGTAGGAGATCACGAACCCGAGCGCGCAGACCAGCGTAAACAGAATCGGCAGCAGCAGCTCGAGATAACGAATTTGCCGTTCCAGCTGATCGCGGCTCGCCAGATACGCCGCATCCTGCACGATAATCGTGAGACGGTTTTTGCCGATTCTGCCGACCGTGCCATAGCCCTGCCGGGACAGATATTCGTAAAACTCGTCGAGCCGCGCCGCGCTTTCCAGCCGGAAGCTCGCCGACGCATAGGAGGAATCGTTCGAAATCGGATAGAGCCCGTCCGCGGCCGCGGTTTTGCTTGCCTCGCGATACGCGTAGCCCGGCACGGTGACGACCGAAAACGGCATGTAGATTTGGTTTTTGTCGCTGCAACGAATGAACGAACCGACGACGGTCAGCGTGATCGTGCAGAACCGATCCGTTACGGCAAGGCGTATGCTGTCTCCGAGCGACAGCCCGTACAGGTTCATAAACTCGCTTGTCACGATGCACGGCGGATACGGCGTGGTTGTCGTTTCAAGCGTGTATGTGCGGAATATCGTTTCGTCAAAGCCGTCCAGGAACGTAATCCGCATGGCGCCCGAATAGAAGAACTCCGGCACGGTCTCCGGATTGTTCGTCGCGACCAAATCCGGCTCTTTGAGCATATTGTCCTTGAGCGTCTCCATCTGGAACGCGCCGCCTATGGTGGACGTATCGGGCAGCGGCATATCGGGAACGTCCGTCTCCCTCCCGTCTGCGGTGAGCGGCACGCCGAGCATCATGTATGGATCCTGATAGGTCACGTTTGTCTCCGTAACGGCGGGGCAGCGCTCCACGGCGTTCACATATCGGCACGGCAGGGCAAGCTCTCCGACGGCGCGACCGCGCGCATCCGTAAAGTAGCCCGTGATCGGCGTGCGCTCCGCAAGCGTATCAAGCTGCGCGCGGCCGTCGGCAAGCGAAGCGCAAAGCGCCGCGAGGAAAATCAGCAGCGCAAGCGACGTCAGCGGAACGATCAGCGTGCGCCAGCCGCCGCGCAAAACCGACAGGAGGGCAAACTTCACCGCGCCGCCCGGCAAGCGGGAGGAGCGGGTCTGCGCCGGCGCGAAAGCCCGAACCTTACGCTGTTTCTTCGCGTTCTTGCCGGCGGCATACGCTTTCAGCGCCTTTCTTGCAAACAGCAGGCAGCACACCAGCGCCGCAAGCGGGATGCAAAGGCACGAGAGCAACGGCCAAAGCAGGGAAGCGCGCGTTTCCGATTCAAACGCCTTGGCAAAGCCGACGCCGCTCGTTCCGAAGCCCACGCTTGCCTCCGCGGCATTCTCGATGCTCTCCGTGACCAGCCGATGCAGCAAGCCCGAGCATACGCTGCCGATTCCCGCGCCGATCAGCGCCGCGGCAAGCGCCACAAGCAGCGCGCCGAAAAGCAGGTAGGTCACCGTTTTGCGCTTTCCCGCGCCCAGCGCCTGCATCACGCCGACGCTCTCGCGCTGACGATACACGAACACAAACCCGAACAGCAGCAAAACGCCGAGCGTGGCGACCACGCAGATCACGGTCAGATAGGTCGCCGTGCGTTGCAGCTCCTTTACGCTTGCCGATGCGCGCGCGTAGCCCTGATCGTAAATCGAAACGCCCATGCGCTCCGGCAGCTTCTCGTTCATCTCCGTCAGAAAAGCGGCCGCCTCTTCGTTTTTGACGTGCGCCGTCCCGATGGTATACCCGATGTGCGCCGCGTTTTGCGGAATCGCCTTGGTCGGCATACACACAAAGTTGCGATCCTCGTCCGTTGTTTTGAGCGTTCCCACGATCTCATATTCGCGCTCGCTCAGCACCTGCGTGAACCCGCCGTTCTCGTAATCGATATAGGAAAGGCGGATCGTGTCCCCCAGCTGCTTTTCGCATACGCCGAGCACGAATTCCGACACGACGCATACCTCGGAGCCTTCTTCGATCTCCTCGTTCGTAAACAGCCTTCCCGTCACCAGCTCCGCCTGCTGCTGCTGCATCTGCAAGAAGCGCTCGGGCGTATCGAGCGCATAAACGCTGACCAGCCCGTTCATCAGCGTATAGAATTCCTTCGCCTCTCGATACGTCTCGGGCGGATTCGCCTTGAACGCGGGAATGCTGTCTGTGATCTCCGCCCACGGCAGCAACTCTTTCTTCGGGTCGATCGACGCGGGAAACGCGCTTACGACAAAGCTCGGCAAAGCGGATTCGCCGCGCACGAACGTTCCGTTGAGCGCGTACATCTTCTCCTTGTCGGGTTTCAAGCCGAAATCGCCGAGATCCACCATTGCGATCAGCGCGCCGTTCTCCTTAAAGCTGTAAAGCGAATCCACCGCCGTGCACATATAGACGTGGTGCGACTCGACATAATACAGATCCTTTACGAGCAAAATCGCCTGATTGCGCCATTCCGCGTTGCCCCTGCGGCGCAGATACCCCTCCGCGTAGGCCAGCGTATCGACCGATGGCGCATAGGAGATCACATGCTCGCTTTCCGACGCGACGGTTTTGTCAAACGACTCGTATACTTCCTTGAGCGTCTCGTCGTAGCCCCATGCGTTGGGATACGCGTCGCCGTAATACTCGATCACGCCGAGCGTCGTATACGCGTCGTCCATGGCGTTTAGGCGCGTGCGGCTTTCGCAAAGCATCAGCACGCATAGCATCAGAAACGCCGTCAACACGCTCAGAAGCAGCAGGAACAACGCCGTCCTGCCGCGGCTGCGCACGGTTGTCTTGATGCTGCTGTCGTAAATTACATGCATGTCGTTCCCTCGATCGGTTTCTGCCAAGACGACCGACCCCATATTGAGCCGATCCTGTGCATAATCTTACCATATAACCCGCGTGCATCAATCCCCTGTTGGTATAATTGCGCTTTCCCCGAAGCGCGTACTCTTTTTTTGCCAAAATACGACCGCTTTCCGATCCGACTTTGCAAAAGATATCTGCTTTTCCGATAAATAAAATCTAAATCATTCGTTGGAATCGTTGGAAACAAACCGATATAATCAATTTATCGATCAAAAAAAACCGCCCTGCCGAAGACTCTCTGCGGCTGTCGGGCGGAAAAATGGAGTTATTTGTGGAAACAGCATACATGAATCGGAATTTGTGCAAATTGAAGCCCTCCGCATCCATCGCCATGATGGACAAGGCGCGCGCACTCAGGGCGCAGGGACTCGACGTGATCTCGCTCGCGGGCGGCGAGCCGGATTTTTCTACGCCCGAACCGATCGTCGAAGCGGGCATAAAAGCCATGCGCGAGGGAAAGACGCATTACACGACGGGCCGTGGCGTCATGGCTCTGCGCGAGCGAATCGCGCAAAAGCTGCGCGAGGAAAACGGCGTCTCCTGCGGCGCTGACAACATTCTCGTCACGCCGGGCGGAAAATATGCCATTCACATGACGATCAACGCCTTCGTCAACCCGGGCGACGGCGTGATGATACTCGATCCGTCCTGGGTTTCCTACGCGCCCATCGCGGAGCTTGCGGGCGGCGTGCCCGTCAAGGTTCCGCTCTCCTTTTCGGATAACTATACGATCAGCGAGGAGCTGCTGGATCGCTTTTATACGCCCTCCGTTCGCATCCTGATCCTGAACACGCCCAACAATCCCACGGGGCGCGTGCTCACGTTAAGCGAGGCGCGCGCGGTGGAATCGTTCCTCCTCAAACATCCAAACCTTTTGCTCATCTCGGACGAGGTTTACGAAAAAATCATATTCGACGGCAGAAAGCATATCAGCCTCGGCAGCTTTCCGTCCGTCGCGGATCGGGTCGTAACGGTCAACAGCTTCTCCAAATTCGCCGCGATGACGGGTTGGCGCGTGGGCTATCTCTGCGCGGAACGGTCGATCGTAAACACGATCTATCTGGCGTATCAGCATACGCTCACCTGCATCAGCGAGTTTTCGCAGATTGCCGCAATCACGGCTTTGGACTGCGCCGCGGAGATCGAACAGATGCGAAAAAGCTACGCGTATCGGCGCGATCTGCTGATCGGGCGGCTGCAAAAGGCGAACGGCGTGCGTTGTCTCGTGCCCGAGGGCGCGTTCTACGCCTGGTGCAAAATCGAGAAGGACAGCCTTGACGCGGACGGCGTTTGCGCCTTTCTGCTCGAAAAGGCGCGGGTGGTTTCCGTAAGCGGCGCGGCATACGGCTTGGGAACGGAACAATGCGTGCGCATGTGCTTCGCGGCGTCGGAATCGGATCTCACGCTGGCGGCGGAGCGCATCGGCGCAGCATTACAATAAGGAGAATCGCAGTTTATGAGCATCTATGAGAAGTTTATCGGCATTCCATCCGGCAACATCGCAGACAGCAACGGCTTTCGCGGCGTAATGGACGGCGGCATTCACCCGCTGGATCGGCATATGGAGCTTTGCGGACGTGCGCTGACCTGCGCATGCGCCGCCGGCGACAACCTGACCATCCATAAGGCGGTTCTGCTCGCCAAGCCCGGCGACGTGCTCATCGTCAACTGCGGCGGATATCCAAACGCGGGCGTGTTCGGCGAAATGCTCGCCGTATGCTGCCGTGCGCGCGGTATTAAGGGCGTTGTTATTGACGGAAGCTGCCGCGACTCCAACGAGATCATCGATATGGGCTTCCCCGTGTATGTGCGCGGCGTGAACCCGAACGGAACGACCAAGTTCACCTGCGGCGCGGTCGGCGACAAGACGCTCTGCGGCGGCGTATGGGTGGAAACGGGCGACGTGGTCGTCGGCGACGCGGACGGCGTGGTCGTCATCAAGCCCGACGAGGCGGAAGCGGTGCTTCAAAAGGCGCAGGCAAAGAAGGCGCATGAGGACGAGCTTCGCCCGCAGTTTGCCGCGGGCAAGTCCACAGCCGAGCTGCTCGGTCTGATGGACAAAATCGGTATGTAAAAAGATTCCGTTGCGGGAATATGCCGCGCGGGTTTATGCTTTAAGCGCGCAGGGCGCTTAATCACGCGAAAACACAAATAAAAAGGAGGAAAACCATGAAGAAACTGTTGTCCATGCTGCTGATCGTCGCCATGATGTTCAGCCTTGTCGCCTGCGCAGGGAAGACCGAAACGCCTGCCGCAGCGCCGCAGGAAGACGCAGCGCCCGAAGCGCAGGCGGGCGAATTCCAGGCCACGGAAGACGTCGTCGCGACCGACGTTGCGAAAACCTACAAAGAGGCGATCACGATCGGCGTCGATGCGCAGATCACGACGCTGGATCCCACGCAAAAGAATAACGTCATCCAGAACGTGCTCTACAACTGCACGCACGACACGCTGATCAACTACAACAACGACACGGGCGAATACGAACCGGGTCTGGCGCTGAGCTGGGAATGGAAGGACGACGTAACGCTCGTTCTCAAACTCCGCGAGGGCGTAAAGTTCCATGACGGCAGCGATTTCACCTCGGCCGACGTCGAGGCCTCTCTCGGCCGCACGACCGCCGGTTTGGTCAGCAACACCTACGATCACAGCAACATCATCGATGATTACACCATCGAGACCGTTGTCAAGGCGCCCAACGTAGACTGGGTGTTCGTCCTCTCCCACCTGTCCTCCGCCATCTGCTCCGCGGAAGCCATCGCCGAAAACCCCGACGAAGCGTGGGTCGGCACGGGTCCCTGGAAGGTTGTCAACTTCGTTTCCGGCGACAGCGTCGAGATGGAACGCTTTGACGATTACTGGGGCGAGCTCTGCGGCACGAAGAAGCTGACGCTGCGCTATTACGGCGAAGCCACCGCGCGCCTCATCGCCCTCGAGAACGGCGAAATCGACCTGATGACCTCCATCAGCAGCAACGACCTTGCATACGCCTTGGAGAACAAGGACATCGTCGTCGAGAACTTCGTATCCAGCAACCTCATCTACTTCTGCTTCAACATGGAATCCGAAGTCGGCAAGGACGAGAACCTCCGCAAAGCGGTCGCCTACGCCATCAATCGCGACGCGATGATTACGGCGGCGGGCGGCGGCGACCCCGCCTACACGATGTGGGGCTGGAACAGCCTCGGCTACACCACGGACTTTGACATGGACTATTCCTACAACGTAGAAAAGGCGAAGGAATACGCCGACAAGGCCGAGCATAAGGAATTCACGCTCATCAATTCCTCCGCATATGCGACGCAAGCGTCCGTGTTGCAGGAGAACCTCCGCGCGGTCGGTATCACCATGAACATCGAGATGATGGACTCCGCAGGCATCGGCAGCTCCACCAAGTGGGACTCGGATCATGAAGCGGTCATCTACTCCATGGCGACCAATCCGTCCGGCAGCGATATGTTCCGCCTGATCGCCTACGGCACCTCCGGCAACCGCGCCAACCTCCACGACGAGCAAAGCCCGATGTACACCTTGCAGACGGCTTCCAACGCGGAGTTTGACGAGACCAAGCGCATCGAGCTGCTCAAAGAGCTGCAAGCTTACATGCACGACAACTGCATCTACTACGGCCTGACCTATGCAACGGCGAACATCGCATACGTCAAGGGCCTTGAAAATCCGGGTCTGCGGGTCAACAAGAACTATGACTTCTCCATGGTTCAGATCCCGCTCGACTGACAAAACGCAAGCTTGGGTTTCCGCCTCCGAACGCGTTTCGGGGGCGGGCGCCCGAGACACACGCCCGCGCGCGGAATATCCCCTGATTTGGAGGATTACAGATGTATCGATACATTATCAAGCGCCTTCTGGCTCTGATCCCCATCGTGCTCTGCGTTTCGTTTCTGGTGTACTTCATGATGGATCTCGCACCCGGCAACGTCATAGACATTTTGGGAAGCGATTACTCACCGGAGGAGAAATTGGAGCTCACGCATAAGCTCGGCTATGACAGGTCTGTCTTTTACAGATATCTGCTCTATATGAAGGATCTGCTCCGCGGCAATCTCGGACAATCCTACATCTACAAAACGCCCGTGTTGGAATTGTATCTCAGCCGCTTGCCCGCCACGCTGAAGCTGGCGGCTGCGGGCGTGGCGATCTCGCTTCTGATCTCCATTCCGCTGGGCATATACGCCGCGCTGCACGCAGGCAGCGTGCAGGATAACGCCTGCACCGCGTTTGCGCTGTTCGGCGTGTCCATGCCCCGTTTTTGGCTCGGACTCATGCTGATTCTTTTGTTCTCGCTCAAACTCAAATGGCTGCCGTCCGGCACGGATACGGAGGGGATCAAAAGCCTCATCCTGCCCGCCGTGACCATCGCTTCCAGCCTGCTTGCCATGATGACGCGCACGACGCGTTCCAGCATGCTGGATGTGTTGAGCAAGGACTATCTGGACACCGCGCGCGGCAAGGGCGTTTCGGAGCGAAAGGTGATTACAAAGCACGCCCTGCGCAACGCGCTGATTCCGATTATCACCGTTTTCGGCATGCAGATGGGCGCTTGCCTCGCGGGCGCGGTCGTGACGGAAACCGTGTTTACTTGGCCCGGCATCGGTCGTCTCACGATCGACGCGCTGAACCAGCGCGACACCATCACCGTGACGAGCTGCATCATTCTGACCACGCTGATGATTACGCTGCTCATGCTGATCGTCGATCTGCTCTATGCGCTGGTTGACCCGCGCATCAAGGCAATGTATGCAAAAGGAGGGAAACGCTGATGGAAGCCGCAACTTCGGTAAAAGCCGCCAAGCACAAGAAAGGCAAGAGCCGCTCTGCGGAGATCTTTCGCCGCGTTCTCAAAAACAAGGGCGCCGTGATCGGGCTGATTATCATCCTGATTTTGACCGTCACCGCCTGCTGCGTCGATCTGATATTCAGCTATGAGGACGACGTCATTACGCAAAACTATTCCGAGATGCTGATCCGCCCAAACGCCGAGCACTGGTTCGGCACGGATCACCTCGGGCGCGATCTCTTCGCGCGCATCGTGTACGGCTCCCGCTTCTCGCTGTCGGTCGGCGTGGTCTCCGTTCTGATCGCGGTCATCATCAGCGTGCCGCTCGGCGCGATCGCGGGCTATTACGGCGGTACGACGGACGACCTCATCATGCGCGCCACGGACATCTTCTCCTCGATTCCCGCCGTACTCATGGCGATCGTTATCGTTTCGGCGCTGGGCAGCAGCATGTTTAACCTTATGCTCGCCGTTGGCATATCCTCCGTTCCGCAGTTCGTGCGCATCACGCGCGCGTCGGTTCTGACCGTGCGCAATCAGGATTATGTCGAATCCGCCCGCGCCATCGGCAAGCGCGAGGGCTATATCATCATGCGGCATATCCTGCCGAACTGCCTCTCCCCCATCATCGTGCAGGTCACGCTGCGCATCGCCAACGCCATCATACTCGCGTCCAGCCTGAGCTTCCTCGGGCTCGGCATCGCGGAACCGTCGCCCGAATGGGGCGCGCTGCTCTCCGCGGGGCGCAACTATATCCGCGGCTACGGCTACCTCACGGTATTCCCCGGTCTTGCGATCATGATCACGGTTCTCGCCTTCAACCTTGTCGGCGATGCGCTGCGCGACGCGCTCGACCCGAAGCTCAAAAAGTAAGGAGCATCCGCCATGAAACGTAAAAGCAAGGAAACAGTCGTCCTCAACCTTTCCGACGACGCCCCGATCCTCGAAATAGACGACCTCACCGTAGCGTACGTCACGGAGGATGAAACCGTGCAGGCGGTCAACCACGTCAGCCTGCGGCTTTCCAAAGGGCGCACCATCGGTCTTGTCGGCGAAACGGGCGCGGGAAAGACCAGCACGGCAAAGGCGATCATGAAGATGCTGCCGACGCCGCCCGCCGTTATACGCAGCGGCAGCGTGAAGATCTGCGGGCACGATATGCTCGCGGCAAAGCCGCAGGAGCTGGAACAGATTCGAGGCAATTACGTCTCCATGATCTTTCAGGATCCCATGACGAGCCTGAACCCCGTGTTCACCGTCGGGGAACAAATCGCCGAAGCGATTCATCTGCATGAAAAATGCTCTAAGGCGCAGGCGTATGAGCGCGCTGAGGAAATGCTCGAAACCGTCGGCATCCCGCGCGACCGCGCCCATGAATACCCGCATCAGTTTTCGGGCGGCATGAAGCAGCGCGTGGTCATCGCCATCGCGCTTTCCTGCAACCCGGCCCTGCTCATTGCGGACGAGCCCACCACCGCGCTTGACGTCACGATTCAGGCGCAGGTGCTCGACCTCATGATCCACCTGCGCGAAAAATACGGCACCTCGCTCATCATGATCACGCATGATCTCGGCATCGTCGCGGAGATCTGCGACGACGTCGCCGTCATGTACGCAGGCAGCGTCATCGAGCGCGGCACGCTCGACGAGGTGTTCAACCAAACGAAGCATCCGTATACGGAGGGGCTGTTCAACTCCCTCCCGAACATCAACGAGGAGGTTTCGGAGCTCAGACCCATACCGGGCCTCATGCCCGACCCCACCTGCTTGCCCGACGGCTGCGCGTTCGCGCCCAGATGCCCCTACGCGCGCCCGGCATGTATCCATACGCCGCAAAAGGTTCGCGCGTTCAGCGACACGCATTTCGTTATGTGCTCGGCGTATGACGACCCGGATTTCCACATCGAAAGGGGGCATAACTGACCATGGCAGACGTGCTGTTGGAGGTCAAGCACCTCAAAAAATACTTCCCCACGCCGAAGGGCGCCCTGCACGCGGTGGACGACGTTACCTTCTCCATCGAACGCGGCAAAACGCTCGGCATCGTCGGCGAATCGGGCTGCGGCAAGTCCACGACGGGCAGGGCGGTATTGCGCCTGATCGAACCGACCGCAGGCGAGATCCTGTTTGAAGGACGGGACTTCATGAAGCTGAAAAAGAGCGAGCTGAGGAAGGCGCGCTCGGATATGCAGATCATCTTTCAGGATCCCTTCTCATCGCTCGACCCCAGCCAAACGGTGCAGCAAACCATTGCGGAGGCGGTGCGCACCAAGGCGAAATATCGTACAAAAAAAGAGATCGAGGCGCGCGTGTTGGAGCTGATGGGAACCGTCGGGCTTGCCGAGCGGCTGCTCAACAGCTATCCGCATGAGCTGGACGGCGGGCGCAGGCAGCGCATCGGCATCGCAAAGGCGCTCGCCATGGAGCCCAAGTTCATCGTTTGCGACGAGCCCGTATCCGCGCTTGACGTTTCCATTCAGGCGCAGATCCTGAACCTTCTGCGTTCGTTGCAGCGCGAAATGGGGCTGACCTACATCTTCATCACGCACGATCTCGCGGTCGTCAAGCATATTTCCGACGACATCGCCGTCATGTACCTCGGTCAGATCGTGGAAAAGGCGCCCTCGCGCGAGCTGTTCCAAAACCCGATGCATCCCTATACCAAGGCGCTGCTTTCCGCAATCCCGATTCCCGAGGCGGGCGCCAAGCAAAAGCGCATCATCATCCGCGGCGAAGTCACCTCGCCCATCGAGCCCGGCAACGAATGCCGCTTTGCAAAGCGCTGCGATTATGCGTCGGAAGGCTGCAAGCTCTCCTGCCCCGCGCTGCGCGAAGTCTCCCCGGGACACTTTGTCGCCTGCCGGCTCTGCGACCCGACATAACGCCGAGAATTCTCCTCATCCGTGCAGCTTGGGCGGGAAACCGTTGCAGGCTGCACGGTTTCTTATCCGAAGCAGAACGAAAGCAGAATGAAATCAGCATAAAGGAGCATCGCCATGCGAATCTTTATCGCGCAAATCTTTCACGAAACCAACACCTTTGCCCCGGGCGTAACGGACGAAGCGCGCTTTGCAACGGGCGCGTACTGCCGCGGCGAGGCGGTTCGGGAAAAATACGCCCACACGCGCCATTATATCGGCGGCATGCTTGATACCGCGGAGGCGGCGAACGCCGAAACCGTTTTGAGCGTGTCCATCGGTACGGCGGGCCCCACCATCTCGCGCGAATGCCTTGACCATTATGTAAACGAAATTCTCGAAGACCTCACGCCCGAGATCGGAAGGATCGACGGCATTTGTCTCGCGCTGCACGGCGCAGGCGTTGCGGAAGGGATCGACGACATCGAAGCGTACACGCTGAGACGGATTCGCGCGCTCGTCGGCAGGGATATGCCCATCACCGCGTCGCTCGACCTGCATACGAACCTTTCCTCCGACATGATCGCGCTTGCGGACGGCTTATTCTCGCTCAAAACCTATCCGCATATCGACACATGGGAAGCGGGCAGTCTCGCGATGACCTGCCTTCTGAACATCCTCAAAACAGGCAAAAAGCCCGTCATAACCGCTTGCCGCCTGCCGCTTCTCGCGCCGTTTACCAATATGTGTACCGATCGCGAAAGCCCCGCGCAGGAGGTACGCGATTTTATGTTGAAGCGAAAGGCGGAAACGGGCGTATTTGACATCAGCTTCCTGCATGGCTTCTGCTACGCGGATATTCCCGAGGCGGGCATGGCGGTTCTCGTCGTTTCCGATCGGGAGGAGAAGGCGCTTTGCGACGAGATCGCGGCGTTTGCCTGGGCGCGCAGGGAACGCATGACCCCCGCCCCCGTATCCGTGCGGGACGCGATGGGCGCGGCGGCGGCGCGTATGCAAAGCGGCAGGCTTACCATCGTGGTAGAAGGCTCGGATCACGGCGGCGGCGGCGGGCCAAACGACGGCACGTTCCTGCTGAACGAGCTGCTCAAACGCAACGTTCCGCGCTCCGCGTTCGTGAGCATATACGACCCCGATACGGCGGCAAAGTGCCATGCGCTCGGCGTGGGCGGCGTGTTTACCGGTCTGCTCGGCGGCAAGGAGGATCATTGCCATGGGGATCCCATCGTTTTGAAGGATGCAAAAATACTGGGGCTTTCGGACGGGCATTTCCGCTATACCACGCCGATGTATCTGGGCCAGCCCTACTGCGTCGGCAAAACGGCGCGGCTGCTGGTCGGCAACGTCGAAATCATCGTCAACTCCGTGCCGCGCCAAACGCACGACGACCGTATGCTCTCTATCACGGGTTCGGACGTCAACAACTACGACCTGCTGTGCATCAAGAGCGGGCTCGCCTTCAAGGCGTTCTATACGGCGCTGCCGAATTTCGAAGCGTTTTTCCCCTGCGACCCGCCCGGCTGCATGAACTGCGACCTGCTGCTTTTCGACTTCAAGCGCGTTGTTCGCCCCGTCTACCCGCTCGACGCCGTCGCTTCGCCGCGGCCGGTCTATCTGTAAAGGAGCGCCGTGTGAACGCAAAAAAGCAAACCTTATTTGCCCGCATCGACGATATGGCGGAGACGACCGCAGCTTGGGCGGATCAGATCTACGACCGCCCCGAGCTCGGCTTCGAGGAGCGTTTCGCCTCCGCGCTGCTTACGTCCGCCTTGGAAGAACGCGGGTTCGCCGTGGAAAGGGGCGTAGGCGGCGTCGAAACCGCGTTTCGCGCGACGTATCATAACGGTATCGGCGGGCCCGTACTCGGTCTGATCTGCGAATATGACGCGCTGAAGGATCTCGGTCACGCCTGCGGGCATCATCTGCAAGGCCCCGCCGCCATCGCCGCCGCAGCCGCGTTGAAAGAAACCGTGACCGACGTTCCCTATACGCTGGTCGTTTACGGCACGCCCGCCGAGGAAACGTACGGCGGCAAGCTCCGTATGCTGGATGCGGGCTGCTTTGCGGAGCTTGACCTCGTCATGATGTTCCATTCCGCGTTCGAGGGCGGCGTATGCGAGCAGTATCTCGGCTCGATCAGCCGCAGCTTCCGCTATTCCGTTCCGAGCGAGCCGTCAAAGCTGCCGACAAGCGCGTTCGACGCGATGCAGCTCGCGTTTTGCGGCGTGGAGCAGCTTCGCGCATATCTGCCCGCGCATGGCAGGCTGCACGATACGATTCTTGACGCGGGCGACGGCGTTTCGTCCGTTTCGGGCATGCTCACGCTGCGCTCAAACGACCGCTTCCTGAACGAATCGCTCTTTGCCCGCACGGAGCAGATTCTGCGCGGCGCCGCGTGCATGGCGGGAACGGTTTTCGAGCAAATCGGCGAGGTTCGGCGCTATGCAAACCTCGTCTGCGAACCGTCGTTTACGATGCTCGCGCGGGAAAACGCGCATCTGGTCGGGCAGCCGCTTGTAAACGACCATATGCTGCGCACGGGCTCGTCCGACTTTTCAAACGTGTCCTGGAAGATCCCCGCCTGCTGTCTCTATGCCTGCGCCGTGCCCGAAAATACGCTTTCCCATACGGTTGAATATTGCGCGCGCGGCAAGGATCCGCTCGCGCACGCAGGCGTTCTGTACGCGGCGAAGAGCCTCGCGGGAACCTATTTCGACCTGTTGCGCGATCAAGCGCGCATTGCGCAAATACAAGCCGAATTTCGGCAGCAAACCGAACGCTGAGCCAACGTAACAAAGCCGCCCAAGCAGGAGCGGCTTTGTTTTGCTTTCATTTGATTCGGCGTATATGCGCGTTTACCGCGCGATTTCCGTCGTCGTCTCCGTCATCAGGCACGCGCCGTCCAATATTTTCATCACGCGCGCCGTAAGCGCATCCATGTCCTCCGCCCGCGCATCGAGCGTTATCACGCAGCTTGCGCTTTGATGCACGATGTTGCAGGGGCCCGTGTTGCCGACGGCGCGATAGGCGAGCTGCGCGCCAACGGGCATATGCTCGCGCAGGAAGGACAGCCCCTGAAAGCACAACAGCATGGCGTCCAGCGCGCTGCGCCCCTGCTCGGGCGCGCCCGCCGCATGCGCTCCGACGCCGACAAACCGAACCGACAATTCCCGCTTCACGCCCGCGCCTCCTGCCAAAGCAGCGCGTACGCCGCGAACAGCACGCTGCCCTTATGCAGCACGCGCTCGTTCAAATCGAACTTCGGATTATGATGCGGATAGCAGACGCCGTCGGGTTTGGCGCAAAGGAAGAAGTACAGCGCGGGAATGCGATCCGCAAAGCGCGCGAAATCCTCGCCGATGAACTGCCGCGGATTCGGCGTATAGATCTCGTCCTCGGGGTAGACCGTGTGAACCGTATGAACAAACGCGTCGTACATGCCGCGGTCGATGCGCGTGCTCATCAGGTCGATATTGACCTGCGTTTCGACCGTTCCGCCGTACTTTGCCGCGACCTCGTCGATGATTCGCATCGCCTCCGCTCGAATCATGCGCTGCTCGTTATCGTCAAAGGAACGGATCGAGCCCTCGATCACGCAGGTTTCGGGAATGATATTGTTGCGCACGCCGCCTTGTATCACCGTGACCGCGTTGATCGCTTCGCTTGTCTCGGGAAGGATATCCTTGATGCGCATGACCGCTTCGCACGCCATGTAGACGGGGTTGACGCTCTGATGCGAAAGGCACACATGCGCGCCCGTTCCGTGAAACGTCGCTTGATACGCGAAAATATTCGCCGACACGGGCTCGGGCGTAGCGAGCACGTCGCCCGCCGTTCTGCCGTCGCCCGCCGTTCCATGGTTATGCAGGGCGATAATGCCGTCCACCTTGGGGTTTTCCAGCACGCCGTCCGCCATCATCAGCGACGCGCCGCGATCCCCCTCCTCGTAGGGCTGGAAAATGAGCTTGACGCTGCCCTTGAGGCGATCCTTCCTTTCGAGCAGCAGCCGCGCCGCGCCGAGCGCCATGGCCGTATGCGAATCATGCCCGCAAGCGTGCATATTGCCGTTCATCGACGCAAACGGGAGCCCCGTCTCCTCGCGAATCGGCAGCCCGTCGCAGTCCGCGCGGATGCCGAGGCACTTGCCGGGCAGCTCTCCGCGAATCATGGCGCACACGCCGTGACCGCCCACGCCCTTTCGGATCTCGTCCACGCCCATCTCCTCGAGAAAACGCACAATTTGCGTCTCGGTCTGCGGCGTGTCCATCTTTAATTCGGGATACGCGTGCAGCGCGCGCCGATACGCAACGATCGTTGATTGCAGCTCCTCGCCCCGCTTTTGCAGCGCTTCGCATTCCCTGGCGTTCATAAAACCGATACCCCTTTTCGCTTTGCTTTGTTCTCTCTCTTGATTATAGCATTTTAAGATATCGAAAGTTATGAAAAATCTACCCATTATTTATCGACAATTCCGATAAATTTTCTGTGGATCGTTGACAACGCCGCTCTGCCCGCGTTACAGTAAAGCTGATCAAATTCCATCAAACGCGAAAGGCGAATGCGATGAATCTCCTGCTGATCGAAACGTTTCTTTCCGTCATCTATAACCGCAGCATCACACAGGCGGCGAATCAGCTCTACGTTTCGCAGTCCACGGTCAGCTCCCGCTTGCAGCAGCTTGAGGAGGAGGTCGGCGCCAAGCTGATCGAGCGTCGCAAGGGCATCCGCAGCATCGAGCTCACCTCGCGCGGCAAGGCGTTCGTTCCCATTGCGCAAAGATACATTCAGCTCAACCGCGAGATCGAGTTTTTCCACAGCAGCGACAAAAGTCTCTCCCTCACCGTCGCCTGCCCCGACAGCCTGAACATTCACCTGTTCCGTCCGCTCTATCAGCAGCTCATCAACGCCGACCCGCACGTCAACCTGCGCATTCGCACGCAGCAAAGCCCCGAGATTTACAGCATGGTGGATAACCACGAGGCGGACGTCGGGTTCGTGTTCCATCAGTCGCGCTACAACACGATCGTCACCGAGGCCGTTTTGCGTGAAAAGATGGTTGTGCTCGTCTCCGCAAACGGCGTCTGGCCCGAGGGCCCGATCCACCCGTCGCAGCTGAACGAAACGTTTGAGCTGTATCTCGGTTGGAGCGAGGAGATCGTCCGCTGGCACGACTATTGGTGGAAGCCCACGACGCATCCCTACGCGGAGGTGGATACCGCGTCCCTGCTCGTCCGCTTTCTCGGCAACCCGCTCTGCTGGGCGCTGTGCCCCGTCTCCGTTGCGCGCACCTACCGCAACAACCCCGACGTTTCCATTCACGAATGCGCGGAGCATATCCCCGAGCGCATCTGCTATATGCTCACGCGCAGCAACAGCATCGACGCCGAGGATATCCGCCTGTTCCGCAAGCACTTTTTCCGTTTTGTCGAAGGAATTGATTGGAGCCTGTAACGGCATCATTACGCTTGCGGCTTGCCATGCGGGAAAAAGTCTTCGCCGATGGAAGCGATTGGAGCCTGTAACGGTATCATTACGCCTGCGGCTTGCCATGCGGAAAAAACCCTGTTATGATACGCATCGTGCGGGCGAGAAACGCGCGATCCCCCGCGCAAAACGGACGAAACGGACGGAGCATATGGAGCATATGGAACAAACGGCAAGGCAAACGGAAAACGTTCAAGAGCTGGTTCGGTTCGCGCTGGACGTGAGCGAATCCATGCTCGTCTGCGGCGGCGAGGTGAGCCGCGTGGAGGATACCGCCGCGCGTATTTTGCGCAGCTACGGCGCCATCCGCGTAGACGCGTTCACGATCATCTCCTGCATCTCGCTTTCGGCGACGTTTGCCGACGGCACGGTGGAAACGCAGATTCGCCGCGTCAACATCAAGGCGTACACCACGGATCTCGACCGTCTCGAACGGCTGAACGCGCTTTCCCGCGAGATCTGCGCGCAGCATCCGCCGATCGAGATTGAGCGCGCGCGCTGGGCGCAAAGCTGCACGCGGCGTAAGGGGGCGCGCCTTTCCGAATTTTTCCGCTGCCTCGGCTATATGCTTGCGGGCGGCGCGTTTGCCGTTTTCTTCGGCGGAACGCTTTCCGACGCGCTGGGCGCTACGATCGTCTGCTTCCTTGCGTGGGCGCTGGATCTGCTTTTCAAAAAGGCGGATCTGCAACGTCTGTTTCATTCGTTCCTGATTTCGTTCCTCGTCGCCTTATCCACGCTGCCGATCGTGTTGAGCGGGCTTGGCACGCACGCGGGCTATATCATGATGGGCGGCATCATGCTGCTGATACCCGGCATATCCATCACGAACTCCATGCGCGACCTGCTGATCGGCGATACGATTTCGGGCATTCTTCGGCTCGTGGAGTCCGTATTGATCGCCTGCTGCGTTGCGGCGGGCTTTGCCGTGGCGATTCTGATTTCGCGCGGCGTTCTCCCGAGCGAGGGGGCTTATACCGTGGCGCGGCTGCCGTACATTCAGGTTTTGACGGCGGCGCTCGGCTCGCTGGGCTTCGGCATGACGTTCCGGCTGCCTTATAAGCGGCTGCTGCTCTGCACGCTCGGCGGCGGTCTGACCTGGGTCGTATACCTTATATGCGAAGCGTATATCGCAAACGCGTTCCTCTGCGTCGCGATCGCCGCCGCGTTCGGCGCAGTCTACGCCGAGGTGCTCGCGCGCATCTGCAAAACGCCCGCCGCGCTGTTTACCATTCTTGCGGAAATCGCGCTGATTCCCGGCGGAAAGCTCTATTGGACGATGGACTATCTCGTTTGCGGCGAGCAAGCCGCGGCGCTGCGCTACGGCGCGCAGACGGTCTCCTCCGCGCTTGCCATCGCGCTCGGCATCGTCTTTATCGCCGCGCTCGCCAACACGCTTTCGGGTTTCAAAAAAGGCGCCCGCCGCTTCATCGGCTGAGGCGCCCCCGCGACACGCGCGCGCATTTCAACGGATCACGGAAAGCGCGCCCGCGTTGACCGTCTGCGCGCCAAAGAGATACAAAACGTCCGTTTCCGCCGTGATTTCCGGCAAATATTCCGCCAACGCGCGCTCGGACAGATACCTTAGGTCTACCAAAACAATCGTTTCATACGCGCCGCAAAGAAGCGGGGCAAGGCTCGACCCGAACGAATCGCGAACGAGTATCAGCGTGCGGCCTTCCGCGTCCGCATCGGGAGACGCCTGACGCAGCGCAAGAAGCGGCGTCGCGCCCGAGAGAAACACGTCGTATCCATCCATGCCGGAAAACGCTTCCAAATCGTATACGCTCGTCACGTCCGGCTTTTGCAGGTTTTCGACGGATACGCCGTTTTGCGCCGCGTCCGTCAGGTAAACAAGCGAGTCCGTGCGCGCCTGCGGCGAACGCGAGGCGTAGGAGCCGTAGAACGGCGAAAGCGTATGCGGCGTCATGTCCGAAAGCGTCGGCGCGGCAAAATCCAGCTTTTCCGCAAGCGCGTCCACAACGCCTTGCAGTTTTTCCTGCCGCCAATGCGGATCCGTATCATAGTAATCCGTAAAGCAAAGCGCGTCCTTGAGCGGGATGGAACGGATCGTCAAGCCGTCCTCGATCCGTTGCATCAGCGCGTCGTAATCATAGGAAAACGAGGTCTCGTCCCGCAGCAGGTATGCGGACTTGTCGGGAATCAGCGCGAAGCAGACGGTGCGGGCGGACGAAAAATAAGTCTCCGTCAACGCGTTTACGCGGCTTGTCAGCGCGGACGCCGCCTTCTCGTTCAGGGGCGCGTCGCGGTATACGAGCTTGCCCTGCGCCTCGTACACGCCGCGATCGTCCGACAGGCGCAGCGCGTTCAGACGAAACGCGAGGGCAAGGCGGCGCAAGCCTTCGCGCAGCGGGAACTGATCGGGCAGATATGCGTCGAACGCCGTCGCCCATTCGCCCGAAACCGCTTTTTGCAGGGTAAACGCGGGCGCTTGACGCAGCGTGCGCCGCTCCGCGCGGGAAGCGGCGTTGTCGGGCAAAAGCAGCGTCAAAAGGAAGAAGCTCGCCAAAATCAGCGAAAACAACGCGCAAAGCAGCGCTTCTTTGCCGAAACGCAAGCCTGTATGCTTGCTCATATGCCTCATATCCGTTTCACCTTCCTTCCCCTAAAACCGAAAATACAGGAACGGGTTGAACGACGCGTCCACAAGCATCGCCGTGGAAAGCCCGAGCAGCGCAAGCGCGCAAACCGCCTCGCAAACGAAAGCAACGCGGGGAAGGCGCTTTCTCAGCGCGAGGAAGCAGCGCTTGATAAGCGGCGTAGACCCGATAGCCGCGGCAAGGAGCACGAGCGCATAGCTTTTGCCGTAATACAGCGTCTGCGCGTTGAGAAACGGCGTTTTGCCGAACAGCGCGGCAAGCTGCTTCCCCACCGCCGCGAGCGAATCGTTTGAAAACAGCACAAAGCTCAGAATAACGGCGATCAGCGTATAGATATGCCCCACCGCCGCGGGCGCTTTTTTCAGCGCGCCCAGCAAAAAGAGCTTTTCCAGCATGAGCAGAACGGCAAAGTACACGCCCCACAGCACAAAGTTCCATGCCGCCCCGTGCCAAAGCCCCGTCGCCGCCCAAACGATCAAAATATTGAACAGCCAACGCGCTTTCCCCACGCGGTTGCCGCCGAGCGGGATGTAAACATAGTCCCGAAACCAGCCGGAAAGCGTCATATGCCATCTGCGCCAAAACTCCGTCACGCTGCGCGAAATAAACGGATAATCAAAGTTTTTGGGGAAGTCGAATCCGAAAAACGCGCCAAGCCCGATCGCCATATCCGAATAGCCAGAAAAATCGAAATAGATTTGCAGCGTATAGGAAACCGCCAGCAGGATCGCCCCCAAGCGGCTCGTCGACGCGTCGGAAAGAAACCCGTGCAGCTCATCCAGGAGGTTTGCAAGAAGCACCTTTTTCCCAAGCCCCACGCAAAAGCGCTTTACCCCGCGCGAAAACCGCTCGATATCGCCGCGCGGATCGTTTAGACGCGCCGCAACGTCCGCATAGCGCACGATGGGCCCCGCAACGAGCTGCGGAAACAGGCAAACGTAGGTCGCAAACGTCAAAAGGCTCTTCTCAGCCTTCGCCTTGTCCCGATAGACGTCGATCGTATAGCTCATGGTCTGGAACGTGAAAAAGCTGATCCCGATCGGCAGCGGCAGGTTGGTTTTCGGTATGCTCCAACCGAACAGCACGTTGAGCGAACCGATCAAGAAATCCGCATACTTGAACACGCCCAGCATCAGCACGTTGATAAGGATGGACGAAACAAGCGCTCTCTTTGCCCCCGCCGTTCCCCGATGCGACTCGATATACAGCGCGTGCAGCCAGTCCGAAACGGACGAAATCAGCAGCAACAACACATATTTCGGCTCGCCGTACGCATAAAACAGCAGCGAGAACACGAGCAGCACGGCGTTCTTCGCTTTTTGGGGCGCAAGATACCAAGCTCCCAGCGCCAGCGGCAAAAACAGGTATAGAAACGTCAGGGACGAAAAGAGCATACTTCCCCCCCGCCGCGCTTTACGACGCGGTTATGATCTTGTCAAACGCCGCCTTCAACGCGCTCGCCTGATCCGACATGATGAGTATGACCACGTCGCCCGCGCCGCTTACGATCACGTTCTGCTCCTCCACGCCCACGCAGATCCACTTGTTCGGGTTCACGTTTTCGCGGATGGATTTCTGCACGCTTTCGCTGTCGCCCGCGCTGTTCAGGCGCACGAGACACACAGAGTATGCGATGGCGTTGATGAGCGGCTCGGACGCAATCGCATCTTTATAGGAAATCGCGCCGTCGCCAAGATAATACGCCTGATTTTCCGCGGTGATTACGGTCGTTGTAAGCGCGGGCAGCTCGAGATCCGCCGTCTCATAGAGCTTGTCCAGTATCTGCGTCAGCGTCATGTCTTGAAACGGATCGGAGGCGGTCTTCTTTTTGCAGCCGCTCATGCAGAGTAAAAGCGCAATGACAGCGAGCGTCAGCGCAACGATACGGATCCGACGGCTTTTTTGTTTTGATTGAATTCCCATCATTTTCTCCTTCTTGTCGAACGATCGGTTCGATCCATGCGTTTATTTTGGTTCGAACGGCGGTTTTCATGCGCTCGTTCACCGATAATACCGATGAAAGCGAGAAAAGGTTGCATTGCGTTTGTTTCCGCCCGCAAATCTATGCTATACTGTTTGCGCGAATCTGACAAGATGCGCATAGTATGAAATAGATAAAGCGGATTTGGAGAGATCGAAATGATCTATTTGGATAACAGCGCGACAACGCGCGTTTTGCCCGAAGCGGCGGAAGCCGCCATGAAGGCGATGACCGAACAATATTTTAACCCGTCGGGCGCGTATGCTCCCGCGGTTTCGACCGAACGCAGCGTTGAGGCGGCGCGGCAGCGGGCGGCGGAGGCGATGGGGCGCGCGCAAAACGAAATTCTTTTTACGTCCGGCGGCACGGAAAGCAACAACATGGCGATCTTCGGCATTTTGGACGCCGTCCGCGGCAAAAAGCGCGTCATTACCTGCCAAAACGAACATCCATCCGTATTTGAGACCGTTCGTTCGCTCGAAAAGCGCGGGGATACGGAAACCGTGTTCATCGGCTGCAACGAGGACGGCACGGCGTCGCTCGCCGAATTGGAGCGCGCGTTGCAAGCGGGCGGCGCAACGCTCGTTTCCCTCATGCACGTCAACAACGAAACGGGCGCGATCAACGACCTTGCGGCCGCATACGCGCTGATTCGCAGGCTTGCGCCCAACGCGCTGTTTCATGTGGACGGCGTGCAGGCGTTTTGCAAAACCCCGTTTCTGCGCGTGCCGTGCGATTTGTACTCCGTCAGCGCGCATAAGTTTCACGCGCCCAAGGGCGTTGGTATGCTGTTTGTAAGAAACGGCGTCCGTTTTTCGGGCGGACAGATCGGCGGCGGGCAGGAGCGCGGCTTGCGCTCGGGTACGACCAACGTTCCCGCGATTTTGGGCATGGACGCCGCGCTGTCTCTCTACCGCGCGCATCAAAGCGAATGGCTCGCCCAAATGCGCGCCTGCAAGGAGCGGCTTTGGCAAAACCTGTCTGCGGCGCAGGACATACTCTTAAACGGCCCCTCCATCGAGAACGGAGCCGGACATATCCTGAACGTTTCGTTTCTCGGCGTGCGCGGCGAGGTGCTGCTCAACGCGCTTTCCGAAGCGGGCGTCTGCGTTTCCACGGGTTCCGCCTGCTCCGCGCGAAAAGCGGGAAAAAACCGTGTGCTGACCGCCATCAACGTCGTCGGCGCGCGGCAGGAGGGCGCCATCCGATTCAGCTTCTGCCCGTTCAACACGTTGGACGAAATGGACGAGGCGGCGGATAAAGCCCTTGCCGCAGTCGCCTTCCTGCGCCGCTACAAGCGCAGATAACCACGCAACAAAAGGAAAGATGGAACAAAAGACATGGAACACGTTTTGCTTGTCCGCTATGCGGAGATTCACTTAAAGGGGCTGAACCGCCCGTTCTTCGAGCGCGCGCTCATGCGCCGCATCGAATTAAAGCTCGCCCCGCTGACCGCGTCCGTTGGCGCCGCGCCCGTAAAAGTGGTGCGTGAGCAGGGGCGCGTGTTCGTGTTCGGCGTGCCAGAGGGCGCGGTAAGCGACGCCGCCGAGCGCCTGACCGAGGTGTTCGGCGTCCATTCCGTTTCGCCCGCAATCGCGGTGGAGAAGGATTGGGAAAAGATCGTTGCGGCGGCAAAGGCGCTTGTCGGCGAACAGATCGGCATACGCGGCAGGCTGACCTTCAAGGTCGTCGCGCGGCGCGCGGATAAACGCTTTCCGCTTTGCTCGCAGGAGATCTGCGCGGAGCTGGGTCACGCGCTTTTGACCGCGTTTCCCGACGAGCTGACGGTCGATGTGCACGCGCCGCAGATGTTTGTCGGCGTGGAAATCAGGCAGGAACAGACCTTCCTCTTTGCCGAGGAGCGGCTCGCCGTGGGCGGTATGCCCGTCGGCTGCAACGGTCACGCGGCGCTGCTCGTCTCGGGCGGGATCGACAGCCCCGTGGCGGGCTATATGGTCGCAAAGCGCGGCGTTCGTCTCTCCGCCGTGCATTTTTACAGCTATCCGTATACGAGCGAGAAGGCGCGTGACAAAGTTGTCGACCTCGTGCGCATCCTCACGCGTTATACGGGCGAAATCGACCTGCATCTCGTTCCGTTTACGGAGATTCAGCTCGCCATCTACGAGCATTGCCCGCAAAGCGAAACGACGATCCTCATGCGCCGCTACATGATGCGCATCGCCGAACGAATCGCGTGTTCCGTCGGGGCGCAGGCGCTCGTGACCGGCGAATCCATCGGGCAGGTCGCCAGCCAGACCATCGAGAGCCTGACGGTGACCAACGCCGCGGTCACGCTGCCCGTATTCCGCCCGCTCATCGGGTTTGACAAGGAGGAAATCGTCGAGCGCGCCAAGAAGATCGGCTCCTACGAGACCTCCATATTGCCGTTTGAGGATTGCTGTACGGTGTTCGTGCCGCAGCATCCCGTGACGAAGCCCGCGCTCAAAGACATCGAAAACAGCGAAACGCTGTTTGACTTTGCGCCGCTTGTCGAGCAGGCGATCGCAAATACCGAGGTCGTCCGCGTGGAGGAAGTCCGCTGACGAAGAACCGAATTAACACATAATTCACAGCGCACAAACGCCTTTGTCTGTATAATAGTAATACGGTAAAGGCGTATGCTTTTTGCTGCGCCGCAAACGGGAGGGAACGGCTTTGAAGTTTATTTTTCGGCTGATCGGGATCATCGTGGTTTTGATCATCCTCATCATGGCGGTTTTGTTCTATCTGGACGCGAAAGGTCTGCTCATCGGCAAGCTCGGCCGGCTGATCGGTTCCCTGCGCCGTTTGGGGAACGAAGCATGGAGCGAGATCCGCTATTTCGCGAACGATACGGGTATTTCGGAGGACGCGGCGGGGCTTTTGGTCAAGGCGGCGGAGTTCATACAGGAGTCCGTTTCGCCGCACGCGACCGAGAAGCCGGGCGTCAACGCGCTGACCACGCCCGAGCCCACCGCAATCCCGACGCCCATCGTCGTGGGCTGACGGTTTCCCCAAGCGCAAAGCACACGCATCCGCCGCCGCAAGGGCGGCTTTTTGTTCGCAAAAGCGAATTCCGACCGACCGCCTGTATCGGAGGCGTTCGAGCTTGACAACTCGGCATAAACCCTGCAATAATACAGGGTGATTGTTTGATAAGGAGAGAATGGGTAACATGGCAGCCAAAATCACGATGGATCAGGTCGTTTCCCTTTGCAAAGGACGCGGGTTCGTATACCCGGGCAGCGAAATATACGGCGGTCTCGCCAACTCTTGGGACTACGGCCCGCTTGGCGTGGAGCTGAAAAACAACATCAAGCGCGCATGGTGGCGCAAATTCGTGCAGGAATCGCCCTACAACGTCGGGCTCGACGCCGCGATTCTCATGAACCCCGAAACGTGGGTTGCAAGCGGTCACGTCGGCGGATTTTCCGACCCGCTCATGGATTGTAAGTCCTGCCGCGCACGCTTTCGCGCGGACAAGCTCATCGAGGACTACGCCGAGGCGCAGGGGCTTACCGACGTGCATCCCGACGGCTGGACAAACGAACGCATGGAAGCGTACATTCGCGAAAACGGCATTGCCTGCCCCGAGTGCGGCAAAACGGACTTTACGGGCATCCGCAAGTTCAACCTGATGTTCAAAACGTTCCAGGGCGTGACGGAGGACTCCGCCGCGCAGCTGTATCTGCGTCCCGAAACCGCGCAGGGCATCTTTGTGAACTTCAAGAACGTGCTGCGCACCACGCGCCGCAAGCTGCCCTTCGGCGTCGCGCAGATCGGCAAATCGTTCCGCAACGAG
>CAZBVC010000027.1:0-30600 GCA_964495255.1 uncultured Oscillospiraceae bacterium
ATAGCAATCCGCACATTTCCTGTTTTCTTCTTGCCGTAATAAAATAAGAATAGTAGTTTACTCAAGGGGGTGCAGTTATGCCGCTGTTTGCCATATTGTCCATTGCGTTTTCTTTCGTCATGCTCGTTCTTTCCATTATCTTCAAAGTGGCGGGAAAGCTCCGGCTTACGCTGCCTGTAGTCTTTTTCCTGCTCATGGCGTTTCCGTTCAATCGCTGGGCGACATCGCATGAAACCCTCGTATGGACGACATTTGGCGGTCTTGCTGCGCTTTGCCTAAGATCACGCCGGCTTTGCAGTACTTATCCTTACAGATCAGGGTCGTATTAAAAAGCACGGAATTGAACCGGATGCAGCCCTGCTCCTTGCGATCCTCCGGGATCAGCCCGATGCCCGCAGCGATCGCGTCGGACGGATCGTGGATCTTTTGCGGCTTTCCATCGACAAGGATGCGCCCCTTTTCAATCTTTTTCGCGCCGCAGACCAGCTGCGCCGTTTCGGTCCGCCCGCAGCCGACCAGCCCGGCAAAGCCGAGTATCTCGCCGCGGTGCAGCCGGAAACTGACGTCCTCGACGCTGTTTCCCGTGAGATGCTCCGCCTCAAGCACCACGTCGCCGATCGCATGGCTTCGGGTCGGATAGCTTTCCGTCAGGTCGCGGCCGACCATGAGGGAAACCAGATGCTGCCGGTCGGTCGAAGCCGTGTTAAGCGTTGCGACGTATTGACCGTCGCGCAGCACCGTGACCCGGTCGGTGATCTCAAACACCTCATCAAGGCGGTGCGAGATATAGATGACGGTCACGCCGCGCGCCTTGAGCTTTCGAATTACGTCAAAGAGCAGATCCACTTCATACGTGGCAAGCGACGAGGTTGGCTCGTCCATGATGAGAATTTTCGCGTTGTTGGAAATCGCCTTACAGATCTCCACAAGCTGCTGCCCGGCGGGAGAAAGATCGTCCACCCGCTTTTGCGGCGGCAGGGAAAACCCGTATTCATCGAAAATTTTCTGCGCCATGCCGTTCACAAGACGCTGCGAATAAAATTTTGCCTGCGGGCGGCCGAGAAACATATTTTCCGCCACGGACAGCGGCCCGCAGAGATTCAGCTCCTGATAGATCACCGCTACGCCCTCCGACTGCGCCGTCTGCGGCGTCATGCAGGAATAGCGCCTGTCGTCGAAGCACACGCTCCCTGCATCCGGCGAGATAGCGCCCGCGATAATCTTGATCAGCGTGGATTTGCCCGCGCCGTTTTCGCCGAGAAGCGCGTGCACCTCGCCGTCGTTTACGGCAAGCGACACGTTGTCCAGCGCCCGTACACCCGGATAGGTTTTGGTAATGCCCGTCATTGTCAGCATAGAAAACTCCTTTATCGGAGAGGGCTGCCCGATGCGACAGTCCTCTCCGTGTTTCCGTTCGTCAGGCGGAATAGCCGACCGGCGTAACGGTGCCGTCGCCGTTGTCCGTCCAGGTGATCGAACCGTCTGCCTGCCAGAAGGAGGCGATCTTGGTTCCTTCGCCTTCGGCGGCAACCGTCGTAAACGTGCCGTCGCCGTTATCGACCCATTGGCTGCCCGTCCAGGACGGATTGCCCATTGTCTCGTTCTCCGGTTGCGCGATTATGAAGGAGCCGTCCGCATTCAGCGTGATGACCCATTTGAATTCGCCAAACGGCGTGCTCTCCATGAAGGTATATTCGCCCGCGGCAACAGCGGCCGCAAGGGTCGCATGATCCGTCGGCGTGAGCGTACCGTCGCCGTTGTTGATCCATGTGATCGACCCGTCGGCGCCCCAGAAGTCCGCGATCATCGCGCCCTCGCCAGCGGCGGCGACCGTCGTGAAGGTTTCGTTCCCGTGGTCGATCCATTTGCTGCCCCTCCACGTCGGATTGCCCATTGTCTCGTTCTCCGGCTGCGCGATCACGAAGGAGCCGTCCTCATTCAGCGTGATGACCCAGCCAATCTCGCCAAACGGCGTCGTCTCCGCAAAGGTATATTCGCCTGCGGTCGTCTTAACGCCGCTCCCTTGCGGAGCTGCCGCCGCTTCTTCCTTTTCTTCGGGGATAAAACCGTCCTTGGAGTTCCAATAGACAACGGTGTTTTCGTCCGTGAGCGCCGTGATGGGATCAAACGCCTGTACCGTCGCGCCCGAGAAAATATTGAAGTGCGCAACATACGCCGAGCCGCCGCCCATTTTTTCGTCTATCGTCCACCATGCGGCGATACCGTCCGGGTTGCGCTTGAAGTAATCCACGCCCGCTTCGCCGTACAGGATCGCATAGGCTGTGCGCGCCACGGAATCGGCAACCTCGCCGCCCGCCGCCGAAACGCCGAACTGGCACGCGCCGCGCATGATGGCGGGCGTCACGCCGTCCGTGCCTGAGACCGCGCCCACCATGTAGTCGGCCTCGTTGCCCATTACGCCGGCGGAGAAGAACGCAAACTCGTTGAGCTCATCCGGATAGTTATCAACGATATACTGACCGCCCTGCGTGGACGCGAGCGAGTTATACGCAATAAATACGCGCGTATTGGGATTCGTCGTCAGGATCGAGGCGACGTTGAGACCGCCGTTTTGCTGATCCTGCTCGACCGTAACGCCCTTATAATGATCCGCCGCGAGCTGGCAATAGGCGGGATTTGCGACCTTGTTCGCCTCGTCAACCACATTGCCGGAAACGTCCACATAGTTGCCTTCCCAATCCTTGAGGTACTCCTCGAGAATGGACATTTCGCCGTTGCCGCGCTTGACGGTCTCCTCGGAAAGACTGGAACATAAAAACGCGAGTTCCCATTCGCCGGTTGCGGCAAGCTGCTCGGCGTGGCTCTCGATCCAATTCTTGGCAACCATGGCGACATACGCGCCGCAGAGGTATTCGTCCGAAACCGTGCAGCAGTCATAGTATTCTTCGCCCAGGTTGTCGCTTGTCGCGCCGTTGATATAGACACGGCAACCCGCCTCATGGGCCTCCATAATCGCGTCGGAAAGCGCGTCGATATCGGTCGGGTTGATGATGATGAGATCCGCGCCCATGAGCGTGAAGGTTTTGATCTGGCTGATCTGCGTGGCCGAGTCGTTGTCGCAGCTCACGGTCTGCACTTCGGCCTTGCCCGCGAAAATTTCTTCGAGCGCCGCCTGCTCAAGCACATAGATGCTCTCGCTCAGGCTGACGCTGCAAAAGCCGACCAGGCCGAGCTCGGTGCTCTTAGCATCGGTTTCTGCGCTCGCCTGTGCGTCGCCGCCATCCGCCGCCGGCGTACCGGCGCATGCGCAAAGGCTCAGGCACATCATTGCCGCAAGCAGCACGGCCAACCACTTCTTCATTTGATTTTCCTCCTCGTATTGTTGATTCGATTTGATTCGACATAAAATCCATGTGCTTGGGATAACACGATCATTTTAGCATTGCAGCCGGGCAATGGAAACCCGCCTGACGATTTTGCTTATACGTTATATTTGATAAACAAAACGGCAATTATTCGGAATTATGGTATTGCGTCCCGATATGCGGCAAATATTCGCATCAGTTCCCGGCATTGATTTCTGTATTTTTTGATTTATAATATAAGAGCGATTACACATTTTTGTATTTAGAGGACGATATGGATATCGATCGGTTGCAAGAATTTTTGCTGATTGCCGAACAGCAAAGCTTTCGAAAAAGCGCGGAGCGGCTGGGCGTTTCGCCTGCTGTATTATCCGCGCGCATGGCGACGCTTGAAAAAAGCATGGGATTTCGATTGTTGGAGCGGGACGCGCACCGCGTCGAGCTGACGCCGAAGGGTCAGCAGTTTCTGCCCGATGCACAGCAAATTGTAAACACATATGTGCAGACTCAAAAGCAGCTCAGATCCATCAACTACAATACCTATCGGAGTCTGAAGATCGCGATTTCCGGCACGTTTATGCCGGCGCGCGTCGGACCCTATCTGGACATCGTGAATCTTGAGCATCCCGATATTCATCTCGAATTGACGGATGATCATGATTTCGGGGTGGTTCGCGGCTTGGCGGAGGGCTTATGCGACGTTTATCTGACGTACGGCAGGAGCGACCTGAGCTTCCCCGGCGTTGCGCAGGAGCTGCTGTATTCGGCGCAAACCTGCGCGCTGGTCAACCGCTCGCACCCACTGTTCAGCAAGGCGCACATCTCCATGCGCGAGCTGAACGGAGAGCAGTTCGCCCTGTATCCCGAGACGGCCGAGCCTTCGATACGCGATTTGGAGAAACGGATTTTAGAGCAGTCCAAGATCGCCTATACGACCTATGACGACGCGATGTCGCCCGCGTTTTACCGGCTGCTTGTTCCAATCGGGAAGGCGATCATACTCTGCCCGTGGGTTATCCGCGATACGCTGCCGCCGAACACTACGCTTTTAAGCATAGACGACGCGCCCGATTCCTATAATATGTTCCTATTCTGCCGCGAGAACAGCACGAATCCGTATCTTCCCAAGTTTTTGGACGGGCTCAGGGCCTATCAGGAAGGAGGCGCTCTATGGAAACGGAACGGTTATACGAGTTTTTGATCCTCGCACAGACCTTGAATTACAGCAAGACCGCGCAAAAGCTGTTTGTCACGCAAGCCACATTGAGCCGCCACATCATTGAAATGGAGAGATCCCTCGGCATTTCTCTTTTTACACGCTCAACGCATGGCGTGTGCTTAACGGAAGCTGGAAAAGTGCTCATGCGCAGCGCCGCAGACATTTTAAGCCAATACGAATCGGCCAACAGCCGGCTGCAGCTTGCAGACGTCCAGACCACGGGCACGGTGTCCGCCGTATGCTCGGAGGCGGCGCTATGCGGGAATCTGATTGCATTTTTCGAAAATTTCTCCGACAAATACCCGGAAATTGATTTACAGATTCGCATTTCAGGCGTTGCCGCGCCGCCTGCCGGCTCGGTCGATTTTGCGTTTTCGCCGTTTGAATATCCGGCGCTGGAAGGGATCATATCAAGCCGTCCGCTTTTTACGGACGCAGCCTATCTTGCGCTTCCCATGGGCCATCGTCTGCTGTACGAAAGGCAGATCGAGCTTTCCACGCTCAAGGGCGAAACGCTGATCGTTCCGTACGGCGACGAGCTGCTCTGCTCCTTTGCCGCCAACCGGCAGCTTGCGGAGCGGGCGACGGGCAACCGGCTGACCATTTTGAAAACGGAGAATATCAAGACGGCCATTCTGCTGGTTCGCCTTGGCAAGGGAGTATGCATCGTACCGCAGTATCTTACAAAGGACGGCCTCATGGAGACCAAGATTATCGGCATATCCACGCCCGGCTGCCGCTTTGAAGTGTTTGAATACTGGGACGAGCGCCGCGGCAATCCGGCGGCATGCCTTTTTCACGAGGAGCTTGAGAGCTTTTTACATTGACGCTGCTTCCGCAATCCCCTTGATAAATCTCATTGCATGAGGGAGACCTGCTCGTTCCTGAATGGGGCGTGCCAGTCCCGTAATACAAGCGTGGTCGCTATACATAAAGTTGCAAAAAATACGAACAGTTGACGAGCTTCTCGTTCAGCAAAAAGGCCGGTATGACCGCCTAAAATCACAACGCTCAAAAGCTTGCCCCTTTCTTGATTAGAGCACTTTAATCGGAAGGATAAAGACAAGCGCCTCCCGGCGCTTCGACGCTGATAATATAGATGATTGTTCGGGTTCCATCCACTCCAAACGGACGCGCAAGGCTCCATTCGGGCAAAAAATAGTTTTGGAATCTATTGACTTTTAACCACTATTGATATAAAATCCTATTAAGTAATAAATATTAATAAGGATTGAGTTTATGATAATAAGGAACACAATCCAGCGTTCTCTGGTATTTGAGGCGGTCAACAAGCTTAAATGTCATGCGACGGCCGACGAGGTGTATGAGGCGATCATAAGGGATAACCCATCGGTCAGCAGGGGGACGGTATACCGCAATCTGGCGAAGCTGTCAGAAACGGGCCGTATCCGCAAGATCGAAATGCCGGATGGGCCGGATCGCTTCGATCATAGATGCGAGAATCATTATCACGCCCGTTGCACGAAATGCGGCCAGATCTTTGATGTGGACATGGAGTACATTCCCAGCCTTGAAGATCACATCCGGGATACCCGGGGCTTTACCTTCACCGGACACGATATATTTTTCAGAGGCATCTGCCCGGACTGTCAGAGCCGTTAAGCGCATCTGCCCTCCGGGAAAAAACAGGCGCATACGGGCGCAAAAAAACCCGTAAATAATAAATAACACAAAGGAGTTTTGCTGTCATGAGAAGTATTGCGAATTTGGATTTACAGTATGCACACAGATTCTATGGGTTCAAGGGCGAGGCACAGTATCTGCACGGACATACGGGGCACCTGACCATTGAGGTGGAGGATTCGGTCAACACCGGAGTCAACATGGTTTTCCCCTGCAACGAGATTCAGAAAACCGCATGGGACGTTTTAAGAAATTTTGATCACGCGACCATTCTGAGAGAGGACGATCCGCTTCTGCCCGCGTTGCTCAAGGTGTATGAGGAGCAGGGCATCCGCAACGGTGCGCCGACCAACAAGATGAAGGGCCCCGCCTTCAAGACCGAGCTTGCCACCGCATATCCCGAGTGCCGCCTTGTCGTCACCAAGGAGACGATGACCGTCGAGGGAATGATCAAGATCGTATACGATCTGCTGAAGGATAAGCTGAATATCGTAAAGCTCACCTTCACCAGCGGCGTCAACGCAGCAAGTGAGGAATATAAGCCCGGAAAGAGCATCGACCGTTGCCCGCTGTGCGGCATCGCGCTGGATGAAAACGGTGTCTGCCCGAAGTGCGGATACAGAAAGCAGTAAGCTCATCATCATAAAACAAGGAAACCGCCCTGACAAAAAGCTGGGGCGGTTTTTTTGCATATGTATGACGTCTGAATTCGCTGCCTCACTTACCAGCTTTTCACGAAATCCCATGTCTTTACCGCCGGGTCGCGCTTTGACCCTCCGAGCGGAAAGTATATACCTTTTACGACGCGGGCTTTGGCATGTCATAAAGATAAGTGCGCTCATCTAACTCATTTTCGAGCTCGGCGTGATGCTGAGAACGCGATCTTCTCGTATATTGAGCGCTTTTTTTAACCCCGTACACCCGCATTCGAGCATTGGCCGGCGCTCTCCGAATGCCTTTGAAGCCGGCATCCTTGCTCAATCTGCTGCCCAGTGAATGAAATCTCACGATATTCGACGTTTCATTCCGTTTTTCAAAGCTTTTTTCTGTCCACTGTTTCGAGAATGGCTCAGACAGACTTTGATGACGTCTCGGATGAAGCGATCGTTTTCGTGGAGGACTGGATCAACAACCTTCCCCGTAAAATCTTCAATTATCGCTCATCCGCTGAGATCTTCCGTGATGTCCTATTTGATCTTGCAATTTAGCTATAAAAATTCGTGCGTTTTCTCGTTTTCGACGCCTTGGCAATCGCCGCGAGGACTGGTATACTCTTTCCATATAGTATTTTGGATAAAGCGTATTACCTTTTTTCGCAAGGAGCCGATGATATGTCGAGCAGCGTCTTATATGCGGAAGTCAGCGCGATATGTATTTCTGTTTTGCTGCTGATCAGCAGCAAAGCCAACAAATGTATGTTTCTGCAATCGCAGCGCAGGGGTTTTCTTGCGGTAGCCGGTTCAAACATGTTGCTTTTTGCGCTGGACGCCGTGTGGATTTTTGTAGACAGCAACATCCTGCCGATTTCAACGACGTGGAACTGGCTGCTGAACGGCGCCTATTATGCGGTAAGCGGTTTGCTCGGTTATATTTGGTTTTGTTACTCCGAAGTGATACAGCAATCACGGTTTGCCAAGGATCGGAGGTTTCGGATTGCGGCGCTTTTGCCCGCGTTGGCGCTGATCCTGTTAACGGTTCTTTCCTATCAAAACCATCTGCTGTTCTATATCGATTCAAACAACGTATACCATCGCGGCCCCGCATATTCGCTCCAACTGCTGCTTGCCTACGGGTATGTTCTGTTTACCGCGATCAAAGCGTATATTCGCTCGTTTCGCGCGGAGGATTACCGCAGAAGGGCGGAACTGATTTCGCTGTCCGCTTTTGTCATCCCCTCGATTCTCGCGGGCGCGTTGCAGGTCGCATTTCCGCGCTACCCCATTCTTTGCGTGGGAAGCACGCTTGGCATCCTGTATGTTTTCTTAGCCCGGCAGGAGCAAATGGTTTCGCTCGACGCGCTGACGCAGCTGAACAACCGAAACCAGCTGTTTCAGCATTTATCCGTGAAGTTTGGTCGCGTTCCCGAGAGCAGCGCGCTTTATCTGCTGATGCTGGACGTCGATCGGTTCAAGTCGATCAACGATCAATATGGTCATACCGAAGGCGACCACGCGTTGCAGACGATCGCGGATTGTTTGAGGAGGTCGTGCAATCGGCGGAATTTCTTCCTTTCCCGATACGGCGGAGACGAGTTTATCATCGTATGCGAGCTGGACGCGAACCATCCGATCGAGGAGGTCTGCAAGCGCATCCATCAGTGCGTCAACGAGGCCGACGTTCCATATCCGCTTTCCGTCAGCATCGGTTACGCGAAATATACGGAAACCATCAAAACGCAGCAAGAGCTCATAGCCTTGGCGGATAAGGAACTATATCAGAATAAGCGCCTTGCGTCATAGCCCGAAGCGCCCCGCTTTGAGACGCTTCCGAGCCCTTACGGCACGGCGCGCCGTTTTGAACGAATCGGGCGCGCTTCCCGCATCCTAAAACCTGACCATTCGGTATCCGATCCCGATATGGGTTTGAATATACGGCTGCGCGTCCGCGTCCGTTTCCAGCTTCTTTCGCAGCGTCGCCATATACACGCGCAGGGAGGAAATGTCGTTTTCCCAGCTGCTGCCCCAAACCTGCCGCGTGATATAGGCATGGGTCAAGACCTTGCCGACGTTCTTGGCAAGCAGGCATAAGAGCTTATACTCGATGGGCGTCAGGTGCAGTTCCTGCCCGTTGAACGTTACGCACAGCGCGGCATAGTCGATGGTAAGCGCGCCGTTTTCAAACACCGACGCCGATGGGGAATTGCTCTCCACGGCGTCCAGACGACGCTGTGTCGCCCGAAGGCGGGCAAGCAGCTCGTCCACGGAGAACGGCTTTACCAAATAGTCGTCCGCGCCTGCGTCCAGCGCCGCGATCTTGTCCGCATCCTCGCTGCGGGCGCTGATGACAATGATCGGCACGTTTGACCAAGAACGAATGCGCGTAATCACCTCTACGCCGTCCATATCCGGAAGCCCCAGATCCATCAGAATGATTTGCGGATTATGAGAGGCCGTCGCCGTAATGGCTTCCTGCCCGCTCTCCGCCGTCACATAGCGATAGTCATGCGCGCCCAGCGTTGTTGTAATGAGGTTGCGAATCGGGGCATCGTCCTCTACCGCCAAAATGAGGCTTTTATTCATGCAGCAGCACCTCCCCGATCGGTAATGTAAACAGAAAGTCGGCGCCTTGCGGATCGGCGTCCGTTACGGTTATGCTCCCGCCCAGCGCCGTGACGATGGAGCGGCAAAGAGAAAGCCCGAGCCCGAGGCTGCGCCGACTGTCGGCGATTTTGTTTGCGCCGCTGTAAAACCGTTCGAAGATCAGCGGCTTTTCCGCGTCCGAAATCCCGGGGCCGTTGTCGCGAACGTGTACGAGAACCCGCCCGTTTCGGCGCTCGGTTTCGATCCGAATGACCGAACCCGGCGGCGTATACTTTACGGCGTTGTCCACGAGGTTGATGAGCACCTGCACGACCAGCTTGGCATCCATCTTCGCAAGGATCACATCTTCCGATTTTCGCGTCAGAATGGTATGCTCCGCCGCTTTTCGGTCGATATGCTTCAACGCTTCGGCGACGACGTCCTCCATCACCTCGGAGGTGATGTGCAGATGCAGATTGCCCTCCTCCATTTTGGAAATGACCAGCAGGTTTTCCACAAGACCGATCAGCCACATGGCGTCGTCGTATATATCCGAGTAGATCTGCTGCTTGGTTGCGGCGTCAAAGCTGTCGCCGTTGCTCATAAGGTTGCTGGCATTGCCGGAAATCGAGGTAAGCGGCGTTCGGAGGTCATGAGAGATGCTGCGCAGCAGATTGGCGCGAATCTGTTCGTTTTTCGCCAGCTCGGCCGCCGCTTCCTTTTCGCGGGCGTTCCTTTCGTTTTCGAGCGAAAGGGCGCACTCGCCCAGAATGGACAGCAGAATGCTGGATTCCAGATACTCCGGTTTGCCGCCGGTCATATCGATGCCGACAACGCCGTATACCCGTTCGTTGACACGCACCGCCAAATAGAGGTTTTGCGCGTCGGCAAGGGTGTCCGTCGTCGCGCCCGCATGCTGATTGTTGCGAAAGACCCAGTCGGCAGCCGCCGTTTCCTTGGGCGACAGCGCCTCGACCGCCTCATCCGGCGTTTCCCGAAAGCAAATGGGGGCTGAAAGATGATCTCCCTCGGACAGGAAGGCGATCACGTCGCGCCGAAGCATTTTGCGAAGCTGTCCTGCGGTGACGGATATGATTTCACGCTCGGTTTTCGCTT
This sequence comes from uncultured Oscillospiraceae bacterium, assembly GCA_964495255.1. Lineage (GTDB taxonomy): Bacteria > Bacillota > Clostridia > Christensenellales > CAG-138 > UBA7703. The sequence goes on from CAZBVC010000027.1 coordinate 10,545, forward strand.
GGCTCAAAAGTCGATCCATATCCAGCAGCATCTTGGTGCGGTAAGCCGTGCGGGCGGAATCCCGCAGCTGCGTTTTTAATTGCACAGCCAAGGTGCCGGTGATAAAAGCCGACAGAAACATCACGAGAAACGTGACGATATAGCCCTTGTCGTTGGCGCGAAGCGTATACCGCGGCTGCGTGAACAGATAATTGAACAGGGTTACGCTGGCGATGGAGGAGAGCAGGCTGTAAATGCGGCCGTTGGTCCAAACGGCGGTCACCAAAACCCCCAGAATATAAAGCAGAATGATATTCGCTTCCGTAAAGCCGACATAGTAGAAAGCCAAGCTCAGACCCGTTACCGCCGCGAATACCACGACGGTTTTCAGCAGATCGAGCGGCGTAATTTTGACGCGCATCCTTCCTTTCGGCTCCGCGCTCTCCCGATTGCGTTCCGCGCTGTCCGGGATAATATGAATATCCAGATTCGGCGCATAGGAAATCAGCCGATCGGTCAAAGACGGCTTCCCCAAAAGATGGCGGCGCGCGGCGGCGCTGTGACCGACCACGATGCGCGAGACGCCGGAAAGCCTTGCGTATTCCGCGATTTGAAACGGCACGTCCGAGCCCTGCATCGTTTCGATCCGCGCGCCAAGCTGACGGGCCAGACGCATATTGGCGTCCAGCCGTTCCCGATCCGCGGCGCTCAGGTATGCAAAGTCCGAGGTTTGCACGAAAAGAGCGGTAAAGTCGCTGCGGAACGCGTAGGACATGCGCGCGGCCGTCCGAATGACGTCCGCGTTCGACGGCGCCGAGGAAAGGCAGACCAAAATATGCTCCGCAACGCGATAGGCGTTCGGCTGCAACGGCAGCGACGGTTCGGCACGTTCGGCGAATCGGCGGCGGGCAAGCTCGCTTAGCGCGGCAAGCTGCGCGGCGTCGAGCGGGGCTGCGGAGGCGCATATGAACTCGCCTGCGGGCGCGTCAACAAATTCCACTTGGTCGGCGCTCCAAAGCAAGGAGTCCGGCACGCGATCCAAAACGGCAGTTCCCGTAATATCGGTCACAACATCGCTCACGCTCTCCAACTGACACACGTCAAGCGCGGCATACACGTTCACCCCGGCGTTGAGCAGCTCCCGCACGTCCTGATACCGTTTGGTATGCCGTGACAGCGGGCTGTTTCGATGGGACAAATCGTGAATGAGCAGCAATCGGGGCGCGCTTTGAAGGATGGCGTCCAAATCAAACGCCGTCGCGTCGTCGTCGGAAGCAATTTCGAAAGGAGCATACGTTTCACGCGCGATTGCCTGCATCCTTTGCGAGAGCTGCCGAATTCCGCAGTATCCAAAGAAGATCCGAAGCCGTCCTTCCCGCGCGGGGTGAACGCTCCGCGTAAAATTTTCGTTGAACGGAAGGTTATCCATTTTCGGTTTCAACGTCCCTTCGTAAGAAACTTGCGCCAATGCTACTGTATCACATTGCGAAAAAGAAAGCCACGTCCGGCGTTCGTCTCCGTATGTCGGCACAGGGATTGCAGCAGAAGCTCTTTTCCGTCGGAAGGAACCGCACCGCACCAAAGAACGGTAAATTGCCGCGGTTGGCGTTCACCCGACTCGGGCGGATTAGACCTGTCCCTTGCGGGATCGGATACGACGACGGCGGAGACGCCTCTTGGCAGACGGACGTGCAATTCGCCCGCCACCACGGCCATTTCGGCATTCCCCCTTTTGAGGCGGGCAATGCAGGCGTTGACGGAGGCGCTTTGCAGCAAAACGGGAATGTCCGGCCGAGAGAGCGACAGCCGATCCGTTGCGGACAGCAGAAAATCGGGGACAGCGGCAGCCGCAACAAGGATGCGGAGAGCGTTCTTGCAGAAGGGCCGCGTCAGACCGACGCCCAACAGGTCGGTCATGCGGCAGGCCGCCCAAAGGCCGACGCCCATTGCGGCAATCGTGCCAAGAAGCAGCAGGACGCTTTGGATGCTCATGGATTCGCCTCCTTTTTGCCCGCGCAGAGGGTCAGATGCGGAAACACTTTTGAATGTCCCGATGCTGCCCGAGAACGAGCATGGTCTCCGTTTCGCTCAACCTGGTTTCCGGCGTGATCGTCATTTGCAGCCGACCATTCTGTTTGACCGCCATCAGGTTGATTTGGTATTTCTTGCGAATGTCGAGTTCTCCGACCGTTTTGCCAACCCACTCCCGCGGCACGGCTACTTCGAAGATGGCGTATCCGTCCGCCAAAGCGATGTAATCGAAAATATGATCGGAGCTGCATCGAATCGCCGTCCATGTGGCCAGCTGCTTCTCGGGGTAGACCACCTCGTCGGCGCCGTTGCGGAGAAGAAACTTGGCGTGAACATCCTGCGAGGCGCGGGCGATGACCTTTTTCGCGCCCAGCTCTTTGAGCAGGGAGGTCGTTTCCAGAGAGCTTTGGAAATTGTCGCCGATGGCTACGATGCACACGTCGAAATTATGGATGCCGAGCGATTGAAGAAAATCCTCGTTGGTGCTGTCGCCGATCTGCGCATTGGTGACATACGGAAGGATTGCGTTGACGCGCGCCTCCAACGAATCCACCGCCATCACCTGATTCTTCATTTCGCCAAGCTGCATAGCGATATGCCGCCCGAATCGACCGAGGCCGATCAAAAGAATGGATTTCATGTTCCTCTCCTATCCAACCGTAATTTTCTCAATCGGCAGCTTCGCGCCGCCCGTGTTCGTGCCCGCAAAGGCGGCAAACACCATGGTCAAGCCGCCCACGCGCCCGAAAAACATCAGCGCGATCAGAATGCCTCGGGATAATCGCGACAACGTCGGCGTGATTCCGACGGTCAATCCCACGGTACCGATGGCGGAGGCGGATTCAAACAGGCAGTCCAAAACGGGCAGACCTTCCAGCTCGCTGATTATCAGCCCGCCGAACAGAAACAGCGTCAGGTACATAAGCGCGCAGGCCGCCGCGTTTCGGATCACCTCCGGCGGAATCCGTCTGCCAAAGCATTGCGCGTCCTCGCGCCGATGGAACGCGGCCGTGGCAGAGAAGATCAAAACGGCTGCGGTGGTCGTTTTCATGCCGCCTGCGGTGGAACCGGGCGACCCGCCGATCAGCATGAGCAGAATGGTCACGACGCGCCCGTTTTCGCTGAGCGTATTGAGGCTCGCCGTGTTGAATCCTGCCGTTCTCGGCGTAACCGCCTGAAACAGCGCCGCCCAAACGCGTTCCGTTCGATCAAGATACGCAAACTCGTGGAAATAGAAGAAAGCGACCGATGATGCAATCAGAATCGCCGTTGCGCTGAAAACAACCTTGCTTTGCATACGATACGCTTTGAGGTGAACGCCGTGGGTACATACATCCTCCCATGTCAAAAAGCCGATGCCGCCCACAATGATGAGCGCCATGATCGTTATATTGATGACGGGCTGCGTCGCAAACGACGTCAGCGAGGAATAGGGCGCCTGTATACCCATTAAGTCGAAGCCCGCGTTACAGAACGCGGAGACGGAATGGAACAGCGCATACCACAATCCCTTGGGGAAGCCGACGGTTTTGCAGAAAACGGGCGCCATGGCGGCGGCGCCAACGAACTCGATCAAAAACACGGCCCTGATGATAAAACCCGTCAGGCGAACAATGCCGCCTACCTTGGGCGCGGAAATCGCCTCCTGCAAGGTGCTGCGCTGCATCAGACCGATTTTTCTGCCGGAGAGCATCGCAATGGCGACGGCGAAGGTTACGACGCCCATGCCGCCGATCTGAATGAGCATGAGAATAACGCCCTGCCCGAACGCAGACCAATACGTTGCGGTATCCTGTACGACAAGCCCCGTCACACACGCCGCCGATGCAGCGGTAAACAGAGCGTCGGGAAGCGAGGCGCGGCCATCCTGCCGCGTGGCAATCGGCAGCATCAGCAGCAGGCTTCCCGTAAGAATCAAAAGAAGGAAGCCCAAAAGAATCGTTTGAAATGTCGTAATTCGTTTTTGCTTACGCAGCGCGCTCATTTATCGTTCCGTCCTTTATCCGTATGTTAATCATGAAGCATTTCGGATAAAAACGGCATGAGCGTAAGCCGCTTCGCATAAAAACCGCGTTAAAATGAAGCGGGATACGCGCATCGTGTCCATGCCATTGCCGCGCGCGCCGCTCTTATCCATGGGGCGGGATGCGTTCAAAAGAGAAAGCAAAAAGAGACGGTTTTCACAGATGCATGAAAATCATCTCTCCGATTTCAAGACTTTGGTTTTTCCTGCTGCCCGAAAGGTTAAAAAGACGCTCGCGGGGACGGGTGGGGCCGCCCCGCAGCGCAGACGTTATCCGTACAGGATCAGCGCGATCAGTTCCAGCGGCTCGTCTCCGATGCAGGTGACGCCATGCCCCGTGCCCGAGGGGGTAAACGTGACGTCGCCGGGCTCGACGGTCGTTATAACGCCGTTGTCGTTATACGCGCCCCGACCGCTGTAAATATAGTAGATCTCGGTGTCGCCCTCGTGAAGATGATAGCCGACGCCGTTGCCGGGCAGGATGGTCGTGTGCGCAAATGCGCGCCCGCTGCCGTTGAGCTCCGCGTCGTTCTCGATGAGACTGCGGACGGTGATGAAGCCCTCCGCGCCAAACTTGTGCTCCGGTCGTGTGACGGTTCTTTCATGGGCTTTGCGAATCATACATTTCTCCTTTTCTTGCAATCGTTTGCATGAACGGTTTTATTATATCCGCGGGAGCAATGGCTGTCAAGCACGGCGTTTCCCGGTCTTGCGTTTCCCGATGAAATCCTGTATACTGCATATAAGCGGAAAAAAGTACCGCCGTCGCGGGCCGCGAGCGATCGCCGTGACGGGGGAAAGCGCGTTTGCAATCGTTTCTATAATCGGTGCGGCGCGTCGTGCGCGGTGTGTTCGGGCACTGTATGCAACAATGGGATCGGTATGCAAGTAACCATCTATGACATTGCCAAAATGGCCGGCGTTTCCGCCAGCACGGTTTCGCGCGTGGTGAACGACAAGCCCAACGTGGGCAAGAAAACGCGCACAAAGATCTTAAAGCTGCTGACCGAGTACAACTATATGCCAAACGAGGCCGCGCGCGGGCTGGTTATGCAGGCGTCGCACATGGTGGGCATTCTGATCACCGACATTCGCACCACGCATCATACCGACGGCATCTATTATATCGAGCGCGAGCTTTCGGCAAACGGGTATTCCTGTTTGATCTACAACACCGGTCGGGATGAGAACGACTGGGTTCGCCATATTCAGGCGCTGAGCCAGCGGCAGGTGGAGGCGATCATCCTGATGGGCTCCGTCTACCAGTCTGACGTCGTCAAGGAAGCGCTGCAACTCTATCTTCCCCGCATCCCCGTCGTCATTTGCAACGGGTATATCGATGCGCCGAATGTCTACGGCTTGGTCGCGGATGAGCAAAACGGCGTGACGGACTGTGTCCGGCTGCTCAAAGATAAGAATCGGCGCAGGCCGGCTTTTCTGGTCAACCAGGTCACGCCCAGCAACGATGAGAAGCGGCGCGGGTACGAAAACGGGATGGCGCGCTTCTATCCGGGCGTGGAACCGATCATTCGGGAGACGGGGAACGCCATAAAGGATATTTACAGCGCCACGCGCGCCGCGTTCGACGAGCATCCCGATATGGACAGCATCATCTATTCCGAGGATATGCTGGCGCTCATCGGCCTGCGCGCCATGGCGGACATGGGCAAAACCGTGCCGGGGGATGTGGCCGTCATCGGCATCAACAATTCCCAATATGCCCAAATCAGCATTCCGACGCTGACCTCCTTGGACAATGTAATCTACGACATCGGCATGAACGCCGCAAGGAACATTTTGGCGCTGCTTTCGGGGCAGCGCATCAGCAAAAAGATGCTCATCTGCACGGAGATTGTGGAGAGACAGTCCACCTGACGCCGCACGAAGGCGCAATTTCAAACGGGGGACAAAGGGATAAAGGAGCATGACATGAAGCCGTTTATGGACAAGGATTTCCTGCTGCGCAGCGAAACGGCGTGCGCGCTGTACCATGGGTATGCAAAGGATATGCCGATCGTCGATTACCATTGCCATATTGACGCCGCGGAGATCGCGAACGACAAACGATATGAAACCATTACCGAGCTGTGGCTGGGCGGGAGGAAGAACGGCGGCTACTTTGGCGACCATTATAAATGGCGGCTGATGCGCGCAAGCGGCGTGCCGGAGCGGCTTGTGAGCGGCGACGCGGATCCGGAGGAGCGCTTTGTCGCCTGGGCGGGCGCGCTGCGGGGTGCGGTGGGCAACCCCTTGTACCACTGGACGCATTTGGAATTGCAGCGGTACTTCGACATATACGAACCCTTGACCGAGAACAATGCGCGCGCGGTTTATCGCGCCTGCAACGCGGCGCTTGCCCGACCGGACATGTCGGTGCGCGGCATCATTCAAAAGAGCAACGTGCGGCTTATTTGCACGACCGACGACCCGATCGACAGCCTGGACGCGCACGAACGCATCGCCGCCGACCCCGCGTGCGGCGTGAAGGTACTGCCCGCGTTTCGTCCCGACAAGGCCATGCGCGTGGACAAGCCCGCGTTTGCCGCGTATATCCGTAAGCTGGAGTGCGTCACAGACCGACGGATCAACCGCATGGACGATCTGCGCGCCGCGCTGCTGGATCGGATCGCATACTTTGACGCGCACGGCTGCCGCGTCAGCGACCACGCGCTGGACAGCGCGATCTGCGAGCGGGCGACGGAGGACGAGCTCAACGAGACGCTCCGTCGGGGGCTTGCGGGGGAGCCGGTCTCGCGCCGCGCGTATGAGGCGTTCCATACGGCGCTGCTGCTGTGCTGCGCGCACGCGTATGCGGAAAAGAAGTGGGTGATGCAGCTTCATTTCGGCTGCCTGAGGGACGTTTCCTCCCGATGCTATGCCGCCATGGGCGCGGACACGGGCTACGACGCGATGAACGACGGGGGCAACGCGGCAAAGCTGGCGCGGCTGCTGGATCTGTTGGAGAGCGCTTCCGCGCTTCCGCGCACGATTCTTTATTCGCTCAATCCCGCGGATCACGACGTTGTCGCGTCCGTCATGGGCGCGTTTCAGACCGACAGCGACATCCCCGGGCGGATGCAGCTGGGCAGCGCATGGTGGTTCAACGATCATAAGCCGGGCATGGAGCGGCAGCTCACCAGCCTGATGAGTCTTGGCTCCGTTGGCACGTTCGTCGGGATGCTGACCGATAGCCGCAGCTTCCTGAGCTATACGCGGCATGAGTATTTTCGGCGTATTCTTTGCGATAAGCTGGGCGAGCTCGCGGAAAACGGGGAATATCCCGCCGACGTTCCGACGCTCGGCGCGCTGGTGCAAGACGTCAGCTATCGAAACGCGGTGCGTTATTTCCGCTTGGGCGATTTAATCGGCGAAGAAGCTTAATCCGCGAGGAAGCATACGCTTTCCGAACGATGATCGGCGGACGGCGCGCAATCAAGCCGAGAGACAAACGCGCGAATCTCTGCGCGCTGCAACTCGTTCAGCGGCGCCTTTTCGGTGTTTGCGGCGCCGGTATCCGCATTCTCGACAATCAGCGTTTGCGCGCCTTCGTTCAAGACCAGCGCGTGCCATTCGTCCCGGCGCACAACATGCAGGAACATAGGCTGCAACGGCGTTATACCGAGTTGTTGCGGCGCTTTGTCAAAGCCGGCTGTCACAAGATAGCCTGTGCCTGCAAGCAGCACAAAACACTCGTCTGTCATACGATGACGACCTATCGTGTTCACTCCGGATATGTCGTTATCGTCCTTTCGGTAGCCGTTCGCTGCAACCAGCCACTCGCCAAAGCGCAGCTTGCGTTCATAGCCTGCCGATGGAAGGGAGATAATGGGTTCCGTCATTGTACGTCTCCAATCAAGCTATTTTGCATATCTCATGTAGAAAAATCGGTCAGCGGAAGTGTGACCGACGCGCCGGTTAATTGGCTTTTGTAGATAGCCAACACCAGTTCAAGCGCATTTCATTTTTTTATCCTCTATTTCAATTTTGGGCGTCCGCAAGATGGAGAACGGTGCCGCCCGCCGCCATGACGCGCTGTATGCTTGAAACGTCGGCGTCATGCACGTCGTTTGCTTGCAGCGACGCGGCAACGCCCGCTGCTTCGCCGGTTAACGCCGCAGCAGGAATCACGCGCGTGACCTCCCATGCCTCGCTGTCGGCATTGCTGCTGTTGCGGCCGACGGAAAGCAAGTTCGGATAGCCGGGGATGGTCAGCGCTCGATAGGGAAGCTCGAAGGAAACGCCCGCCTTGCGCCAATCGCCGCAGCATCCGATGGAATCCGCAAAGTATTTGCCGCTGTCCGCATACGAAAGCGCGTAGTCGCCGCGCGTCATGCGAGACGTCCGAAATTGCGGCATGGCGGGAAATCCCGTAAAGGCAAAGCCTTTGGGATTCTCGGATCGGAGCCGTTCCAACGCCGCGCGTCTGCCACGCAGCAAAAAGTCGTTGACCTCGGCTGCGGTAACGCCCGCTGTCGGCGGCATATCCGCGGGCTGCGTCGTTCCGCGGCAATCGCCCCACATATACATCTTGACGCATTCGGACACGTCTGCGTCAGCCGCGGCTTTGGCAACGGACGCCGTGTCGGTGTAATAGCCCCAGTAGCATAGATAATTGCGCCCGTTCACGGTTGGCGCGCCGACCATATGCGCAACCATGGCGTCGCCGGTCGCGTCGATTACCGTTTGGGCTGCGTAAGCAGTTCTGCCGTCCTTATTTTCCAATATCACATGCGTAATGCGTCCGTTTTCCGTTTCCGCGCCCGTAAACAGCGTGTCAAAGAGGATCTCGGCGCCGCTGTCCAACACGGTCTGATCGAGCTGCATGGCAAAGGCGTGCCCGTTGAAGCTCGTGCGATAACGACCGCCCTCGCTTTCGGCATAGGCAGGGCGCGACCGCCATTTTGACGGCAGGTTGTCGTAGCTGTTCCGAATGGACAACCAAAGCAGCTCTTCGGAGATCCCTCCGATCAGCCGCCTGCCGCAGCCGTCGCACAACGGCAGGTAGATGGTAATGTACCCAAGGGTCGCAAGCCCGCCCAGCATGACGGACTTCTCGATAAGAAGCGTGCGCGCGCCGCGACGGGCGGAAGCAATCGCCGCAGCGACGCCTGCGACGCCGCCGCCGATAACAACGACGTCATACGCGCCGCAAACCTTGATTTCATCCGTGCGTTTCAAATATCGCATTGTTTTGCCCCCAAATCACGAAATTCTACACTTTTCCTGTAAAAGAGGATTCTTCCAGACGCCCGAACGGTAAAAAAACACGCCCGAAATCACCGCGCCGCATACGGCGAGCGAACTGCCCAACGCGATGCCGGGAAAGCCCATGCCCAATACGCGCGAAAACAGCCATGCGAGCGGCACGCGCAAAATCAGCGCCGCAATCAATCCGTTCAGCATCGTCACAAGCGTATACCCGGAGCCTGTCATAAGCGCGTTGATGGAGTAGGAAAACGGCATCAGCAAATAGGATATGCAGTAAAAGCGCAGGAACGGAATCGCTGTTTCCAGCAAGGCGGGGGAGGCGGAGAAAATCCTCAGCAACGCGTCGGGGAACGCCTGCACGATGCAAAATATGGTCGCGCCCACGGCAAACGTCAGCTTCATACCCGTTAAGAAGGTTTCCCTCGCACGGTCCATCTGTCTTGCCCCGAGATTTTGTCCGCACATGGACGCAATCGCAACGTTGACGGCAGAGAAGGGCAGCGTGGCGATTTGATTGATCTTGGAAACGACGCCCGCGGCTGCCGCCGCCAATAGTCCGTAGCCGTTGGACAACCCGCTGATCAACAGAAACGAAAGCGAAACGATGGTTCTTTGGAACGCATAAGGCAGACCGAGACGGAATAGCATACGGGCTTTATCGGGATAAATGCGGAAGCTGCGCGGGCGAAAATCAAACGCAAAATTGCGGCGGCACAGATAAACAATCGCAACGAGAACACTGCATAGCTGCGAAGCGACGGTAGCAACGGCCGCGCCCGTTGCGCCGAGCTTCCATACGCCGACAAGGAACAGATCAAGCCCGATGTTGACCGTAACGGCGACGCCGACAAAAAGCAGCGGTTTTTTTGAATTTCCCAACGCCTGCAAGACCGCGTTTACGCCGTTGAACAAAAACACGAACACCGTGCCGGATACGCAGATATTCAGATAAGACCGACAAGCAAGCTGCGCTTCTGTCGGAACCTGTAATACGCGAATGCACCAACGGCTGACGCTCAACAAAAGCACGGTAAAAAGCAATGCCAGCAGAACAAAAAACGTAAAGATCGTACACGCCGTTTCTTCCAGATCCCGCTGTTTGCCTGCGCCGGCATACTGCGAAATCAAAACGGTTCCGCCGCCGGAAAAGCCCGCGATACAGGCGGTCAGAATCGCCGCTATCTGGCTGCCCTGCGTAACGCCGGTCACGTTCGCGAGGTCGGAAAACCGCGATACGATAATCGTATCCGCAACGCCGTAAAGCGCTTGCAAAAAGTAAGAGAGCAGCAGCGGAAAGGAAAAGCGAATCAACGCCCGTTGGATGCTGCCCTCCGTAAGTTTTTCGTTCGGCGTATCCATCGCTCAATGACGACTCGTCTGCGGACCGCAGCATTCAAACAACGTAACGGGCGTATATCCGACGATGGTATAGGCGCCGCTCGCTGCCGGAACGAAGAATTGATCTCCGCCGGAAAATGCCGTCCGACGGTTTCCGCAGCGCAATTCTCCGCTGCCCGAAAGGATATACAGACCCGAAAAACGGGTGGGCTTTGCAAACCGGGCCTGCGTCGGGATTTCGTGGCGGAACAAGGAGAAGCAGGGCGTGTCGTCATAGCCGACCAGCCGCAAAGAGGAAGCGCCCTGCGCCATTTCGACCTGCTTCGGGGACAAAAACCACCGTTGCTTCGCTTCGTTTGCCGTAACGGGAGCATAGTCGAAGCAGTCAAACATCGCGTCAAAGCCGACGCCCTGATGGCACATGAAGTCGGAAATGCGCAAGCCGGAAGGGGTCGTGCGCTCCGTGCGAACGGAATAATCCGTCGGTTCCTGCACTTCGATCAGCAGGCAGCCGCAGCCGATGGCGTGCGGAACGCCGCCACGAATCAAAATGGTCTGTTCGGGAGAAACATCAAAGCGGTGCAGGCAACGAAGCATACCGGCGATGTCCTGTTCGTCGAAGCAGCGCTTCCACAGCTCGCGCGTCACGCCTTCCACAAAGCCGATATAGACGCAGGGCTTTTCATTGCCGATCTTGCGTCCGCCCAAGATATGCCAGCACTCGGTTTTGCCGAATTCCGAATGAAACAGCCGCCTTGCCGCCGCCTTGTCGGGATGCACCTGTATCGTGAGCCGCTCCGCCGCGTCGATGACTTTGAGTAATACGCCCGGCGTCGCGCCGACTTGCTCTACATGCGCGCTCGAAAGAGCCGCGTTCGGGTCTGCGGCAATATAGTCCGCCAGCGAACAGCCGCTTTCTGCGAGGAAATTCATGCCCTCGTTCGGAAACGCTTCCCGTCCCGTGTTGCGCGCCGCAACGACGGACATAATCCAGTCCTCCGGAAAATGTCCGTCGCCGCCGCTTTCCTTGCCATGAATCGCGTCGATCCGACTGCCGCCGATATAGGTTCTCCATGCGCGGGCGGGCGTAAGCAGCATCGGGCGGTCAAAAGAATGGGGTTGCATGATCAGATTCGGTTGCCTTTCTCGTCAAAGCCCGCCATAACGCCCGTTGCAATATGCGAGGTATCCAGCCGCTTCAAGCCTTCTTCGCCCTGATAGAAATCGATCCACATATAGTGCAGCCGCTTGCCCTCCTGCACCTCGACGCCGTGCATCGCGCCAAGCGGGATATACAGGAGCATATTGCCGGGCATCGGGATCGGCTCAAAGTCGATCAGCACGTCCATATCGTTTTCGGGGAAGCTGAAAAAGTATTGGTCGAGCATCGGATGATCGTGGGACTTGACGGTATCGTAGCCGTAGGTTTCCACGGAGCCCATGCAAAAGCGCGGGATGTTGCGCTGCTCGATCATGACGCGGCTGATGGTTTTGTCGCTCTTGTTGCGGTCGCGATACTGCTTGGAGGTGCTGTAAATCTGCTGATAAGGGAACACGGTCTTGTATTCTTCAAGCAGCGCTTTGTCGCCCTCCTTTGCCTCCCAGCAGATTTCCAGTATCTGCGCGCCCGTATCGCTTTTGAGCGCCACATCCAGCTCGGGGTCGGGCACGAACGCAACACGCTCGTCATAACGGTACGCTTTCCCGTCGGTAACGAAGGTCGCTTCGCCCGCAATCAGCACAAAGATGCGATAGCAGTTGTTGGGCGCGAGGGTAATGGATTCCCGCGCGGCGATGGTATGATGGTACGGGGTTGCGCCGGGAATGCAGCCGGTCAACAAGGATACGGTCTGCGTTCCCTGTTTGTTGACGTCTACGACGATGCGCGGTACTTCTTTTGACATGGTTTTTTCCTCCTGATCGTATTGCTTGTATTGGATAAACGGTATTGCGTGGAATTATCCCGCGCTCTCGACCTCGGGGTTGACGGCGCGAACGCGCTCTACCACCAGCTCGCGAAACGGCTCGGACAGCATTGCAAAGAAGGCGGTAAAGCCCGTAACGCGAACCACGAGATCGGGATATTTATAGGGATCCTTGTGCGCTTCGAGTATCTTTTTCGCGTCGATAATATTGATATTGAGCAGCGTATTGCCCGAATCGAGGATAGCGGATATCATGGCGGCCATTTTATCGACGCCCTCCTCGTCGCCGACGATGCCGGGATCAAGTTCCAGCTGAACCGGCGCGGTGTTGCCAAAGCCGGGCTGAATCGCCGCGATCGAATTGCACATCGCCGTCACGGCGCCGTCCTTTCGAAAACCGCCGTTCGGATTCGCGCCGTGGTTGATGGGCGTGCCCGCCTTGCGTCCGTTCGGCGTTGCGCCAAGCGCTTTGCCGAACAGAATCGTGTTCGACCAGCTGAAAAAGCCCGGTATGAAGTTCACGCCCGACGGCTTGTATTGGTTCACCAAATCGCGCACCAGCATGGTGTAGAGCTTTGATACGCGCACGGCCCAGCGGTCGCCCGGCGTGTTGCCGCCGCCGTAGCGGGGGGATTGTTCGAGCATCAGCCGCACGGATTCGCCCTGCACGCCTTCAAAATCCGCATCGAGATACCGTTTCAGCGCGTCATAGCTCAGCCGATGCTCAACGTCCACGCGCTGCTCGCAGGCGGCGAAGCTGTCCGCAACCACGGCAAGCGCGCTGCCGTCGATGCAGATGTTGTAATAGTTCGCGCCGCCGTCGGTGATATTGACGCCCTTCTCGATCAGCCCGTGCTGGAATAGGTTCAAGATCAGCTCGGGCTGCGTTTTGGTCTGGTATTTGAGATGATGCATCACGCCTGCGCCCGTCGCGTCAACGGCGCATTTCAAATGCTTTTGATAGAGCCGAAAGAGCCGATCCACCGAATGCGGCTCCGCCTCCTCGGTCAGCATATCGTTGAAGGCCACCTCAAACACCTTGGCGAGATTGATTTTTACGGTGTCGTTCATGGTGTATTCCATGCCCGGTATGCACATCCAGTGGCAACCGGCCGCAACGCGTCGGCGCGCCAATTCGAGCGGATACCCGCAGCGCGCGAACCCCTTTGCAAGCGCGTTGTCGGAGGTGTAACGCGGCCAGCCCTGCTTGTTCTGAAACAGATACTGAACGGAGGTGCGGAAAAACACGGGATCAATTTTATCGTGCACGCGCACGGTCAGATTGCAGGCGAGATTGATTTTGTCCGCCGCCTCGAGCGCGAGGTAGGAAAGCCGACAGGTCTTGTCGTGCCCGTCCACGGGATCCGGCCCCGAAAGCTGAAAATAGCGGCTGTCCTGCAAGAACATACAAGCCAGATAGAATACGGCGTCCTCATCGGTCAGGCGCTTTGCGGCGACGTCCGCTTCGTAGAAGGAATTGAACATGTCTTCCAGCTGCCCGCCTGCGCTGCCGCGGTTATATGTGCGGCTGAGCATGGAAAACCAGCAGGCCCACTGCACCGCCTCGCGGAAGGTCTCGGGCTTGTCGGACGCCAGCTTCTTGTCAATCGCCGCCATCTGACGCAGATTCTCCGCAAGCTGACGGTTTTGCTCCTGCGCCGCCATTGCCGCGATTTCGTCGCCCGCACGGCCGATGAACGCGATAATTGCGCGCACCACGGCAATTTCGGCGTCGTAAAACGCCCAATGCGTTTCATCATGGAGCGCCCTCTGCTCCTCCAAAAGGCGGAGAATGCCGCCCCAGCCCAGCTCGAAGCCGATTTGAATATCCGGCGTAAAATGGTGGCAGTTGTCGATGCCGGAGATGATGTTATAGCGGTCAAAGAGCGTTTGCAATTCGTCGAACGGGTAGGCGGGGTTCCATTTTTTGTCCTTGGGCCGCAGACGCTCCAAAAACAGGAATCCCTTGGCGGAAAACGCGTCGAGCGGATCGCAGTATATCGGATGCTCGCTCAGGATGCTCGTATAGTTGTCCACCCATGCGGCATATCCGTATATCGAGCCGTTCTCATGGCTGGGTTTGAGCTTATAGTTAAAAACATCCTGCTCGATCAGGCCGTAATCGTCCTCATCCGCGCCGCCGTTACGCGCCTTTTCCTCCGTCTGCGCCACCTTGCGGGCGCGCAGCAGCCGAATGCGTTCGTCGTATGTAAACGTCCGCTCCGGCGCAAATTCATTCAGAAATGTTATCTTGCTCATTACCTATCCCTCGTTTTTTATGATCCAAGCTTGACGGTCAGACCCGTCGGAATCGACAGCTTTGCTTTTAGCGCGTCCAAATCGGCTTTCGCAAAGGGCTTGACGCCGACGAACGGATCGTCCACACAGAGCGCTTCCCGCTTTGCGCCTCCCAGCGGATTGAAGTTGAGCAGCTCGTATGCGCGGATGTTTGCAAGCGGCGCAAGGAAGTCGATGACGGCCTGCAAATTCTCCGCCGTATCCGTTGCGCCCGGAATGAGCGGCGTGCGAACGATGATCGGAACGCCGAGCGCGGAGGCGAGGCGCAGGTTTTCCTTTATTCTTGCGTTATCGGCGCCCGTCCATTGCTTATGCGCGGCCGCGTCAAACAGTTTGAGATCACACATGATGATATCCATCATATGTAAAACAGGCGCGAGCGTTTCAAACGGTAAACTCAGGTTGGTTTCAATCGCCGTTTGGACGCCCGCCTCTCGGCAAGCCGCCGCAAGCTCGATCAGGAAAGCGCTTTGCAGCGTGCATTCGCCGCCCGAAAAGGTGACGCCGCCGCCGGAACGATCGTAGTAAAGGCGATCCTGCGCGACCTCTTGCAGGATTTCTTCTATTGTATAATGCTTACCAGACATGACCAGCGCGCCGGAGAAACACGCAGAAGCGCACGCGCCGCAGGAAACGCAAAGCGAACGCTCGATGACGTGCGCCCCGTCTTGCATCTGATGCGCGCCCTGCTTACAAGCGGTCAGGCACGCTCCGCAGCCAATGCATTTGAGCGGATAAAACATCAAAACAGGTTTGCTTGAAAGCGTTTCCGGGTTGTGGCACCAGGCGCAGCGCATGTCGCAGCCCTGAAAGAACACGGTTGTACGAATGCCCGGCCCGTCGTTGAGCGAGAAACGCTGGATACCCGTGAGGATGGCAGTTTCCATAATGACAATCTCCTGCGTATGCCGCGCGGCAAAACATGCGGCATGAATCGTTTCTATCATTAGAATACGCGCTGCATCCGACGTTCACAAGGCAAAAGCCGGAGGTCAAATCTCCGCTCATATTTAGTCGTTGTTGCGGGATAACCGTGATGCTATAATGAAATAAGAACAGTTCTAGGAGGCGCCGCTATGAGCCCCAAAACGATCTATTTGCTGATCGAACCCAGTTTTATCATTCCCGTTTGGTATTCGAAAAATATAGAAGGCCTCAAACGGCGCGCGTCCCGCCAAAAGAAAATCGTCGTACAAGTCGATTCGGTCGACCAAATCACCGAACGCGACGTGCGCGCCGTCGTGGTCACGGGAACGACGGACGAATGGATCCGAACCATCTTGGCGTCCCTGCGCAGGCAGGAGATTCGCCCCATTCTCATCGGAACGGTTCCCAATAAATTCGGAGAGGACGTCAGCGGCACCCGCTATTCCAGCAAGGAATCCATCGAGGCCATGATGCGATACTTCTACTATCACAAACGCTGCCGCATGGCGCTTATCGGGATCAACGGCAGCGCCAGCAATGATATGGACAAGCGCGACGCGTTTCTTTCCGCCGCGCAGACGATGGGGATTCCGGCGGGGCAAAACGACGTTTTCTATAAAGAGCCTGCGGTTTACAATATGACGGAGCGGTTTATGGATCACATCCGCCAATACGACGGCGTTATTTGCAGCAACGACTATATTGCGACCTATGTGCTGGATTACGCCGCGCGCAACGGCGTCCGCGTGCCGGAGGATCTGTTCGTCGCGGGGCTTGGCGACATTCTGCTTTGCCGCTATACGCGGCCTACGCTGACGAGCACGACGCGGTTTTATTTCGAAACGGGAGAGCGGGTTTACGATATTTGGGAGCAGCTGAACAGCAGCTCGAATATTACCGCCATTGTTACGACGGTGCAATGCCAGATCAATGTGCGCGGAAGCACGGGCTTTGCGCCGCTGCCGGACGCAAGCTTCAACTTTTCGAAGGAGCTGCATCCGATTGCGCCGCAGGAATCGGAATCGCTGATCGCGGCGAAGGCAATTCGCGCGCTGGAAAACTGCCTGGCGCAATGCGACAAACTCGACCTTGAGATTTTACAGGGGATTTTGAACAATATAAGCCTTGAAACGCTGGCCGATCAGCTTTATATTTCCAGCGGCACCATTCGGTATCGCCTGCGCAAGATTTACGGCGCAGCAAACGTGGAAACCAAGCCGGAGTTTGTTGCGCTGTTTCGACAGTATATCAAAGGCGACGATATCTTTGAGCAGAATACTGGCAAAAAGTCATGAAACAAAAGGATCCGTTTATTTGCGCGTTGCGATATATTGAGAATGCCGGATGTAAAGATACGACGATACGCTGCCACTATTATTTGTTGAGACCGGTGTCACACGCTAGGTGACGAGGCATAGTGCCTGTGCGTAAACCGCCCGATCATCGGGCGGTTTACGCTTGTTAACGCATCACTTTTCAGCGAGGTCTTCAAGCGTGCGCGTTTTGCCTGTTGCTTGATGCATGGTATCCAGACGTTCCATACCTGCGGCAGACGAAAAGTAGTCAATCCATACATAATGGAGATGCTCGCCCTCCGCGACTTCCGAACCGTGGTTTGAACCCAACGGAATATACAGAAGCATATTTCCGCCAAACGATAGCTTTGCGGCGTCGATCGTTACAAGGCTCTTGTTCTCGGGAAAACTGTAAAAATATTGATCCAGCATTGGGTGAGCGTGCGCGATGATATGATCCGGCCCGATCGATTCGCAGGATCCCATCGAAAAACGGGGGATGGTTCTTTGCTCCACCATAATGCGCGGGATGGTTTTGGACGTTTTGTGACGGTCCCAATACTGCTTGGAGTCCTGATATGGCATGACGTAAGGAAACGAAGTGGCATATTGTTGCAGCAGTAAGTCGTCGCCGTCAAGAACGCCCATCCGCAGCTCTAAAAACTCCGCAGTTTTGTTCGCCACAATATCGAACGCGACGCGCGGTTTGGGAATAAAGGTGGCGCGGGCGTGTATGCAAACTTCGCCATCGGCAGATCGGAGCAAGACTTCGCCGGATATGAGAACGAATACATGATAAAAGGAATCCGCAGAGAAGGACAACGTATCATGGAGATTAAGTTTGTGTGCGTAAGGGAAAACATTGTCAATGCAACCATGCAGGAGTTCCCGCGTTTCTGTTTGGACGCCCTGTATTTTTGCGCTCAAAACCAATATGTCATTCATAAGTGCATTCCTTTCACTCGTCGTGTTTATAAAAACATACTATTTGATGAAGAAACTGACAAGAGAAAAGAAGCGATCTTTTTTTCCGTGTAGTTTTACGCAATCTAAGAATCGGGTCGTTATTACGACGTTCGCCCTTTGTGAACAACGATATCGCAAAAGAATGAGGCATACCATTTGGACATGCTGTCGGGAGAATTGTGATACGCCTCGTGTTGAGATATGATGATCGACGAAGCGAAAAGAATACATTGACTTGAAAAAGCAAAAAAGGCAGTCATTTTTGACGGGATTATTTAGCTTTAACAGAGAAAAGCAATTTGATAGAATGAATTCGTTGCAAAACGAGTGTTTCACGCTGTGAAGTCCAAAGCAAATCAATATCACGAGGAGGAAAAAACAATGAGGAAACTGTTGACCCTATTGACCGCGGTTCTTTTATGTGTGGTTCTGCTCGGGGCCTGCGCCGCTCCACAGACGGCGGTCGAAGCTACCGTAACATCTGCGCCCGAGGCTGCAAAAGAGGAAGCGCCCAAGGATACGGAAGCGCCGGTTGAAGAGGAAAAGGTATATGAAAAACCGGAAATCACGTTAATCCTTTCGGACATTAACACGGAAACCACGATTTGGGGCAAGACGGACGCAATGTTTGCCGATTTGGTGAAAGAGCGTACCAAAGGCAAGATCAACGTTGAAGTCTTTTGTGGCGCGCAGCTTGGTAATGAAGAAGAAAACGTGAACAATCTTCGCAGTGGCGTAGTATCCATCACGGTTTTGAACGTTGCCAATTTGCCAACCCGCGGCGTGGATGTGCCCGAGTTTTCGTTGTTTGGTCTGCCGTACCTGGTTCGCAGTTCCGAGCATGGGACAGCGTTCTTTAACAGCGAAGACGGCACCGCGCTTTCCAACCGTATTGCAGAGGCAACGAATGGAGAAATCGTGTCCATGCACGCATATGTTTCTTCAACGCCCAAACACTTTTTCTCGAAGGAATACAGAGAGAATTTGTCAGATTACGCCGGACTCAAAATGCGTTCGGCAACGTCGCAGATCAGCATTGATATGATTGAAGCCTTTGGCATGATCGCCTCGCCCATGAGCCTCAACGACGTGTATTCGGCGCTTCAAACAGGCATGATTGACGGAACGGAGCATAATTTGAGCAACATCTATAATTATGCTTTTTATGAGATTTGCCCGTATATCATTTTGACGCACCAAACCTACAACCAAAATGCTTATATCATGTCCGGGAAAGCCTATAACTCCATGTCTGCCGAGGACGCCGCAACGGTGATAGCCTGCATGCAGGAAGCCTGCGCTTGGTGCAACTCTCAGTATTCGCAGGAAGACGCAGAGATGCGCAAGGCGTTGGAAGCGTTGAACGTGACCTTTATTGAGCCGGCCAACATTCAGGAATGGTATGATGCCGCAAAGCCGTTGTACGAAAAGTACGGGGCAGGGTACGAAGACTTTATCGAGACCGTGTTATCATACGCCGATTGATGGCAACCGTAGCATAAGACTCAACCAATTGCTAAGAATCCGACATTTCTGCTGAACATCATCAGCAGAAATGTCGGTGAAAAGAGGAAATGATGGAATCAACCAACAAGAGCGTTTTTTCACGTCTTCAAAACGGTTTGTTCCGTATTATGCAAGTCGTATGCGGCATATCACTGGTTGGAATGGTTGTCATGATGATGATCGTTGTTATTGGTCGCTATTTTTTTAATAAAATTCCCGCTTGGAGCGAAGAATTTGCGCTCTTCATGATGTCTTGGCTGGCTTTCTTTGGCGCTGCGATCATAGAACGGGACAAGGGGCATATTCGGATTTCGATCGTGGATAACTATTATCCCATTGGTCTTCTGCGCGTATTCAGCGTTTTGCGATACTTCATTAAGCTGATTTTTCTTTGCGCAATGACATACTACGGCGCGCTGTTAACCTTTTACGCAAAGGATACCTTCGCGTCGGTTGATCTTTCCAAGGGCTGGTGTTTTGCGCCCGGCTTTATTGCAGGACTCACGATGGTCTGCATCTTGTTGTTGAATGCAAAAAAAGAACTTGTTGACGTATGGCAT
>CAZBVC010000028.1:0-29579 GCA_964495255.1 uncultured Oscillospiraceae bacterium
GCAGGCAGGAATCAAACGTCGCGCCGCCCCAGACCTCCAGCGACCAATAGCCGATCGAGTCCAGAATTTCGCACGCGGGCAGCATATCTTCAAGGCGCATACTCGTCGCCGCCTGGGACTGATGCGCGTCGCGCAGGATGGTATCGGTAATGAGTAATTTCGTCATATGGTTTCTCCTTTATACGGGTTCAATTCCGCCGATCAACCGAACAGCGAGAGGAACACGCCCGCCGCAATGGCGGAACCGATCACGCCCGCAACGTTCGGGCCCATGGCGTGCATGAGCAGGAAGTTCGTGGGATCCTCTTTGCGGCCGACGTCCTGGGAAACGCGCGCCGCCATCGGCACGGCGGAAACGCCCGCGCTGCCGATCAAGGGGTTGATCTTGTCCTTCGTGAACAGGTTGGTCAGCTTTACGAGCAGCACGCCGCCCGCCGTTCCGCCGGCGAACGCCAGCACGCCGAGAATAACGATCGCGATGGTCTGGAAGCTCAGGAACGTCTTGGCGGTTGCCGTCGCGCCGACGGAGATGCCGAGGAAGATCGTTACGATGTTGATGAGCTCGTTCTGCGCGGTCTTGCTCAGGCGGTCGGTCGAGCCGCACTCACGGAACAGGTTGCCCAGCATGAGCGAACCGATCAGCGGCGAAGCCGACGGAAGCAGGAAGGAAACGAACGCCGTGGTCACGATCGGGAAGACGATCTTCTCCGCCTTTGACACGCTGCGAAGCTGTTCCATATGAATCATGCGTTCCTTCTTTGTGGTCAGCGCCTTCATGATCGGCGGCTGAATCACGGGAACCAGCGCCATGTAGGAATATGCCGCAACCGCGATGGGCCCCAGCAGCTCGGGCGCGAGCTTGGAGGTCACGAGAATCGCCGTAGGCCCGTCCGCGCCGCCGATGATGCCGATGGACGCCGCCTGATTCGCCTGAAACGTGATGCCGAGCACGTTCTGCGCCCATTCCCATTGTCCCAGCAAAAGCGCGAGCAAAAACGCGATAAAGATGCCGAGCTGCGCCGCCGCGCCGTAAATGAGGCTCTTCGGGTTGGCGATCAAGGGGCCGAAGTCCGTCATCGCGCCTACGCCCATGAAGATGAGGCAGGGATAGATGCCCAGCTTGACGCCCAGATAGAGATAGTCGATAAGCCCCGCCTTTTTGGGGTCGCCGAGCGCCGCCCAATCGACGGCATAGGTCAACCGACCCAGCTCGTCAACGACTTCCTTTTTGAAGAACTCCTCATGATACAGCCCCGCGCCGGGCAGGTTGGTCAAAAGCATACCGAACGCGATGGTGGTCAGCAGGAGCGGCTCGAACTTTTTCACGATCGCAAGATACAGCAGCACGCACGCGATCGCAATCATGATGAGCTGCAACGGCTGTTGGGAGATCAAATAGAACCCCGTCGTCTTTACAAATTCGAGAATGCCTGCCATAGCGTAACTCCTTTACGCGATGGTGCAAAGCACGGTTCCCGTCTCGACAGAAGCGCCCTTTGCAACGTTGATGCTCGAAATGACGCCGTCGATGGGCGCGGGAATGTCGCTTTCCATCTTCATCGCTTCGAGCACGAAGATCGCCTGACCGGCCTTAACCGCGTCGCCTTCCTTGACGTTTACGCCGAGGATCGTGCCGGGCATCGGGCAGGGAACCTGCGTTCCGCCTGCGGGAGCGGCGGGCTTTGCGGCGGGCGCGGCAACCGGCGCTGCGGGCGCTGCTGCGGGAGCGGCGGGCTTTGCGGCGGGCGCGGCGGAAGCGTCGATTTCCTCGACGGCTACTTCGTAGGACGTTCCGTTAACATTGACCATGAATTTACGCATAATTACCTCCGTGTGTTATCACTTGTTGAATTTTTGCGGCGCTCAGCCGTTGACCTTTTTGACAGACAGGATGCGAAGCCCGCTCACATCCGTTCCCATAACGGTTGCAATGCAGGCGGATACCGCCGCGATTAAGGCGGGGCGGTCGGGAATTCCCGCGGTCACGGCGGGGGCTGCGGCGGCAATCTGCGCCGTTTTTGCGTTCTTGCGCTCGATTGCGTGCAGAATTGCGCTCATGAGCTTAATGATGAAGATCAGGCAGATCAGCCCGATAAACACCGTGCCCAACCCGAGCAAGACGACCATGTACCATGTTGTGTCGGTTCCCATTTGGCTACCTCCGAATAGCGTTTGCTGGGGTTTGATCGAGCATCCTCAATCTAACCCTCATTCTTATAATTACGACAACATTCCTCTAAATCCTGCCGTGCGATAAAATATATTTAAATGCGTTTCTTTTCGTCCACGCCGACCGCACGGCGCAGCGCGGCGTTTTCCTCCTCGGTCAAAAGGCGCTTCTCGCCCGGCTTTAAGTCGCCGAGCCGAATCGGACCGAACTGCTCGCGCTTTAAGCGCAGCGTCCTATGCCCGACAGCCTCCAACATACGCCGGATCTGGCGGTTGCGTCCCTCGCGGATCGTAATCAGAAACGACGTGTCCCCCGTTTTCGTCGTGCGGATGCGTTCCACACGCGCGGGCGCCGTCATGCCGTCCTCAAGCTGCACGCCGTTGGTCAGCAGAGCGGCTTCACTTGCGGTCAGCGCCCCGTCGCACACGCCGTAATAGGTTTTTTCCACCATGAATTTCGGATGCGTCATGCGATAGGCGAGCTCGCCGTCGTTGGACATGAGCAAAAGTCCCTCGGAGTTAACGTCCAGCCGTCCGACGTTATACAAGCGCGCGTCCACGTCGCCGACGAACGCCTGAACGGTTTTGCGCCCCTCGGGATCCAGCGACGTGCTGACCACGCCGCGCGGTTTATACAGCGCGTAGGTCACAACGGGTTCCGCCTGATCCACGCGCTTCCCGTCCAGCGTAACGACGTCCCGATCGGGATCGACGGACATGCCGAGAAGCGCCCTCTCGCCGTTGACGCAGACGCGTCCCGCAGCGATGAGCGTCTCCGAAGCGCGGCGCGAGGCAACCCCCGCCTCCGCCAAAAACTTTTGCAGCCGCAGCATATGATCCCCCCTGTTGTCGATTAAGCGACCCAATCCTCCATCAATCGAAGAATCTGCTGCCGCAAAGAAAGCGAGTCCACCGTCTCTGCGGCGACGAGCGCGACCGACTTTACGCCGACCCCATATAGGCAAAGCGTCAGCGTTCCGACGATCGCACCTTGCGCTACGGGCGCGGTCAAAGCGGTTTCCGTTTCGACGCGCCAGCCGACATGCTCCCATTCGTCGCTTGTTATGGCATACAGTATATCGTCTTTTGCGCAAATCGCCAATTCCTTTTTTGCGCCGTCCGAAACGGCGACGAACCCGCACGGCGTGCCTGCGGAAACGAATTTGCGCCTCGTAAAGCACGCAAAGCCGCAGTCCAATAAAGCGATGGCGTCGTTCCAAAGATCGGGTGCGTTTAGTATGACGCCCGTTAATAAAACGCCGTTTTGCTCCGCCGAGAACACGAGGCAGCGCCCCGCCGCCTTGGTAAAGCCCGTCTTAACGCCGTTTCCGCCGTCATACGACCAAAGCAGCTTATTCTTGTTTTTCAGCGCGCGCGTCTTGTCGCCCGATTCGGTTTCGTAATAGGTTGTCGAAACGATTTTTCGAAACGTCTCGTTTTGCATGGCGGTTACGGCGATCTTTCCCAAATCGCGCGCGCTGGTATAGTGGTCTTCGTTCGGCAGCCCGTTTGGGTTTGCAAAATGCGTGTCCTTGCAGCCAAGCGACAAAGCGCGCTCGTTCATCAGGGCGCAAAAGTTCTCGACCGACCCGCCGATGTGGATCGCGATGGCGACGGCGGCGTCGTTCCCGCTGGTCAGCAGCAAGCCGTACAAAAGGTCGGAAAGCGTCATCCGCTCCCCGCGCCCCAGATAGATGCTCGAGCCCTCCTGCCCGACCGCCTCGTTCGGAATCTCGATTTCCGCGTTCAGGTCGCCCCGCTCCAACGCAAGAAGCGCGGTCATGACCTTGGTCGTGCTCGCCATGGGCAGACGCTCGTTTTCGTTCTTGCCCGTCACAAACCGCCCCGATTCCGCTTCAAACAGCGCGCAGGCGCGGGCGGTCACGCGCGGCGCTTCGCAGATTGCCGTTTCCGCCTTGACCTGCCGCGGAAAAAGCAGGCATACGCAGCAAAGCAGCGCGAAAAGCGCGCGCGGTTTCACGCCTCTTCCCTTCCCCTTTGCAATGCGGACAGAATCGAACGCGCTTCGCCCGCAAGCGTCGGTATAGACGCGACCAGTCGGTCAAGCGGCTCGTCGGATTCCGCGGGCAATACGCTCACGCGGTCGTTTTGCACGCAAAGAAACGCAACGGGTTTGAGCGAGATGCCCGCCGTCATCGTTCCCGCAAACGGAAACGCGCGGTTGGAATTGTCGAGCGCGACCCCGCTGTTCAGCACGGGATTTTTCGTTCCATACTCGCCCCCGCCCGTCACGAACCCCATCGTAACGCGCGAAACGGGGATCACCAGCGTGTCCTTTGCGACCTCGATCGCCCTGCCGACCACGGTGTCCACGTCCACAAGCTCTTTCAGCTTCGCCATCGCGTTGTCCATCATGCCTTCCAGCGGATGCGCCATACAACCTTTTCCTCGTTTCATGCTTCGTCGAAAACGGCGCGCCGCATTTTGCGCAGAAAGCTCCGTTTTCGCAGATACTCTTTGATAATATCCGCCGCGCGCACAAAAACGATTCCTTCCAGTTTCAGGCTGCATACGTCCGCGTCCCAAACGGGCAGCGCCCGCACGAAAATACGCGCGCTTTGTGTTTTCGGATAGGCGGAAAGCAGCTCCCGCGTCAAGCCTTCGCAAGATCCGCAAAGCAGCGCGGTCGTCTGCGTTTCTCCCGAAAGCCCGATATGCCAGTCAAGCGTGACCGACTCGATTTGAATCGCGTCCAAAACAGCATCGGCAAGCGCGCTTTTTTCCACCTTGCGCACAAACGCCGAAAGCCGCTTCTTGACCATGCCGCCGCGCTCCAAAAGCTCGACGCACGCGGGCGGCGCGTCCAAAATTCGCAGGCGAAACGGCAATCGAACCCGAACGAACAGCCGGCGCACGCAAATCTCGCCGCGCCCGCCGCGCCCGCCGCCCGCAAAAAAAACGCGCGCGCGAATCGGGAGCAGCATACACCCAAAAACGATGAAAACACACGCGTAGGCGATCAAAAAGCTCCGCACACGGCTATTGTGCGCGAAGCGCGCCGGTTTATGCGTTCGATGCGCTTTTCGTTCTCGAATGCGCGCAGAAGAAAGAGCGAACGGCAAAATTTATACGCTGCATGGTAGAAAATTTCCTTGCAATTCGGGTGAAGGTCGCGTATTCTGATACATGAGGTGATTATCGCGATGACGATGACCGACAAGCTCGACCTGCTGATGGACGAGCGCGGCATCAATAAATCCCGTCTGGCGCGTCAGGCAGGCATACCGTATATGACCATCGTCAACTTCTACGAGAAGGGCACGGAAAACGTCAAGCGTTCGACGCTTTTGAAGCTGTCCCGTTTTTTCGGCGTTACGGTGGACTATCTTGCCGTGGATGAAGAAACGCGCCGCGCCTACCCCGCCCCCGCGCCGAAGGTCGAGCAGATTCACGCGCTGCCGACGGCGGTCGCCAAGCCGCGATTGTATCGCCTCGTGCGCGGCACGACGCTTTTGGACGCGCAAAACATCGCCTGCTACGACGAGGTGCCGCAAAGCGTCAAGTGCGATTTCACGATGTGCTTTTCGGGCGACAGCATGAAGAAGCTGCATATATCCGACGGCGATATCGTATATGCGCGCATTGCGGACGACGTGAAAAGTCACGAGGTCGCCGTGGTCGTCGTGGACGGCAAGCTCACGTTGCGCCGCGTCTACAAAAACGCGGATCAGATCGTGCTCATGGCGGAAAACCCCGCCTACGCGCCGCTCGTTCTGCGCGCGGGCAGCAACGTCCACATCCTGGGCAAAGCGGTTGCTTTTGTCAACCCCGACGCGATTAACGCGTAAAGCCGCGCGCTTTTCCAAGCGCAACCGCTTGCGGTCTGCTTTTGTCAACCCCGACGCGATTAACGCATAAAGCCCCGAGCGATTCCAAGCGCAACCGCTTGCGGTCTGCTTTTGTCAACCCCGACGCGATTAACGCGTAAAGTTACGGTTAAGGGCTATGCCCTTAGTAATCCCAAAAGAACATTTTGTATCCGAAAGCAGGGGGCTTCCCCCCGTTTTTTACTTTTCCTCGCTTCGCTTCGGTTCGCGCAAAATAACCGCTATGGCAATCGCCGCGAGCAGCGCGAGCGACGCGCCGAACAGAAACGGCGCCGCGGGCGATACGCGATCCCACAATAAACCCGCAATCGCCGACGCGGGCAAAAGAGCAACCCCAACCAACGTGCCGTGCAGCCCGAGCATCGCGCCCTTATGCTCCTTTGGCGCGATTTCGGCGATCAGCGCGCGCTCGACCCCGCCCGTCAGCGCGGTATACAGCCCATACAGCGCGAACAGCCCGATAAACGCCGTTTTTCCGCTTGCAAGCCCGAAGCCCAAATAGGTTGCGGCATACGCCAGATAGCCGACGATAAGCAGCCTGCGCCGCCCCACGCGGTCGGAAAGCTTTCCGAACGGAAGCGCAAACAAAGAGCTGACCACGTTGTATACGAGATACAGCAAAAATACGCTCACCGTGTCAAACCCCGCGTCGTATGCGCGCAGCAGCAAAAACACGTTGGAGGAATTGCCGAGGCTGAAACAAAACGCCGTCAGCAAAAACCACTTCAAGCGCCGATCCAGGCTTTTCCAGCCGTCGATCAGGTTGACGCTCTCCTTTGGGACGCGCACGCGCTTTGTTTCGCGCACCAGGGACAGAACCAGTATGCCGAGCGCCGCAGGAAGCATGGAGAAAAGGAAGATGCGCCGGTAAGCGATGTTGCCGCCCATTCCGCGCAGAATGAGATAGGAAATCAATATGCCAAGCGCGCTGCCCGCCATGTCCAGCGCCTTGTGCAGCCCGAACGCCGCACCCTGCTTCTCGCCCTGCGCGTTTTCGGAAACCAGCACGTCGCGCGGCGCGGTTCGGATGCCCTTGCCGAGCTTGTCGATCACGCGCGCAACCAATATGCCGCCCCACGATGCGGACAGAATCAGCGCGAGCTTATACACAAGCGCCGTTGCATAGCCCGCCAGCGCGAGCGGTTTTTTGCGCTGCATACGGTCGGACAGATGCCCCGCAAACACTTTGAGCAGGCTCGCAAGGCTCTCCGCAATGCCTTCGATGACGCCGACCAGCGCGGGCGTCGCGCCGAACGCGGAAACGAGATACAGCGGAATCAGCGGATACACCATCTCCGTCGACGCGTCAACAAACAGGCTCGTAAGCCCCAGCAGCAGAATGTTTCGCATGCCGCGCGCCCTTTGCCGCTTTTCATCCGCGCCAAGCAGCTCCGTTTCGTTTTGTTCCATCATAATCCTTCCGACGCTTTTTGATACAAAGCGCGTCAGTCGCGGAGGCGCTCGTTGAGCGCGCGCACGCGGGAAGCGTCCATCTTGACGACTGCGCGGTCATAGGTGACAAACCCGTTTGTCTCCTGCTCCACGTCGGATACCTGCGTGTATACCGACGCGCAAAGCCCCCGCGCCTTGGCGGGCAGTATCTCGCGCTCGTACAAACGCGCAAAATCGCTTGTCAGCGTCTCGGACGAATCGCACCGCTTGTAGCCGTATTCCTCGTCTGACAGGCAATGCCCGTCGATGCGGCAGCCGTAGCCGCCGAATTCGGACAGAACGACCGCGCGCTTGCGCCGATCCGATTTGAAGCGATAGGGCTTGAAATAAACGTGCAGGCTCTTGACGTCCCCGCCGCCCTGATCATGCCAGCCGCTCGCGTGGTCGATCGTTCTCGTTTTGTCCAGCGTGCGGATACGTTCGACCGCCTTGTTCGCGTCAAACTGTCCCCAGCCCTCGTTGAACGGCACCCACATGGCGACGCACGGCGCGTTGTAAAGAAGCCGAACCGTCTCCTCCAGCTCGCGCGTATAGGCTTCCCGCCCGCGCACGTCCTCGCGCGCAAAGTAGGCGTAATCGCCGTCAGAATGCGAGTTGCCGAAAATCAGCGGCGCGCTGACCGCGATGCGCCCGTATGCCCCGCCGCCGTTGACCATATCCTGCCAAACCAGCATACCGAGGCGGTCGCAATGATAATACCAGCGGAGCGGTTCGATCTTGATGTGCTTTCGGAGCATATTGAAGCCCAGCTCCTTCATCAGCGTGACGTCATAAATCATCGCTTCGTCGCTTGGCGCGGTATACAGCCCGTCCGGCCAATAGCCCTGATCGAGTACGCCCGTTTGAAAATACGGACGGTTGTTCAGAAAAAGCCGCGGCACGCCCGCTTCGTCCCTTTGCGCGGCGAACTTGCGCATGGCGAAATAGCTGTCTACCCTGTCGCGCCCAAGCGTGACGGTAAATTCGTACAGCTTCGGGTTTTCGGGGCTCCATGGTTCAAAGCCCGTCATGTCCAGCCGAACGGACTCGTTTGCCGTAAACAGCGCGCTTTCCCCCGCAAGCAGAATCGCCCCATCGCCGCCGCAGGAAGCGAAAACCGTGATTTCCACCGCGCTTTCGTCAAACAGCGGCGTGATTTTCAGCGAATCGATATGCGCGTTCGGAACCGTCTCCATCCAAACCGTCTGCCAGATACCGCTTTGCGGCGTATACCAAATGCCGGACGGATGCGAGCTTTGCTTGCCGCGCGAACGATAGGACGTATCCGTTTCGTCGCAAACGCGCACGATGAGCGTGTTCCCTTCGTCGCCGTCAAGCAGCGCGTCGGTAATATCCGCTTCAAACGGCAGATAGCCGCCCTCATGCGTGCAGACGCGCCTGCCGTTGACCAGCACCTCCGCGCTTTGATCGACCGCGCCGAAATGCAGAATCGTGCGCTTGCCCAAATGACGCTTTGCGTCAATCATGCGGCGGTACCAAAGGCATTCGTTCGGCAGCAGGGTTCTTTTGACGCCGGAAAGCTCGCTCTCGGGCGAAAACGGCACGAGAATCTCCCCGTCGAACGCGCGCGGCGGATCAAGCTGCGTGCGCGGCGTGATTGCGTATTCCCAAGCGCCGTTCAGGTTCGTCCAATCCGCGCGAACCATCTGCGGGCGCGGGTATTCGGGCAAAACGTTCCCTTTGTCAAGCTGTTCGCCCCATCGCGTTTTCATCCGTGTCCTCCTGTTTCAACCTGTTCAATCTGCCTGTTTCGCCCTGCCTATTTCACCCTGAGCTTATCGACGCCGATCACCGCGAAGCAGTTCTCCTCGGCGGCGGAAACGCGGCGTTCGATCGTTTTTTTCACCTCGTCGTCCGACAGGGAAAGTCCGAACGGCACGACCACGTCGAAAATCAGGTTCGTATGCGTATGCCCTGCGACCATGCGGAAATCGTGCACGCTCAGATTCTCGTCAACATCCGAAACGATCGCCTCCACAACCGCGCGCAGGCGGTTCGTCTCCGCGTCGTTCGTCACGACGGGATCCATGTGGATCACCGCCTCGCAGCCCAGCTCCGTGCGCAGCCGCCGCTCGATGTTGTCGATCGTGTCGTGCAGGCGGATCATGTTGCCGTCGGCGGACACCTCCGCATGCAGCGAAATCATCACGCGCCCCGGGCCGTAATCATGGACGACCAAATCATGCACGCCGATCACGTCGGGGTAGGACAAAACCAGCCGCTCGACGGAGTCCACATACGCCTGATCGGGCGGCTGCCCCAATAAGGGGCTGATCGTCTCCTTTGCCGCGACGAAGCCGGTATACAGGATAAACAGCGCGACCGCCGCGCCCGCGTATCCGTCCACGGCAAGCCCCGTCCACTTTGCGATAAACGTGGAGAGCAAAACGACGCTCGTCGCCGCCACATCGGAAAAGCTGTCCAAAGCGGTCGCCCGCATCGCGGCGGAATCAATCTTTTTCGCCACGCTGCGGTTATAGAAAAACATATAGAGCTTTACGAGTATGGACAGGGACAGTATCCCGACCGTCAGCAGGGAAAACGTAACGGGTTCGGGCGAAATGATCTTCTCGATCGAGGTTTTCATCAGCTCGACGCCCATGAGCAGAATCGCCATGGAGACGATCAGCCCCGCAATGTATTCCACCCTGCCGTGCCCAAACGGATGCTCGCTGTCCGCCTTGTTGCCCGATATGCGAAAGCCCGCGAGCGTGACCACGGAGCTTGCCGCATCGGACAGGTTGTTGAACGCGTCCGCCGTAACCGCGATGCTGCCCGAAAGCCCGCCCGCGATCAGTTTGCCGACGGTCAGCAGCACGTTGAAAAGGATGCCGACGCCGCCGCAAAGCACACCGTATGCGATGCGCACGTTTGGATCGTCATATCGGCTCGCGTTCTTGATCAGCAGCTTGGATAAAAGCGTAATCATGTGCTTCTCCATCCTTTTCGGAAATCTCGGTAAACCCAAAAACGGCGGCACACCTCATGCTATGCCGCCGTGGGGCTTTTTATCGGGAATCAGCGGTTTCTTACTCCGAAACGACCTCGGAATCGGCGTTCTTTTTGACGCTCTCTACACCGCCCAGGCAGGACGCCTTCGCTTTGTAGCCCTCCGACGCGAGGATCGGTTCGCCGTTCTTCGCGCGCAGGCGGAAACGGAATTCGCCCTTCTTGTCCGCATAGACCTCAAACGCGGGATTCTTCGCCTGTTTGTAATCCGCAACGGTTTGGTCCTCGATGTTTGCGGCGGGCGCATTCTTTTTGACGCTCTCAGCGCCGTTTTTGCAAGCCGCTTCGGACGAATAGACCTCAGACGTTCCGATGATCTCGCCGTTTCCCGCCTTCAAGCAGAAATGAAAGCCTGTTTTGCCCTTGGAAATCACATACTTACCCATGTCGGCACCACCCTTTCAGAATTTTTAATCAACATACCACGTTATGCCGAAAAATGCAATGATTCCGTCTTTTTTCGGAACCATTCCCTGCGCCAAAGCATATCATGCTATCGACCCACGCTAGTAAAAAACAGGAGGCGCTTCTATGTCAAACGAGGTTTCACCCTGCACCTGCGTCAAGGCGGGTTATCGGAATCCCGCGCCGTATCCCGATACGAGCGGCGCCAAACAGAACGCGTCGGACGCGGCGATCCTGCTGACAAGCTATGCCTGCGCCGTATCCGAAATGACCGCGGTCATGAGCTATCTCTATCGCTCGCATGCGCTCTTGGCAACAGACGAACGCGTGAGCGACACGTTTGAACAAATATCGCTGGTCGAGATGACGCACGCCGATCTGCTTGCAAGCGCGATCACCACGCTCGGCGGAGATCCGAAATACGTTTGCCCCAAGTGCGGCAAGCCGTGGACGGCGCAAAACGTCGATTACACAAACATGGTCGCGCCGTCCCTCGAACGCTCCATCGAGGAGGAAAACGCCGCCATCGCGCAATACCGCGCGCAGATCGCGCGCCTGAGCCAGCCCTGCCTGAAAGCGCTCTTGGAACGCATCATTCTCGACGAGGAATTGCACATTCGCATCTTCTGCGACCTGCTGCGGCAATGCGGCGGGCGGTGAAGAAGCGCCGCCCGATCATCGGTTTTCGCGCCCGATGAATGCGCCGCATCGACAAAAGCATTGCTTTTTTGACGCGCACCGTCTATATTGCATATATGATCCTTCCTTTGGAGGCGCATATGTTTCAAACAGACGGCAAAACGCTTTGCGAGTACTGCTTTTCGGAGATAAAAAAGGAGCCTTGTCCCGTTTGCGGCTATCGCAAGGCGGACTTCCTGCGCGACCCAGCGCTGCTTTCGCCGGGAAGCGTACTTGCGGGCAAATATGTAATCGGCGCGCCGCTCGGCAAGGGTGGCTTCGGAACGACCTACCTCGCCTACGACCTGAAACGCGGGGCATGCGTCGCCGTGAAAGAGTATTTTCCGCTCGGCGTGGCAGCGCGCACGGCGGATCAAACCACCGTCGCCTCCGCCCGCGAGGAGGACGCCCCCGCTTTCTCCGTCGGCATGGAGAAGTTTTTCGAGGAAGCGAAGCTCGTTTCCCGCTTCAACGGCAACCCGAACATCGTAAGCGTGTATGAGTTCTTTTACGAGAACGGAACCGCTTATTTCTCCATGGAATACTTAAAGGGCGTCGAGCTGAAAAAGTATCTGCGCCTGCGCGGAACGCGGCTGACCGACGGGGAAACGCTTTTTCTTGCCGAGAAGTTGACCGACGCGCTTTTGATCGCGCACAGCATGAACGTGCTGCATCGCGACATTTCGCCCGACAACATCATGCTTTGCGACGACGGAAACGTCAAGCTGATCGACTTCGGCGCGGCGCGGCAGGTCGTCGCGGAGCAATCGAAAAGCCTCTCCGTCATCCTCAAACAGGGGTTTGCGCCGCTCGAACAATACCAGCGGCATGGCAAGCAGGGCGCTTGGACGGACATTTACGCGTTGGGTGCAACGCTTCTTTTCGCGCGCACGGGCGAATTGCCGGACGATCCCATGACGCGGCTGGGCAGCGACGAAGGCTTCGCGGAAAACCGATTCGGCATGGACGAGGGTCTGTTCTCCGTGCTGAAAACCTGCGTCGCGCTTCGCCTTGAGGATCGCTTCCAAAGCGTATTCGAGCTGAAACAGGCGCTGTCCGCGCTCGCGATCGAACCCGAACCGCTTGCGCCGCTCGACGCAAAGGCCGATCCGTCGGCAGCGGCGTTTTTGCCCGTTCGTTCCGCGTCGAAGCAAAGCGGCGCCTCGGCAATCAAAAAAGCGCCGTGCGCGCGAGCAAACATACGGAGGGAAAAGCCGAAAAAATCGGCAAAAAGCGCGGTTTGTTCATCGGATTGGGCTGCGGCTTTGCGGCGCTTGCCGTTGCCGCCGTTCTTTTGTTCGGATCAAAGCCGGGCGCAACGCCCCCCGAGAATCCGTCAGACCCGCAGCAAACCGCGCATGTGACGGACGGCTCGTCGCCCACGGATTCGTTCGGTATATCGGAAGACCTCATGGGAACGCCCGCGCCCTCCGACGAGGCGATTTCGCCAACGCCGACCGTCGCCCCCGACGAACAGCCGGGCAACGGCGGAGGCGGATGCGGCGGTGCGGCCGCGCCAACCCAAACGGCAAGGCAGACCGCCTCCGTTACGGCAACGCCCGTTGTCACGCCGACTCCCAAGCCGACGCCGACCCCTAAGCCGACGCCGACCGCCACGCCGCAAAAATGCTCCACCTGTGGTGGCAGCGGCAAATGCACCGCGTGCCATGGAAGCGGCGCGGAAGCGTGCAGCGGATGCGGCGGAAACGGCAAATGCCCCTTCTGCGGCGGCAGCGGTAGCCACGTTTGCCAAGACTGCTGGGGCAGCGGAACGGCGGACGACGGTTCAACCTGCACGGGCTGCGGCGGCAGCGGACGCGTCGTCTGCGGCGATGGAACGGGAAAATGCCCCTTCTGCGGCGGCAGCGGCAAAAGCGGCTCCTCCTGCGGCGTTTGCGGCGGAAACGGCAAATGTACGCATTGCCATGGCTCCGGGCTGGAATCCTGACGCGCCTTCTTTACGCGTGCCGTTCCACCTCGAAGCGCTCCATGCGGCAGCGCTCGCTTTCGGGTATCCCCGCCTTCTTCTTGGCGATGGAAAGCTGCGTTTTCACGTCGTTCACGCCCTCGAGGTTCGGCAGCAGAAGTCCCCGCCGATAGCCCGACGTTACGATAACGCCGTACTTTTTGACGTCCAAGCGCTCGACGGATTCGATGCGCTCGATTTGTCCGATCACGTCCACGCTGTAAGTCAATTCATCCAGCTCGCGCTCGGTCACGGGTTCAAACCGCTCGTCCGCGCTGCATGCGGCGACCGCGCTTTTTTGAATCTCCTCCGCAAGCGACGCCGCCGTCGGCTTGACGGAACCGATGCAGCCGCGCAGCGAGCCATGCAGCTTGAGCGTTACGAACGCGCCCGCTCGATCTTTTTTCAGCGCATCAGGCAGGTCATCGGGCAACGGCGGCTTTTTACCCGTTCTGACAAACGAATCCACCGCGCCGCGCGCCAAGCGCACATATGCATCCTCACTTTTCTTGTTCGCCTCCAACCGCTCGCGCTCCATGCGCAGATAGGCAAGATCGAACGCGCGCGTTTCGTCCGCGCCGTCGGGGTAGAACGACGCGACCGCATAGCCGATGCCATACGGGCCCTCATAGGAGAGCAGTCGGCTTTTGACGCGCGTTTGATCGAGCGCGCCCGCCATCACGCGAAACGCGCCCAGTCCGCACTGCGCCGCCGCGTCGCAAATCGCGGGGTCAAACGTCATCAGCGATAAGAAATCCCCCTCCGCCATGGCAAGCGTCGCCGCTTCGTCAAACAACGGCCCCTCATGCGCAAAGCCATAGGGCCCGTTTTCGAGCAGCTTATGCGAAAGGTCGCCGCTTGCAAGCACGACCGTGTCGCGCCCCAACGCCTCCGCCGCTTTTTTGATACATTTTCCGAGCCGATAATGCAGATCCGCGCCAAGTCCCGATAGTCCGATGCGGACGATCTCGCAGCGAACGCCCGCCTCGGCAAGGTAAATAAGCGGTATCATCGTTCCGTGGTCGAGCCGCGCGTCGCGCTCGCCCTTTGTCCCCGCGGGCACGCCGGCGCGCCTTGCCTCGTCCGTCAGCGCATGGACAAACGCCTCGTCATAGCGCGCCTCCACCTCGAGCTCGGACAGACCGTAACGGCGAAAATCACCATGCGCCTTTTTGCCGGGCGAAATATGAAAATAGTCCGCATATGCCGTTGCATGCGGCGAAACGATTACAACCGTGTCCGCCCGCGTCGCCGCCACGCGCCCCGCGATCTCGATATAGGCGCGCTGCGTCGCGGCAATGCGCTCCTCCTCGCCCTTTCCGATTTCATGTATCAAAATCGGCGGGTGCGGCAGAATCGCCGTCATAACAATGCCCATTTGCTCATCCCTTTCGCCAAGGCACAGCGCCCGTTTGCAAGAAAGCGACCGCCGTGGCGCGGCAATCGCTTTCGTTTCATGTGTTTCGGTTTCTTCGCTCCCGCTTTTTGGGGCGGAAACCTGCGTTTTCAGCGCAGCTTACCGGCGCTTTTCAGCGCAGCCAGATCTCCGTGCAGAACAGCGTAAACAGGATCAGTCCCACGCTGATTACGCCAACCACCAGCAGCGCGGCTTTCAGCGCGCCCCACATCGCCACGCGGGATTCGTCCTTGGACAGCGGCGATATCTCGTTCCCGCCCTCGTCACGGCGGCGCTCCTGATACCACGGCATGCCCTCGACGTTCATGTCGGCGATGGTGCGTCCGTCGTCGTCGTCATAAACGCGTTTGCTCATTCCGCCGCTTCTTTGCCGTCCTTATCATACAGGTGGCAAACGACCATATGTCCGTTGCCCATGTCGATCGGCTTCGGCACATCCGTCTTGCAGCGCTCCGAGCAATAGCGGCAGCGCGTATGGAACTTGCAGCCCGAAGGCGGGTTCGCGGGGGAAGGAATGCTGCCTTCCAAAATGACGCGCTCCATCTTGACCGTCGGGTCAGGCGTCGGAATCGCGGAAAACAGCGCCTGCGTATACGGATGCAGCGGCTCGGCGAAAATGCACTCCTTGTCGCCAAATTCGACCATGTCGCCCAAATACATCACGCCGACCGTGTCGGAAATATGCTCGACGACGGAGAGGTCATGCGAGATAAACAGGTATGCAAGCCCGTATTCGTCCTGCAAATCTTCGAGCAGGTTGATTATCTGCGCCTGAATGGACACGTCCAGCGCGGAAACCGGCTCGTCGCAAACGATAAAGTCCGGGTTCAGCGCAAGCGCGCGCGCGATGCAGATTCTTTGGCGCTGTCCGCCCGAAAACTCATGCGGATAACGATCCTTATGGTAGGGCTGCAAGCCGCAGGCAAGCATGATGTTCGTGATATAGTCGTCATACTCGTCGGGCGGAACGATATTATGCTCGCGCACCGCCTCGCCGATGATCTCGCCGACGGGCAGCCGCGGCGAAAGACTCGAATACGGATCCTGGAAGATGATCTGGATGCGGGGACGCATCGCGCGCATCTCCTTCTTGGAGAGATCGTGCAGCTCAATCCCGTCAAACTTGACGGAGCCGTCGGTCTTGTCCGTCAGGCGCAAAAGCGTCTTTCCGACCGTCGTTTTGCCGCAGCCCGACTCGCCCACAAGCCCCATCGTCTTACCGCGCTCGATCGTAAACGAAATCCCGTCCACCGCCTTCACGCTTCCGACGACCTTGCCGAACATACCCGCCTTGATCGGATAATACTTTTTAAGTTCCTTTACCTCCAACAGCGCTTCACCCATCAGGAACGCACCTCCTTCTCGCAGGATAGATAGCAGCTTACGATATGCGTATCGCTCAGGTGCACCTCGCATGGATACGCGCCGTCGCAGGCGGGAATGCGCTTTTCGCAGCGATCGCGGAAATAGCAGTAGTCCGGCATGTTGATCGGGTTCGGAACCGAGCCGGGAATGCTGTATAGCCGCTCGACGCGCTTGTTGACGGCGGGCTTGCTCGCCATAAGCCCGATCGTATACGGATGCGCGGGATGCAGGAATACCTCCGTCGCCGTGCCGCGCTCGACGATCTTGCCCGCGTACATGACAACGACATAGTCCGCCATTTCGGCGATCACGCCGAGGTCGTGCGTGATAAGCATGATGCTCGAATTGATCTTATCCTTCAACGTGCGCAAAAGGTCGAGGATCTGCGCTTGAATGGTCACGTCCAGCGCGGTGGTCGGCTCGTCCGCGATGATCAGCTTGGGGCTGCAAGCAAGCGCCATGGCGATCATGACGCGCTGCCGCATACCGCCCGAAAGCTCGTGCGGATACATGGAATACACGCCCTCGCTGTTCGCGATGCCGACCAGATCGAGCATCTCGATCGTTCTTGCCTTGACCGCTTCCGCGCTCATACCCGTGTTGTGCAGCTCGATGACCTCGTTGAGCTGGTCGCCGATGCGGAACACGGGGTTGAGGCTCGTCATCGGCTCTTGGAAGATCATCGAGACCTCGTTGCCGCGCAAATGCTGCATGGCCTCCGTCGGCGTTTTGGATATGTCGTATACGCCGTCCGACGCGTTCAAGCGAATCGCACCCTTGACGATCTGTCCCTGCGGGCGCTGCACAAGCTGCATGAGCGAAAGGCTCGTAACCGATTTGCCGCAGCCCGATTCGCCGACGACGCCGACGGTCTTTCCCTGCGGCACGTCGAACGTAACGCCGTCAACCGCCTTGACCGTTCCGATGTCGGTGAAAAAGTAGGTGTGAAGATCGTCGAACTCCACAACGTTTTTCGGGTCGCGCATCTCGGTGATATATTCCTCGCGCGGCACATGCTTGCGGTTGCGCTGTTTCTCGATTCGGTTCGTGATACGGCGGTTTTCGCCGGATATCCTTGCGGATTCCTTGCGGCTGATATAGTTTTTGCCGGCGCGCTTTTCGCGCACGCGTGCAACCAAGGATTCTTTCGTCTTTTCCATATGCCGTTCCCTACCTTTTCATCTTCGGATCGAACGCGTCGCGCAGTCCGTCGCCCACGAAGTTGAAGCCGAGCACCGTCAGGAGGATCAGCAAACCTGCGGGGATCCACATGAACCAGTACTTTGTCATAACGTGCGCATCGGACGCGACGTTGATGATGCTGCCCCACGAAGCCAGCGGGTATTTCACGCCGAGCCCGAGGAAGCCGAGCGTCGCTTCCGAAATGATAACGCCGCCGAGGCCCGCCGTGGCCTGCACGATGAGCAGCGGCATAACGTTCGGCACAAGATGCTTGAAGATGCGGCGGCTCGTGCGGATGCCCGTCGCCTCGGTCGCAACCATGAAGTCCTGCTCGCGCAGGGAGAGAATCTGTCCTCTGACCACGCGCGCAACGCCCGTCCAGCCCAGCACGCCGAGGATGAACATCAGCAGGAAGATACGCGCCTTGGGCGAAATGTCCAGCGTGTCCATGACCGAGCCCGCGATGATAACCATCGGATAGAACGGGATGCTGTTGAACAGATCGACGAAGCGCATGAGCGCCGTATCCACCCAGCCGCCAAAGTAGCCGGAAATGCCGCCGATGATTACGCCGATGAACATTTCGATGAAGATGACGACGAACCCGACGAGGAGCGAAACCTGCCCGCCGTACATGAGGCGCGTGAGGTTGTCCATGCCGTTGTTGTCAAGCCCCAGCCAATGCTCGCCCGACGGAGCTTCATACATGCGGATCAGCTCCGTCATGGTCTCCTTTTGCACATTGTAGGTCTTGTTCACGCGAACGATGTTGTAATTGATCGTCTCGCCGTTCGTTTCATAATCGAACTCCGTCTTGTGCGCCGTAATCGTCTCGCGCACGGCGGCCTTGTAATCCACCGTAAGGAAGATTGATTGATCGAGCGGGCTGACGATGATGTCGGAAACCTCGGCAAAGTCGACGCCGTTCTTTTGGATCGTCTGTTTGCCGTCTTCATAGCTGATCGTATAGGTTACGTCGCCCACGGAGAAGCTGTCTGCGGTTTCGAGCAGCGCGTACTCGGCGTTCAGGCGGAACGGGTAGGAAGCCACAAACGACGTGTCCTCCTTGGCATAGGCGTCAAACACGTTCAAGGTGGCGATCGCTACGTCGTGCTCCACGCAAATGTTGAAGAACTTGCCGTCCTTCTTGATGCGGTAGGTCACGTCCTTATATTGAAACGCGTCCTTCTTTGCGCCGGCCGCCGCGAAATACGCGCTTTCAAGCGCCAAATCCGCCTTATCCGCGCCTCCTACGGGGTTGATCGTGTCGCCGACTACGTTGTACACCGCGTCAAGCTGCATGATGCGATAGAAACCGTCGCTTTCCCGAACGATGAAATAGTCCGCGCCGTTTGAGGTGAATACGGTCTCTCCCTTCCCCTTTGCGAGCATGAACTGCGCGCGGTCGCCCGAGGCGAAGGTTTCGCCCTCCACCACAACATAACGCAATTCCTCGTTGTAAATCGCGCTCGCATAGTCCTTTGCCAGCGCGTCCTCGCCGCGGAACACCTGCGTTTGTGCGTAAGGCGAAATCAGCGCGCCGACAAACGAAAAGAGGAACATGAGGATGATAATCACGCTGCCGATGATGGCGAGCTTGTTGCGGATAAACCGCTTGAACACCAGCATGGAGGGGGATAACACCTTGATGCGGCGCGCGTCGTCAAGCGCAAGCGCCTTTCCGCCGTCCGTCGCCCCCGCCTTCTGGTTGATGAGCTTTCTCTTGTTTTCCATATGGATTCCCCCTTAATTCGCACGCACGCGCGGGTCGACCACGGCGTACATAATGTCCGCCAACAGCAGACTCACCTGCGTGAGCACGATCAGGAACGTGGTATAAAACATCGCGAACGGAATGTCTCCGCGCACCATCGCATCGTAGGAAATATAGCCGATGCCGGGAATCTGATACAGCGTTTCGGTAATCATCGCGCCGCCGAACATGCTGGGCAGCAGATAGCTCATATACGAAACGAGCGGAATCAGCGTGTTGCGGAACGCGTGCTTGTTGATGACGACCTTTTCGGGAAGCCCCTTCGCGCGCGCCGTGCGAATATAATCGGAATTGAGCACCTCGAGCATGTTCGTGCGCGTGTAGCGCATGAGTCCGCCCACGGAGAGCATCATCAGCGTAATGACAGGCAAGACGAGGTGATACCCCTTGTCCAAAAACTGTCGGAACGGCGACATGCTTGTATAGAAGCGCCCCGTCAAGCCGTACAGGTCAAACCACCCGAGCTTGATGGAGAAAAAGAATTTCAAACACGTTGCCAGGAAAAACGTTGGCAGCGAAATGCCCATCAAGGCAAATACGGTGATCGCGTAGTCCGTTTTGCTGTATTGCTTGCGCGCGGCGACGATGCCGAGCGGTATGGCAATACATACCTCCACGATCAGGGTAATGATATTCATGATTACGGAGATCCAAATCACCTGGCTGAATTTCTCGGTAACGGGAATGCCGTACTGCCAGGATTCGCCAAAGTCGCCCCGGATGGCGTTGCCGACCCATCCGAAGAAGCCCTCGATGATGCCGACGTCAAGATGATAGACCGAGTTAAGCTGATCGAGCCACTCTTGAAATGTTTTGTTGCTTGCGGGGTTGCTTGCGCGCTGACGCGCTATGGTTTCCACATAGCTCGACGGCAAACAGCGAATGACCGCGTAAACGACCATTGCGCCAAAGAAAATAATGAATAAGCCCAACAAAAGCCTGCGAACTAAAAACTTCCGCATATGCCTCTCCCCTTTCCCGAACCACGCGCACGCCCGCCCATCAAACAGGGGAACCGTGAGCCCGTCGAAGCGGCGGGCTCACGGTCGTTACACACGGTGATTCTGCTTTGCGAACTACGCCATCTCGATCAGCTCGATATCCTGCAACCAACCCCAGAAGGTCGTGATGTCAGGCGTGACCGTATCCATCTTGATACGTTCGGAGCTGAAAATGATGCAGTTCTGGCGCTGATAGGTCGGGATTTCAACCGCCCAATCGGCGATGATGTCGAGGCACTGCTTGTAGACGGTCTTGCGGTAGCTCTGGTCGTCGCTCTTGCGGGCGTCGACGATGAGCTGATCCAGCTCGGCGTCACGGATGTGGTAGTGGTTCGAATCGGAACCGCCTTCACCCACGACTCCGGAGCTGTGATAGACCTGATACATATCGGGGTCGATCGTTGCGCCCCAGGCAGCAGCCCAGAAGTTCTGCGTGCCGGCGTCCAGCGCGTCCCAAAGGATGTTGCTGTCCGCGGGGTCGTTGATCTTCAACTCGATGCCGATCGAAGCCATCATTTCCTTCGTCGCCGTCAGGATGGCGAACGCCGGATGGTCGCCGATACCGTCGGCGGGGATGATGATCTCATAGCTCATTGCCGCGCCCTCGGGAGCAGCCGTGAACATGCCGGTCGCCTCGTCAAAGGTGTAGCCCGCCGCTTTGAGGTAGCCGATCGCGGCCGTGACGGCAGCGTCATACTTCTGCTCGGCGGTCATGTCGGCGGTGTAGATCTGGTTGCCGTCCACATCCAGCGAGAACGCGAGGCGGTAATCCTCGTCGGTCGGCTGCGGCGCCGCCCAAGAGGTGTTGGAGATCGGGTACTGGATGACGGACGCGGCTTCGCCGTAGTAGGAGTCGATCGCCGTGTCGCGGTTGACCGCGAACATCGTCGCAAGGCCCTTGCGGAGCTGCTTGGAGGCCTCGCTGCTCGGCTCGCCGCCAACGTTGACGGTATCCGCGTTGCAGCCGATGTAGCCGTAGCCGAGGTTGTCAACCTTGCTGGTGGAAATCACGTCGCCCGTGATCTCGCCGTTGGAGTTGTAACCCTGAACCTCTTCAAAGCGAGAACGCGAACCCGTCATTTCGCCGGCGTCAACCGTGCCGGTCTGAACGGCGGAAGCGACCTCTGCGGACTGCGTCTCCTTGAACTGGATCTCCTTGATCTTCGGGCAGCCGCGATAGAAGTACTCGTTCGCCTCATAGTAGATGACCTTGTTGTCATACTTGATGAACTTGTACGCGCCCGCGCCCATCGGCGTGGTGGTCAAGGTTTCCTGCTTGGACAGATCGCCGAAGTCAAAGCCGTACATACCGTTCTCATAGTCGTACTTTGCTTCGTCGCCATAGTAATGCATCGGCGTGACATAGATGCCGAAGATAGCGTACACGGCGGGCGCTTCGTAGCCCTTCGTGGTCACTTCGACGGTGTACTTGTCGATCTTCTTGATGCCGCTGATGCTCTTGACGCCCTCGCCGCCCATGGCTTCGTCCTTCGGGCCGTACTCTGCGATGAACGCAGAATCAGCCGCGCCGTGGATATCCGTGCCATCGGGGGACTCGGTGCCGGCATATGCTTCCACATCGCCTTTGTAGGCGGCATAGGTTTCGTTATAGTAGTCTTCCAGGGTCGGGAACGCGTCAACCATGTTCCAGCTTGTTCCGGTCACGCTGCCGGTGAAGGAGCCGGAATAGTTATCCACACCGGTATATCTCTTGCAGCCGGCGCAGGACTCGGTCACATAAACGTCGTTCTCGGTGCTCGCGATGTAATACAGATCCGCGTCGGCGGTTTCTGCGGTCGCACGCACGAACGCAACGCCCTCGGCGTTGACAAAGGAAGCGTTCTCGACGTCCTCGGTGGGCGTCCAGAGGTTCTTGTAGGTGCCTGCGCCGTCGATATCGCCGACGATGCCGGCCGCGTCTTCGGTATACTCGGTGGTCTTATCCCAAGCGCCAAAGTCCCACATGGCCATGCCGAACGCGGTGCGGAGGCCTTCGTTGGCGCGGATGTCTTCCGCCGTGTAGTTGGGGGCATACTTCGAGCCGGCGTAGTCGTCTGCATATTTCGAGTCGACATAGTCGATGATCTTCTGCACGTCCTTCATCCAGCCTTCCTTGAGGGAAGCCCAGTAGGCCATGGAGAGCTCATCCGTCGCTGCGGCTTCGCCTGCGACGTAGATGTCCTTCGCCTTCTGCGCATACTTTTCGTAGACTTCGTCGGAGGTCTGCGTCTGGTAGTTCTGCAAGCCGAGGATGCCGTAGCTGCCCAGCGTCGTGGAACCGACGTAGGACGGATCGAGGTAGGTGTAATAGGTGAAGATGACGTCGTCCGCGGTGACTTCCACGCCGTCGGAGAACTTCATGCCAACGCGCAGCTTGGAGGTATACTTGGTGGTGTCGGTCGCTTCGT
Source organism: uncultured Oscillospiraceae bacterium (assembly GCA_964495255.1). GTDB lineage: Bacteria > Bacillota > Clostridia > Christensenellales > CAG-138 > UBA7703. Next base: position 22,675 of record CAZBVC010000028.1, read on the forward strand.
CATATTCCACCATCGTGTTCGCCGCGCCCTTATAGAGATAGTCGGTTCCGTTGTAGGCAACCGTCTCGCCCTCGATTCCGTTGGAGATCACGCCGCCCATACGATCGGTCGTAAGGAGCGTAATCTGCGTCATCGCCGCTGCGTCCACATCGTATGCGGTGTCCGCATAGAACGGGCTGAACTTCTGGGAAAACGGGCTGTACGCAACGACGAGCGGGGTGTCGATCGTCGGCGCGGTGGGCAGGTTCTCGCCAAAAGGCTCGGCGTCATAGACGACCTCCGGTACGGGCGTTTCCGTAGGTTCCGTTTTCTCGGCGGTCTTGCATCCGAAGACGGCGAGCGCCATCAACAGAGCAAGCGTCAGGGCTATCAATTTCTTCATGTTCCTGTGTTCCTCCTCTTTCTATTTGATCAAGCATTCATATTCTGCTCTCTATCATATAATATATCACATGACGAACCTGCGCGCAACATTTTGTTGCGTTACACTGTACTTATTTTTTTGAGCGGCGCGAAAATTCACGCGCGTTTTTTTATACTTTGACGGCGGTTTTCTCCTTCGGAACGGCCGTAACCGCGCAGGAACGCGCGATCAATCGGATGCCGCACGCCGCAAGCCCCATGAGCAAAACGCCAGATGCAAAGCCGATATCGGCCGCGGCAAAGCCCTTTAGCGCCCAGTAAACGATCGTGCCCGTCAGCGCGGCGCCGCATAGAATCGCGGCGGCAATCGACATCTCCGACAGGGGGCGGATCGACTGATCGACCTCCTTTCGCGTCATCTGCGCGGAAACGCCAAACAGATGATACAGCCCGAGCAGGCAGAGGCACCACGGCAAAAACGCGAACACATACGGCAGCGCGACGTAGAATTCCCGCGTGGCGCCCGTGTCGAAAAAGCCTGCGGCAAAGAACGAAACAAGCCCCGCGATGCAAAGCAGCAGCAGATTGCGCCTGCGCTTTTTCATCGTGTCCGCGTCCGCCGAAAACACGTATTTCGTGCCCTTGTAAACGGCGATCTTTTTCGTTTTGCCGTTGACCTCAACCGTGCGGATCTCATAATCCTCGTTATACTTCGCGCGCCCGAACGCCATTTCACCGTCCATACCTTTCTTTGCGATTCCGCAGCGCCGCAGAATCGGTTCTTTCGCTCATAGTAACATGCGTTTGCGGGGCTGTCAAAAAAAACGCGTGATGAAAATTCCGCCGTTTGCGTCAATCTTTACCGATTATTCATGCGGCGCGCGAAATCCGATACGAAAATTCGTGCTACAATGAAAAAAACGCGGAAAGGATCGCAGAAGCTGCCATGCGGACAAAAAAACGTTCGACCGCACCCGCCGTGGGCGCGCTTGTCGCGCTGATCTGCGTGACGTTCGCGCTTGTCGTTTGGCTCGTCCTGTCGCTGATCCGAAGCCGTCCCGCGCCCATGCAAGCCGAAGCCGACGCTCCCGTTACGCTGCTGCGCGCCGCGGAATCGCCCGCTCCCTCGCCCGTGCCGCCAACCCCGCCGCCGTCCGTTCTCTCGTTTGCGCAAAGCGAGGAATTCCCGCTTCCGACCATCGCGTATCGCCACAGGCTCGGCAGCGCGTTCAAGCTGCGCGGTACGGTGCAATCGAACCATCCGCTTACCTTTGTTTCCGTCGTGATCGACTGCCCGCAAAATGCGGATTTGTTTTATCCCTACGAGCAAACCGTTCGGTTTGAGCCGGGCGACGAGGTCTTTTCCTATGCGCTGGACGACGCGGATGCTCCGCTCGGCAGCGTTTCGCTCGATTCGCTGACCGCGTTTTCCGAATTGCAGGTCGGCGTTCACACGCTGACCATCCGCGCGGGCAGCACGGGCGACTATGACGGCGAAAAGCTGTTCTCTGCGCGCTTCTATGTCCTCTCCGACGATTGGAGTCGGATATCCGCCTCGGATTTCTCCAACAACAGCTATGAAACGGCGCTCGCGTTCTTCGGCGACAAGGACAGCTTCCTTTACCGCTATCAGAAGATCAGCGGGCGAAACATCGTCGCCGACCCCGATTGGGAAAACGAATACATCATTGATTTCGACGGCTTCCATACGGGCGAACCCTGGCGCATCCATAAATCCGCCCTGCCCTTCTATGAGAAGGCGGCGCAATATTGGAAGCGCGCGTATGTGCGCGTTTCGGGCACGAACGGGGACTCGGGCGTCATCCCGCTTTCCGCGCTTTTGGATACCTATAACGGCAGCTACTTTTCGCGCTTTACCTCGAGCCTGAAACGCATCAGCCATCATGCGTTCGGTACGGCGACCGACCTGAACGCGGGCATGAGCGCCAACGACAACACGAAGGAGAACCTTGCCCTCATCGACGGCGAGGTGCGCGATCGCCTCGTTTATAACGGCATTCAAACGCAAAACGGGACGTCGTATTACGACTTTACCTATTCGGGCGACTATATGTGGCTTTACGGCGACGTACCCGAAACGATCATCAATTATTTATTTTACGAGCTGGTGTTCTTCCGCGCGGGCTTCCAATGGGGGCATTACTACAACTCCACGAGCGACGCCATGCACTTTACGCTGACCGACAACATCAAACGCACGCATGACGAAAGCCTGCGCAAGGTCTTTACCTATATAGAGGAAGCGTAGCGTTCCTCGGTTTGTCTTTCTTGCCAAAACCTTCTCTCCATTCAGGGAACACACAAAAGCGAGCTTTCTCTGTTTCTCTGTTTCTCTCTTTCCCGAAAGAGAGAAAACACAATATATTCCCGCGCGACCGTTGCAATCGGCTTTCGAAGCGTCTAAACTGGAATCGCAATTCAAGCGTTTGCATCATATTTCATCGCATGAAAAAGGGGGTTCGCTTTCATGATTCCCGCATACATGGACGCATTGGTCAAGACGGAGGCTGCGAAGGGCTTAACGCTGCAAAAGGTCAAAACGCCCGCGCCCGGCATCGGCGAGGTACTCATCAAGATCCACAAAACCGCCATCTGCGGCACGGACGTACATATCTACAACTGGGATCCGTGGAGCCAGAAAACGATCGTTCCGCCGATGACCGTCGGGCATGAATACGTTGGCGAGATCGCGGCGATCGGGTCCGGCGTCGCGGATTACCATATCGGCCAGCGCGTCACGGGCGAAGGGCATATCGTTTGCGGCCATTGCCGCAACTGCCGCGCGGGCAACGGACACTGGTGCAAGTTTACAAAGGGCGTCGGCGTGAACCGCGACGGCGCGTTTGCCGAATACCTCTGCATTCCGGAAACGAACGTCATCGCCGTACCGGAATCCACGCCCGAGGAGATCGTTTCGTTTTACGATGCATACGGCAACGCCTGCCACACCGCCACGATGTTTGACGTAACGGGCGAGGACGTGCTCATCACGGGCGCGGGGCCCATCGGTATGATGGCGGTCGGCATCTGTCGGCAAAACGGCGCGCGGCGCATCGTCGTTACGGACGTGAACGATTATCGCCTGAACATCGCAAAGCGCATGGGCGCGTCGGCGACGGTCAACCTGAAAAGCCAAACCGTCGAGGACGCGATGCGCGAGCTGCACATCATCGAAGGGTTCGACGTGGGCTGCGAGATGAGCGGCAGCGGCGCGGCGCTCAATCAGCTTTTGCACCTCATGCGGAACGGCGGCAAGGTTGCGCTTTTGGGCATCGCGGGGCCGGGCACGGTCATCGACTGGAACGACGTGATCTTCAAGGGGCTGACGCTGCAAGGCGTATACGGACGCAAAATGTACGAAACGTGGTATAAGATGATGGCGATGGTCGAAGCGGGGCTGGATCTCTCCCCCATCATCACGCATCGCTTCCCTTACACCGCGTATGAAGAAGCGTTTTCCGTCATGAACAGCGGCAACTCGGGCAAGGTGATCCTCGATTGGAGCGAGGCGGGCGCGTAACTTCCGCCGATGGGTGGCATGAACAGCAAAGCGTAAGGAGGCAAACCTATGGCAAAGCAGGCTTATTCCGAATTTCAAACCCGGCTCGACGAGATTCGCGCGGCGGGCACCTATAAAAACGAGCGTATCATAAAAACCCCCCAGCGCGCGCGCATCGATACGACGGCGGCGCACGGCGTTTTGAACATGTGCGCAAACAACTATCTCGGGCTTGCCGACCATCCCGCCGTGATCGCCGCGGCGAAGGCGTCCTACGATCAATGGGGCTACGGGCTGTCATCCGTGCGCTTCATCTGCGGCACGCAGGAGATTCACAAGCGGCTGGAAGCGCGCATCGCCGCATTTCTCAAAATGGAGGACGCGATTCTGTATTCGTCCTGCTTCGACGCGAACGGGGGCCTGTTTGAAACGCTGCTTACCGCCGAGGACGCGATCATCTCCGACGAGCTGAACCACGCGAGCATTATCGACGGCGTGCGGCTATGCAAGGCGGCGCGCTACCGCTACAAAAACAACGATATGGCGAGCCTGAGAGAGCAGCTCGAGGCGGCGAAGGGCGCGCGCATCAAGCTCATCGCAACGGACGGCGTATTCTCGATGGACGGCTTTATCGCAAACCTGCGCGGCGTGTGCGACCTTGCGGACGAATACGACGCGCTCGTCATGGTTGACGATTCCCACGCCGTCGGCTTTATGGGCGAGAACGGGCGCGGCACACATGAATACTGCGGCGTCATGGGGCGCGTGGATATCATCACGGGCACGCTCGGCAAGGCGCTCGGCGGCGCGTCGGGCGGGTACACCGCCGCAAAAAAGGAGGTTGTCGATCTGCTTCGGCAGCGCTCGCGCCCGTATCTGTTTTCCAACACCGTCGCGCCCGCCATCTGCGCCGCCGCCATCCGGACGCTGGAAATGCTGGAGGCATCCACCGCGCTGCGTGACAAGGTGCAGGAAAACACAGTCTACTTCCGTCGGGAGCTGGGCAAGCTGGGCTTTGACGTCCCCAAAAGCGCGCACCCGATCGTGCCCGTCATGCTGTATGACGCGCGCGTGGCGCAGGAGTTTGCCGCCAGAATGCTGGAAAAGGGCGTGTATGTCGTCGGGTTCTGCTATCCCGTAGTGCCGATGGGCAAAGCGCGCATCCGCACCCAGGTGTCCGCGGGTCACAGCAAGCAGGATCTGGACTTTGCCATCCGCTGCTTCGCGGAGGTTAAGGCGGAGATGCACCTGTAACACTTCGCTTTCGGTCGCGGTTAGAAAACCGCGACCGAGTTTAACCCGCGCCGCCTCTCTCGGCTTTGCCGTTCCGAACGGCGGCGCATCCAGAGTATGGGCTGCGGGCGTACGTGCCGCCCTTGCCCATGTAGCTTGCCTAAGGCAGCTGCGAAACAGACAAGAGACAACTCGAATAGAGCTGTCTCTTTTCCGTTTGAGTCCATAGATACCAATCCCGTGATCGCGAGCGACAGCGAAGCGCATTTGACAGCGCCGCACCGCAATGGTAAACTGATGTGCTAGAAGAATGTGGGAGGTATGCCCGTTATGCGCAAGGCGTTCGCATCCGTTTTTTCCGCAGCCGCATCGTTTCTGCTGATCCTGTGCCTGGCGTTCACCTGCGTACAGATTGTGGTGAACGACCGCGCCTACCTGGAAAACGAGTTTATGACTCTGGGAAACTACACAGAGATGAACATGAGCCACGGCGACGTCTGCAAGGCCGCCAACCAGCTCATCTCCTACATGCAGGGGCGCGCGGACTCCATTTCGGCCACGGTCACGGTTGACGGCGCGGTCACGGATATGTTTGTGCTTGATATTGAGTTTACGCACATGCAGGAGGTGCGCACGCTGTGGCTGCAGCTGGTGAAGCTCCGCAACTTCGGGCTGTTGCTGTCTGCACTTTTGTACCTGCTTGGTGCGCTGATTGACCTAAAAAATGCTTGGCGCAACTTTGCGGGCGGCTACATTGTAGCCATATCCGTCAGCGCTTTTGGCGGCGCGTTCTTTGGCACCTGGGCGGCGCTGGATTTTTCCAGCTTCTGGACGGCGTTCCACCATCTGATCTTCCCCACCAGCACCAACTGGGCGCTGCCGGCGGAGTCGCGCATGATCCAGATGCTGACGGAGGATTTCTTTTCCGCCATGGTCGCGCGCATTGCGGTGTTTATCATCGTTCCGCTCGCGCTGCTGCTTGCCGCTGCGATTTTGATCCTGATTTTTGTCAAAAAGCCGGAAAGAAAAGGCAAGAAGCCAAAGAAAAACGCCGATGCCGATGTGGAATATGTCTGGAAGGAATCGGACGGGCCTGACCTGCTGGCAGAGCACCGGCTGCGCAACATGACCGTCTCCGCCCGCGAGCAGCTGGAGGAGGAGGAGGCGCGGACGGAAGCCATCCGTGCCGAGATCGAGTCGTTCGGCCAGAAATCCAAAAAGAAAAAGAAGAGCCGGAAATGAGCTATCTTGAACAGGCCGGGCGGCGTACCGCCATGCTGCGGCAATTAGGCTCTGCCACCATTTTGGCGATTGAGACCTCCTGCGACGAAACCGCAGCGGCCGTCGTACGGGATGGCAGACAGGTCTTGTCCAATACCGTATACACGCAGATCCCGCTGCACCGCCGGTTCGGCGGCGTCGTGCCCGAGATCGCGTCACGCAATCATGTGGAGCAGATTGGCGTTGTGGTGTCAGAAGCTGTCGCGTCCGCCGGGCTTGCGTTTTCCGATATAGACGCCGTTGCCGTGACTAACGGCCCAGGCCTTGTCGGGGCGCTGCTGGTGGGCGTCAGCTACGCCAAGGCGCTGGCGCTGGCATGGAACGTGCCGCTTCTCCCCACGCATCACATTATGGGGCATATCGCCGCCAACTACTTGACGTACCCCGCGCTTACGCCGCCGTTCACGTGTCTGGTGGCCTCCGGCGGGCACAGCCACATCGTTGAGGTTGAGGATTACGACCGCTATGCGCTGATCGGCAAAACGCGGGACGACGCGGCGGGCGAGGC
>CAZBVC010000029.1:0-28000 GCA_964495255.1 uncultured Oscillospiraceae bacterium
CATGCGCATGGCGGCTTCGACGGTTGCGGCGTTCAGGTCGGGCATTTTCAGCTCGGCAATCTCGCGAACCTGCGCCTTGGTGATCGTTGCGACCTTCGTCTTATTCGGTACGCCCGACGCGGTCTCGATGCCGCACGCCTTCTTGATCAGAATCGCCGCGGGCGGCGTCTTGGTCACGAAGGTGAAGGAGTGATCCTGATAGACGGTGATGACGACGGGGATGATAAGTCCCGCCGACTTCTGGGTGCGCTCGTTGAATTCCTTGCAAAATCCCATGATGTTTACGCCGTGCTGACCGAGCGCGGGGCCGACCGGCGGCGCGGGCGTTGCCTTTGCCGCGGGGATTTGCAGCTTGATGTAGCCTGTGATCTTCTTTGCCATTGCAGTTCCCTCCGTTTTATTTGTGGTGAGCGGGGTGCCTCCCCCTGCCACATGCTTCTATCCAAAGCGCGCCGAAACGCGCCCATAGACGCTTTTGGGATGCGTAAGCCGCTCTTACAGGCTTTGCACCTGCACGAAATCCAGCTCGACGGGCGTTTCGCGCCCGAACATAGATACCGTGAGCTTGACCTTTTGCCGCTCGGCGTCCAGCGACTCCACGCGGCCGATGAAGTTTTCGAGCGGGCCGGACACGACGCGAACCTGCTCGCCCACCTCGATGTTCAAAACGATCGGGATGCGCTCCACGCCCATCGCCGTGACTTCCTCGTCCGAAAGCGGAACGGGCTTGCTGCCCGGCCCGACAAACCCCGTCACGCCGCGCGTATTGCGAACGACGTACCAGGCGCGGGGATTCATCACGAGATCGAAGGTCTTGCCGCCTCCCTTTTCGGGCGCACGCTCCTTCTCGACGACCTCGACGACCATCTTGACCATGACGTAGCCGGGGAACACCTTACGCTGCGTGACCTTGCGTTTTCCGTTGGGCAAAATCTCGATGGTCTCCTCCGTCGGATACTTGACCTCGAGCACGACGTCCTGAAGCCCGGCGTTCTCGACGGCCTTTTCAAGGTCTTCCTTGACCTTGTTCTCATACCCGGAGTAGGTATGCACCACGTACCATTTTGCTTCCTGAACGCCCATCGACCTCACCCGATCTTGATCTTGGCCAACGCGCCGAATCCGCTTGAGAAGCCGAGATCCAGCAGGTAGATGAGCAGCGCCATCGCCAATACGAACACGATGACCGCGAGCGTATGCGAGAACAGCTCTTTTCCCGAAAGCCAAGTCAGCTTTTTGAGTTCGCCGAACATTTCGCGGAAGAAACGCGCAAGCCCCATGCCGAACACGCCGTCCACCGCAAGGATGAACAGGCAGGAAAGCACGATCGCCGACACGCCGAGCAGAATGGCTGCCAAGCCGGTGCTCGCCGTGCCCGCAAGCACGACAATGGCGATCACCAGCGCGAGCACGCCAAGCGTCATCTCCGCTTTTTTCGACTTCTTCATGACGCCCAGCACGCCGCCGACGATCAGGACGAGTCCGAGCAGGATGCTTGTAATCTCCATGCCCGTGGTCGCCGCCGCCGTATCTGCGGAAGCGTTGATGAGCTGCATGACGTTCCAAACCGCAAGAAACAGGCCGAACGCGATCATCAGAATGCAGATCGGAAGGAACGCCTTTTTCATCAGCTCGAACCAGTCGAAATGAACGTCCTGCTTCGGCGCGCTCTTTGCGGGCGTCTTGCGGTTGTTATTGAGATCGGTCTTCTGATCCATATATCGCGCCTCTCTCGTTTTCTTTACTTGGCTTCGCGATGTACCGTGTGCTTGCGGCAAAAACGGCAATACTTGCGGAACTCAAGCCTGTCGGGGTCGTTCTTTTTGTTCTTGAACGTGTTGTAATTGCGTTGCTTGCACTCGGTGCAAGCGAGCGTCACCTTTACGCGAGCATCTGCTGCCATGGTGGACCATCCTCCCTGTTTTACGCTGAAAACATCATAAAGCGAGCCCCTTTCGGGGGCGCTTGTCTAAGATATCACACCGAAAGGAGCCTGTCAATCAATTATTTGAAGTTTTGGCGGCTTTCTTTTGTTTTTCGCCGAAAAGCGCCTCCTTATTCCCCCGCGACCTTCATGCTGCCGACAAGCAGGCTCGGCGCGGCGATCGGCGCATCCGGCGGAAAGCGCAGATCCGACCCGACCGCCTGCACGGCTTGCATCATGTCAAGGAAGTTGCCCGCGATCGTAACGCGGGAAACGGGGCGCGTGAGCTTGCCATTTTCCACGAGCCTCCCCGTGGCTTTGAGCGAAAAGTCGCCCGAAACGACGTCTACGCCCGCGTTCAGCCCGTCCAGATCGGTTACGACCAGCCCGTCGCCCATCCGCTCGACGAGCGCGTCGAAGCCGCTTTCGCCCGGCTCGACATAGAACACCGTCGGGGAAACGCCGATCACCGCCGCCGCGGACGCTCTGCCCGCGTTGCCCGTCGTTTCGCACCCCGCCTTCGCCGCGGTCTTCAAATTATGCAAAAGCGTATTCAGCTTGCCGCGGGTTACGATCTGCTTCTTTTTGCAAGGCGTACCCTCGCCGTCAAACGCGCGCGGGGCGATCTCGTGGAACGGATCGTCCCAAAGCGTAATGAGCGGGGAAAAGATCGTTTCGCCCTCCCTGTCCGCAAGCAGCGAGCAGCCCTTTTGCGCCGCCTCTGCGGAGAACATGCCCGAAAACGCGTTGAGCAGGTCACTCATGGCAAGATTCTTGAGAATCACGGGATACGCCCCCGACGCAACGGGCGCGCCGCCCAGCTTACTAAGCGCGTCCTCTACCGCTTCCCTTGCGCAGCCCGCAACGTCAAGCGCGTCGCCGCCCAAACGGAAGCCCAATCCCGTTTGCACCTCGCCGTCCTGTTCGACGGACGGTATGACGTAAATCGCCGAAGCGCGATGCGTCCGCTTGGCGGATAAGCCGCGCGTATTCTGCATCTCCGTGCCGCCCGCCATCACCTCCGCGCCGCAGTGAATCACGCGTTTGACGCGCGTGTCCGCCGCCAGCACCGCCCTTTCGAGCGCAAGCGCAAGCTCGATGCGCTCCGTGTCCGACAGCGGCTCCAAGGCGGAAGCCCGCTGCTCGACCGTTTCGTATTCGCATTTTCCCTGCATGGGGTGCGCGTCCGTTACCTCGATACTCCGCGCGTTGTCCATCGCGCGCTCGACCAGCTTCTCGGGCGCCTCGATGCGCTCGGTATACGCGTAGCCGTCCTTGCCGTCCACGCAAACGCGAACGGAAACGCCCGCCGTTTTGCTTACGGCATAGCGATCGACCTCGCCGCCCTGCACGTTGATCTCAAACGAGTCTCCGTAGGCATAAAACGTTTCGCAGTTGTCGCAGCCCTGCGCCTTGGCGTATGCAAACGCCGCCTGCGTGAATTCCGAATGCGTCATATTACAGCGCGCCTCCCTTTCCTCCGACCGTAATGCCCTGCACGCGTATGCGCGGCTGTCCGACGTTGGTCGGCACCGAGCCCGATAGCGAGCCGCACATTCCCTGCGCCATCCACATACGCCTTCCCACGCGGTCGATGCGCGTGAGCACCTCCGCGCCGCGCCCGACAAGCGTCGCGCCGCGCACGGGCGTAACGATCGCGCCGTTCTTCACCCAATAGCCCTCCGCAACGGCAAAGTTGAATTCGCCCGTAGCGGGGTTGACCGAGCCGCCGCCCATCTTCTTGGCGTATAAGCCCTCCGCCACGCCCTTTATCATTTCTTCCTCGTCGTCCGTGCCCGCGCAGATAAACGTGTTCGTCATGCGCGAGGTGGGCGCGTAGGTGTAATCCTGACGCCGCGAGGAGCCGGTAACGGGCATATTCATGCGCCTGCTTCCGAGCTTGTCGATGAGATACCCCTTCAAAACGCCGTTCTCGATGAGCAGGTTGCGTCTGCTCTTTGTCCCCTCGTCGTCGATATGGATGCTGCCCCATTCGCCATCCAGCGTGCCGTCGTCCACGGCGCTGACGCACGTTGACGCGACCTGCTGCCCCAGCTTGCCGCAGAATTCCGAATTGCCGCGCCCCACGGCGGTCGCTTCCAGCGAATGCCCGCACGCCTCATGGAAGATCACGCCGCCGAACCCGCCGTCGATCACGACGGGCAGAAACCCCGCAGGACAATCGGGCGCATGCAGCATGGTAACCGCCATCTCGGCCGCGGTCTTTCCCGCGCTTTCCGCGTCGATCTGCTCGCGGTACGCCTCGAAGCCCATGCGCCGCCCCGGCCCCTCAAAGCCCGTCTGCGCCGCGCCGTTTTGCATGGCGACCGCCTGAACGGCAATCCGCGTGCGCGGGCGCTCGTCATAGGCGTATACGCCGTCCGTGGATACGATCAAAACCCGCTGCGTCTTATCGATATAGCGGCAGAGCACCTGCGTAACCTCGTCCGAAACGCCCTTGGCGGCGTTGGCGGCAGACCGCAAAAGCGCGATCCGATCCGCGTTTTTCACCGTGTCGAACGGACGCTTGACGGGGCGGTCAAAGCGCGCCATCGGAACGACCGCGTCGCCGCCCGGGCATGGTTTGCCGAGCGCGCCGAGCGCCGCCGCCGCAGAACGCGCGGTATCCAACAAAGCGCCCTCGCTCGTATCCGCCGAAAACGCATAAGCGCTGCGCGTGCCGCGCAAAACACGAACGCCCGCCCCGCAGGAGCGCGCGTAATTCGCCGAATCGACCTTGCCGTCCTGCATCGAAATCGACGTGCTCTCCGTGTCTTCATAGAACAGCTCCGCGTAGTCCGCGCCGCTTGCCTGCGCTTCGTGCAGCACCGCCTCCGCAAACGAATATGCGATCAAATTACCCTTCCTCCCAATCTTGTTTTCTCTATTATATACGCTCGGGCTCGGATGGGGGTAGCTTTTTTTCTCGATCTGCGGCATAATAGGAACGCAACCACACTTTTATAACGGAGGAAAAACCATGTTCGATCCGAGAATCCTAAAACTGGCGGATGGTCTCGTCAATTTTTCCTGCGGCGTGCAGAAGGGCGAGAACGTGCTCATCGAGAGCATCGGTCATAACGACGACCTTGCGCGCGCGCTCATCAAGGCGGTTTACGCGGCGGGCGGCAACCCCTTCCTATGGCTGGGCGACAAAGCGTTTGACCGCGAGCTCGTCCTGCATTGCACGCCCGAGCAGCTTACCTTGCGCGCGGAGGCGGACGCTTCCCTCATGAGCAAGATGCAGGCGTATATCGGCGTGCGCGGCGGCCCGAACGCGAGCGAAATGGCGGACGTGCCGAGCGACAACATGAACGCCTACATGAAGTATTACTGGACGCCCGTTCACGGCAAGATCCGCGTGCCCAAGACCAAGTGGGTCATCCTGCGCTACCCGTCGCCCGGCATGGCGCAGCTTGCGGATATGAGCACCGAGGCGTTTGAGAACTATTTCTTCGACGTGTGCTGCTTGGATTACGCAAAGATGGATCGCGCGATGGACGCGCTCAAAGCGCTCATGGAACGCACGGACAGGGTGCGTCTGGTCGGCCCCGGCACGGATCTCCGCTTCTCGATCAAGGGGCTGCCCGCCGTCAAATGCGCGGGGCATATGAACATTCCCGACGGCGAAATCTTCACCGCGCCCGTCCGCGAAAGCGTCAACGGCACGATCTCCTACAACACGCCGTCGCTCGAAAACGGCTTTACCTACACGGACATCAATTTCCGCTTTGCAAACGGCAAGATCGTTGAGGCGACGGCAAACGACAACGTCCGCATCAACGCGCAGCTGGATATCGACGAGGGCGCAAGATACGTCGGCGAGTTTGCCATCGGCGTCAACCCGTTCATCACGTTCCCGATGAAGGACACGCTCTTTGACGAGAAGATCGCGGGCAGCATCCATTTCACGCCCGGCTCGTGCTATGACGAATGCGACAACGGCAACAAGAGCTCGCAGCATTGGGATCTCGTTTTGATTCAAACGCCCGAATACGGCGGCGGCGAGCTGTGGTTTGACGACGTGCTCATCCGCAAGGACGGCAGGTTCGTCCTGCCCGAGCTGGACTGTCTGAATCCCGAAAACTTGAAGTAACGCATTGGTTCCCGTTCGCAACGCACACGCCGCCGTCCGTTCGCCGCGAAAGACGTTCGGGCGGCGGTTTTATGCATGATTTTACGTTATTAACGTATAATCGTGTTATATCGCTGCATAATCCGTCGTTTGTTTAGGTGCAGCGCACATATATATTCGCATAATATCGCATAAATCGTTCTGATTCCGTATATGATTCGTTTCGTCCCTCTGACAGCATAAATTTTTATAGAGTATTTGCTTATATTTTATGTATAGCATAGAATATTATGCGCCTGCCGCATGAATATTTCTTCGCAAACAGCGCATATTTGTTGCATATCTTGCATGCTGTGCAGATAACGTTTTTAGGATTCTTCACAATCATGCATGTTTATTCTCAATTTAGTCATAATATACGCATATTATCGTATAATATACGTTATGCTTCGCTTTGCCTTTCGCCGATCTTCATACAATATTCAGAAAAGATTCAAACCGTATTCAAACGGATATGCTATACTGTTATCGTTGTTAAGGAAAGGAGTATCCCATGGGTCTAGGTTTTTTCTTTCGCATCCTGCCGATCGTCGCCGCAGTCACGGCGATCGTTTACCTGCCCATAGCGCTTGCGTCTCGCGCGCGCCGCGGCAAAAAGCCGTTTATGCGGCACGTCGTCTTGTTTTCGCTCGTGTGCGGCTTTTTCACGCTGATCTACCTCACGATTCTTTGGTACGGTCTGAGCGAACTGACGTTTTCGCCCGAGATGCGCTTTCTGAACCTGAAACCGTTCGTCTGGCTGCGCGAAACCTACGAGATGGGCTTTGCCAGAATGATGAAGCAGGTCGGGCTGAACGTGCTCATGTTCGTTCCGTTTGGTTTCCTTTTGCCGCTTGCCTTCCCCCGTCTGCGCGCATTTTGGAAGACGGCGCTCGCCGTACTCTGCCTTACGCTGTGCATCGAAACGCTGCAATACTTCATCGGGCGCAGCGCGGATATCGACGACGCGATTATGAATTCCCTCGGCGGCGTGGCCGGCTATCTTCTGTATGTCGTTTGCAATCGTCTGTTTGCCAAGCGAAAATGGTGGCGGCATGCGTCGGGCAGCGCGTACGGCTCCGTATAATTTTGCAAATTTCATGTATATTGTCTAAATATAACGCATAAACGCGCAAAAACGTCCCCGATCCAACCGAATCGGGGACGCAATGTATCGTTCGCGAGAAACGTCAGGCTTCGGGCTCGATCAAGCCGTAGTTGCCGTCCTTGCGCTTATACAGCACGTTGATGAGGTTCGTGTCCGAATTGATGAACACATAGAACGAATGACCGACCATCTCGATCTGCATCATCGCGTCCTCCTCGGTCATGGGCTTGATGTTGAACTTTTTCACGCGGACGATGCGCGGGCTGTCGTCCTCAAATTCGTCGTAGCTGCCGCCGTAGAGCGGCTCGTCATAGCGGAACGCGCCCTGCCGCAGACTCTTTTCGAGCTTCGTGCGATGGCGGATGATCTGCTTTTCCAGCTTGTCCAGCACGTTGTCGATGGAGGCGTACATATCGCCCGTGATCTCCTCGCCGCGGATGACGCCGCCGTCGTAGGGGATTGTCACCTCGACGATGTGGCGGTTCTTCTCGATGCCGAGCGTGACCTGCACCTCGGTATCCTGCGGGAAGTAGCGTTCGAGCTTGCCGACCTTCTTTTCCACAAGGTCGCGCAGATAATCGGAGATATCGAGATTCTTGCCGCTGATCAAAATACGCATGCTGTCACTTCTCCTTTTCGGCAAAATTCTGTCCACTTTGCCTTATTGTTTTTTATTCGATACCGGCGCCCGTTTTCCCTGCCGCCGATTCGGTCGATTTTGTGGCGCAAAAACGACGTTTTCGCTATTTGACGCGCCTGCCCGCGGAATAAACCGCAAGAATCGCGTCCCGTCCCGCCAGATATATCGCCCGCTCGAACCGCTCCTTGACGGACAGCGTCCGAACCGTTTCGGGCAAGGCTTCGTCGCTGATTACGATCGCGTGCAGTTCGTCGCCTTCGCCAAAGCCTGCGCCCGCGCCGAAGTATTCCGCGCCCGCGCCTGTCGCAAGATAATACGCTTCCGCGACGGTCAAAAACGCGTCCCTGCCGTCGGTCTCGATCGCGCGCGCCTTGGACGCCCGAATGGCGCTCGTCAGCACGTCGCCCATATACAGCTGCGCACCGCCCGCAATATCCGAACCGAGCACGACCTTGCCGCCCTCTGTAAGCATCTGCCGCACGGGCGCAAACCCGCTGCAAATGTTAATGTTGGAATCGGGGCAATGCGCCATATACACGCTGCGGGTAATCATCGCTTCGCGCTCGCGCGCGTCGGAATGCACGCAGTGCGCCATAACGGTATGGTCGGCAAACAGCCCGAATCTCTCATATGCCTCCCAGTATTGCGCGCAGTCGGGATGCAGGCGCTTGACCAAAGCGATCTCGGCATGGTTTTCCGAGAGATGGGACTGAACATACAAGCCCCGCGCGCGCTTCGCTTCGCCCAGCCAAGAGAGCAGCTCGTTCGAGCAGGAGGGGATGAATCGCGGCGTCAGGATGGGTTTCACATGCGGAAAGTCGCTGCATTCATCCAGAAAGCGCAGGGTTTCGCGCATGGACGATTCCGTCGTTTCCGTGCATGCGCCGCTGTCCGCGTCCATATTCACCTTGCCGACATAGCCCGTAACGCCCGCGTTTTCCAGCTCCTCCATGAGGATGCGCGTTGCGGAGGCGTGCAGCGAGGAAAACATGCAAACGCGCGTCGTGCCGCCGTCGATCAGCTTTTGCGCAAGCGCATGGTAGCATTCCCGCGCGAAAGCGTCGTCCGCAAAGCGCGCCTCCGTCGAAAACGTGTAGGTTTTGAGCCATTCGAGCAGCGGCAAGTCCATGCCCATGCCAAGCATGGGGTACTGCGGCGCGTGCAGATGCATATCCGCGTAGCTTTGCAGAACCAGCCGATCGGTAAAATCCGATACGACCGCGTTTTGAAAGGATTCGGGCAGCGCGGCAAATACGCCGCGAATCACGCCGTCCTCGCATACGAGATAGCCGTTCTCCGTGATCGTCAGCTCGCCGAAGCGCCTGCTCTCGATGATGTGGCCCTTGATCGCCTGTATCATATGCCGATCCCTCATGCCGCGTCGCGCGGTTCTATGCCTGCTTATTCTGATATTGGCGCGTCCACGTCGGTAAGCTCCGCCGCGCTGTCTGCCTCGACAAGCGTTAAAAGCGCGGGATGCCGCCGTATGACCGCACCGCCGCCCACGTCGCCCGTAAGCGCTTCCAGTTCGCCAAACAGCGCCGCGGGAAAAATTGCGGGATTGCCGCGCACGCCGTGATAGCTCAGCGCGCAGATGCGCGACCCGTCCGAAAGAAACGTCCCGATCAATCGCCGCACGCTGCCCGCCGTCAGCCAAGGCTGGTCGCAGACCGCGAACAGGATCCCGTCGGGACATGCCGCGCGTTCCCTTGCCGCGCGCACGCCGACTGCAACGCTGGAACCAACGCCGCGCGACGGGTTTTCGTTGATCGCGGGGAAAAATCCGCTTTCCTCCGCGAGCGAGCGCACCGTAACCGCATCCTTGCGCACGACGCATACTTTTTCCGCAAACGGGAACGAACCGAAAAGCGACACGGCGCGCGACAGCATGCTCTTGCCGTCCGCTTCCCAAAGCAGCTTTTCGCCCTGCCCGCCGAAGCGTTTCCCCGCGCCCGCCGCGAGCAGCACACATGCGATTCGATCACATGCGATCCGATCGCACACGATTCGATCGCACGCGATTCGATTGCACGCGATTCCGTCGCATGCGATCCGATCGCGAACCGTATTCCCGTCCGCAGGCGATTTGGGCGCGTTTGTCATGCGCGATACCGCTTTTCGGGCGGCTTGCGGAAGACGTACTTGCCGCGTCCCGTCTCAACCGGCGCCCCGTCCCTGACCACATGCGCGCCGGAAAGGAACACGTCCGTCACGCGCCCCGTTACCGGGATTCCCTCGAACGGCGAATTGTCGCAGTTGTGCGTGTTTGTTTGATAGGAGACGACGCCCTCGAAGGACGGATCGTACAGCGCAATATCCGCGTCCGCGCCGACTTCCAAGGCGCCCTTTTGCGGATACATACCGAACAGCTTCGCCGCGTTTTCGGAAAGCTGCGCCGCCATCTGCGAAAGCGTGATCCTGCCCGTCTTGACGGCATAGGTGTAAACAAGCTGCGCGCGGTTCTGCACGCCCGCGCCGCCGTTCGGTGTTTTGGCGAAGTCACCGTTGCCGAGCGCCTTTTGCGCCATCGTAAACGAGCAATGATCCGTGCCGACAAAGTCGATTTCGCCCGCGCCCATCGCGGAAAGCAGCGCGCTTTCATCCGACTTCTTGCGCAGCGGCGGAGACATGACGAACTTGTCCGCGTCGGGCTGCAAATAGCGCGAATCGTCAAGCACAAGGTACTGCGGACAGGTTTCGAGGTAGACCTCCTGCCCGCGCTCGCGCGCGCGGCGCGCCTCGATCAGCCCAGCCTCCGTGGAAAGATGAACGACCCATACGGGCGTTCCGGCCAGCTCGGAAATGCGCATCAGCCTTGCAACCGCTTCCGCTTCGACCGCCGCGGGCCGCGAAAGCGGATGTCCTGCGGGCGCATACACGCCGCAGTCGTGCAATTCCCGAATGCGCCGCTGCAACAGATCATAGTTTTCGCAATGCACCCCCGCGACGCAGCCAAACGCGTTCACGCGCTTCAACGCGGCGTAGATCTCGCCGTCGTTCAGGCGCATCGCGTCATACACCATATACATCTTGAAGGAGGTGATTCCCTCGGCGACCATACGCTCGATCTCCTTTGAGCGCGCGTCGTTCCATTCCGATATCGCCATATGGAAGCCGTAGTCGCATGACGCGCCCTTCGCCTTCTCGCGCCAAAGCGAAAGCGCCTCCGCCATCGTCATGCCGCGATCCTGCGTGCAGAAATCGAGAACGGTCGTCGTGCCGCCCAGAATCGCCGCGCGCGTGCCCGTAACGAAATCGTCCGCAGTCTTGGTCACGCCGAGGTCGAGATCAAAATGCGTATGCGTGTCGATCAGGCCGGGAAAAACGAGCTTACCCGCAGCGTCAAGCGTTTCGTCCGCAGCAGCGTTCAAATGCGCGTTTATTGCGGCGATGCGCCCGTTTTCGATCAGCAGGTCTGCCTGCGTGACGCCGTCCGAACGGACGAGCGAACCGTTTTGAAGCAGGATGCGCATGGGCGTTTCTTTGCCTCCTCGATCGGATTCATGCTTCTATTTTAACACGGCGCGCCCCGCGTGACAAGCGCGCCGCATGCGCGGCGGACGCTAAAAAAAACGGTGCGAGGTATTTCCATCTAACAATCCTTGTGCTATACTAACAAAAAGGTGGGTGATCGCTATGCAGAAATCTCGTCTTCGCGCCGCCATTCTCAACGCGGCCGACAGAAACGCCGCTCTTGTCATCAAAAACGCAAAAATCGTCAACGTGTTTACCGAGGAAATCATCGAGGGCGACGTCGCCATGCGCGACGGTATCATCATCGGTGTGGGCGAATACGCCGGCAAGGCGGAAATCGACGCAAAGGGCGGATACCTCTGCCCCGGTCTGCTCGACGGACACGTTCACATCGAATCCTCGATGGCGCATCCGTCGCGCTTTGCGAACGTAATTCTCGAAAAAGGAACAACCTCCATCATCGCCGATCCGCATGAAATCGCCAACGTTTGCGGCGCCGACGGCATCCAGTATATGCTCGACCAAACGGAATGGCTGCCCCTTTCCGTTTTCGTCATGGTTCCCTCGTGCGTGCCCTGCACCGCGTTCGAAACCAGCGGCGCGAAGCTGACCGCGCGCGACATGGAGCCGTTTATGTCGCATCCGCGCGTATTGGGCCTCGCCGAGGTGATGGACTATATGGCGACCGTGGAGGGCGACGGCGAAATGCTCGACAAGCTCCACCTCTTCCGCCATTACCCGATCGACGGACACGCTCCCGCGCTCTCGGGCGACGCGCTCAACGCCTATTGCGTCGCCGGCCCGCACACGGATCACGAATGCATCACCTATGAGGAGGTGCTGGAAAAGCTGCGCAAGGGTCTGCGCATCCATCTGCGCCTCGGGTCGGCCTCCCGCGGCGTTGAGGAGATCATGGCGAAGATCGCGCAAAACGGGCTGCCCACCCGCCGTATGTCCTTCTGCACGGACGACAAGCATTTGGAGGACATCCGCTCGGAGGGTCATATCAACTATATCGTGCGCCGCGCGGTTGCAAACGGCATCTCCCCCATCCACGCCATCCAGATGGCGACGATCAACACCGCAAACACCTACGGCATCCGCCATTACGGCGCGGTCGCGCCCGGTTATCGCGCGGATCTCGTCGTATTCGACAACCTGACCGATTTTAACCCCCGCTTCGTCATTACGGACGGCAAGCTGTTCGAGCCGAGCGTCGATACGCATATCAAGCCCGACCCGAAGATCTACAACAGCGTTCATCTCGCGCCGCGCAAGCCCGACGCGCTCAAGCTGCCGATTTCGGGCAAGGCGCGCATCATCCGCCTGATCCCGAAGGAGCTCGTCACGGCGCTGGACGTCGAGGACGTTTCCACCGACGAGAACGGCTGCTTCGTGCCGAAGGACGGCTTGACGAAGCTCGCCGTGTTTGAGCGGCATCATGCCTCGGGGCGCGTGGGTCTCGGCATTCTGCGCGGGCTGCCCATTCAAAACGGCGCGATTGCGACGACCGTCGGGCACGATTCGCATAACCTCGTGGTCTGCGGCGACAACGACCGCGATATGCTTTTCGCCATCGACGTGTTGGAGGAGTGCGGCGGCGGCTACGTCGTCGTGCGAAACGGCGAGGTGCTGGCAAAGCTCCCCTTGCAGGTTGCGGGGCTGATGTCCGACGCGCCGCTCGA
Source organism: uncultured Oscillospiraceae bacterium (assembly GCA_964495255.1). Lineage (GTDB taxonomy): Bacteria > Bacillota > Clostridia > Christensenellales > CAG-138 > UBA7703. Next base: position 12,946 of record CAZBVC010000029.1, read on the forward strand.
AACCATATTAAAGCATCAGCGCGAGCTGCTTGCCGCGGCGAAAACCCTCGGCGTCCATACGGAGTCCGACCCGTTCATCACGCTGTCGTTCATCGCCCTGCCCGTTATCCCCGCCGTGCGGCTGACCGATATGGGGCTGTTCGACGTAACCAAAATGGAGTTCTTCGACAAGGCGGATAACTGATTTCCCGCTTGATTCATGAGCGGTTATTCATGGGAGGATATTCTATGAACGTTGGAAAGAGCATGACGCGCGTCGATGCGTTCGATAAGGCGACGGGGCGCGCGAAATACACGGACGATCTCTGCGACAAGAGCGCGCTTGTTGCGCGCGTGCTGCACAGCACCGTTGCACACGGCGTGGTCAAGTCCGTTGACGTATCCGAGGCGGAGAAGCTCGACGGCGTGGTAAAAATCGTCACCTGCTTCGACGTGCCGAACTTCAAATTTCCGACCGCGGGGCATCCCTGGTCGACCGACCCGCATCATCAGGACGTTGCAGACAGGCTGTTGCTCACGAAGCACGTCCGCTTTTACGGGGACGACGTCGCGGCGGTCATCGCCGAGGACGAGATTTCCGCCGCGCGTGCTTTGCGCGCCATCAAGGTCGAGTACGAGCCCCTGCCGTTCGTGTTGGACGCGCAGGAGGCGATGAAGGACGGCGCGCCGCAGTTGCACGAGGAATTCCCGAACAACGTCCTTGCCCACACGTTCATCCGCAAGGGCGACTATGAACAGGCGGCAAAGGGCGACGGGCTCGTTCGCATCGAGGGCTGGTACGACACCCCGACCGTTCAGCATTGCCATATCGAAAACCACATCTGCTACGCCTATATGGAGGCGGGGCGCGTCGTCGTCGTTTCCTCCACGCAGATCCCGCATATCGTGCGGCGCATCGTCGGGCAGGCGCTCGGCATCCCGTGGGGCAAGGTGCGTTTGATCAAGCCCTATATCGGCGGCGGCTTCGGCAACAAGCAGGACGCGCTGTATGAGCCGCTTTGCGCCTATCTTTCCACGGCGGTCGGCGGCAGGCTCGTCAAGATGGACACAAGCCGCGAGGAAACGTTTGTATGCAACCGCGTGCGCCACGCCATCAGAAGCCATATCGTCACCTATGCAAAGCGGGACGGCACGCTCGTTGCCCGCAAGCTCGAGGTATTCTCCGATCAGGGCGCCTACGCCTCGCATGGGCACGGCATCGCGGCAAAGGGCATGGGCGCTTTCCCCCAGCTTTACCCCTGCGACAACGTGGAATGCGACGCGTATACGGTTTTCACCAACAAGCCCGTTTCGGGCGCGATGCGCGGCTATGGCATTCCGCAGGCGATGTTCGCGCTGGAAAGCCATATGGACGACGTTGCGCGCGCGCTTTCTATCGAGCCGCTCGCGCTGCGCAGAAAGGTCATGATGCCCGTCGGCTTTGTGGACGGATTCTCGAAAAACGAAAACTATTTCGACAGCCTCAACCAATGTCTCGACAAGGGCATGGCGTATCTCGATTATGCGCATAAGCGCAAGGAATACGCCAACCAAACGGGCCCGATCCGCCGCGGCGTCGGTATGTCGCTCTTTTGGTACAACACCGCCGTATGGCCCATCTCGCTGGAAAGCTCGTCCTGCCGCATGGTGCTCAACCAGGACGGCTCCTTGCAGCTTATGACCGGCGAAACGGAGATCGGGCAGGGCTGCGACACCGCATACGCGCAAATGGCGGCGGACGCGGTCGGCATTTCGGCGGAGAACGTACACGTCGTCAGCACGCAGGATACGGACGTTACGCCGTTCGGCACGGGCGCATACGCCTCCCGCCAAACCTACATCGGCGGCTTTTCCATCAAGCAGACGGGCACGCTTTTGCGCGAGCGCATTCTTGCCTACGCGCACGAGCTGACCCGTATGCCCGTTTCCGAATTGAACCTGATCGACGGAAACATCGTTCGCGCCGCCGACGGACGGATTCTCATGACGCTTTGCGAGCTTGCGACCACGGCGCTGTACAGCTTGGAACACAGTGAGCACCTGACCGCCGAGAGCACGGCGCAGATCAAGTCCAACGCCTATTCCTTCGGCTGCTCGTTCGCGGAGGTCGAGGTCGATATTCCGATGTGCAAGGCGACGTTGATCAACATGGTCAACGTGCATGACTGCGGAACGCTGATTAACCCCGCGCTTGCCAAGGCGCAGGTGCACGGCGGCATGAGCATGGCGATCGGCTACGGGCTTTCCGAGCAGCTTCTCTTCGACCCCAAGACGGGCAAGCCGCTCAACAACAACCTCCTCGACTACAAGCTCTCAACCTGCATGGATCACCCGCATCTGGAAGCGGAATTCGTCGAAAATGCGGAGCCGACGAGCCCATACGGCACAAAGGCGCTCGGCGAACCGCCCGCCTGCCCGGGCGCGCCCGCCATACGCAACGCGATTTTGAACGCAACGGGCGTTGCCGTCAATCGCATCCCGCTCAACCCGCATACCCTCTTTGTTCGCTTCAAAGAGGAAGGCTTGCTGTAAGGAGGACGGAACATGTACGATATCAAAGCGCTTTACGAAGCGACCTCGGCGCAAAACGCGACCGAGCTGTTGCTTGCCCATCCCGAGGCGAAGGTCATCGCGGGCGGCAGCGACGTGCTCATCAAGCTGCGCGAGGGCAAGCTGGCGGGCTGCGAGCTGGTCAGCATCTACGGGCTGGACGAGCTGCGCGGCGTATCCTTGGAGCCGGACGGCGACATCCGCATCGGCTCCTTAACGAGCTTTTCGCATATTACGAAGGATCCGATCATTCAACAATACGTCAACGTGCTGGGCGAGGCGGTCGATCAGGTCGGCGGGCCGCAGATCCGCAACATCGGCACGATCGGCGGCAACACCTGCAACGGCGTTACGAGCGCGGACTCCGCCTCCACGCTGTTTGCATACGACGCGATCATCGAGCTTTCGGGCAAGGACGGCGCGCGCCGCGTACCGATCACGCAGTTTTACATCAAAGCGGGCGTGGTCGATCTGCAACCGGGCGAGATCCAAGTCGCCATACGCATCCCGAAGGAAAGCTATCACGACACGTTCGGGCATTACATCAAGTATTCCATGCGCAACGCCATGGACATCGCGACGATGGGCTGCTCGGTCAACGTGCGTCTTTCGCCCGATAAAAAGACAATCGAGCGCGCGCGCGTCGCGTTCGGCGTTGCGGGGCCAATTCCCATGCGCGCTTTTTCCGCGGAGGCGCTTGCCGCAGGGAAACCCGTTTGCGGCGAAACCGTCAAGGCGTTCGCGGAAGCGACGCTTTCGGATATTAACCCGCGCGACAGCTGGCGCGCAAGCCGCGACTTCCGCCTGCATATCGCCAAGGAGATGGCAAGCCGTGCGCTCATCGAATCCATTCGTCGTTCGGGAGGTGAAATCTGATGCAAGCGATTCAACGCAAGCTCGTCAAATGCACGATCAACGGCAAGCCCGTGGAGGCGATGGTGGACGTTCGCGCCTCGCTGACCGACCTTTTGCGCAACGATTTCCGCCTGACCTCCGTCAAAAAGGGCTGCGAGGTCGGCGAATGCGGCGCGTGCAACGTACTCATCAACGGCGAATGCTTCAACAGCTGCATCTACCTCGCGATTTGGGCAGACGGCAAAAGCATCCGCACGCTGGAGGGGCTGCTCGGCCCGAACGGCGAGCTTTCGGATATTCAGCAGGCGTTTGTCGACGAAGCGGCGATCCAATGCGGCTTTTGCACGCCCGGCTTCCTCATGACCGCCGTGGAGATCTTGGAAAGCGGGAAGGCATATACCCGCGACGAGCTCAAAAAGCTGCTTTCCGGGCATCTATGCCGCTGCACGGGCTATGAAAACATCCTAAACGCAGTAGAAAAAACCATGAACCGACGCTTGAAGAAGGAGTAAACCGTTATGATGCAATATGCAAAGATGCCCCGTGCGGAGCTGGAAGAGGAATATGCGCGCGTCAAGGCGGCCTACGGCGAGCTATGCCGGCTGAACCTCAAACTGAACCTTGCGCGCGGCAAGCCCGAGCCTGCGCAGACCGCGTTTTCGGAAGGCATGCTGCAAACCGTGAGCGACGGCTTCGTGATGGACGGCATAGACGTTCGCAATTACGGCGAGCTTGCGGGGCTTCCCTCCTGCCGCAGACTGTTTGCCGAGCTTCTTTGCTGCCGCCCCGAGGAGGTTCTCATCGGCGGCAACGCGAGCCTCAACCTCATGTACGACCTGATCGCCAAGGCGTATACGCACGGGCTGAAAAACAGCCCCCGCCCTTGGTCGCGCGAGGAGAGCATCAAGTTCCTCTGCCCCTACCCGGGGTACGATCGTCATTTCAACGTTTCGCTCTCCTTCGGCATGGAGCTTATCCCCATCCCGCTCTTTGAAACCGGCCCCGACATGGACGCCGTGGAGCAAGCCGTAAAGGATCCCGCCGTCAAGGGTATGTGGTGCGTGCCGAAATACTCGAACCCCGACGGCTACGTCTACCCGCTCGAAACCTGCAAGCGGATCGCCGCTCTGCGCCCCGCCGCGCCCGATTTCGCGCTGATGTGGGACAACGCCTACTGCATCCATACGTTCGACGGCGAGGATACTCCGTTTCCCGATATGCTCGCGCTTTGCCGCGAAGCGGACAACCCCGACCTGGTATATGAATTCGCCTCGACGAGCAAGGTCACGTTTGCCGGCGGCGGCGTATCCTGCATGGCGGCAAGCGAGGAAAACCTCGCGTACATCTTAAAGCTCATGAGCTATCAAACCATCGGCTACGACAAGCTGAATCAGCTCATGCACGTTCGCTTTTTGAAAGACCGCGAAACGACGCTTATGCATATGCAAAAGCACGCCGCGATTCTGAAACCCAAGTTTGACGCGGTTTTGCGCGCGCTGGATGCGGAGATCGCCCCGCTTGGCATCGCCGATTGGCATCGGCCGACGGGCGGCTATTTTGTCAGCCTGAACGCCCTGCCCGGCACCGCGAAACAGACGCTTGCCTACTGTAAGGCGGCGGGCGTCGTCATGACGGGCGCGGGCGCGACCTATCCCGGCGGCGTGGATCCGAAGGACACGAACATCCGCATTGCGCCGTCCTATCCGCCGCTTCGGGAGCTGGAACAGGCGATGCAGGTGTTCTGCACGAGCTTGAAGCTCGCCGCGCTCGAAAAGCTGACATAAACGCCTTCTCTCTTTTCAAAAAGAGCGAGACAGCGAAAATCTCATTTGCCAGGCAACCCAAAAGGAGCTAAGAATGAATCTTGGCTCCTTGCATTTTCTTATGGCAAATATGGTTTCTTTCGTTTCCTTTCTTTGCAAAAGAAAGGAAAGGTTCTTCACCGCACCACGTCGAACCCCAGCTTGTGATAGACCTTGCGCACGGTTTTGTTCGCCGTTCGCGCCGCCTTCTCCGCGCCCGAGCCCATCGCCTGCGTCAAATACGCCTTATCGGCAACCAAGCGCGTAAACGCGTCGCGCACGGGCGCAAGCGTCTCCGTTACGCTTTGGATAACGCCCTCTTTGAGCGCGCCGTAGCCCATGCCCGCAAACCGTGCGGCTGCCTCCTCGACGGAAACGCCGCTGCACGAGGCATAGATCGTAAGCAGGTTGTATACGCCCGCGCGCATGGGATCGGCGGCGATCACGCCCTCGCTGTCCGTCACGGCGCGCTTGACCTTGCGCGCGATGTCGTCCGGCGTATCGAGGATCGAGATGGATGCGTTCGGATTGGGATCCGACTTGCTCATCTTCTTCTCGGGCTCCTGCAAGCTCATGATGCGCGCGCCAACCGTCGGAATATACGGCTCGGGCACGACGAACGTTTCGCCGTACAGCTTGTTGAAGCGAAGCGCCAAATCGCGCGTGATCTCCACATGCTGCTTCTGATCCGCGCCCACGGGAATCAGATGCGCCTGATACAAAAGAATGTCCGCCGCCATCAAAACGGGATAGGTAAACAAGCCCGCGTTGACGTTATCCGCATGGCGCGCGCTCTTATCCTTAAATTGCGTCATGCGCGAAAGCTCGCCCATATAGGTGCAGCACGAAAGCGCCCATGTCAGCTCGGTGTGCGCCGTCACGTCGGACTGGACGAACACCGTCGAGCGCGCGGGGTCGATGCCGCACGCGAGAAACAGCGCGAACGTTTCCAGCGTGCGCCGCCGCAGCTCCGCCGGCTCCTGCCGCACGGTGATCGCGTGCAGATTGGCGACCATATAGTAGGCGTCAAACTCGTCCTGCATACGCACGAAGTTGCGCAGCGCGCCGATGTAGTTGCCAAGCGTCAGCATACTTGTAGGCTGCACGCCCGAAAGCACCGTCTTTTTTCTCTCTGTCGTCTGCTCCATATTATCCCTTTCGCATAAACCATGCGCCCGCCTCGTTCGTTTGCCGCGGCAGGCGCGCATAAAAACTTTGAGCAAGGAGTAAGCCGAGTTCTGTCAACGTGCGATCATCTATCTGGGGCCAATCGTTGCCGAGTGGCTCATGCGATTCCCGAGAGCGTGGCGGGCCGCCATTACATGCTCCCATACCAATCTTGCACCGAGCGGGGTTTACAGCGCGTCTCCGTCGCCGGGACGCGGGTGAGCTCTTGCCTCGCCTTTCCATCCTTACCCGCAAACGCGGGCGGTTTCTTTCTGTTGCACTTTCCCTGAAGTCGCCTTCGCCGGGCGTTATCCGGCGCTCTGCCCTATGGTGCTCGGACTTTCCTCACCCGCATTTCTGCGGGCGCGATCGCCTTCCTTACTCAAACCGTATTCAGTTTTCAAGGATTTGCGCCGCGCGCTATTTATCCATGTACAGGATCCTGCCGCAGTTTTCGCATTCGATGATGCCGTCCGTTGAGGCGAGGCGTTTGAGCATGACCATCGGCAGGGACATATTGCAGCCGCCGCACTTGGCGCTCACCACCTTGGCAATCGGCACGGCGTGATGCAGCTTGACCTGTTCGTAGCGCTCCATCAGCGCGGGATCCACGTCCTTTGCCAAACGCGCAATCCGCTCGTCATGCGATTTCAGCTCGCCGGCGCGGTCGTCGCGCTCCTTTTCGCAGGTTGTGCGCAGCTGGTCGTATTCCCGCTTTGCCTTGCCCGCCGCCGTCCGTGTTTTGCCGTATTCGCTCGTCGCCTTCTCCATGTCGGCAAGCAGCGTCTTTGTTTCGCGCGCGCATTGCCCGATCTCGCGGTTCAGGCGCTCGATGTCGCCGCGCAGCTCGGTCATTTCCTCCGCTGTGCTTTCCTCATCCCCGCGAATGGTTTCCAGCTCGGACGATTCGACGTCCAGCCGTTCTTCAAGCGTTTCGATGCGCTCGGTCAGCTTTTTCAAGCGTTCCTCATACGCCTCCATATCCTCCGTCAGCTTGGCGATCGTCGCTTGCTGCGATTTGAGCAGCTTGTGCAGCTTGTTGAGCTGCATACGCGCGGGCGTAGAACGGATCTCGTTCTCAAGCTGCGTCTTTTCGACCTCGGCTTGCTGATAAGCCCACAATGCACTCATCTTCGTCATGGCAATCCCTCCTAAAAGCGCGCAAACGGGCTTGCGTCGGCACGCGATAACGTATATTGTACATCATTTTCGGCGCTCTGTAAACGTGCAATCAACGGAACAAGCGCAACGCGTTCGGTTTCGTAATGTCCCGCCGCGATAACGGCAAGCCCGATGCTCTCCGCGTCCTGCGCGTGATGATGTGCGATCTCCCCCGTAACGAGCACGTCCGCCCCCGCTTCCCTTGCGGGCAGAATCGCGCTCGACCCGCTACCGCCCAGCACGGCGACCCGTTCCACGCGCCGCGTTTCCGCCCCGACCAGCGAGATGTTCGCGCAAAGAACGTCCTTTACGCATTGCGCAAACGCGCGCAGCGTTATCGGCTCGGGCAGGGTTCCCACGCGCCCCACGCCGTCGTCGATCGCGCCCGTTATCCGCACGCCCAGCATTTCGCAAAGCGTATCGTTCACGCCGCCCTCCGCCGCGTCCCAATTCGTATGCGCGGCAAACAGCCCCACGCCGCCGCGAATCAGCGTATAGACCGCGCTCGTTGCGGGATCGTCCCGCAAAATGCGCTGGACGGGCGAAAAGAACCGCGGGTGATGCGTCAAAACCAGGTCGTATCCCCCCGCGACCGCCTCGTTCGCGACCGCGTCCGAACAGTCCAAAGCGACCAGCACACGCCTGATCTCGTCGTTTGCGGGGCTGACCAAAAGCCCCACGTTGTCAAACGAAAGCGCGAGCGTCTTCGGCGCGACGGTTTCCATCAAGGCGGCGAATGCGGATAGCATCATCATGAATCACCCCATAAGGTCAAAATTTGCCGCAAGGCAAGGCAGTTTTGCTCCATCTCGGGCGCGCGGTTACTCTTTGCCGCCCGCTCGCATTGAAACAGCGTATATTTCGCGAGCGCGGGAAACAGCGGTTCGCGCCGCAGAAAAGCGCGGTAGCCCAGCATATGGAAATCATGCGGCCAGCCGTTTGGCAGCGCGTCCGGCGCGCCCTGCGGAATAAGCGCGCAAAAAACCTGATAGTATCGTCTGCCGTCCGCCACAATGCGGTCGTCCGCAATCGGATAGCCGTTCCGAAACAGCCATCTGCGAATATCCTCCGCCGTTCGCATCGGCTGCAACACCGCTCTCTTCGCGCCGCAAAGCGGAACGTCCGCCGCGGAAAGAATGCGCGCAATCTGCGTGCCGCCCATGCCGAGGATGGCAAGCGCGTCCGCCTCGCCCGCCCGCAAAACGGACAGCCCGTCGCCCAAGCGCGCCTCCACGCGCGCCTCCACGCCGATCAGACGCGCAAGCCGCTTGGTCTTTTCCAGCGACGGAAGGCTGATATCGGCGGCGATGCAGCGCTTTTTCTCATCCCGCTGCACCAGCGCGCAGGAAAGCCTGCCATGGTCGCAGCCGATATCCGCGATCACGCGACATGGGGAAAGCATGTCCAGCGCCGCGGAAAGCCGCGCGTCGGTTCGAACGCCTATGTTCGGCTGTATGGCGTTTGTGATCGCCACGCGCTCCTTCTCCCTCTTTTCCGCGCTAAACGGAAAGCGCCTTTTTCGGCTCCGTCCGATCAATCGGCCCGCCGCCCAGGCAGACGTCCCCGTCGTACAAAACGACCCATTGTCCCGGCGTGACCGCGCGCTGCGGCTCGTCAAACGCGATATGCGCCCCGTCGCCCGAAACCGTTACGAACGCGCCCTGATCTTTCTGCCGATAGCGCGCCTTCATCGTGCAGGCAAATGCGCTTTCCTTCGGCGCGCCCGCAATCCAGTTGATTTTGTCCGCGTCGAGCGAAAGCGAAAACAGCTCGTCATGCTCGCCCTGCTGCACGATAAGCAGGTTGCGCTTTAGATCCTTGCCGACGACAAACCAGCTTTCGCCCGTGCCGTCGCCGCGCCCGCCGATGCCCAAGCCCCTGCGCTGCCCCAGCGTGTAATACATGAGCCCGTCGTGCCTGCCGACGACCTTGCCGCGCTCGTCCACCATGTCGCCCGCGCACGCGGGGAGATACTGCATGAGGAACCGCTTAAAGTCCCGCTCGCCGATGAAGCATACGCCCGTGCTGTCCTTTTTCCCCGCGACGGACAGACCTTTTTCGCGCGCATAACGGCGCACTTCGCTCTTTTGCATACCGCCTACGGGGAACGTCGCCTTTTGAAGCTGCTCCTGCGTCAAGCCCGCGAGAAAGTAGGTTTGATCCTTATTCGCATCCGCGCCGCGCAAAAGCCTTACGCCGTCGGCATGATCCAGCCGCGCATAATGCCCCGTTGCGAGCGCGCCCGCGCCCGTCGTCAAAGCAAAATCCAAAAACGCGCGAAACTTAATCTCGCAGTTGCACAAAACGTCGGGATTGGGCGTTCTGCCGCGCTTATACTCGTCCAGAAAGTACGAAAACACGCGCTCTCGGTATTCCTTTGAAAAATTAACCGTATAATAGGGGATGCACAGGGTGTTGCAAACGCTTTTGACGTCCTCATAGTCCGCCGCGGCGGTACAAACCCCGCTGTCATCCTCCTCCTCCCAGTTTTTCATGAACACGCCGACCACGTCGCAGCCGCGCTCTTTGAGCAGACCCGCGGCGACCGCGCTGTCCACCCCGCCCGACATACCGACAACGACATGCCCCGTGTGCAGCGGCGCGTTCATCGGCGCGCGACCTCTCTTGCGTCAAACCCGAGCTCGTCCAGCAGGGACGCGGCCGTCGCCCCAAACGCGTCTTTGCCGAGCGCCGTGCGAACGACCGCTTTGCCGATCTCGCAGGAAACGACCTCCGCCCCCGCCGCCGTAAACGCCTCCGTCACGCGGCGCACGCAGTTCATGCAGCCCATGCCGTCGATCAAAATCGTATATTCCTCCATATGGTTCGACCTCCCTTGGGTACTCTGTCTATGCAGTATACCACAAAGGAGGTCGTTTTGCTTACCGAATCAATCGATTCGGCGCCTTGCGATTAGCAGCAGGAACGAGTCGAACCGCCGCCGTTGCAGCCGCAGCTCGGCTGTTCGTCACAGTTGCAGAAGCGCGAGAGAAGCAGAATCCAAATCAGGGAATCGCAGGTGCTGCCGCCGCCGTCGTCATCCAAAATGAGCAGCAGGATCAGGATCCACCACATCGAATTCCCACCGCAAAAGTTACTCAAGCAACCCATCGTAAAGAGCCTCCTATCAGCCTATCATTTCGGCGCTGTATTTTTCGCCGATCAGTGTATACTACGAAAAAGCGCGACAGAGTGTGACAAGAGACTTCCTTTGTCGGCAGGAAAAGCGCCAAAGGGCGCTTTATGGCAAAACAATCGGCTCGACCGTTCCGTTTATCCGCGATTTCTCCGCCGCAATGCAGATCAGGTGGCTTTGGATGGACGCCATAATCGAGCTTTTCACCGCGTCGGGCTCGCCGTTCTCCATGCGCACGAACGCGTCGATCAGCCCGAAATCGCCGCCGCCGTGCCCGTCGCCCATGCCTGCGGGAAGCGGATTCTCGATCGTATGCAGAGAGCCGTTTCGGAAGTTTGTAACCTCGATGGTTTCGTTGTCCATCTTGGCGCGGATCTCGCCATGCGAACCCATAATATGCATCGTGCGCCCATGGCGATAATCCGTAAACGCGGAAACGGTCATGGTCGCCGTTGCGCCGCCGTCAAACTCCAATATGGTGGACTGATGATCGACCACGTCGTTGTCGCAGCGATACACGCAGCGCCCGTAGGGGCCTTCGCGCAGCGCCCGCAAGCGTCCTTCGCGGCTCAAATCGGACGTGATAACCGACACGGGCCAGCCCGTCAAAGCGGGAATGAGATACAGCCGCGCGGCGTTATAGGGGCAGTTTGCGGCGACGGCGCAGTCCAGGCAGCGATCCGCGCTCCCCTTCGGCGCGTTCTCGGGCGTAAAATGTTTGAGCGAGCCAAACGATGCGACGCGCTTACAGTCCTTGCCGAGCAGATAGAGCAGAATATCCGTGTCATGGCAGCTTTTGGCGAGCAGCATGGGGCTTGTCTCCTCGCTTTTGCGCCAGTTTCCGCGCACAAAGCTATGCGCCATATGCCAATAGCCGATGTTTTCCGTATGCGTAAGATCGATCACGTCGCCGATCTCGCCCGAATCGATGATCTGCTTGATCGCGTTGAAGAAGCGCGTGTATCGCAGCACATGGCAGACCACGGCGTTCTTTTTCGTGCGCACGGACGTTTCATATAGCCTGAGGCACTCCGCCTCGGTCTTTGCCACAGGCTTTTCGAGCAAGACGTCATAGCCGCGCTCCATGGCGGCGCAGGCGGGCTCGACATGGTGATTGTCCTGCATCGCAATAAGCACCGCGTCCGCGTCGATATTTGCGGAAAGCGCCTCGCGCCAATCGGCAAACGCACGTTCCTTTGGCACGCCGTAGCGCGCGCAAAACGCCGCCCTGCGCGCCTCGATCGGCTCCGCAACCGCGACGAAGCGCAGCTTGTCCGGATGGGAAAGCGAATAGGGCGCGTAGGCGTCCATACCGCGCGCGCCCGCGCCGAGACAGATCATTTGAACGGTCTTCATAAAAAAGCACATCCTTTCGAGCCGTAACCGACTTGCTTTTATTATAATGGCGATCACGCGCCGCCGCAACGGGCAACAGTTGATCCGCTCGCGCTTTCATGCTTTTTTATCGGAAAAAATCAGCCCGCGTTTTGCGATGATCTGTATGGATAACCCCGCATGAAAAGGAGGAACCATGCAGACAAAAGATTTTACCATTACGCTCGACATGGTACGAACGCTGCCGTTTCGCCCGTTCGAGGTCGTCGAAGGGGACACGGGCAACGTGCTGCATGTAACGCTGCTCAACAACGGCGACGCGATGGATCTCTCATCCTGCTTGCTTTGCATTGCGTTCGCGTCGAGCGCGGGCTTCGCGATGCAGGACGAGACGAGCGGCGTCACCAAAACGAACGGCGTCGGCACGTTTGACGTCGCGCTTTTGCCGACGGCGTACGGCGCGGGCAACGTGAGCGCGGACGTGCAGGTTTACAGCGGCGCGAACGGCGAAACGCTGGTCACGAGCGCGCGCTTTGATTTTCGCTGCCGCAAATCGCTGATCAGCGGCGAGATCATTCGCGCAAACGCCGCGTATCCGCCGCTCGTCGAGGCAACGCGCACGGCGAACGAAGCCGCCGCTGCCGCGCTTGCCGCCGCCGCGCGGATCGACACGGACGTCGGCGAACTGAACGTGCAGGCGGACTGGAACGAAGCGGACGCGTCAAACGATGCGTATATCAAAAACAAGCCGACGTCGTTTGCCCCGAGTGCGCACAAAGCGTCTCACGCAGCAGGCGGAGCGGACGCGGTCACGCCCGCCGACATCGGCGCGTCGTCGTCCGACCATACCCATACCCCCTCCGCTCTCGGCGCGGCGGCGCTCGACGCAGGCGGCAAGGTGACGCCTGAGCAGGCAAGCGCAGGAATTGTGCAAATCACCGAGGCGACGGCGCTCGCGCTTTCGCACGCGGGCAAGCTGCTTTCCGCCAACAGCGCAAGCGCGCTTACGGTCACGATACCGCTCAACGCAACCGCCGCCTTTCCCGTCGGAACGGAGATCGAGCTTTGCCAATACGGGGTGGGCGCGGTTACCGTTGCGGCGACAGAGGGCGTGACGCTGCTGTCGATGGACGCATCGGTTTCTGCCGCAGGGCAGTACGCCTGCATGACGCTCAAAAAGCTCGATACGGACACTTGGCTGCTCGCGGGGGCGCTCGCATGAGAACGTCGAGAAAAATGGCAATATACGCGTCCATGCCGACGGGCTTTACCGAAAGCGACTTCACCTATACGGGGACGTATGAGTGGGTCGATCAAGGCGGCGGTCACTTCATCCTGCGCTTTTTGACGAGCGGAACGTTCACGCCGAACAAGAAGGTTGTAATCGACGCGTGGCTGCTCGGCGGCGGGTCGGGCGGCGCTTCGGGGAATAGCGGAACCGGATATTCGGGCGCAGGCGGCGCGGGCGGCTATGCAGCGACGTTTTCAAGCATCACGCTGACAAAAAATGCGGATTATCCCATCGTAATCGGCGCGGGCGGATCGGGCGGCGGCGGAACGTCGGGAAGCGTCGGAAGCGCGGGAGGCGCCACAAGCGCCTTTTCGCAATCGCAAGACGGAGGCTTGGCGCAATCTGTGTATTATAAAGGCGCGAACGGCGGAAGCGGAGGCGGAAGCGGCAACGATGGATATGATACATGCGGCGTGGGCGGGTCGAACGGCGGAAACGGAACGGCGGGCGGTCACACCAATGGTACGGGCGACGGACTAAGCAAATATGAGTTCGGCGACACGTCCCTTACGCTTCGCGGCGGCGCAGGCGGCGGCGGATCGGGTCAGTATGGCGGAAGTCCCTATAACGGCGGAGCAGGCGGCGCGGGCGGCGGCGGTCAAGGCGGCGTGAGACAGGGCGGCACAGGCAATGCAGGTACTGCCAACTATGGCGCAGGCGGCGGCGGAGGCGGCGGAAGCACGTCCAAGGTCGGCGTCGGTGCAAAGGGCGGCAGCGGCATTTGCTGCATCCGCGACCATCGGGCGGCATAAGGAGAAAAAGAGAGAAAGCGCCCATAACCGATCGATCCGTTCCGGCGCACATGCGGCAGCGGCATTTGCTGCGTCCGCGACGCAAGAGCGGCATAAGGAGAAAAAGAGAGAAAGCGCCCGTAACCGATCGATCCGTTCCGGCGCACATGCCGTAAAGCAGAGCAAAGCCTTTGAGATTCCGCTTCCCGAATCCCCAAGGTTTTTTAACAGATCGTGCCGCATCCAAGCGGGTGCGGCACCGCTCTTTTTCCCATTTATGATTGGTTAAAACAGCGGGGCAAACACGCGCAGCAGACTGCGCAGCGCATTGCGCAAACGCGAGACGCGCGCGCAAAACGCGGGCGTAATCTCCTCGCAGCGGGTCAATTCGTCCAAAAAGCACGCCTTCATTTCCGCAATCGCCGCCGTGTCATACATCCAGGCGGCGCACTCGAAATGCAGAAACAGACTGCGGTAATCGAGGTTGATCGAGCCGACCATGCCCACAACGTCGTCCGAAAGGAACGTCTTTGCGTGCATCATGCCCGGGGAATACTCATAGATGCGCACGCCCGCGTCGATAAACTGACGATAGTAGGAGCGCGTAAGCTCCTGCACGAGCTTGCCGTCGCACACGGCGGGCGTAACGATGCGAACGTCCACGCCGCTCATCGCGGCAAGCACGAGCGCGGAAGCCATTTCGTCGTCCACAACCAGATACGGCGAGTTGATATACACATACCGCTTCGCGCGGTTCAAAATCGAGAGATACGCGCGGTGTCCCGTCGGTTCGCCGTCCAGCGGCGTGTCGGTAAACGGCTGCACAAAGCCCCGCGCAGCGTGGTTGCAGGCGGTCGGACGGTAACTGAGGAAATCCGAATCGACATGGTCGAGATAGTCCCACATGGAGAGAAACATCGACGAAAGCGCGAACACCGCATCCCCCGTCAGGCGAACGGCGCTGTCCGACCAATGCCCATACTGCGAGGTAACGTTGATATAGTTATCCGCGAGGTTGATGCCGCCCATAAAGCCGACGTTCCCGTCC
>CAZBVC010000030.1:0-1213 GCA_964495255.1 uncultured Oscillospiraceae bacterium
CGCGCAGAAAATGAAGGTGCCCTTCGCGATCGCCGACGCGACCACGCTCACCGAGGCGGGATACGTCGGTGAGGACGTCGAGAACATCCTTCTCAAGCTCATACAGAGCGCTGGCGGGAACATAGCTTCCGCCGAACGCGGCATCATCTATATCGACGAGATCGACAAGATCGCGCGCAAGGGCGAGAACGTGTCCATCACGCGCGACGTCTCCGGCGAGGGCGTGCAGCAGGCGCTGCTGAAAATCCTCGAGGGAACCGTCGCGTCCGTGCCGCCCAAGGGCGGGCGCAAGCATCCGCAGCAGGAATGTATCACGATTGATACGACGAACATCCTGTTTATCTGCGGCGGCGCGTTTTCGGGCATCGACAAGATCATCGAGCAGCGCACGGGGCATAAGCTCATGGGCTTTGGCGCGGACGTGCAGAGCAACGTCGAAAAGGACGTCGGTACGATTCTGAAAGATATTTTGCCCGAGGATCTGCTGAAATTCGGCTTGATTCCCGAGTTTGTCGGGCGCGTGCCGATCATCGTGACGCTGGAAAATCTGGACGAGGACGCGCTGGTCTCCATCCTGACCGAGCCGAAGAACGCGCTGACGCGGCAATATATCCGTCTGTTCGAGATGGACGGCGTGGAGCTTGCGTTTGACGACGCGGCGCTGCGCGCCATCGCGAAAAAAGCGATTGATCGCAAGACGGGCGCGCGCGGCTTGCGCGCGATTCTTGAGGACGTCATGCTGGATATCATGTTCGACATTCCCTCGCGCGACGACGTGGCCGCTTGCCGCGTTACGGAGGATGTGATCGCGAAAAAGTGTCCGCCGATCCTGATTCCGGCGCCGCCCGCGGCAAAGAAGCCGAAAAAGACGGCCGCTCTGCCCGCGCAGCCGAAGAAGCAGGATGGGTTCGCCGTGCTTTTGAAGGACGCGGGCGCGCAGAAGCTGCAAGTCATTCAGTGCGTGCGCGAGCTGATGGGGCTGGGGCTCAAAGAGGCGCGGGACGTTGTGGAAAGCGCGCCGGGCAAGGTCGCCGAGGGCGTCGACAAGGAAAAGGCGGAAAAGATCGCCGCCGCGCTCAGGGAAGCCGGCGCGACCTGCGAGATTCGGTAGGGAAGGGCGTCTTCTTTCCTTGAAAGGAAAGAAGCAAAGGAACTTTCCCTTGGTTAAGAGCGATGCGGGAGCCGGGAAGAAATTCTTGGCTCCTTGTTGTTT
>CAZBVC010000030.1:1313-27545 GCA_964495255.1 uncultured Oscillospiraceae bacterium
AAGCAAAGGAACTTTCCCTTGGTTAAGAGCGATGCGGGAGCCGGGAAGAAATTCTTGGCTCCTTCTCGTTGAATTGAAAATTCGAAAAGAAACGGCGCGGGGCGTTGACAAAGCGCGAAACGAGCGCATATAATGTAGGCACTTCTTCGGAAAGACTCGGGAAGCAGTAGCGCTTTTGTAAAGCGAACGCCATAAGAGAGCCGCGCCATGGGCTGAGAGCGCGGCGGCGGGCGCGGCGCGAAGACCGCCCGACGACCGAATGCGGGCGCCGCCCGATAACGCGGCAAGCAATAAGTGCGCGCGAAAAAAAGTTTTGCGCGAATACGGGTGGAACCACGGCAGCATCGCAGCCTGTCGTCCCGAAGCGGGAGTCTCGCTTTGGGACGTTTTTTATTGCGGCGAACGAAAGAAAGGATGAAAGAGTATGGAAGAGTATATGCCTGTTGCGCAGGAGACGTCCACACTTGACGCGCCGCAGCGCGCGGAAGCGGAGCAGCCGATTTACCGCGTGCGGTTTCAAATGACGGAGGCGGTGTTGAGAGACTTTTACTACCCGTTCCAAAAGCGATTGATCCCGATTTGGATCAGCTTGACGGTGATCATGCTGTGCGGCGTATTCGTGCTGGCTACGAACGACAACCGCATGATGGGCTTTGCGTTCCTGCTGATCGGGTTTGCGATGGCGGCGGTGCAGCTCGTTAATTTGGTTCGCACGCCGAAAAAGCTCATGCAGCAGATTAAGGTGATGCACGCGGGCACGGTGCCCGAAACGCTCGCGGAGTTCTTTTCCGACCGTTTGGAGCTCCATGACGACGGCGACAAGACCGTTTCGTACGAGAGCATTCGTAAGACCACCAAGGTGCGCGGGCTGTTCACGGTCGAGCTTGTGAAGAACTATTTTCTGATGCTGCCGATCAACGCCTTCGAGCTTGGCAGCGCGGATACGTTCCTCGCGTTCATGCAGCAAAAGTGCGGCTCCGCGAAAAAGAGCGGCGCAAAGAAATCCAGATAAATCAGGCAAAAGGAAGGTACAGAATTATGTTTTTAACGTTTCCCGACGGGAGCCGCCGCGACTATGCGGACGGAATGACGGCGCACGACGTCGCGTTATCCATCAGCCCGCAGCTTGCCAAGGCGACGCTTTCCTGCGAGCTGGACGGCGCGCATTTTGACGCGTTCCGCCCGATATCCGGCGACCATACCATCAAGTTTTTCACGTTTAAGGACGAACTTGGGCGCTGGACGTATCGCCACACCGCGTCGCATATTTTGGCGCAGGCGGTGAAGCGGCTGTATCCGAACGTCAAGCTCGCCATCGGCCCCGCGATCGACAACGGCTTTTACTACGACTTTGACGCGGACGAGCCGTTTACGCCCGAGGATCTGTTGAAAATCGAGGCGGAAATGGCGCGCATCGAGAAGGAGAACCTGCCGCTCGAGCGGTTTGAGCTGCCGCGCGCGGAGGCGATTGCGTTTGTGGAGGGAAAGGGCGAGCCGTATAAGGCGGAGCTGATCCGCGACCTGCCCGAGGACGCCGTCATCAGCTTTTACAAGCAGGGCGATTTTACGGATCTTTGCGCGGGCCCGCACGTCGGCACGACGGCGACGGTAAAGAACATCAAGCTCACAAGCGTCGCGGGCGCGTATTGGCGCGGCTCGGAAAAGAACAAGATGTTGCAGCGCATCTACGGCACGGCGTTCGAGAAGAAAGCGGAGCTGGAAGAATACCTGCAAAAGCTCGAGGAAGCGAAAAAGCGCGACCATAACAAGCTCGGGCGCGAGCTGGAGCTGTTCACGACCGTTGACATCATCGGTCAGGGTCTGCCGATCCTGCTGCCCAAGGGCGCGCGCGTGATTCAGCTCTTGGAGCGCTTTGTCGAGGATGAGGAGCAAAAGCGCGGCTACCTGCTTACCAAAACGCCGTTTATGGCCAAGCGCGAGCTGTATCAGATCTCGGGGCATTGGGATCATTATCGCGACGGTATGTTCATCATGAGCGACCTTGCCGATCAGGACGATCCCGAGGCGGAGGTGTTCGCCCTGCGCCCCATGACCTGCCCGTTCCAGTTTATGGCGTATCTGAATCGTTCGCGCTCGTATCGCGACCTGCCGCTGCGCTATAACGAAACGTCGACGCTGTTCCGCAACGAAAGCTCGGGCGAGATGCACGGGTTGATCCGCGTGCGTCAGTTTACGATCTCCGAGGGGCATCTTGCGTGCCGTCCCGATCAGGTGGAGGACGAGTTCAAGGGCTGCCTCGATCTGGCGCAGTTTATGCTGACGACGCTCGGCTTGGATGAGGACGTGAGCTATCGCTTCTCCAAGTGGGATGAGAACAACCGCGAGAAGTACATCGGCGACAAGGAGAGCTGGGAGCGCACGCAGGACATGATGCGGACGATCCTGAACGACCTTGAAATCGACTATACCGAGGCGGACGGCGAAGCGGCGTTCTACGGGCCCAAGCTGGATATCCAGATTCGGAACGTGTTCGGCAAGGAGGATACGCTTGTTACGATTCAGATCGACTTCCAGCTTGCCGAGCGCTTCGGCATGGTCTATGTCGATTCCGACGGGCAGAAGAAGTATCCCGTGGTCATTCATCGCACGTCCATCGGCTGCTACGAGCGCACGCTCGCCCTGCTGATCGAGAAATATGCAGGCGCACTGCCGACATGGATCGCGCCCGTGCAGGTCAAGGTGCTGCCGATTACCGACCGCGCCGCGGCGTACGCCGTCGAGCAGGCGAAGCAGCTTGAGAAGTACGGCGTGCGCGTGGAGACGGATCTGCGCAACGAGAAGATCGGCTTCAAGATTCGCGAAGCGCAGATGCAGAAGGTTCCCTATATGCTCGTCGTGGGCGACAAGGAGGTCGAGGCGGGGCTTGTATCCGTGCGCTCGCGCAAGGACGGCGACCTTGGTTCCATGGCGCCCAAGGCGTTCTGCGACAAGCTGATCGAGGAGATCGCCTCGCGCGCCAAATAACGGTTTATTCCCTTTTTGTCCATATGCGAAAGGAAAGAGGAGTCACGCTGAGCAGGCGCGGCTCCTTTTCGTTTGGCGCGGCGCCGGTTCGGCGGAAAACGCAATCCACACAATCCACAGCTTTTCGTTCTGTCGGAAGCGCGCGAAAAAAAGCGAACGTATTTGCAGGGAAGAAAGGAAGAAACTGCACCACGCGGGGTAAGATATCAGGCGCAAGAGGAATTCCGAGAATCGTCATACATGCGGAAAAACACATTTTTCGACAGGGAAAGAAACTTATACACATTCCAAAACCGCAAAAATGCCCCAAACTGTGGATAACATGGTGGACAACGTGGATAAGCAACCGCGTTTTTTCGCCGCTCCGTTTTTGCATACGAGGAGAAAAATTGTATGCGTGCTGCATGGTAAAAACAAAGAAAGCACGTTTTTTTTGAAGGTGTTCCTGCAAAACGAGTGGCAAACAAGCCGTAAAACGGAAGCCGCGAACGGTCGAGAAACGAACGCCGCATCCGAAAAGCGCGCTTGCGACGCCAAAGCTACCATACGCCGTATCGAAAAGAAAAAAAGCTCGCATCCTTTCCACAGAGAATCAAAACTTTTCCACAGCGAGTCGAGCGTATTTCGGCTCGGGCAAGATAGCGCGGCGCAATAAAATATGGTACGATAAGCGAAGAAAACAACGGAGGAAATCGTCGATGCGCCTGTTTATCGCGATCCCGCTGCCGACGGACGTCAAACGCACGGCAAACGAAGCAAGAGAGCTGCTCGAGGCATACGGGGCGAGCGGACGGTTCGTGCCGAAGGAGAACTATCATGTGACGCTGCGCTTCATCGGCGAGAGCGACGCGCTTTCGGACGCGGCAGACGCGCTTTCAAACGCGGCGAAGGATATTCGTCCGTTCGTGCTGCGCGCGGGCGGCTACGGCGCGTTCGGCGGCAAGGACGGACACACGGGTTATCTTGCGATGCGCTGCGACGGCGCGGAGCTGAAAAACCTGTACGAGTCGTTGGAGACGGCTTTGTGGGAGCGCGGCTTTTCCTGCGGGCGCGGCAAGCTCACGCCGCATGTGACGCTTGGGCGAAACATCGTGGGCGACGCGGGGTTCGTTCTGCCCGAAACGCGCGCGGCGTTCACGGCGAACAGCGTGGTTCTGTATGAAAGCGCATCGGAGAAGGGCAGGCCGGTCTATCGGCCGCTGCATCGGGTAGCATTGACATGAAAAGCGGATTGACCCTGCTGATCGGGCGGGCGGACACGGGCAAAAGCGAGCGGATCCTGCGCGATTTGGAACGGCGTCAGCGCGCGGGCGAACGCGCGGTATTGATCGTGCCCGAGCAATACACGTTTGAAACGGAGCGCGCGCTTGTCGAGCGTCTGGACGGGCTGTTCGGCGTTCAGGTACTGAGCTTTGAGCGGCTGGCGGAGCGCGTGATTGCGTTGCAGGGGGCGGGCAAAACGTTTTTGAACGCGCAGGGTATGCGCATGGTGACGCGCCGCGCAATTTGGAAGCGGCAGGGCGAATTGCGGGCGTTTTCGCGTGCGGCGGACAAAACGGGGTTTGCCGAGGAGATGCTTTCTCTGTTTGGGGACTGCAAGCGCGCGGGCATATCAAGCGAAACGCTGAAAAACGCGTCGGAGGAGGATCGGTTTTCCGGGTCGCTTTCCGACAAGCTGCACGACGTTGCAATTTTATATGAAGAAACGGAGGCGTATCTGGGCGAGAAGCGCATGGACGCCGACGACGCGTTTGATTATGCGTGCGCGCTGCTGGACGGATCGTTCCTTTGCGGCGCGCATGTTTATATCGACGGGCCGGAGCGCCCGAACGCGCAGCTGTTCCGCATGATCGAGGCGCTGCTTTCCGTTTCCGCAAGCATGACGATCGCGCTCTGTGCGGACGACGGGACGGCGGCGGACGGCGAGCTGTTTTCGCCCGTGCGGGAAACGCTTGCGCAGCTCACGGCGATGGCTGCAAAGCGCGGCGTGCAAACGAAGATCGAGCAGCTTACGCGGCAATCGGACAAATGCGACGCGGCGCTTCGGCATTTGGAGCGAAATTTGTACGCTTATCCCGCAAAGCGGTTCGCGGGGGACGCAAGGGCGATTACGCTGTTTGGCGCGAGCGATATGCGCGCGGAGGCGGAGTCGCTTGCCGAGGCGATTTTGGAGCGGGCGCGGTCGGGCGTTCGCTATCGGGATATGGCGGTCATCGTCTCAAATATGGATGCGTACGCCTCGCTGATTGCGCGCGCGTGCGCACGGCGCGGCATCCCCGTGTTCTTGGATCAAAAGCGGCCTTTGACGGGTCACGCCGCGGCAAACGCGATTCTTTCGGCGATGCGGTTCGTCTCGGGCGGCAGCGCGCCGGGCGATTTGCTCTCTTTGGCAAAGAGCGGCTACGCGTGCCTCGAGGAATCGGACGCGGAGGAATTGGAGCTGTTTTTGCTGCGCACGGGCGTGCGGGGCGCGGCGCTGTATCAGCCGTTTCGAAGGAAGCAGACGCCCGAGGGAGCGGAGCGCGCGCGCGCCATGCTGACCGAACCGCTGAAAACGCTTGCCGAGCGGATGAAGCAAAAGACGGTTTCCGACAAGGTGCGGGCGGTATACGATTATATGCTGACCTTGCGCCTGAACGAGTCGCTGCTTCAACGCGTGCAGACGCTGCGTATGCAAAACCGCGCGGCGGAGGCGGAGGAGCACGCGCAGGTTTGGAACACGCTGGTCGCCCTGCTCGAACAGCTCGACGCGGTGATGGGCGAAGTTTCGATGGGGCGCGAGGCGTTTTGCCGCGTGTTTGGCGAAGGGCTGGACGGTTCGACGATCGGCGTCATACCCGGAACGTCGGATCAGGTGCTTTTGGGCGACGTGATGCGCACGAAATCGCGAGCGGTGCGCGCGCTGTTTATCGTCGGCGCGAACGACGGTATGCTGCCCGCGCCGCGAACGGACGACGGCGTTTTGGACGATCGCGAGCTGGATGCGCTGAAACGAATAGGGCTGCCGCTTCGTCAAAACAGCGCGGCGCTTGCGGCATATGATCGTTTGGATCTGTATAACGCTCTGTCCAAGGCGCGGGAAACGCTGTATATCAGCTTTGCGTATTCCGCGCATGGAAGCGAGGCGTCCCCCGCGGCGATGGTGAAGCGCATCCGCGCGATGTTCCCTTCTTGCGCGGCAAAGACCGACATCCTGCGCTCCGACGCGCTGCCGGACTGCGTTTCGGGGGGAATGACGCTGCTTTCCGCCGAGCTGCGGCGGTATCACGGCGGCGAAGCGCCGAGCGCGCGTCTTTGCGCGCTGTATGCGTATTTTTCGAAACGAGAGCCGTTTGCCGCGCAGGTCAAGCGCATGGAGCGCGCGGGGGTTTCGTTTTCTGCGGGCGGTTCGCTGCGACCGAAAACGGCGCGGCTGTTATACGGCGAAACGCTGCCCATGAACGCGAGCCGCTTGGAACAGTTCAACGGCTGTCCGTTTCGGCATTTTCTTTCCTACGGGCTCAAAGCGGAGGAAACGCGGGAGTTTACGGAGCGCGCCGTGGATATCGGCTCGTTTTATCATGCCGCGCTGGACGCGTTCGTGCGGGGCGTGCGGGAAAGAGGGCTTTGCTGGGGCACGATGGGGCGCTCTGACGCGCTTTCCGTATTGGACGAGGTGCTGCCAAAGGTAATTGCGGCGCATAACGACGGTATCTTCGCGGAGAACGAGCGCTTGCGCGGCACGCTGTTTTTACAGATTGAGGTGATCTGCCAAAGCGCGCTGGCGGTGCTTTCGCAGGCGCAGGCGGGCTCGTTTTCGCCCGTGCAGAGCGAGCGGCGCTTCGGCGAGGGCCAGCAGCTTCCGGCGCTTCCGATTTGCGCTTCCGACGGCACGCGCGCGCTCATCGGCGGCGTGATCGACCGCGTGGACGAGGCGTTTTCGGGCGGCGAGCGGCTTTCGCGCGTGATCGACTATAAAACGAGCGGGCGAAACTTTGATTTTGCAAGCGTGCTGCACGGGCTGACGTTGCAGCTTCCGCTGTATCGGCTTGCCGCGGCGGAGCGGGGGAAAAAGAGCGCTGGCGTTTACTATATGCCGATTCGCGGCGCGGCGCTCGAAATGCAAAGCGATGCGGCGGAGGACGGCATAGACGCATACCGTCTGCGCGGACTGACGCTCAACGAGGAAACCGCGCTCAACGCGACCGAATCGAACATGAGCGGCGCGTCGAGCGTGCTGTATGACGTCAAGAAAACGGGCGAGGCGTCCTACGCGGGCAGTCTTTGCGCGAGAAACGAGCTGGATTTACTCTCGAAAGCGGCGATGGAGGTCGCAGCGGGCACGCTGGAACGTATGCTGAAAGGCGAGGCGGCCGCTTCCCCCGCGATGGTCGGCGGCGGAGCGTCCGCGTGCGCGTATTGCGCCTATCGCAGCGTTTGCCGCTTTGACGGCGCGGAAGCGGGCTGCCGCACGCGCCGCTACGAGAAAATCAAGGCGTCGGAATTTTTCGCCCTGATCGGAGGAAACGCAGATGGCATGGACGAGTGAGCAGCAAGAGGCGATCAACGCGCAGGGCAACCTGATCGTATCGGCGGCGGCGGGCGCGGGCAAGACGGCTGTTTTGACCGAGCGTATCGCGCTTGCCATCAAAAGCGGCGTGCGCGTGGAGAACCTGCTCGTTTTAACGTTTACGCGGGCGGCGGCGGCGGAGATGAAAAGCCGTATCGCGGCGCGGTTGAACGAGCTTGCCGAGGCAGAAAAGGAGGAGGGTGCGCGCGCGTTTCTGCGGGGCGAGGCGCGGGCGATCGACGGGGCGTATCTTTCGACCGTTCATGCGTTTTGCGCGCGCGTGTTGCGCAGGCATTATCCTCTGCTGGGGTTGCCGCCGCAGTCGCGCGTGCCGGACGAATCGGAGCGCGCGAGCCTGATCGAAACGGTCAAGGACGAGCTGCTTACACAATGGTCGAGCGCGGAGGACGCGTCCTATCGCCTGCTGCTTTCGTCCCTGGGCGGCGAGGACGCGGTATGGGATGCGCTGATGAACGCGTATCGCTTTTCGCGCTCGCTGGACGCGCCCGAGGAATGGCTGAACGGCGCGGCGCGGCGTTATGCGGACGAGCCGCATATGGAAGGAATCTTTGCCGAGGCGGTGACGCTTGCGAAAAAGGAGCTTCTCGAGGCTGTAACCGCGCTGACCGATTTGCGCGATTCGCTGCCGCCGAGCTGGGCAAAGACGATATACGCGCTGGACGACGATCTTTCGCGTTACCGCGCGATGCTGCTGCTTGACGATTACGACGCGTATCGCGAGGCGATTCATACGATGGCGTATGAGCGGATGCTGTTCCCGCGCGACGTGACGGAGGAGGAAAAGGCGCCGATCAAGAGCCTGCGCGAGCTGGGCAAAAAGCGGATCAAGGAGCAGCAAAGCCGTTTTTCGCTGCCGCGCGAGGAGGAATGCCGCGTGTTAAGCGCGTCGGGCGGCGTGGTGGGCGCGCTTGTTTCGCTCACGCTGCGCTTTTCAAACGCGTTTGCGCAGCGAAAGCGCGACCTCTCCCTTTTGGATTATGACGATTTGGAGCATTTCGCGCTCGCCGCGCTGGACGATTCCGCCGTTGCGGACGAATACCGCGCGCGCTTCTCGTTGATCGCCGTCGACGAATATCAGGATACGAACCGCGTGCAGGAGGCGATTGTCGAGCGCATCCGCCGCGCGGACAACGTGTTTTTCGTCGGGGACGTGAAACAGTCGATCTATCGCTTTCGTCATGCCGAGCCGTCGCTGTTTCTGGAAAAGCTCGCGCTGTTTCGGGGCGGGGCGGGCAAGCGCGTGGACTTAACGCGCAACTTCCGCTCGTCGAAAGAGGTGCTCGATTTTGCCAACCGCGTCTTTGAGAAGCTCATGACGACGGAGAGCGCGGGGCTTGCCTATGACGAAAAGGCGCGGCTGCAAGCGGGCGAAACGCCGCCGCAGGGCAAGGCGGAGCTGCATTTGATCGAAAAGCGCGCGGGCGAAACCGACAACGACGCGCTCGAGGAGGCGCTGGACGCGGAGGTCGAGGCGCGCCTGATCGCCGAAAACATCCATGCGCTGATGCAAGACGGCGTATACGTCGACGGAAAAACGGGGGAAAGCCGCCCCTATGCGTATTCCGATTTTGCGCTGCTTCTGCGAAACGGAACCTATGCCGAAACCTATGCGCAGACGCTCTCGCAATGCGGCGTGCCGAACTATGCGAGCATGAGCGGCGGCTATTTCGACGCGTTGGAGGTTCAGGTTCTGCTCAATCTTCTGCGCGTGATCGACAATCGGCAAAAGGACATTCCGCTTCTATCCGTGCTCTGTTCGTCCATCGGCGATTTCTCGCTCGAGGAGTTGAGCGTCATCCGCGCGAGCTTGCGCGGCGGCGCGTTCCATACGGCGTTTTTCGCCTATGCAAACGAACCGGGCGCGCTGGGCGAAAAGGTCGGCGCGTTTGCCGCGCGGCTCGATTTTTGGCGCGCGGAGAGCAGGCTTGCCTCCATCGAAACGCTGCTGGGCAGGCTGCTGGACGAGACGGGCTTTTACGAGGAGATGGGCGCGAGCGTCAACGGCGCAAGGCGGCAGGCGAATTTGGACGCGCTGCTGGAACGGGCGCATACGTTTGAAAAGAACGGCGCGCGCGGGGTATGGAACTTTGTGCGGCGCATCGAGCTGGTCGGCGGCACGGTATCCGAAGCCGAGGCGCAGGCGTCCGAGGCGGACGTGGTGCGCATCCTGACCATTCATAAATCCAAGGGGTTGGAGTTTCCCGTCGTGATCGTTGCGGGGCTGGGGCAGCGGTTCAATCGCCGCGAGGCAACGTCCGCCCTGCAAATGCATTCGGATTACGGGCTTGCGCTGCGCGCGCTTGTGCGTGGCGAGGAACGCGGCGGGCCCGTTTATAAGCAGGATAACGTGTTGCGGCAGACCATAACGCGGGCGATCAAGCGCGAGCAGCTCGCCGAGGAAATGCGCGTCTTGTATGTCGCCATGACGCGCGCGCGCAATCGGCTGCTGCTCGTCGGATGCGCGGCAAAGGCGGAGGAGAAGCTCGCGTTTCGCGCGCCATGCACGCCGCTTGCCGTAAGCAGCGCCTCGTCTATGGCGGAATGGCTGCTGCTTGCCGTATCGCAGGCGGACGTGACCGTTCATATGCGCGAAACGTTTATGGAGCGCGCCAAACAGACGGAGCGAACGCCGATTCCCGCCGCCGATCCCGACGTTGCGCGCGCGCTGGAAACGAGGCTCGGCTGGCGCTATCCGTATGCCAGCGCAACCCTGCTGCCCGCAAAAGCCGCCGCGGGAAAGGGCGGGGAGCGGGACGATGCGCTCCCGACGCTCGAAACGCCCGCGTTTATCGCAAACGGCAAGCGCGACGGCGCGTTCTTCGGCACCGCGGCGCACGCGGCGCTTTTGTGCCTGCCCGCAAACCGGCGCATGGATGCGAACGAGGCGCGCGCGTTCTTGACCGCGCTTGCGCAAACGGGGCGCTTAACGAGCGAGCAGGCGGAGGCGGTGGACGAACGCACGGTTGCGTGGTTCACCGAAACCGAGCTGTATGCCCGTATGTCGGCCTCCGCGCGCTGCGAGCGGGAGCAGGCGTTTGGCTACGCCGTCGACGCGGCCGCGCTGTTTGATACCGACGCCGACGAGCGCGTGCTTTTGCAGGGCGTGATCGACGTGTGCTTTGTCGAAAACGGCGCGTGGATCCTCGTTGATTATAAGACCGATCGCGCGATTGCGGGCGAAACCGACGTTCTCGCCGCCAAAAAGCACGCGCCGCAGCTCGAGCGATATGCCGTCGCGCTCGCCGCGTTGACGGGCATACCCGTTCGGGAACGCTGGGTTGTGCTTCTCTCGCGCCGCAGCAGCGTTCTTCTCTGACTTCCTTTTCTTGAAAGCCTTCCTTTTCTTGAAAGAAAAGGAAGCAAAAGAACTTTTTTTGCCATGCGGGGTTGATTGGGGTATTCGGGGGGAAAGCAAAAGAACTTTGTTTTGCCATATGGGGTTTATGCGCATGAGAAACGCTTGGCAAAGAGAGTTCCTTTGCTTCTTTCCTTTTAAGGAAAGAAGAGGAAAGGAGAAAAAGAAAGCCGCGTCGGTTGCAATTTGCGAAAAGGCGTGCTAAGATAAGCGCGTTGAACAGAGTTCTTCGGGGCGGGGTGCGATTCCCCACCGGCAGAGATGCGGCAAAAAAACAGCCGACGAGCCTGCGAACGGGCGAACAGCTTCGCCTGCCGAAACGGTGAGAATCCGTTTGCCGACGGTAAACCGCTTTTGCGGCAAGTCCGGATGAGAGAAGAAAATTGTGTCTGTGCAGGCACGGTTTCGCCCCGCGTTTTTTGAAGAAAGCGCGGGGTTTTGCTTTGCAGAAAAGGAGCGTTTTCAAATGAAAGCCGCAATGAGCGCAAGGATCGACCGCGTGGTCAAGCTGGGGATGCTGACGGCGCTGTCGCTCGTTATGATGTTGATTCGGTTCCCGCTGTTCTTGCCGTTTCTGGAATACGATATGGCGGACGTGCCGATTTTAATCGGAACGTTTCTGTTTGGGCCGTGGTACGGGCTTTTATTGACGCTTGCGGTCTGCGTGCTGCAAGGCGTCACGGTGAGCGCGGCAAGCGGGCTTGTCGGGATTTTGATGCACTTTTTTGCAACGGGCGGATTCGTCGTGGTCGCGGGGCTGATCTATCGCAAAAGGCATACGTTCAAGGGCGCGCTTCTGGCGCTTTTGTGCGGCGCGCTGACCATGATCCTGCTGATGATACCGCTCAACCTCGTGTTCACGGGCTATTTCATGGGCGTCGGCGTCGAAGCGGTCAAGGCGCTGCTTCTGCCGGCGATCATTCCGTTTAACGCGGTCAAGGCGTTCGGAAACTCGCTTGTCACGCTGCTTTTGTATAAAGCGGTCGGGCGCGTTTTGAAGCTCGAACTCATCAAGCCCAAGCAACAGGAAAAAGCGCAACGATAAGCGTAAAAACGGCGGCAGGCTTACCGCGCAAAAAGCGACGGCCTTCATAAAATCGACGAAAACGGGATAAGCTACCCCGCATGGAAGAAAAAACCGTGCGGAGGTTTCCCATGCGCAAAAAATGGCTCATGCTTTTCTGCGTGGTCGGCGCGCTTGCGCTTTTATACGGCGTGCGCACGATATACGTCGTGTTTTACGACCCGGCGCGGGCGTTTGAACCCGTCGTGACGAACGCGCCCATTGCGGCGAACCGCCCGACCGCAACGCCGAAGATCACGCCCTCGCCCGAGGAGGCGCTCTATGCGCGCGCGGACGCGGATTTCATGCAAGACCGCGTAAACATCCTGCTTGTGGGCTTTGACGAAAGCGCGGAGCGGCACGACGCGGATGAAAGCGTGTATCGCGGGGACAAGAACAATTTCCGCTCGGACGTGCTGATGCTGGCGGCGGTCGATTTCGCGGATAACCGCGTGCATCTGATCTCGATCCCGCGGGACACCTACGCGGAGATCTATCATACGCGCGGGCGCTGGAAGATCAACGCGGCGTTTGCCAAGGGCGGCGCGGCGGAGGGGGACGGCTTTCTCTACGCGGTCAAAACGGTCGAAATGCTGCTCGGCGTGCCGATTTCAAACTATGCGGGCGTGAATATGTCGGGCCTAAAAAACGTTGTGGACGCGCTGGGCGGCGTGGATTACGACGTGGACGTGCGCATCGAGCTGAACGGACGCGTACTGGAAACGGGGCGTCAGCATTTGAGCGGGCAGCAGGCGCTGGACTATATGCGCGCGCGCAAGGGCATCTCCACGGATCTGGGCAGAAACGATCGCCAACAGCGCATGCTGATTGCGATATTCGAGCAGATGCAGCGGGAAAAGACGCTTTACGCCGTTCCGACGATCTATGAAGCGATCAAGGCGGATCTGTATACCGACCTGACGGCCGCGCAAATCGCCGCGCTCGCCGCGTTCGCGCTCAAGCTGGATCGGGAAAGCATCGAGCGAACGACGCTGGACGGCGAATACGTCAGCAACGTTTACAACGCGTCCTATTACGTTTTGCGCAACAAGAAGCTGATCGAGCTTGTCGAAGCGGAGTTCGGCGTAAAGATCAAGCGGGACAAAAAGTATGACCTTGCGACGGTGAAGCGGGACAAGGCGGCGGAGGAGGCAAAAAAGGCGGCGGAGGAGCAGGCGGCGATCGAGGGCTTGCTCGCGCTGCCCACGGATACCACGAGCGATCAAAGAAGCGCGCTTGTCGGGCAAACGCGCGCGTCGCGGCAGATTCTGTTGGACGCGATCGAGCTGGGCGCGTCAAAAGCGGAGATCGAGCGGCTCAAACGCAGGTATTACGCCGATATGTCGCGCCTGATTGCGGCGTTCGATCTGACGCGGGATCAGCTGCCGCCCGCTTTTCAATCGCTTGCGCGGTAAAAAACAGGGTCAGCGCCCGAGGGGACGCATACCGCGCACGGAATAAGCGAATTCCTTCGGCACGCTGACGCGCACGACGGCGGTGTTCGCCGCGCTTTTTCGCAGCAGAACCCGAACGACCGTTCCGTCGCAGACGCGCTCGCCCATGTTGTCCACGGCGGTAATCGTCATGCCGATTTGGGGCAAAGGAAGATATTCATACGGAAAATCCACGCTCGCAAGCGCGGGCGCGAACGCCTCGTCAACCAAAAAGCAGGCCTGCCCGGGACACGCGGCGACGCAGAGCCCGCAGCCCGTGCAGCGCTCCGCATGCGTGGTGGGCAGGTTCGTAATCGCGCCGACGATCTCGATGGCGTGCGCGGGGCATGCGTGGCGGCATGGGTCGCAGGGAATGTTCTCCTTACAATCAATGAAAATTTTACGCATGACGCGCCTCCTCCTTCTCGCCGCAGGAGCAGGGCGCGTCCTCGGTTTCGGCGAGCTGCCAAAGCGGAATGGGCGCGATTGGCAGGCGCAAACTGCCCGGCAGGAACCGATCGACGGGCTGCTGAAAATAGTCCGCCAGCATGCGCGCAACGAGCCGCTTACAGGTGCGACCCTGGCAAAAGCCCATGCCCGCGCGCGTGCGCTTTTTCACCGCGTCCAAGGAATCGGCGCCCGATGCAATCGCTTCCTCGATTTCGGCGCGCGTGACCTCCTCGCAGCGGCATACGATCTCCTCCGTTGTGTGTTCCATACGTTCTCCTTCAAACGCCGCGCGTTCGGTCGCTTTTTTTACTGCATGGCGTTCCATATCGCCTCTTTCGCGTCGCGCCGGCGCTGTCCGAACGGGCCTGCGCGCAGTGTGTTCAGCCGCGAAAGAATCGTTTCCCGCGCAAGCTCGTATGCGTCCTTCTCCATGCGTCCGAGCGAAAACGCCGCGCGCGTGCCGGCAAGCCTGCCCTCGTCGAGCGCGGTACTCGCCTCCTCGATGCCGGCAAGGTCGCCCGCAACGAGAATGCGTTCGTTCGTGGTTTCCATGTCCATGCCGTGCAGGGGCAAAACCCCGCCGAGCGCGGACGAATAGCCGAGCTTGCAGCCGCCGACGTCCGCAAGCTCCACGCGCGGCGACAGCCCGACGGCAAGCGCGACGGTGTCGCAAAGGATGGTCTCCTCCGTGCCCGCGATGGGACGAAAGCGCTCGTCCACGGCGCAAATATCAACGCTTTCAACGCCGTTTTCACCGTTTGCGCGGAGGATCGTATGCCCCGTTCGGATAGGTACGCCCGCGCGGCGCACCTTTGCCGCGTGAACGCCGTAGCCGCCGATTTTCCCCGCCGCCTCGAGGATGCAGGAAACGTCCGCGCCCGCCTGCAAAAGCTGATAGGCGACGATAAGCCCCACGTTGCCCGAGCCGACCACAACGAATCGCTTGCCGGGCAAAACATGCTGAACGTTGACGAACGTCTGCGCCGCGCCCGCCGTAATGACCCCGGGCAGCGTGCAGCCGGGAAAGCTCAGGGCGTTTTCCGACGCGCCCGTGGCTAGGATAATGCGCTTTCCGAAGAAGCGAAAGCTCTTTTCGGCGTTCGCCGCAGCGACGCTGCCGTCGGGGTAAATGCCGAAAACGCGCGTGTTCAAATGAAACTCGACGCCGCGTTCGTCTGCCTCTCGCAGAAGGTTTTCGCCGATCAAGTAGCCGCGCGTGCCCGCGTAATGCGCTTCCGAGCCGAAAAACTTATGAATCTGCTTGAAGAGCTGTCCGCCGGGTCGCGCGTTTTCGTCCAGCAGCAGCACGCTTAGCCCATACTTTCTTGCCTCGATCGCCGCGCCGAGCCCCGCGGGCCCCGCGCCGACGACGATTGCGTCATACGCGTTCACTTGCCGTCCCCCTTCTTCTCGCCGCCGAGTCCGTCCTGCGTGAAAACGATCATGCCCGCGCGCGCGGGGGTCATGCAGCTTCGGCAGTTTTGTTTGCCGTCGATTTCCATGATGCAGTCCGTGCATTGCCCGATGCCGCAGAAGATTCCGCGCGGCTCGTGTCGCTTTTGCGTATGCCGAAACACGCGAACGCCGTTTGCCAGCAGCGCTGCGGCGACCGTTTCGCCCTCCGCCGCCGTGATCGGTTTCCCGTCGCAGTAAAACGTAAACGTTTTGGGCGTCTCGATGGTCAATATGGGATGCTCCGTCAATCGATGCATAGGAAACGACCCTTCTTTTCGAAATAGACGACGCTTTGCGCGCGCACGGCAAAAAAAGAACGCCTTGTCTGAATTATACATGATATTCGCGCCGCAAACAGCCCCGCAGCGCTCGGAAAAGCAAACTTGCACAAATGTGCGGGAATAAATACTGTACAGGCGCGGTGGGAGTAGGGTAAAATGAAACCGTAATGAGGCGGCGCGGTCTGTGCCGCGAACCCGCCATGTCCAATCTGTCCAAACACGAAAAGGAGGAAAAAACAATGAAGAAGATTCTTGCTCTGGTACTCGCTCTTGCGATGGTACTGGCTTTGGTTGCCTGCGCCAAGACGGCGGAACCGGCGGCCGAGCCGGCGACCGAGCCCGCAGCCGAGCCCGCGGCCGAGCCCGCGACCGAGCCCGCAGCCGAGCCCGCAGCCGAGCCCGCGGCGGCAGAGGGCGTTTCGCGCATCATCGTTTGGAACAACGCGGTTCTGGATCTGACCGCCAGCTCGCAGCCGCGCGGCAAGGACGACATGCGCACCGCCTACGCCATCAAGGACGTTTATGACGCCTGCGAGATCAAGGGCGCGGACGCCTGCCAGGTTATCGGTTCGGACGGCTATGCCGCGGACGAAACGCTGGAAGACCTGCTCAAAAAGTACATCACGCTGGAGGGCGATAACGCGCCGATCCTGGTAGGCGAAGCGCAGGATCCCGACTGGGCGGTCTGGGAGACGGCCTATATCAAATTCGGCACCGAAGCGATCATGATCTCCTACAAGGATAAGATCAGCGTGAAGGACGTGTTCGAGGCGCTGGGCATGGTCGAAGCGGAGAGCTACGACTTCATCTGCACCGACGGCTATACGCAGAACGTTCCCGCGTCGGACATCGGCGATTGCTACATTTCCTGGATTGAGGATCGCGTGGACGCGGAGGTTCCGGGCATCGGCGATTACACCCTGTACAGCATCCTTTCCATCCAGCCGGCCGCGTAAAGCGGCAACAGGCGAATCCGACAAACATTCGGCCGGCGCGGAATATCCTGCGCCGGTCGTATTCAAATTTAGGTATGTTTTTGATTCAAAACGCAGCCGCTGTTCTGCAATCTGCCGAGGAGACGCTGCTTGGCGGCGACATCTTGATCGACGGCGCGCACATTGCGGCAATCGGAAAAGGAATCTGCGCGGAAAACGCGGAGGTGATCGACGCGTCGGGCTGTATCGTTTCGCCCGGCTTCGTCAACCTGCATACGCATTTGTACCAAAGCATGTTGAAGGGAATGCGGGACGATCTGCCGCTTGCGCCTTGGTGCGACGCGGTGACGTTTCCGTTCGTCAACGCGCTCTTTTCGGGCAGGGTGAATCGGAAAGAAACATTCTATGGCTTTGGGATGCTTGGCGCGCTGGAACAGCTTCATGGGGGCGTGACGACGTTTGTGGATATGGATATGTCGTCCATGGCGCTGATCGAGGCTTGGAAAACGCTCGGCGTGCGCGGCGTTATGGCGATTCAGACGGCGAACCGCTGGATTCCCAAGGAGCTGCTGCACAGCGACGAGGAACAGCTTGACAGGATCGGTCAATTTTTGGAAAAAGCGGGCACGAGCGGAACCTGCTTTGCTTCGCTCGCGCCGTCCACGCCGTTTTGCTGCACGAGGGATTACCTGCTGCGGCTATCCGCGCTCGCCGAGGAAACAAACGCGCGCCTGTTCATCCACGCCGCGGAGACGAAGCGCGAATGCGAAGACTGCGTGCGCGATACGGGCTTATCTCCCATCGCGTATCTGAGCGAGATCGGGTTTTTGAGCGAACGCGTCACGCTGGTGCACGGCGTATACGCGTCGGAAGACGAGATGAAGCGGGTTAAGGAAAGCGGCGCAACCCTTTGCCATTGTCCAAAGAGCAACGCGAAGCTCGGCAGCGGCGTCGCGCCCGTTTGCCGCTATCTGGACGCGGGAGTACCCGTTGCGCTCGGCACGGACGGCGCGGCGAGCAACGACCTGCTCGACATGTTTGAGGAGATGCGCTTTGCGGCGCTGTTGCAGCGCGCAAAACACGGCTCGGACGCGCTTTCCGCCGAGGCGGCGTTCCATATGGCGACGGCGGCGGGCGCGAACGCGCTCAATCTCGACGCGGGCGTGCTCGCGGCCGGAAAACGGGCGGATCTGTTCCTACTGGACGCGAGGGCGCTCGGCATGTCGCCCATGCACGACCCGCTGAAAACGTTCGTTTGGTGCGGGCGCGCGCAGGACGTGAAAACCGTGTTTGTCGACGGCAAGCCGGTGCTGCGGGACGGCGCGGCGGTGAACGTTGACGAAGCGGCGGAGCAAAGCCGCATAACGGAGCTGGAAGAACGCTGCAAAGAGGCGGTTTTTATATCGAGAGAGCCAAAATAGGCTGCTTCGGGTGAACAACCGATCCGCATCGGAAACAACGGGGCAGGAAAAAGAGTCAGGAGGGAAAAAGACCTATGGCGTTGAGCAAGGAAAGGCTTTTGGGGCTTTACCGCGACATGTATCTGATCCGCGTATTCGAGGACGTGATTCAGGAATACGCCGCAAACGGCACGATACCGGGCTTCGTGCATTTGTCCACGGGGCAGGAGGCGTGTCAGGCGGGCGTGGTGCGCGCGCTGAACACAACGGACTATAAGTATCCCGACCATCGCGGGCACGGCGCGATTCTATTGTGCGGCACCGACCCCAAATATGTCATGGCGGAGATTTTCGGCAAAAAAACGGGCGTCAACGGCGGGCGCGGCGGCTCGATGCATGTGCATGATTGGAGCTGTCATAACCACGGCTTCAACGGCATACAGGGCTCGACGCTCGTAACGGCGCTCGGCACGGCGTTTGCGTCGAAGTATCGCCATACAAACGAGGTTTCCGCAATCTTCATGGGCGACGGCACGCTCGGCGAGGGCACCTGCCACGAGAGCATGAACCTGGCGGCGACATGGAAGCTGCCGGTTCTGTACTGTCTCATCAACAACGGCTATGCGATATCGACCCCGTGCGCGACGGCGCATCCGCAAAAGGAGCTGCGCCAATGGGGGGATGGCTACGGCGTACCGTCCCGGCGCATCGACGGAAACGATGTCGAAGCGGTGGTCGAGGCGACGGAGTATGCGGCAAAGCGCGCGCGGGAGGGCGACGGACCGTCGCTCATCGAATTTGTCACCTATCGCTGGCAGGGGCATTTTGCGGGCGACCCCGCGAGCTATCGCCCCGCCGAGGAGATGGAATACTGGAAAAAGCGAGATCCCGTGCTGCTTTGCAAAAACGTGCTGTTGCAGCGCGAGGGCGTGCCGGAGGCGGAACTGCGCGCGATCGAGGCGGGCGTAAACGAGCAGATTCAGGATATGCTGCGCTTCTCGCTCGAAAGCCCGGTTCCCGACCCGTCGGATGCATTGACGCATGTTTACGAGGGCTTTACGGTGGAGGTTGACAGATGAAAAAGAGAGTAATTTCCTACGCAAAAGCGATCAACGAGGCGATGATTCAGGAGATGGAGCGCGACGAGCGGGTTTTCGTGCTCGGCGAGGACGTCGCGAAAATGGGCGGCGACTTCGGCTTGACGCAGGATATCTACCATCGCTGGCCCGAGCGCATCTTCGACACGCCGCTGTCCGAGGCGGCGATTGTGGGGCTTGCAAACGGCGCGGCGATCGCGGGCCTGCGCCCCATCGCGGAGATCATGTTCGCGGACTTTGCGGGCGTTGCGTTCGATCAGATCGTCAACAGCACGGCGAAGCTGAATTTTATGTTCCAAGGCGAGGCGAACTGTCCCGTCGTGATTCGCGCGCCGCAGGGCGCGGGCATCCGCTGCGCCTATCATCATTCCGCGACGGTGGAAAGCTGGTTTTTGAGCACGCCCGGGCTTGTGATCGTGTCGCCTGCAACGCCGTATGAGGTCAAGGGACTTCTCGCTTCCGCAATCCGCAGCGACGACCCCGTGCTGTTCTTGGAGCATAAAATGCTGCTGAACGCAAAGGGCGAGGTGCCCGAGGAGCCGTATACGCTGCCGCTGGGCAAGGGCGTGATCGAGCGCGAGGGGACGGACGTTACGATCGTCGCGCTGCAAATCACGGTTGGCATGGCGCTCAAAGCCGCGGAACAGCTCGAAAAAGAGGGGATCTCGGCGGAGGTCGTCAACC
Source organism: uncultured Oscillospiraceae bacterium (assembly GCA_964495255.1). Classification (GTDB taxonomy): domain Bacteria; phylum Bacillota; class Clostridia; order Christensenellales; family CAG-138; genus UBA7703. The sequence continues at coordinate 21,022 of CAZBVC010000030.1, forward strand.
TCAGAACGATCAAGCCGTATGACGAAGAAATCATCGCCGATTCCGTCGCCAAGACGGGGCGGCTTGTCATCGCGCAGGAGGGCCCGAAGGTAGGCGGCTGGGCGGCGGAGATTTCGGGCATGGTTTCCGAAAAGTATTTCGAGTATCTCGCCGCGCCGATCAAGCGCGTTACCTGCCTGGATGCGCCCGTTGCGTTCGCGCCCGTGTTGGAGGATACCTACATGCTGCACGCGGACGACATCGTGCGCGCGGCGCGGCAGGTCAAGGCGTTTTGACGCGGCGAAAGAGGAGGTTTGCATGGTAACCATCGAGGGTATGCCCAAATTCGGGCTTTCCATGGAGGCGGGCGTCGTATCCGAATGGCAGGCGCCGATCGGCGGCAGGGTTTCCCGCGGGGACAGCGTTGCGACCATCGAGTCCGAAAAGCTCGTCAACAGCGCGAAAGCGCCGCGCGACGGGGTCGTGCTGCATTATTTTCTTTCCGAGGGGGATGAAGCGCCCTGCGGCGCGCCGCTCTATGCGCTCGGCGACGACGGGGACGTGTTTGACGCGAATGCGTGCGGCGGCGCGGACGAAGGCAGGGAAGCCGCGGCGCAAACGGCGGGGCAAGCTGACCCGTCGCCCGCAAAGGCGCGGGCTACGGCGCGGGCAAGGACGCTTGCCAAGAACCTCGGGGTCGCGCTTTCCGACGTGCGCGGCACGGGCGCGGACGGCGAGATCACGATTGACGACGTCAAGAACGCGAAAAACGGCTTGGCGGCAGGGGCAGACGCCGAGGAGGCGCCCGCGGGCGAGGTGCGCGCCACGCCGCGCGCGCGGATGCTTGCCGAAAAGGAGCATCTCTCTTATAATCATATCAGGGGCACGGGGCTTCTCGGCATGGTAACCGTTGCGGACGTCAAGGCGCACGGAAAGCCGATCACGGCGGAAACGGGCGGCAGGCTCGTTTTGATGAACGGCGTACAGCGCATGACGGCGGTCGCGATGAAAAAGAGCCTTGAATCCGCGGCGCAGACGACGGTCTGCGTGGAGGCAAGCTATGCGCCGCTGACAAAGGCGTATCGCCGCTTAAAGCCGGTCTATGCCGAACGCGGCGTCAAGCTCGGCTATACCGCCATGATCGTCAAGGCCGCGGCGCTCGTGCTCGCCGAACGCGAGGAGATCCGGCTGCAATACGCGGACGCGTCGCACTTTTTCCTGCCCGCGGGAATCCATATCGGCGTCGCGGTCGAGATCGAGAAGGGGCTTGTGGTTCCCGTCGTCAGGAACGCGGATACGAAGCCGCTCGAAAAAATCTGCAACGACATCGCAGCCCTGTCCGAAAAGGCGCGAACGGGCGCGCTGGCGGAGGGCGACATGGGCGGCGCGGTCATGACCGTGACCAACCTTGCCATGGCGGGCGCAACGTTCTTTACGCCGATTCTGAACCCGCCCGAAAGCAGCATTCTCGGCGTATGCGCCATGCGCGATCAACCCATCGCGCGCGACGGCGGGATCTATATCGAGCCCGTGATGAACCTGTGCCTGACGTACGACCATCGCGTCATCAACGGCGCGCCGGCGTGCCGATTCGTGCAAGCGATCGCAAATCGGCTCAACGAGACCGATTGGCAATAAAGCAACAAAAGGAGACAACAAATGGTGGACTTTGACCTGATCGTCGTCGGCGGCGGTCCCGGCGGCTATGTCGCGGCGATTCGCGCGTCTCAGCTTGGCAAAAAGACGGCCTTGATCGAGAGAGACCGCGTCGGCGGCACCTGCTTAAACCGCGGCTGCATCCCGACCAAGACCCTCTATAAGAGCGCGGGCGTGCTGCGCGAAATGAAGGGCGCGGCGCGATACGGCGTTGTATGCAGGGAGGTCGGGTTTGATCTCGAACGCGTGCGGCAAAACGAGAAAAGCGTTATCGATAAGCTCACGGGCGGCGTGGAATCGCTCCTGCGCGCAAACGGCGTGACGCTTTTTTCGGGCGAGGCGTCGCTTTTGGGCGAAGGACGGGTTCGCGTCGACGAGGAAACGCTTTCCGCAGCGGCGATTCTGCTTGCCGCGGGCAGCGAGACCGCCGTTTTGCCGATCGAGGGGATCGACCACGACGGCGTGATGGATTCCACCGAGGCGCTCTTGTTCGCGGAAATTCCGGAAAAGCTCGTCATCATCGGCGGCGGCGTGATCGGCGTCGAGATGGCGGGGATCTACCGCGCGTTCGGCGCGGAGGTCACGATCGTTGAATTTTTGCCGTCCATCCTCGCGACGCTGGACGCCGAGCTGTCCCGCTTTGCGGCCAAGCAGCTTTCCGCGGCGGGCGTCAACCTCCTGACGGCGACCAAGGTAACGCGCATCGAGGGCGAACGCGGAAGGATGCGCGTGTTCGCCGCGGGTAAGGACGGAGAGCTCGAGCTGCCCTGCACGCATGTGCTTTCCTGCGCGGGGCGCGTGCCCCAAACGAAAGGGCTCGGGCTGGAACAGGCGGGCGTGGCGTTTGACCGAAAGGGCGTACACGTCGACGAAAACTACGAAACGAACCAAAAGGGCGTTTACGCCATCGGCGATTTGACGGGGCGCGTGATGCTTGCGCATGTGGCAAGCGAGGAGGGGCGCGTGTTTGCCGAGCGGCTTTGCGGAAAGGAAACGCGCGTGGATTACGAGCTTGTGCCGTCCTGCGTGTTCGCTTTCCCCGAGCTTGCCGCGGTCGGAAAGACCGAGGATCAGCTCAAAAAGGACGGCGTTTCGTATGTCGTCAGTCGTTTCATGTTCGCGGGCAACGGCAAGGCGCTGTCCATGGGCGAAACGGAAGGCTTCGTCAAAATGCTCGCAAGCGCCGATCTGAGCGAGATTCTGGGCGTTCATATCGCGGGGCCGCACGCCAGCGACCTGATTCACGAGGCGATTGCCATCATGCGCGCCATGCTTACCGTCGAGGAGGCGTCGCGCATGATGCACGCGCATCCGACGCTGAACGAGGCGCTCATGGAATGTATCCAACGGTTTTTGGGCGAAGCGATTCATGTTCCGCCGAAGCGCAGGCTGTAAAGAGCGGGATAACGAACGCGGCGCAAACGGACAAAGCGAGAGAGAGGGAGGTCACGGGGCATGGCAAACACGGTTCTGCGCGGCGGCTTTCTTATGACGAAGGACGGCTTGGTCAAGAACGCGGGCGTCGTCGTTTCGGGCGCGCGGATTCTCTGCGTCGGCGAAAACGAAACGCTGCCCGTCGCGCGGGGAGACGTTGTGTTGGACTTGCCCGATCGGCTGATCGCGCCCGGCTTTGTCAACGGGCATACGCATATGTACGGGCTTTTGTCCCATGGGATCACGGCGGAGACGCTCGTGACCGAATTTGAGAGCTTCCTTGGCGATTATTGGTGGCCGTATGTCGAGAATCGCGTAACCAAGGAGCTTGCCTGCGTATGCGCCGCGTGGAGCATGGCGGAGATGATCGATTCGGGCGTAACGACGTTTGTGGACGTGCTGGAAGCGCCATATGCGCTTTCGGGCGTGCTCGAACGCGAGCGCGAGGTCGTAGAACAAGCGGGTATGCGCGCGTTTTTGTCGTTTGAGGCGTGTCAGCGCGTGAGCAAAGAAAACGCGGAAGCGGGGCTGAACGAAAACGCGTCGTTTCTTCGCGCGCATCATCGAGAGGACGAATTGGTGCGTGGCATGATGAGCGTCCATACGCTGTTTACCTGCGACCGCGATTTCGTTTTGCGGGCAAAGCGGCTCGCGTCCGAGCTGGGCGCGGACTTTCATATGCATCTGAGCGAGAGCGTGTTCGAGCCGAATTGGAGCATGGAGCATTACGGCAAGCGCCCCGTGGATGTTTACGACGGCTGGGGCTGTCTGGACGAGGGCGTGCTTGCGTCCCAATGCGTGCAAGTGACCAAAGAGGAGCTGGACACGCTGAAAATGCGCGGCGTTCGCGCGGTTCATATGCCGCTTTCCAACTGTGAGGTGGGCGGCGGCGTTGCGCCGGTTTCCGATATGCTCGCGCGCGGTATGCGCGTTTCCCTCGGCTCGGACGGCTATGTCAACAACTTTTTCGAGATCATGCGCGGCGCGTTCCTGCTGCCCAAGGCGCATACGCAAAACCCCATGGCGATGCCCGCGCGGGATGTTTACGAAATGGCGACGATACGCGGCGCAAACGCTCTGAATATCGAAGCGGGCAGGCTGGAAAGCGGCATGCTCGCGGATCTCATTACGATCGACCTCGACACGCCGACGCCCGTCAACGAGCAGAACGTGTTCGACCAGATCGTGCTGTTTCGAAACCCCCAAAACGTGGCGGACGTCATGGTCAACGGGCGTTTCTTGAAGCGGGAGCACGCGCTTCTGACCGTGAACGCGGAGAAGGCGAAGGCCGAGCTGCGCGAAGCGGCAAAGCAATTTTGGACGGGTAAGTAGGGAAGGGGGAATCCTCCATGTATGACGCGTCTTTCTGTACGGGCGCGGATATTCAAAGCAGCATTTGCGGCGTCAAGCTGAAAACGCCGTTTATCCTCTCGTCTGGCCCGCTCTCCTACGGCGCGGAGGGCATGATTCGCGCATACGAGGCGGGCTGCGGCGCGGTTGTGACCAAGACGATTCGTTTGGGTCGCGCGATCAACCCCGCCAAGCATATGTTCGCCTTGAACGCGTCCACGCTGCTGAACTGCGAAAAGTGGTCGGACGCGGATCGCCTCCTTTGGTATGAAAAGGAAATTCCGGAGGCGAAAGCCGCGGGCGTGACGGTCATCGCGTCCGTCGGGCATACGCCTCTTGAAGCAAGCGCCATCGTCGCGGATGCGGAGAAAGCGGGCGCGGACGTCATCGAGCTTGTCTCCTATACGGAGGATACGCTCATCCCCATGCTGGACGAGGCCAAAAAGCGCGTTCAAATCCCCGTGATCTGCAAGCTCTCGGCAAACTGGGCGGACGCGGAAAAAGCGGGGCTTCGCTGTCTCGAACACGGCGCGGACGGGCTTTGCGGCGTCGATTCCGTGGGGCCGGGCTTGTCCATCGACATCGAGCGCGCAATGCCCAACCTGCTCGGCGCGGGCGGGCGCGGCTGGGTCAGCGGCGGCGCGATCAAGCCGCTTGCGCTTGCCGTGGACGCGGGCGTCGCGGCGGCAAGACCCGATTTTCACGAGCTGTACGGCTCGGGCGGCTGCATGGGCGCGCGGGACGCCGTTGAATTCCTTATGGCGGGCTGCTCGTGCGTCGGCGTTTGCTCGCTGGGCATTCTGCGCGGGCTCGACGCGATTACGAAAGCGTGCTATGCGCTTTCCGAGCTGCTCATGCGGCTCGGCTATTCCGATATCGCCTCCGTGCGCGGCGCGGCGCTTGCCCATCTGCCGAAGAAGGACGAGGTGCGAAGGCTCGCGTTTTCCTATCAAGAGAAGAACTGCAAAAAATGCGGTCGTTGCGTGACGGCGTGCTGCTACCATGCGCGGCGGCTCGACGAAGGCGGTATGCGCGTCGATTCCGCGCTGTGCCGCGACTGCGGCGTTTGCGTAAGCGTTTGCCCGACGGGCGCGCTCAAAGCGGAGGCGTTGCCGCAGGACGAAACGGATCGCGCGCGCGAGGCGGAGGAGGCGGCGTTCTTTCTTCGCCTGTCCGCGGCGGAGCGCGGGGAAGGGTAAGGGCTTTGCGCATGGAGAACATCAGGCTGTCCGTTATAGACGCGCGCTGTGCGGCGCTGACGGACGATTTGGAAAAAAACGCGGCGGCTTACGGCGTTTCGGTTGAAACCCTGCCGTCGGGCGCCGTGGTCGTCGACGCGGGAATCGACGCAATCGGCTCGTTTGACGCGGGCGCGCGCATGACGGAGCTGTGTCAGGGCGGCTTGGGGAGAGCGAGCGTGCAGCTTGCCGATTTGGGCGGCGTGATGCTGCCGCACATTTCGCTGGAAACGAATCTGCCGAGGCTCGCGGCGCTGACCATGCAATCCGCAGCGGCGTTTCAAAAGGAGATGCTCTCGGGCCCGATCAAGCTGTATTTGGACGATGCGGCGGACGTGGAGCGGGATATCGAGCCTGCGTGCGCGCGCGGCAGCCTGACGGCGATCCTGCAAACGGAGAAGCTGCCGAGCGACGCATGGGCATGCGCGCTTGCCAAGGCGGCGGGATGCGCGGCGGAGCGGCTGACGCTGATCTGCGCAAGGCAGGAATCCCTCGCGGGCAGCGCGCAGATCTGCGGGCGCATGAACGAAAACGTGCTGTTTACCATGGAGCGTTCGCTGGGGCTCGATTCGCGTATGGTGCGCTCGATTCTGGGCGTGTCGCCGATCTGCCCCGCGACAAAGGCGCTTCTGCCGGACGACTTTCTGCATTATGCGGCAAGCGCGTATCTGGTGATCGACGCGCCCGGGGGGCTGTCCGTCGAAAAGCTCGCGCATGATTTGACGTTTGCTTCGACCGATATTTTCGGCGCGCTGTTTTCCGATCTGCTCGCGGCGGCGGGAGGCGACTTTTTCAAGATTCCGAACCTGTTGCATATCAACATCCATTCCGCCGCCGACCGCCAGCGGCACAAATAGTAATGAAAAT
>CAZBVC010000031.1:0-228 GCA_964495255.1 uncultured Oscillospiraceae bacterium
AGCGAAACATGAAACACGGCAAGAAGTATCTTGAAAGCAAGCAGAGCATCGAATCCGCCAAGATGTACGACGTCCGCGAAGGGCTCGAACTCGTGGTGACCACCGCGAAGGCGAAGTTCGATGAAACGATCGAAGCCTCCATCCGCCTGGGCGTCGACCCCCGCCATGCCGACCAACAGGTTCGCGGCGCGGTGGTTCTGCCGCACGGAACGGGTAAAAAGATTCGCG
>CAZBVC010000031.1:238-27340 GCA_964495255.1 uncultured Oscillospiraceae bacterium
CGCGCGAAGCGCAGGAAGCCGGCGCGGATTTCGTCGGCGACGAGGATCTCGTCAAGAAGATCGATTCCGAGAACTGGTTCGATTTCGACGTCTGCGTCGCAACGCCCGACATGATGGGCGTCGTCGGCCGCATCGCCAGAAAGCTGGGCCCCAAGGGGCTCATGCCGAACCCGAAATCCGGAACGGTCACGCCCGACGTCGCGAAGGCGATCACCGACATCAAAGCCGGTAAGGTCGAATACCGCGTGGACAAGACCAGCATCATCCATTGCCCGATCGGCAAGGCGTCGTTCGGCACGGATAAGCTTGTTGAGAACCTGACCGTCCTCATGGACGCGATCGTCAAGGCAAAGCCTGCCGCTGCAAAGGGAACCTATTTGAAGAGCGTTGTTATCAGCGCCACGATGGGCCCCGGCGTCAAGTTCAATACGATGAAGTTCTAAGCGCCGATTGCTCGCGTTTTGCGGGCGAATGCGCAAAAGAACGTTGACAATCCAACGATCGTGTGGTAACATGCGATACGGTAAACATCGCCCAAGACAGCCGGCAGCGGGAAACCGCATAAGTCCTGCCGAGGTGAAGCGTTCAAAAGTATTTTTGTATGCGATCCTCCCGTCTGCGGCGGGAGGATTTTTGTAACGGTTTGGCTCCTGCGAAAACGATAAGCGGACGCAGGAACCGCAGCCCGATGTTCGGGCGAAAACGGAAGTCACTTTTTGTCAAGGAGGTGAAACACACTATGGCAAACGAACAAATCATCCAAAAGAAGGCGGAGCAGGTTGCTCTTGTCGCGGACAAGGTCAAGCGCGCGCAAAGCGTCGTGTTCTTCGATTATCGCGGCATCACCGTTGCCGAGGATACCGCGCTGCGCACCGAGCTGCGCAAGGCCGGCGTCGAGTATGTCGTCATCAAGAACCACATCATGTCGCGTGCATGCGAAAGCACGGGCGTTGACAAGTCCATCGAGGCCATGCTGAAAGGCCCCAATGCGTTCGCGTTCGGTTACAACGATCTGTCCGCAGCGGCGCGCATTTTGAAGGCTTTCGTCAAGAAGGCGAAGAAGTGCGAGCTGATCGGCGGTATCGTGGAAGGCGAAGTCATGGACGCAAACGCGATGGATATGATCGCCGAGATGCCCACGCGCGAAGTGCTGCTGGCAAGGTTGCTGGGCTCGATGATGTCTCCGATCTCCAAGTTCGCAATCGCGCTCGATCAGATCGCGAAGAAGCAAGGCGGAGAAGCGCAGGCGGAATAACCCGCAGGCAGAACCACAAACGACAAAAAATTGCGGGTTGACCGCTCAAAATTACAGGAGGGTAACATGGATAAGGAAAAATTGATCGCTGATATCAAAGCGATGAGCGTGTTGGAGCTCTTTGAGCTCGTGAAGGCAATGGAAGACGAGTTTGGCGTTTCCGCCGCCGCGACCGCCGTTGCGGTTGCCGGCCCCGCCGCCGCAGCCGAAGAGGTTGAGGAAAAGACCGAGTTCGACGTCGTCTTGAAGGAGATCGGGCCCGAGAAGATCAAGGTCATCAAGGTCGTCCGCGAGCTGACGGGTCTGGGTCTGAAAGAAGCGAAGGACGTTGTTGACAACGCCCCCAGCAAGGTCAAGGAAGGCGTCAACAAGGAAGAGGCCGAGAAGATCGTTGCTTCCTTCAAGGAAGTCGGCGCGACCTGCGAAGTCAAATAAGGTTTCTCGGAGCAGAGAGAAGGAGCGTGCGTTGTGCAGCGCTCCTTTTTTGCGCGCGAAAAGAGCCGTGCGCGACCTCTCTTTGCAACATAAAAATATATTTTTTTATTGCCATGTGAAGAAAAAAGTGTTATAGTACGAAAATTATTGGGATGCGCCGAAAAACGGCGGTGAAGGGAGGACGGAGAAAATGACGAACACAAGGGAAGCCTACGTCTCGTTTGGCGAGGATGTGTTTTCGGACGAGGTCATGCGCCAAAGACTGGAGAGGAGCGTGTACGCGCAGTTTCGCGCCGTCCTGGAAATAGGCGGCGAGTTGACGTTCGAGCTGGCGGGCAAGATGGCCAAGACCATGATGGAATGGGCGATCGAGAAGGGCGCGACGCATTTTACGCATTGGTTCCAGCCCATGACGGGGCTTACGGCGGAGAAGCGCGACTCGTTTTTGTCGTTCTCGGGCGCGGAAAAAACGCCCATCGCCGCGTTTTCCGCCAAGGCGCTCATCAAGGGCGAAACCGACGGCTCGTCGTTCCCCTCGGGCGGCTTACGGCCGACGTTTGAGGCGCGCGGCTATACCATGTGGGACTGTACAAGCCCCGCGTTTATCAAGCGCAACGCGGATCAAACGGGCTGCTTGTGCATTCCGACGGCGTTTTGCTCGTTTTCGGGCGAGGCGCTGGACGAAAAGACCCCGCTTTTGCGCTCCATGCAGGCGATCGATAAGGCGGCGGTGCGCGTTCTGACGCTGCTGGGCGAGGACGTCAAGCATGTAACCCCGACGGTCGGCGCCGAGCAGGAATACTTCCTTTTGGATCGGCGCGGGTTTTTGAAGCGCAAGGATCTCGTCTATACGGGCCGCACGCTGTTCGGCGCCGCGCCCGCAAAGGGGCAGGAGCTGTCCGATCAATACTATGCCGCAACGCCCGAGCGCGTAATCAGCTTTATGCACGAATTGAACGAAACGCTTTGGAAGATGGGCGTGCCGTGCAAGACCGAGCATAACGAGGTTGCGCCGTCGCAATACGAATTCGCGCCGCTGTTCGTTTCGGCGAACGTGGCGGTCGATCACAATCAGCTTATCATGGAGATGATGCGGCGCATCGCGGATCGGCATGGGCTGACCTGTTTGCTGCATGAAAAGCCGTTTGCGTATATCAACGGCAGCGGCAAGCACAACAACTGGTCATTGCAGACCGAAACGGGCGCGAACCTGTTGAAGCCGGGCAAGGACGCGCAGAGCAACAAGGTGTTTTTCACGTTCTTTCTTGCGACGATTGCGGCGGTGGACGAATACGCCGAAATGCTGCGTCTGAGTTGTTCCAGCATCGGCAACGAATACCGCTTGGGCGGCAACGAGGCGCCTACGCCGATTCTGTCCGTGTTTATCGGCGACGTGCTGCAAAAGGAGCTTGCCGAGCTGGCGCAAGGCGAAGAAATGCCCTCGCACGCGCGGGAGATGATAAACGTCGGCGTATCGACCATCGTTTCGCTGCAAAAGGACGACACCGACCGCAACCGCACCTCGCCGTTCGCGTTTACGGGCAACAAGTTTGAGTTCCGCATGGTCGGCTCGTCCCAATCGCTCGGGCTGCCGAATACGGTATTGAATACGATCGTCGCGGAGATGCTCACGCGCATCGCGGATCGGCTTGAGGGCGCGGAGAATGCGGATATGGCATGGCGCGAAACGATGGGCGAGCTGTACGGAACGCACGCGCGCGTGCTGTTTAACGGCAACAACTATGATCCTGCGTGGGCGGAGGAGGCAAAGCACAGAGGCCTGCCCAACGTGGATAATACCGTGGACGCGATCGGCGTTTACGCCATGCAAAAGGTGCGGGACGTGTTTGAAAAGCACGGCGTGATGAACGAGGGCGAATTGAACGCACGGCGCGAAATCGCGCTTCAAAACTATGCGACGGCGGGGCGCATCGAGGCGGTCGCCATGCTCAAAATCACGCGGCAGACGATCCTGCCCGCCGTGATGGCGTTTGCCGCGGAGCTGACGGACACGGTGAGCAAATCGTTTGCCTGCGGAATCGAAGCGCCCGCGCAGAAGACGCTGCTTTTGTCGATCAACGCGCTGCTGAGCGACGCACAAAAGGCGGCGGACGAGCTGGATCAAACGCTTCTTGCCATGCCGCGCTGCGAATCCGCCGCAGCGTGCGCCGTCGCCGTGCGCGATCGGTTGCAGCCGAGTATGTCGAAGCTGCGCGCGCCGATCGATAGGCTCGAATGCGTGGTCGGCAAGCGGTATTGGCCGACGCCTTCCTACGGCGAATTGCTCTTTAAGATCGAATCGTGATTGCGCGCGCGCGCTTCCTTGGGTATAATGAACGCATAGGGGGTGGCGCGTCATGATTATCGTCGGCATTTGCGGCGCGAGCGGAAGCGGGAAAAGCACGCTCGCAAAGCGCATTCGGGACTCTCTTGCGTGTTCCTGCACGATCATCGGGCAGGATTGCTACTATCGCAGCTTCCCGCAGCTTCCGTTTGAGCAGCGCGTCAAGTTGAACTATGACGAGCCCGCCATATTCGATTTTGACGAGATGCTGTCGGACGTGCAGGCGCTCTCCCGCGGCGAAAGGATCACGGTCAAGGGTTACGACTATGCAAACCATCTGCGCGCCGATTCGCCCGACCTTTTGATCGAGCCGCCCGAGGTGCTGATTATCGAGGGCATCCATATGTTCTACGACAAGCGGCTCTGCGAGCTGATGTCGCTGAAAGTCTATCTGCATGTGGACGTGGATATCTGCCTCCTGCGCCGTATCCGTCGGGATATCAAGGTGCGCGGCAGGACGATCGACAACATCGCCGAGCAGTATCTCGAAACGGTCAAGCCGATGTACGAGCGCTATATCGCGGACTATATCAACGACGCGGACTTCGCCGTCATGCGCGGCGGAAAGAATCGCATGGCGATCGACGCGATCTCCGCATACCTGACCACCAAGCTGCTTGCCGAGCGGTTTGAGGAGGAAACGGCTCCCGCGCGCGGCGCCGAGGACTCGCTTTCGGAAACGCTTATGGAAACGGAAGAATAGAAAAACAGAAGAATAGACGGAGAAACGGGAGGAATTTCGGTATGGAACGAGAAGAAAGACCATTGCCGCCGACCGGCGACGGACACGGCATGCATCCGCGCGGACGCTGCGGCGCGGGGCGCATCTTTTTCTACTTTGTGCTGCTGCTTGCTTTGAACGCGGCGCTTGCCATATTCGCCCTGTATATGCTCGGCATGGCGCTTTCCTATGATTGGACGACGTTGCAGAGCGGCGCGGCAAAGGATATCCTCGACGCGGCGTTTCAGCTTTTATTGCTGTTCTCGCCCGTGATCCTGACGTTTTTGCTCAACCGCCTCCTGTTTCGCGTGTTCGGCGGACGCAGGCGCTTTCCGCGCGGCATGGGCTGGCTTGCGGTGCTGGTCGTCGTTTTGACGCAGGCCGCGGTCGTTTTCCTCATCTGCAAATACGGCATGGTCGATTTGCCGCTTGCGACCCCGCTTATCATCGAAAGCGGCGTGGTCGGCGGATAAGCGGATTCACGCCAATACATCGGTGTTCTCAAAGCAGACTCGATTTCGCTCGGGTCTGTTTTTTTCTTTGCAAACATAGCATAAAGCGTGCGGCAAAACGCATAGTTCGGGGCTAAAAGGAGCTTTCCATGCCAAAAACGGTTGATCGGCTCTCGCTTTTCGAAAGCGGCAGGGTGCTTCGCGTAACGGGCAGAGACGCGTATGCGCGGCGGCTTGCCGAACTTGGCGTGACAAAGGGCGCGCGCGTACAGCTCAAAAAACGTGCGCCCGCCTGCGACCCGCTCGAAATCAACGTGCGCGGGGGCGCGCTGACGCTCAGAAGCGCGGAGGCAAGGCGCATCGAGCTGATGGACGAACGGGAGGTCTTGGCGCATGAGCGCGAACTGCGCGCATCTGCGCGGGAGCCCGCCTTTGAAACCGTGCCGCATACGCCGCTTGCCGCGGGGCGGAACGCAAAGATCGCGCTTTTGGGCAACCCGAACGCGGGCAAGACCACGCTGTATAACGCCTTGACGGGCGCGCGCGAGCAGGTGAGCAACCGTGCGGGCGTGACGGTTGCGTGCAAGGCGCGGCGTGTCAAGACCCGCTCTCGTACGCTGACGATCTGCGATTTGCCGGGCGTATACGCGCTCGGGGCGGTCTCCGCGGACGAGCGGGCGGCATGGACGTTTCTGGAACGCGAGCGGCCCAACGCGCTGATCGACGTGATCGACGCGACCAATCCGGAACGCAACCTCGGGCTGGCGTTGCAGGCGCAGTCGTTCGGGCTTCCGATCGTATATGCGCTGAGCATGGTGGACGAGCTGAAAAAAAGCGGCGGAAGGATCGACGTTCCCGCTCTGGAAAAGGCGCTGGGCGCGCCGGTCGTGCCGATTTGCGCGCGGACGGGGCAGGGCGTTTCGGATTTGCTCGCCGCTTTGGAACGGGTGCTTTGTCAAAATGCCGCTCCGAAGCGCCGTTACGAAACGGACGCTTTTCTGGCGGCGGAAACGCGCTATGCCGAGGCGGAGCGCATCACGAATCGCTGCTTTATGCGCTTAAAGCAAGGGCGCGCGAAAAACGCGCTTACGCCGTCCGATGGCATCGACCGGGTGCTGATGAGCCGTCTGCTCGGCGTTCCGCTGTTCCTGCTCATCATGACGCTCATGTTTACGCTGACGTTCGATACGGTGGGCGCGTATCTCTCCGAGGGCGCGGAGGCGCTCGTTTCGCTTCTGTCAAGCGGGGTAAAGAGGCTGCTTTGCCGATCCGCGCTTCCCGCTTTTTTTGCCGACTGGATCACGGATGGCGCGCTCGCGGGCGTAGGAGGCGTCGTTGCGTTCTTGCCGCAGATCGCGCTGCTGTTCTTCTTCCTCTCGCTGCTCGAGGACAGCGGCTATCTTGCGCGCACCGCGTTTTTGACGGATCGGCTGCTGCGCCGCTTCGGGCTCACGGGAAAGTCGTTCATTCCGCTTCTGATGGGCTTCGGATGCACGGTTCCCGCAACGATGTGCGCGCGCACGATGGAAAGCGACGACGCGCGCAAAATGACGATTCTCCTTTTGCCGTTTCTGAGCTGTTCGGCAAAGCTGCCCGTCTACGGTATGATCGTTTCGGCGTTTTTCCCGCGCGCGCGGGCGCTCGTGATCATCGGGCTGTATGCGCTGGGGGCGATTTGCGGCGCGGCGACGGGCGCCGTGTTCCGAAAGAGCGTTTTTCGCCGCGCGTGTCCGTTGCTGATGATGGAACTGCCGCCGTATCGCCTGCCGACCGCGAAAAACACGCTGTGGCACGTTGCCGAGCGCGTCGAGCATTTTCTTTCGCGCGCGGGCACGCTGATCTGCCTGATGAGCGTCGTGCTGTGGCTCTTTACGCGCGTGACGCCCGCTTTTTTGCCGACGGACGCGGTGGAACAAAGCCTGCTTGGGCGATTTGGCGCTTGGCTTTCGCCCCTGCTCAAACCGCTCGGGCTGGACGCATGGCAGATCGGCGTTGCGCTGTTATCGGGGCTTGTGGCAAAGGAGGCGGTGGTGTCCACGCTTATGCTGCTGGGCGGAGAATCGCTGACGTCTCTGCTTTCGCCCGCGTCTGCGCTCGCGTTTCTGACGTTTGTATTGCTGTATCCGCCCTGCGCGGCGGCGCTTGTCACGATGCGAAAGGAGCTGTCCTCGCGGGGGCTGACGCTTTTGCTGTTTCTTTGGCAAACGGGGTTTGCGTATCTGGCGGCGTTTTGCGTGTATCGAGTCGCTTCGCTGCTGATTTAGCAGGAGATCCTGCAAGCTTTGCAGGAAATGCGCGCGACTCCTGCAAAATATGTGGCATTCGATTGGCGGTTGTGCTAGAATGGCGATAATCATCGAATGGAGTTTGCGTATGAAGATTCTGCTCTGCAACGACGACGGCGTGTTTGCCGCAGGGATACGCGCACTTGCCTGCGCGCTGATCGAGGATCCCGAAAACGAGGTGTTTATTGCCGCGCCGGATACGGAGCGCAGCGCCGTGAGCCGCTCCATGACGCTGTATACGCCGCTGCGCGCGCGGGAAACGCGCATAGACGGCCTTTTGAACGTGCCGGCGTATGCCGTCAGCGGCACGCCCGTGGACTGCGTGCGGCTCGCCATAGGGAACCTGTTTCCTGCGCCCGACCTTGTCATATCGGGCGTCAACCATGGCCCGAACCTCGGCACGGACGTGCTCTATTCCGGAACGGTCGCGGCGGCGCACGAGGCGGGGCTGCTCGGCTACCGCGCGATCGCCGTTTCCTGCATGGGGTATGAGCCGAAGCACCTCGACACGGCGGGACGCGTCGCAAAGCATTTGGTCGCCTATGTCATGGCGCGCCCCATGCGCTTTGGCACGCTGCTTAACGTAAACGTGCCGGACGTGCCGTTTGAGGCGTTGAAGGGCGTGAAGCTCGCGCCGGCTTGCGTCGAGGAATATGCGCTTACCTATGTCGAGCGCGAGGATCCCATGGGCGTTAAGTATTACTGGGCGCCGCGCGGGCATACCTCCTCGGCGGAGGGCATGGACGTTGACGATCGCTGGGCGCGCGAGGGCTATGTGGCGCTTACGCCGCTTTCCTACGACCTGACCGACCATGCGTTTCTTTCGGAGATGGACAAGCCGGAGCTGCCGCTGCTTTAAGGAGGACTGATTCCATGGACACGCTGCTTTCGCTCATCAAGGAGCACGCGCCGCATTTCACGAAGGCGCAGCGCCGCATCGCGGAGTTTGTTACGGGCAGCTATGAGGATGCGGCGTTTATGACGGCGGCGGCGCTCGGCGCGCGCGTGGGCGTTTCGGAATCCACGGTCGTGCGCTTTGCCTATATGCTGGAACTGGACGGCTATCCCGAAATGCAGAAGCTCATGCGCGAGATGCTTCGCCATCGGCTTACGAGCGTGCAGCGCATTCGTCTTGCGGACGGCATTTCGCAGCAGGACGCGCTCAAAACCGTACTCACGGCGGACATGAACAATATTCGCGCAACGATCGATCTGATCGACAACGCAAGCTTTGACGGCGCGATTGCGGCGATTCTGCGCGCGCGGCGCGTGTATGTGATCGGCGTGCGCAGCGCGATGGTCATCGCACAGTTTCTCGCCTACTATTTGAACTATGTCTGCGACGAGGTCGTTTTCGTCAACGGCGCCGTGCAGGACGTTTACGAAAAGGTGCTTCGCTGCGACGCGGAGGACGTCTGCTTCGGCGTGAGCTTCCCCCGTTACAGCTCGCGCACGAAGAACGCCATGCAGTATGCCAAGTCGCGCGGCGCAACGCTTGTTGCGCTGACCGACGCGGCGGATTCGCCGATTGCGCGCATATCGGACTTTGTGCTTTTGGCGCGCAGCGAGCTTGCGTCGTTTGCGGATTCGCTGGTTGCGCCGCTCTCGGTGGTCAACGCGATCATCATGATGGTGGGCAACGCAAGAAAGGACGAGGCGTATCGTCATTTGACGCAGCTTGAGGAGATTTGGAGCGAGGAGGGCGTGTATCTGCCCATGGAAACGCAAAAAGAGGAGCCGAAATGAACGTCGTCGTGATCGGAGGCGGCCCGGCGGGCATGATGGCCGCGGCGCGCGCGGCGCAGAACGGTCACGCCGTCACCCTGCTGGAACGCAACGAAAAGCTCGGCAAAAAGCTGTATCTCACGGGCAAGGGGCGCTGCAACGTGACAAACGCGCATGACCGGGACGACTTTTTTGCGCATGTGCTGCAAAACGCGCGCTTTCTGTTTAGCGCATGGGCGCATTTTAACAACGAGGACGTCATGGCGCTTTTCGATTCGCTTGGCACGCCGCTGAAAACCGAGCGCGGCGGGCGGGTGTTTCCCGTGTCGGACAAGTCCTCGGACATTCTCCGCGCGATGGAGAAATACGTCCGCGAATCGGGCGTAGGCGTGCGCTTAAACGCGCGGGCGACGGAGCTTTGCGTCGAGGACGGACGCGTTCGATTCGTGCGCGTCAACGGCGAAGCGCTGCCCTGCGACGCGGTGATCCTCGCAACGGGAGGCGTCACCTATCCGCAAACAGGCTCAACGGGCGACGGTATGCGGTTTGCCGAAAAGCTGGGGCTTGCCGTCGTGCCGCCCGTGCCCTCGCTCGTGCCGCTGAACACGGAGGAAACGTGGCCCTTCGCGCTTGCGGGTCTGACGCTCAAAAACGTGACGCTGACCGCCAGGCGCGGCGAAAAACTCGTATTTTCGGAAACGGGCGAGATGCTCTTTACGCATTTCGGCGTGTCGGGTCCGCTCGTCCTGTCGCTTTCGGGAACGATCGCAAACAACCCGTGCGGCGTAAGGATGGAGATCGACCTAAAACCCGCGCTCGATCGGGAAACGCTTGAAAAGCGCCTGCTGCGGGATCTGAACGAGGGCGCGCGCAAGCAGGTCGGTTCCGCGTTGCACGCGCTGCTGCCCGCACGGCTGCTTTCCGCCGTTTTGGAGCAGGCGGAGATCCCCGAAGCGCTGCCCGTGGGCGAATTGAGCAAGGCTGCGCGGCTCAGGCTGATTCAAGCGCTCAAAGCCCTGCCGCTGACGGTCAAAAGCGCGCGCGGGGCGGAGGAAGCGGTCATCACGCGCGGCGGCGTATCGGTTCGGGAGGTCAACGCCTCCACGATGGAAGCGAAAAAGATCGCGGGGCTGTATTTCGCGGGCGAGGCGCTGGACGTCGACGCGACGACGGGCGGCTACAACCTGCAAATCGCATGGTCGACGGGCGCGCTTGCGGGCGATTCGGTCGGCAAAGCGTAAGCAAAAGCAAAAGAGAATCGGACAAGGAGTCAATCAATGGAGCGAATCAATATTGCGATAGACGGCCCCGCCGGCGCGGGCAAAAGCACGCTTGCAAAGGCAATTGCGCGGGAAATGAACATCCGCTATCTCGACACGGGCGCGATGTATCGCGCGATGGCGCTGTATGCCGAACGAAACGGGGTAAAGGCGAGCGACGAGGCGGGCGTTATGCGCATACTGGACGACGCGGACGTGACGATTCGCTATACGGGCGCGGGTCAGCGCGTGCTGCTGTCGGGCGAGGACGTGACGGAGCTGTTGCGCACGGGCGACCTCGGCATGGGCGCGTCCACCATCGGCGTGCATCCGTGCGTGCGAAAGAAGCTCACCGAGTTGCAGCGCACGGTCGCGCGGGAGTACGACGTCGTCATGGACGGCCGCGAGATCACGACCAACGTGCTTCCGCACACCAAGTTTAAGTATTATGTCACCGCATCGCCCGCCGAGCGCGCGCGTCGCCGTTTGGCGGAGATGAAGGCGCGCGGGGACGAGAGCGCAACGTTTGAGGGCGTATTGGAGGAGATTTTGCGGCGCGACGATCAGGACAAGGGGCGCGCCTATATGCCGCTGCGCATCGCGGAGGACGCCGTTGTAATCGATACGACCGCGCTTTCGATCGAGCAGGCGACGCAAAGACTCCTCGAAAGCATCCGCGCAAAGCAAGCGGAGTAGGAGAAGCCATGCTGTACGTTCTTTTCAAGATTCTGCTCACGCCGTTTTTCTTCCTGCTGTATCTGCCGCGCGTGAAGGGCTATCGGCATCTGTTCTTTCGCGGCAGGGCCATACTGGTATCCAACCATTTTTCATTGACGGATCCGATCCGCTTGGCGTTTGTGACGCCGCGTCCCGTTCATTTTATGGCGAAGCAGGAGCTGTTTTCCTCGCCCGTCAAGCGCGCGTTCTTGAAAATGATGTTTGCCTTCCCCGTGTATCGGCGCCATGCGGACATTTCGTCGCTCAAACAAGCCATGCAGGTTTTGGAAAAGGGACGCATCTTCGGTATCTTCCCCGAGGGCAGACGGTCGGTTACGGGCGAGCTCGATTCGCTTGAAAAGGGCATGGCGTTTCTTGCGCTGCGCTGCAACGCCCCGATCATACCCGTATACGTCGATCCGAACCGTAAAAGGGGCGGGCGCGTCCGCATGAACGTCGGCGCGCCGATCGACCCGAACGAGGTGGCGGCGGCTTACGCGGGGCGCGGCGTGGACGCGGTGACGGACGCCGTGCGGGATTGCCTGCAAGCGTTGAAAAACGAAATGGAGCGGGAGATCTGAGCGTATGCGCGTTTTGATCGGCAGGCATATCGGCTTTTGCTTCGGCGTGCGGCGCGCGGTTGAGATTGCCGAGCGGTACGCAAAGGAGAAGCCGCGCGTATACACCTACGGGCAGATCATCCATAACGAGCAGGTCGTGCGCGAATTGGAGCAAAAGGGCGTCGTCCCCTGCGAATCGCCGGACGCGCTGCAAGCGGGCGATACGCTGATTATCCGCGCGCACGGCGCGCCGCCGAGCGTGTATGCCGAGGCGGAACGAAAAGGGGTATGCGTTGTTGACGCGACCTGCCCGTTCGTCAAGCGCATCCATGTGATCGTCAAGCAGGCGGCGGAAAGCGGAAGCACGGTGTATGTCGTCGGCAAGCCGAACCATCCCGAGGTGGTCGGCGTGTGCGGCTGGGCAAACGGCAAGGCGACCGTATTGGAAACCGAGGCGGACGCGCTTTCTCAACCGCGCTGCGTGCGCGCGACGGTTGTTGCGCAGACGACGCTGCCCGAGGAGCGCTTTCTTGCAATCGCGCAGGCGCTGTCAAGCCGATGCGAATCGCTGGACGTTCGCGACACCGTATGCGACACGACGCGCATCCGCCAAAGCGAGGCGATCACGCTTGCAAAGGCGTGTACGCGCGTATATGTACTCGGCTCCGAACGGAGCGCGAATACGCAAAAGCTGTTCGAGCTGTGTCAAAAATACTGCGAACATACCGAAAAGGTAGCTTTTATCGAGAAACTTTTGCTTGCCAATTTGCATAACGATGATATAATAGGGGTTGTTGCGGGCGCATCGACGCCGGACCGGATGATTAGGGAGGTACTACAAGGAATGAGCGAACAGGAAAAGACGACGATCGAAACCGTAGAAGCGGAAGCTCCCGCCGAGGAAGTCGTTGTCACAGCGCAGGAACCCATTTTGACCGAGGAGGCCGTTGCCGTGGTCGAAGAGCCCGCAGCGGAAGCTGTGGTCGAGCCCGAGACCGCAGAGGAGCCGAAGGTCGAAGAACCCGCAGCGGAGGCTGTGACCGAGTCCGAGACCGCAGAGAAGCCGAAGGTCGAAGAACCCGCCAAGGCAGAGGAACCCGCCCAAGCGGAAGAGTCTTCCGATTTTGCCGAAGCGTTCGAAAAGACCATGACGCGCATCCGCAACGGACAGTTGATTGAAGGCACCGTTCTGTCCATCGTGGACGGCGAGGTCTATGTCAACATCGGCTACAAGTCCGACGGAATCATCCCCAAGAGCGAGTTTTCGAGCGATCCCGACGCAAAGCCCGACGAGCTGTTTAAGGAAGGCGACACGATCGAGGTCGAGGTCACCAAGGTAAACGACGGCGAGGGCAACGTTTTGCTTTCCCGCAAGAGCGTCGAGAGTAAGAAGATTTGGGACGAGCTGATGGAGCGCGAAGACCTCGAAGACAAGGTCTTTGAGGCGACGGGCAAAGAGGTCGTCAAGGGCGGGCTGATCGCCGACATCGGCGGCATCCGCGCGTTTGTTCCCGCGTCGCAGGTTTCCACGAAATATGTCGAGAACTTGGGCGAATACGTCGGCAAGCCGATGAAACTCAAAGTGCTCGAGGTCGATAAGCAGAGAAAGCGTATCGTCGCCTCGCAGAAGCAGGTTATGCTTGCCGAAGCCGCCGCAGAGCGCCGCGCCAAGTGGGAAGCGCTTGTCGTTGGCAGCAAGGTTCCGGGCGTTGTTCGCAGGATCACAGATTTCGGCGCGTTTGTCGACATCGGCGGCGTAGACGGTCTTGTCCATGTGACGGACGCAGCGTGGGGGCGCGTGAAGCATCCTTCCGACGTGTTCTCGATCGGGCAGGAGATCGAAGTGCTCATTCTCGGCGTAGACGTCGAAAAAGAGCGCGTATCGCTGGGCTATAAGCAGTTGCAGCCGAAGCCTTGGACGCTGGCGGACACCAAGTATCCTGTCGGTTCCATCGTTGAGGGCAAGGTCGTCCGCATCGTCCCGTTCGGCGCGTTCGTCGCGCTCGAAAGCACGATCGACGGTCTTATCCATATTTCGCAGGTGTCCGTACACCGCATCGCGAAGGTTGAGGACGAGCTTAAGGTTGGCGACGTGGTTCGCTGCAAGGTGCTCGAGGTCAATCCCGAGGCGAAGCGCATCAGCCTGAGCCGTAAGGACGCATTGCTGGAAGAGGATCCCGACTTGGCGGCGCAGGTCGCAGCCGAGCGCGCAGAGCGCGACCGCGTGTATGCCGAGCGTCAGGAACAGCGCGCACAGCAGCGCGAGCAGCAGACGCAGCAGCGTGTTTCGCGGGATTCGTCCCGCAGCGAGCGCAGCTCCTCCGCCTCCTCGGATGATCGCCGCGACCGCGGTGGAGATCGCCGCCGCCGCAGCAGCGAGGATGGCGAATACGAGCTGCCGCCGGTGCAGGAATCCACGACGTCGCTTGCGTCCCTGTTCAAGGGCATCAAGGTCGACGACGAGTAAACAAACGATTACACCAAAAGAGACTCTCATCGGGGAGTCTCTTTTTGATCTTTCTTTTCTTCTTTTGTAAAAGAAGAAACAAGAAAACTTACGCTTGCCAAACGAATTGAAGCAGCACATTTGTCCGAAAACCAAAGCGAAGCAAGAAAACGCCTGACAAGTGAAGTTCTTTTGCACCCTTTTCTTCTTTTGTAAAAGAAGAAACAAGAAAACTTACGCTTGCCACACGAATCGAAGCGGCGCATTTGTCTAAAAATCAAAGCGAAACGTAAAAAACGTATGGCAAGTTCGGTTCTTTTGCATCCTTTTCTTTCAAGAAAAGGATGACCGGCGCGAAAGAAGCAGCATGGCGACCGCGTTGACGACGCCCGCGAGGCAGTTCATCCATTCGCCCGCCTGCCAGACGCGCGCGATCGGCAAGACGGACGACGCGGCGCAAAGCAGCGTGAAAACCGCGATATAGACCGCGCGGCTCCTTTTCCCAAACAGATAGTCCGCGCAGATGCGTCCGTAGAGCGAAAAGCTGATGATGCTCGAAAGCGCAAACAGCACGAGCGATATTGCGATAAACGCCGAAGCCGCGCGAGAACCGAGCAGCACGGCAAACGCGTTGATGACGAGAGTGCCGTTTTGATTCGCGTTGCCGTAATCGAGCGCAACGCCGCTGACCAGAATGGCGAGCGCGGTCAGCGTGCAGAGAACGATCGTATCCAAAAACACTTCGAATATGCCATACAGCGCCTGCCTATGCCCGTCCGCGCCCTTGACGGAGCCATGCGCAAGCGCCGCGGTTCCGACGCCCGACTCATGCGTAAAAACCCCGCGCGAAATGCCGACGGCAAACGTTTTTTGTATCCCGATTCCGGCTGCGCCGCCGAGGAGCGAACGCGGATGAAACGCGCCGTAAAAGATGCGGCAAAGCGCGGTCGGCAAACGATCGATGCGCCAAAGGATGAGCGCAAGCGCGAATAAAATGTAGAAAGCGCTCATGATCGGAACGAGCGCCGCCGTAACCTGACCCGTCCGCTTTGCGCCGCCGAGCAGCACGGGCAGGACGATAAGCGCGGAACACAGCGCCGCGCCGAGGGAGACGAGCAGCAAGCCCCGCTCCGAAAGGGTCGGATTCCATACCGAAAAGAGGGAGACGACCCCCTCGCAGAGCGTGACCATCTGCACGCAGTTGCCCATGGTCAGCGCCGCAAGCAGGCAGAAAAGCGCGTATATGATCGCAAGCGGACGAAATTTCGGCCCCAGCCCGCGTTCGATATACCGCATGGGGCTGCCATGCGCGTCCGCTTCCTTCGGCGCAAAGCGTATGGCAAAGTAGATTTCGAGATATTTTGCCGCCATGCCGAACAGCGCCGAAATCCACATCCAGAACACCGCGCCCTCGCCGCCGAGCAGGATTGCGCCCGCCGTGCCCGCAATGTTGCCCGTTCCGATCGTTGCGGCAAGGGAGGTTGCGGACGCCTGATACGGCGAAACGCCGTCCGTGCGCCCCGACGCGGAGAAAAACGCGCGAAAGCTGCCCCGAAAGCGGCGGAACTGTACGGCGCGCGTGCGCAGCGTGAACAAAACTGCGGCGGACAACAGCAGCATCGAGGCGAACGCTTCCAATCGAAACCTCCGACAAAAACCGTGTGCGCGCGGATTCCCCATGCGCCGCGCAAGGTGCTATAATGAAGCGTATGGAACGATCGAACGGGAAATGCGCTTTTTCGCATAAAACAAAAAAGCGCCCTCTTGCGGGGGCGGGGCGGCGGGATGACAGACTGATTCCGCAGGCGATTCGCTACGGCGCGGCGGCGTTTTCGGGCTTTGCGGCGGATTATCTCATGCTGCTGCTGCTCAAAGAAGCGCTTCATCTGCATTATCTCGTCGCCGTGCCGATCGCGTTTGTCGTCGGCGTTGCGGTGAATTATCTGGTCGGCGTGTTTTTCGTGTTTACCCAAAGCAAGTTGAAGCGCGGCGTAGAAATCGCTCTCTTTCTCGGCGTTTCGCTGGCGGCGCTCGCCGTAACGGAGGGCTGTATGTTTCTTTTGACGGATGCGCTTTTTGTGGATTATCGCGTTTCGCGCGTGCTTGCGGGCGCGGCGACGTATGTGTTTAACTTTCTCATGCGCAGGTGGGTTCTGTACGGCAAATCGCCGTCGCCCGATCAAACGAAATAGCGACGAAGTTTACGCGTCGTCTGCCGCATCCTTGGACGGCTTTTCGGGCGACGAACCGTCAATCAGAAAGAGCGGCTCGATGCTCGCTTTGTTGCGCACCACAACGAGGAACACGGCGGAAAGCCCGATGACGGCGAACACCACCGCGACGAGGCGATACGGCAGAAATTCGCCCAGCACGCCCGCGACGAGTTGCAGGAGCATCATGCCCGCCTCGATGACGACGTCAAGCAGGCTGTTGACCCGCGCGCGCACGTCTGCGGGCAGGTATTGCTGAATCGCCGTTTGCCGCAGCGTCGCGCTGTTTACGCCGAGAAAGCCGCAGAGAAACCGCACGATCGCCATGCCGAAATACGGCAGGAAGAGCATCGCGCCGTCCAGCGTGTCATAGAGCTTATAGACGGTTTCCGCGAGCTTGTAGCGCTTTTTTACGGGAATCTTCCAAATATAATGCACGATGCCGCCAAGCATACGCCCGAGCGTCTCTGCGCTGACCAAAAGGGCGTACATACCGACGTTCAGCCCGGGCGCGGTCATAAAATAGCTGCGCGCCATGAGATCCGTCGCGCCGGCCGTAGCGTTTGTAATCGCCATATAGGTATAGAGGCTGCGCACGCCGCGCTCCTTTTTGAGGTAGCGCGCGCCCGCGAGTATCTCGTCGAGATACTCCTTGGGACGGAACCGCTTTCGGTTCTGCGCCTGCTTTTCTTCAACCTTAATCTGCGTTTCAAACGCCGATGCGATGAGCAGCAGCGCGCCTTCGCCGAAAAACAGCACCTCGATGGCGAACTTTTCGTAAATCAGCGCGGCGAGCGGCGTGATGACGACCGATATGGTCGGGTAGATGATGGACGAAACCGAATAGCCCTTCTGCATGAACCCTTCGGGAATCAGGTCGGGATAAAGGGCGTTATACGCGCTGGAATACACGGAACCGATCGAGCTGCCGAGCGCGCCCAAAACGACGTATGCGCCGTAGGAAAAACCCGTTTTCGAGATGTAGAACCCAAAGCATAAATACATAAGCCCCATCGCACAATCCAAATACACGATCATCTTCTTGCGAGAATGCGTGTCGACAAACGGCGCGAGCGTGATGGACAAAATCAGCGCGGGCAGGATGCACACGGCGGTATACAGCGCGGTCAAAAACGTGGAGTCCGTCTCGCTGAACACAATGATGCCGAGCGCAAAGTTCATTGCGACGCCGCCGATTGCGCTGATGACGGTTCCGATCGTAATGATCGTAAAATTCTTGGTCCAAAGCGTGGGTTTCTGTTCCATATTTGCCCCTTTGTGTTTCTGTTGCAAACGCGAGCTTATGGTAACACGAAACGCGCCGCCGCACAATACCGCGGGCGCGAAACGAATGCTGCTTGCGTCATAAACGCTTGGCAAGTTCGGTTTCTTCGTTTTCTTGCGTCATAAAAAAGAAGGCGTCTCCGTGACGGGAAGCGCCTTAGTCTGCCCAAAAGTCCTTTGGGGGATTCGGGGATCGAAACCCCCGGAGGTTTCCTTCCGGCTCCGGCGGCATGTACGCCGGAACGGATCGCCCGAGAACGGGCGGTTTCCCTGTGCTTCCTGCCGCCCGGAAACCCGAAGGGTTTTAGGCGGGAAGCGCCTCAGTCTGATAAAAGTCGGTTATTGAATTTCGAGCCTGCGGGACGCGGGCAGCGTCTCCTTGCGCTTGGGCAGCGTCAGCCGCAGCACGCCGTTCTCATAGGCGGCGGAGATGCCCTCCGTGTCGATGCCCGTCATGTCGAAGCTGCGCGAAAAGCTGCCGTAGCTGCGCTCCTGCTTGACAAACTTGCGCTTCTCATCCTTCTCTTCCTTTTCGAGCTTGCGCTCGGCGCGAATGGTCAGCGTGTCGCCCTCAACATCCACATGTACGTTCTCCTTCGCAAAACCGGGCAGATCCGCTTCCAACAGATAGCTTTCTCCCATGTCGCGAATGTCGGTCTTGAACGCGGAAAGCGCGCTGCCGTCAAACGCACGGCGTTCCAGCTCATCCGGATCCAAAAACGGGTTATACCAGCTCAGATTGCGCGTTCTGCCATAAGGGATTAATTCAAACATAACATTGTCCTCCTTGTATGTTTTATCGCTTGGGTACCGCATCTGCGGTCTTTCTCGTTCCCTCTCGGAACACGCTTATCATAACCAAAGATGTTTACGCAAAAACAGAGGAATTGTAATGCGAATGTGAATTTTAGCACTCACCGAAGCAGAGTGCTAACAATGATCGAAACGAAAGCGCGCGTTGCCGAAACCGTCGAAACGTGGTATCGTATCGGCAACGGCGACTCGAAGGGTCGCGGTGGAAAAGAGGCGAACGGTATGCGGGTAAAAACAAGCGAAATACGCGCCGAGCTGCGCTTTGGCGGCGCAATGCTGCGCCTTATGCTGCCGCATTTTACGCGCGGACTGTTTCGCCTCGGAAACCGCTGTTTGGACGCGTTTGTAAAGGGACGCTGGCGCGGCAAACGGACGCGTATGCACGAAGCGTTCGTTTCGCGTGCGGATGGGAGCAAGCTGCGGCTTTGCGTTTGCTTTGCGGCGTCGGGAACGAAAAAGGACGCGGTGGGCCTACTCTGGCTGCATGGCGGCGGGTTTGCGATGGGCGTGCCCGAGCAGGGACATCGGCGCGTGGACGCGTTTGCGGGCGAAGGGGACTGCGTGGTCGTTCTGCCCGATTATACGCGCTCGACGGAGGCGCCGTATCCCGCGGCCGCGGAGGATTGCTATCTCGCGCTGCTTTGGATGAAGGCGCACGCGGCTGCGCTGGGCGTCAACGCGGATCAGCTTTTCGTCGGCGGAGAGAGCGCGGGCGGCGGCTTGACGGCGGCGGTCTGCCTCATGGCGCGCGACCGCGGCGAAGCGTCGGTTGCGTTTGGTATGCCGCTGTATCCGATGCTGGACGACCGTATGACGAGCGATTCCATGCTTCAAAACAATGCGCCCGTATGGAACGCGCAATCCAACGCAATCGCGTGGCGAATGTATCTGGGGGAGCGGTTCGGGTCGGATTGCGTTTCGAAATACGCCGCGCCCGCCCGCGAGACGGACGCTTCCGATCTGCCGCCGATGTGTACCTTTATCGGCACGATCGAACCGTTTTATGACGAGACGCTTGCCTATGCAAGCGCGCTCGAACAAGCGGGCGTTTCGGCAAACGTTAAGGTGTTTCCGGGCTGCTTCCACGCGTTTGATATCCTGTTTTGGAAAAGCGCGGCGGCAAGGGAGGCGCAGGCGTTCCTCATGGACGCGTTTTTGACCGCGAAAGGCGCTTGCCGCAAGGCGCAGCCGACCAAGGCGGATTCGATTAAAAAAGAGAGGCACACTACCTCTCTTTGACGTTTCGGGGGAGAACCGCAGGTTTACGCGAGCGTGCGGCGCGTTTCCCACCTGCGCGAGAAATAATAGATAAGCCCGATGATCGCCGCTCCGCAGGGCGCAAGCCCGTAGCCGAGCACAAAGCCGTAAAAGCCCATTTTTGCCACAACGCCGAAGTAGTAGCTGAGCCCGATGCGCAGCAACACGCTGTCGATGAGCCCGTTGATCAGGTTCAGACGCGCGTTTCCGACGCCCTGCGTCAGCGCGGTCGTGCCGCGCATGATTGCAAGCGGGAAAAACGTCCAGATAATTGCGGAGATGAATACCGAGGACAGCTTCAATACCGCCGGATCGGAGCTGAACAGACCGAACAGCTCCGTTCCGAACGTCAGATAAAGCGCGATAAACAGCGCGTGTATGGCGGCGGCAATCCCCCAAGCCCAATGCACCACGCGGCGGGAGCGGACAAGGTCGCGCGCGGCGAAGTTCTGCGCGATCATGGGGGCGGCGGCATTGCGGATGCCGATGGTGACCTTGTTGCAGATGTCGTCGATCTTGACGCCGATGCCGAACGTTGCGGAGACCACGACGCCAAGCCCGTTGACCAGACTGTTGACATACAGCATGGAGATATGCACCGCGCCGCTTTGCAGCGCGATCGGTATGCCCTGCGTGAGAATGACTTTTGCATGGGAAGCGTCGATGCGAAAGCTCCTGCGCCTGAAATCGAAGCAAAACGAGTCGCGCCTGCGGTAGAGATAGATGAGGGAAAACAGAAACGAGACCGCTTGCCCGATGATCGTAGCCGCCGCTGCGCCCGCAACGCCCCAGCCCCAACGACCCGTAAACAGAATATCCAACACGAGGTTGATGACGGACGCGATCGAGATGAACAAAAACGGGCGCTGCGAATCGCCCATGCCGCGCAAAACGGAGGAGAGCATATTATAAAAGAACGTGAAGATGAGCCCGACGCCGCAGATGGTAATATAGTCAACCGCCATGCCGTGGGATTCGATCGGCATGTTCAAAAGCGTCATGAGCGGCTCGCGAATACAGAGGATGACGGCGGAAAAGAACACGCCGAACAAAAAAACAAGCGTGAACAGCGTACCGATGACGCTGTTGAGCCTGTCTCGCTTGCCCGCGCCGATGAGCTGAGAAATATACACTTGACCGCCCGTGCAGAAGCCCATGCAGAGCATGGTGGCGAAATTGAACACCTGACTGCCCTGAGAAACGGCGGACAGACCCGCGCTGCCGACGTATTTGCCGACGATGATCATATCGACGGCGGAATAGAGCACCTGCATGGCGTTGGAAACCATGAAGGGCAGCATAAACGAAACCAGCAGCTTCGGTATGCTGCCCTTGGTAAAGTCCCGAATCAACGTCCGCTTTTGTTCCATATCAACCGAATTCGCTTTCTTGCCTATGCGAATAAAAATGCAATCTTGCGTATACTTATGCGATTCGCAATTTAATCCGTGATCTTTTCCGGCTCGCCGAAGTCCACGCCAAAGGTTTCAACGCGAATGGAGCGGATCGTTTGGTTCTCGACGGGGCGGTCGCTTCCGTCCGTCTCGGTCGTCGCGATTTCGTCCACAACGTCCATCCCCTCGACGACGTGCCCGAACGCGGCATAGTCCTTGTCGAGGCTCGGCGCGTCCGCGTGCATGATGAAAAACTGACTGCCCGCCGTGTTGTATGTCGACGCGGGGAAGTAGGGGTTGCCCTGCCGCGCCATGCTGATGACGCCGCGCTCGTGCTTGATGTCGTTTTTCACATTGTTGTTGGAAAATTCGCCTTTAATGCGGTAGCCCGGGCCGCCTGTACCCGTTCCGTCGGGGTCGCCGCCCTGAATCATGAAGCCCTCGATGACGCGGTGAAAGATCACGCCGTCGTAAAAGCCGCTGTTGGACAGAGCGATAAAGTTCTTGACCGTGTTGGGCGCGGCGGAATAGTCCAGCTCGATTTTGATGACGCCGCCGTTTTCCATTTCGATGGTTGCGATGGGCGCTTGTTTGATCACGATTTCGTCCTCCGTATTGTTTGTTTGGGTTGATTCGGTTGATTCGGTTGTTTCGGGCGCTGCGAGCGGTTCGGCTTGCTCCGTTTGGGGCGCGGACAGGGCGCAGGCGCAGAACGCGAGCGCCAAAAGCAGCGCGGCGGACAGCGCGGCAAGCCGACAAAGGGAGTGTTTCATGGATGCACCTCCGATGCGTATGTATCTCATTTTCCTGCATGCGGGCAAAAAAGTCAACCGCATTCGTGACGATGCATGTCACAAAATAAAACGAAACAATCAAAATCGGTGCTGCATATACGGCAAAAAACAGGTATACTTTTCGTATGGGGGGGTGGGGCAGGAATATGGTCGATCCAAAGCTGCGCTTATTCTGCTTACAGGATCTGTTTCTGCGGGAAACGGACGACGAGCACGCGCTTTCCATGCGGGAGATCATCGCGCATCTGAACGCGCAGGGCATTCCCGCCGACCGAAGGACGGTCTACGCGGATCTCGCGCTTTTACAAATGCGCAATATGGATATTATGCGGGCGCGCGTTGGGCGGCAGCAGGTGTATTGGCTCGCCTCGCGGGAATTCGAGCTTGCGGAATTGAAGCTGCTTGTCGATGCGGTGCAGGCAAGCCGTTTTCTCTCGCGCAAGAAGTCAAGCTCGCTGATTTCCAAGCTGGAACGTTTGGCAAGCCGCTATCAAGCCGAGCAGATGGAGCGCGCGGTATATGTAAAAAATCGCGTGAAGACCGATAACGCGAGCGTTTATTACAGCGTGGACGCGATCCATGAAGCGATGCAGAAGGGCAAGCGGCTCTCCTTCCAATACTGTCAATACACGCTTTCACGCAAGCTCGAGCCGCGTCGCGGCGGCATGCGCTATGTCGTGACGCCGCAGCTTCTTTGCTGGGCGGACGACAATTACTATCTGATTGCGGATCATCCGCAGCACGCGGGTCTGACGCATTACCGCGTGGACAAGATGGCGTGCGCTGCGGTATGCGAGGAGAACGCGGAAAAAAACGCAAAACTGGATGCGGCGGCTTACGCGCGCACGATGTTCGGCATGTATGCGGGCGCGTGCGAATGGGTCGAGATGGCGTTTGACGGCTCGCTCATCGGCGCGGTGATCGACCGTTTTGGCGCGGACGTTTCCATTTCTCCCTGCGAAAAGGGGGACGGGGGCTTTGTTTGCCGCGCGCCAGTTGCGGTCAGCCCCGCGTTTTACGGATGGATGGCGCAGTTTGGGGATCTGGCGCGCATCTGCTCGCCGGACAGCGTGCGGCTGGGCATGATGAAGCTGCTGGACGAAGCGCGCGCGGGATATGAAAAAGAGAGAGCGGGGCGAAATTGATGCTTCATATCGTATTGGTCGAACCCGAAATTCCGCAGAACACGGGCAACATTGCGCGCACCTGCGTGGTTACGGGCAGCATGCTGCATCTGGTGCGTCCGCTCGGTTTTTCGGTTGACGATCGGCAGCTCAAACGAGCGGGGCTCGATTATTGGGACGAGCTCATGCTCGCCTATCACGATTCGTTTGCGGAGGTGGAGGAAGCGTATCCGCTTGCGCGCTTCTTCCTTTTTTCCACGCACGCGAAGCGGCGATACAGCGACGTAAGCTATCGCGACGGAGACTTCCTTGTGTTTGGCAAGGAGACGGCGGGGCTGGGGGAAGCGCTTCTTTCGCGGCGCGCGAACGACGCCGTGCGAATCCCCATGCGGGCAACGCAGCGCTCGCTCAACCTGAGCAACGCCGTCGCGCTTGCGCTCTATGAAGCGCTGCGGCAGACGGATTTTCCCGAACTGACCTGACGCGTTCGGAGAAGGAACCGAAAAAGGGTTGATTTCGAGAAATAATGCTTGCATCGCGGGTTTGAACGTGTTAATATAAACCCGTTCGATTTTTGTCTGAAGGAGGTGGACTTTTGCATGGGCAAGTATTGCGAAGTCTGCAAAAAGGGTGTCATGTCCGGCAATCTGGTCAGCCATTCCAACCGCAAGACCAAGCGCGGCTGGGCGCCTAACATCCAGAGCGTGCATGTCATCATCGACGGTAAGCCGACCAAAATGAACGTTTGCACGCGTTGCCTCCGTTCCGGTAAGGTCGCTCGCGGAAACTAAGCACGATTTTGGCAAGCAAAACGTCATGTCCCGCCTATCGAATAGCGAGACACGGCGTTTTTCTTATATTCATTTTTGCAAAGGTGGGAAACGGGAATGCGATATAACTTCATGAACGACTATAACGAATGCGCGGATGAGCGCATCCTTGCGGCGATTGCGGCGGAAAACCGCGCGCAGGACGCGCCGTATGGCACGGATTCGCATTGCGAAAACGCGCGCGCGCTCATTCGAAAAGCGATTGGCGCGGAGAGCGGCGTGCATTTCCTTGTCGGCGGCACGCAGGTGAACATGACGTTTCTTGCCGCGACGCTTCGCCCGCATCAGGGCGCGGTTGCGGCGGATACGGCGCATATCGCCGAGCATGAAACGGGCGCGATCGAGGCCGCAGGGCATAAGGTTTTGACCATTCCGTCTGCGGACGGCAAGATCTATGCCGCGGACGTCGAGACGCTTTGCGCCGCGCATTATGCCGACGCGAGCTGGGAGCACAGGGTGCAGCCGGGGCTCATCTATATCTCTCTGCCCACCGAGGTCGGCACGCTGTATACGAAAAGCGAACTGAAAGCCCTGCACGAGGTCGGGCGAAAGTATCATATGCCGCTGTATGCGGACGGCGCGCGGCTTGGCTGCGCCTTAACGAGCGACGCTTGCGACGTTTCCCTGCACGATTTGAGCGAGCTTACCGATGCGTTCACGATCGGCGGCACGAAGAACGGCGCGCTGTTCGGCGAGGCGCTCGTGATCAACGACCCCGCGCTGGATCACGATATGCGTTATCATATCAAGCAGCGCGGCGGTATGCTCGCAAAGGGACGATTGCTTGGCATTCAGTTTGAAACGCTGTTTACCGACGAGCTGTATGTTCGGCTGGCAAGGCACGCAAACGAGCAGGCGCGGCGCTTGGAGCAGGGACTTGTCCGCCTTGGCTACGGCTTTTTCGCACAGTCTCCGACGAACCAGCTCTTCCCGATTCTGCCGCATCGCGTGAAAAAAACGCTTGACGGCGTGTTCGGCTATACCGATTGGTGTAAGGTGGACGAGGAAAACGACGCGGTGCGCTTCTGCACGTCGTGGGCGACCCCGCCCGAAATGATCGACGCGCTGCTTGCCTTCCTTCCGCACGCGTAACGAATGAGCCGCTTTGCGCGTCTGTCTTTGAGCCGGCTCGCGCTTTCTTCCGCACGCGTAACAAATAAACCGCTTCCGCCCGGTTTTCGGATGGAAGCGGTTGCGTGCCGGTTCCATCCCTTTATGCGGCAAGTCAAAACGAACCCGCTCGGATTTCTTTGACCCGGATCAGCGGTTCAACATCCGTTCCCTTTTATTTTGATACATCGCGTCGTCTGCGGAACGCAGCATTTGGGAGATGTCCGACGGCGTATCTGCATAGGAAAAGCCGCAGGCGATCGAGACGCCGAATTCTTCGCAAGTCTGCTCGAAATGCGCAATTCTTCTCAGAACCGCGTCCTGCGTCGTATTGACAATCAAAACCAAAAACTCATCCCCGCCAACCCGATATAGGTGACCCGCGTCCGAAAAGCAACGGTCGATCAACCTTGCGCACGCGATGATATAGGCGTCGCCCTGCTCATGCCCCTGCGTATCGTTGATTTGTTTGAGACCGTTCAGGTCAAAGGATATCACGCACACGTTTGATTTATGACCGATGTTTTCCACGTCGAAGTTAAACATATTGCGGTTGAACACGCTTGTGAGCGGGTCGAACTTAAAATACTGGATATGCAGGAACAGGTAGTAGCAAATAAGCAGTACCGCGCAGCAATTCCATGTCACAAAATGGAACGCGAACACAATTTCAAGCGTGTTGACCAGAAGCATCACAAGGACGATGCCAAACAGGAACGCTGTTTCTCCCGCGTGTACGCTGCGGAGGTTGCGGACGGATACATAGATCACCAACAACAGGTAAAACGCGGAGATCACGACCATGACCGTAAAAAGCGGGCCGCGATGGTAAGAATTGGAGCTGTCAATCGAGAACATATGACCCGTGAAGATGCTGGAAAGGCTGATGATGAAGTTCGTGAGCGCGGGCAGCAGCGTCCAGCGGGGCAGATCCTTTCTGGTCGCTATGCGCGCGATCAGCAGGGGTATGACGGGGGTTAGCGCGAAGGTCACGGCCGAGGTCGCGCGCCGCAGGGAAACGGCGGCGGCAAACGCAGCCTCGGACAGCAAATAATCCGAAACACCGAAAACAAGGATGCAGATGTTGCAAACGGCGGCCAGGATAAACAGCCTCAGCTTTTGTTTTTCCAAATAGAAATTAAACCGTGTAAACGTCAGGAGCAGGATCAGGCATAGGAGACCGATGATGTTGGGGCAAAGAACAAACGTGATATCCATATATGCTGATTCCCTTTCGTCGCCTCGGCATCTCCGCGGGTCGCTTGTTTGCCTGATGTCTTGATGAAAACGACATAGCCGTTTGCAGACTGTCGAAAAACGCAGTTTAAGGTCTGCCTTCCCGTTACGATTCGATTATACCATACAAAGGCGCAAAAGAAAAAGTCCCCCGCCGCAAACCTCGCTGCATCAGCGCGGGAGTCGTGCGCTTCATACCCATCTAAACCGCCCTGCGTTTATTTCCGGCTGCGCGCTTGGTCTGAACGGATCACACGTCCTCGTCTTCGTCGGTAAAGTCATCATCGTCTTCGTCGTCGGTGAAACGGTCGCCGCTTGGCGCGTCGTCCCGCGTCATGCGCTCGAGCGTGACAAGCTCTGCGGCCTGCTCCACGCAGTTGAGCTTGCCGTCGCCGTCAAAATCGAACAGATCGCCAAAAATTCCGGGCATTGTGCGCTCCCTTCCGCGCGATGTGCGCGTTCCCTGTTTCGTTCATACAAGTATAGGTATGGAAATGCTGCGGATGTTTTCCGATGCTTGATACCATTATTATCGCAGTTTACCACATGCAACGCAAGCCCTTTTTCAAGGCCGAGCGCCGCTTCATGCGCGCGACGACAACCGTTTGTCAACACAAAACAGATGCGCGGAAACGATCCCGCTCCGCTCCTCACAAAAAAACGGAGCAAGCTGTATACAGCTTACTCCGATCTGGCGCGCCTGGCAGGATTTGAACCTGCGACCTACCGGTTCGTAGCCGGGCACTCTATCCACTGAGCTACAAGCGCTTAACGCATTACATATTTTAGCCGCATGCGTTTGGAATGTCAAGCGTTCTTGCCGATATTCTTTTTTGAATTTTGTACGGGCG